>ONQD01000008.1 GCA_900319865.1 uncultured Bacteroidales bacterium | reverse complement strand
TCCTGCAACGTGAGGTGACGCTCGTTCAACTGCTTCGTCATCGCCAGCAGCCTCTCGTTGACCACCTCGAAGCGCCGCACCTCGGCCTCGGTGGCGTGCTTCTCGAACATCTCGTCAAGTATCCATTTCCGCGTGCCCAGGTGTTCGTCAATCACCTCCTCCGTCGCCTTGTCCCAATAGCCGTCAAAAGGCTTTGCTATACGCAGGATATAATCCTCGCAATCCTGCAGCCGCTTGCGCAGCTGGCCAATGTCGTCTTTATCTTTTTGCATATCTTAGCGCCTTTTTCGGCTGCAAAGATAGCAAAATGGTGCGCCACATCGTGACACACCTTTTAAGGTAAAAACATTTTTACTCGTTGGTGGGCATAAACCCTGTACCAGCAGAGTGTACAGAAATTGCGGGAATGATAGTGCAGGGAAGTCTAGTGGAAGTAGTTGATGCCGTGCTGCGAACCGTCGGAGGCGATGACCGTATTGGGGAATATGGCTCGGGCTTCGGACAGCAGGATTTCCGGCTCCTTGTATCGGGCGCTGATGTGGGTCAGCAGCAGGCTGCCGGCGTGGGCTTTGAGGGCCATGGTGGCTGCCTGTGCGGCGGTACAGTGCAGCTTCTCATTGGCGACAGAGGTAAACGCATTGTTGAAAGTGCTTTCGAGACACAGCAGATTGACGTGGTCGATATAAGGGAGAATAGTCTCGGTATAGGCGGTGTCGGAGCAGTAGGCATAACTCCTTGCGGGATTTTTGCCACGGGGCTTTTCTTCTATCAGGTATCCGTATGTTGGGACGGAATGGACAAGCGGGAAGGCATGTATGCGGCAATAGTTGTTCTCGAAAATGGCGAGAGACCCCTCTGTATGGGTGAGTTCGTGATAATGCACTTCGAAGTCGATATGGCTTCCGGACACCTGTAGGATGAGCGAGAGGGCTTCTTCTATGCCTTGGGGTGCATAAATGTGGATTGGGGCGGTGCGCCCACATAGGTGCATGCTGCTGATTAGACCCGGAAGTCCAAAGAAATGGTCGCCATGCAGGTGGGTGATGAAGATGGCGGAGATGGATTGCAGTTTCTGGTGATACACCCGTATTTGGGTTTGGGTGTTCTCACCGCAGTCTAACAATAAGCGGAAGCCATTGATGTTAACCACCTGGGCACTGCAGTGGCGTGAGGTTGTAGGCAGGGCGGCCCCGGAACCGAGTATGGTGGTATAGAAGTTCATTATGGCGACAGTAGGGTGTATATCAGTTTTGGTAATATATGATAGCTCCGGTCGAGGGATCAAACAAGGCTTTGAAATGCTTGTGGGGTAAACTTATCACGGGACCATACTGCGCCACGGGCAGGGTTACGCTGTAGTCGAATAGTTCGCACGAAAGGGAAAGGTGCGCACGCGAGGGGAGGCGGTATTTGAAGGTGCGGTCCGGAAGAAACCACACGCCTGCCTTGCCGCGGCTGAAGTGACGCACATTCTGCAGGGCGCGGTCGGGACGCAGTGTGCACACAACGGGAAGTGCGTCGTAGTCGTCGCTTTCGCAAATGCCCTCACTGCGCGAGAAATAGAACAGCACCATCTGTTGCACGGTGTCGGACGGAGAGGTGGCCGGTTTGGGCTGTACGTAGAAATGCACGGTCTCCGTGACAGGTTTTCCGATAAATTGAGCCAGGAGTTGGGCTTCTTTCTCTTCGAGTTGTTGCAGGGTTTGGCGTTTTCCCTCAAGGGTGTAGCGGTCGGAGAGGGCTATATCGGCACGCGAATCCTCAAGCTCGGCTATCTGTTCGGCAGCGGCTTGGGCACGCTGGCGTAGCGAACGGGGCGCTTTCTTGGTGGATGTGCCTGTGGGACGTCCGGGATTGTCGCCACGCACATAGAAGGTGTCGGTGCGGTCATACAGGTTGTAGGTCGGCAGCATCTTGTCGGCTGTTGCGTTGTGGAGCACCAGTTTGGCGTCGGCAGCATCGTTTTGGTTAACGGCAAGTGCCGGACCGGTTTCAGCGGCTACTTCCTGGGGCGTCATGCCCACGGCGCGGAGCAGATGCCTGCTGTCCACTTGTACCGATATGCCGTTGGGCGTCACAAGATAATAGTTGTCCGGGTCGGGGGTGACCGTGTATGAGGTTTGGATATCTTTAATGCGGTAAGGCTTCTCGACATCAAAGTTGTCGAGGGCCAGCATTTCGGATGCATATTCGCTAAATACGGCGTCGGTGAGGTCGAAATACTGATATGTTACTTCCACACATATCTTCGTGAGCGGCAGAGCGTAGTACAGACCGCCATTGCTGGAATTGCCGTTTCTGCTGACGGGGGTTACTGTGTAGCAGCCAGTGCAGAGAAGTGCCAATGCACACAAGGGAATGAATTTGCGAATCATGATGGGTTGCAATATTGTTTTGTGTTATCTTTTTGTTTGCTAATGAGCAGGAGACCGATGAACGTGAGCAAGCCGTTCACCAGCAGAATCTCGAAGCCGAAGTGGTAGCCCGTCCAAAGGGGCATATATTTTTTGAGTATGAACGAGATGACAGGCGAGGCAACGGCGATAAGGGGCACCCAGCGGTCGTGCACTTGTAGACGGGTGAAAAGGCCGAAGGTGTAAAGGCCGAGCAGGGGCCCATAGGTGAATCCGGCTATGTCGAAAAGCGTATCAATCAGCGACTGTGTGTGGAAAGGCCGGAATATGAGTATCACCAGCAGGTACAGGAATGCAAACCCCACGTGAACCAGTCGACGTGTGCGTATCCCTGCCGGTGTGTTCGATTCTTTTTTGTCAAATCCCAGAAAGTCGAAGCAGAGGGTGGTTGTGAGGGCGGTGAGGGTGCCGTCGGCGCTGGAATAGCCCGCCGCAACCATGCCGAGAACAAATACCACTGCGGTGAATGTATTGAGGTGGAAAGCCACCGCCGGGAAAATCTTGTCGCCCACAACCACACCATCCTCCGATGTCGGGAGCTGGAAACCGGTGCTTTGGGCATAGGCTATAAGGGCGGCTCCAAGACAGAGGAATATAAGATTGACGACAATGAAGAGCATACTGCTCGTGAGCACATTCTTCTGTGCATCGCGCAGGTTTTTGCATGTCAAGTTTTTCTGCATCATGTCCTGGTCCAGTCCCGTCATGGTAATGGTGATAAACATACCGCTGAGAATCTGTTTCCAATAGTATTTTCCGGCAGTTGGGTCGGTCTCGAAGATACGTGTGTAGCCCGCTTCGGACGAGCGGCGCATGAGCTGGGGCAGCGATATGTCCAGCTGGTTGAGTATCGCCACCACGGTGGCCACGGCGGCAAGAATCAGAAAGGTGGTCTGCAGGGTGTCGGTCCATACCACAGTTTTGAGACCGCCGCGGAAAGTATAGAGCAGTATGATGAGTATGAAGACTACGGCAATGATCCAGAACGGAACCCCCCAATATCGGAAAACGAACTCATACAGAACAAAGACCACCAGGTACATCCTCAGTGCCGAGCCCATGAGGCGTGAGATGATGAAAAAGAGCGCACCCGTTTTCTCTGAGGCCACGCCAAAACGCTGCTCCAAATAGCTATAGATGGAGGTGAGGTTGAGCCTGTAGTAGAGTGGCAACAAAACCAGCGCGATGGCAATATATCCAAGTACATAGCCAAACACCAGCGGCATATAGGTGAACTGCCCGTGATACACGCCACCCGGAACCGAAAGGAATGTGACGCCCGAAAGGGAGGCACCAATCATGCCATAGGCCACTACAAACCACGGCGATTTGCGCTGTCCGCGAAAGAAAGCGTCGTTGCCACTGCTTTTGCGCGACGAAAACCACATAACCACGAAAAGCAGTATGGTGTAGGCTATGAAAGATATTGAAATTATGTACTCCAAAACAAAATTAATATTTTTTTTGAGCTGCAAAGATACTAAATTTTTTCCAATTCCGTTTTTTTTTGTACCTTTGAAAACGCTAATATGCGTCAAAATTGGAATAAAAGTAAGTGCAATATAATGTTTTATAAATAGTTATGAAGTTAAAGCAGATTTTTATTGTATCCCTATTCTTGGGAATTGCAGGCAGTATGTGTGCCCAAAACAATGATAATTTGCGCGGGAGAATCAACGACAGACCCAATCAGGCTGTCCAGAAACGCCCCAACGCTCCGCAGAAAAACGACCAGCGTATGCCCGAGCAGTTGTCCGACTGTCAGCGCGATGGTTTGCATGGTGAGGTGAAGGACGTTCTGTCCGTAATGTACGAAGCCGACGGTCGTGGCAGCGACGCCCACCGTGGCAGCATTTTGGAACGACTGAAAACAGTATACAATCAAAAAGGTCAGCGCCGCAGCCAGTCCTACCTCTCGAACGAGGAGGATATGATTTTCCGCACTAAGTATAAACATGACGGTTTCGGCTTGGTTACTCTTGAGCATATACTTGACCCCGAGGAGAATGTGATTGGCCGCACCTATTACCTCTACGATGCCGACCTTTTGCTGACCGAAGTGTACGTCGAGGACGAAGAACGCCAGATTGAAAGTCGTGTGCTTTATAAATACGATGCCCAGGGCCGAATCAGCCAGCTGAGCTACAACGACCAGGCCAACAACGTGTTCCGCCGCGAAGTGTATATCTACGGCGAGAACGACAATGTTTTCAAAACCGTTGTTTTCAATGCCAAGGGACAGAAAGTGCAGGAAATCCGTTACGAGTATGACGAACATAACGAGCCCATCAGTTCAACCTTGTTCGACTATTACGAGGACCCCAACGACCCCGAGCTGACCATCACCCTCTACGAGTATCGCTATGATGAGGAAGGCAACTGGGTGACCCGCTACGAGTATCAGCTGGAAAACGACAAGAAAATTCCGGTCTACATTGTTGAAAGAGATATAAAGTACTATTAGTAGAGTTATTCTTTCATAGTATAATAACTGTTTTTTTCATATTCAATCCCGCCCCTCGTCCTCTATTGGATGAGGGGATTATTTTTGTCGAGTTTACCTCCCTTGTTTGAAGGAGGTCTTGAGCATGATAATTGAATGAGTGTTTTTTTCTTGTCAAGTTTAC
The DNA here is from genome assembly GCA_900319865.1 of uncultured Bacteroidales bacterium. Classification (GTDB taxonomy): domain Bacteria; phylum Bacteroidota; class Bacteroidia; order Bacteroidales; family P3; genus Colimorpha. The sequence goes on along the minus strand of ONQD01000008.1, from coordinate 61,460 downwards.
CTCATCTTTGCGATTTCATAGCCTTTGCCTAATATGCCCTCCATCCATGCCTGGGATTTGGTATCCGTACTTCATTGCCCAAGTCATGATACAATCAGAGTGCCCACCACCCGTCACACCGTTGCCACACATCTTCTATCCCCATACGTTGCAAGGTCTCTTGCATTTCCCCCTCCCTCATGTCTTGACAAGCTAATTAGTTTAACCAGCAAAAATCTGTCAAGCGATTTCAGGAAAACACAGTCATTTTTGCGTCCTGTCCGCAAATGTTCTGCCTTCGCTACCTATTAAGCCGTTAGTAACCTTCTATCAATCTCTTCTTAAGCTTGGCGGCGAAGAATAGGTTGTTAGGTGGTTGTTGGATGGTGAAGGGGGAAGGAAGCGGGAATGTGGTTGGAGAAAGATGGATTTGCTACTGGGGGGTATGTGGGATGGATTTCCGTTTTGAGAGGATGGGCGGAATTGTTGTCGCGGGTGTGATGATAGATTATGTCGGCTGTTTTTGATGGATAAACGGGGTACAGTGCTGCGCTATCGTCGGAGGAACGGTTTGTTAGCATGAAATGGGAATTGAGTTGTTATCAGTTGTGTCCGATAAACGTGCTGAAAGCACGTAATCTTATTAACCCCACACGAAGCGAAGTGCCGTGTGGGGAGGGGACGGATAACTAAATTCTGCGTGCCGGAGGCACGCTACTTTGTTGAGTTGTTGACAGCGTGGATTGGCTGTTTCCGCATACTGGCGAGGCGTGGGAGCAGAGGGGTGGGTGCGGGCGAGAGCGTTAGTCGGTCTGGTAGCCGAATTGCTTGAGGGCGCGGTCGCTGTTGCGCCAATCTTTCATTACTTTGATATAGAGGTTGAGAAAGCATTTCTTGCCGGTGAACTCCTCGATGTCTTTGCGGGCTTCGATGCCTACCTTTTTGATGGATTTGCCCTGATGGCCTATGAGGATGGCTTTCTGCGACTCCCGCTCAACGAAGATGACTGCATGTATGTTGTCGACACCTTCCTTCTCCTCGTAGCTTTCAACGGCAACCTCACAGCTATAGGGTATCTCCTTTTGGTAGAAGAGGAGCAGTTTTTCGCGGATTATTTCGCTGACAAAGAAACGCATTGAGCGGTCGGTGAGTTCGTCTTTGGGGAAGTAGGGGGGATTTTCGGGGAGGAGGTTGATGATGTGGTCGAAGATGGTGTCGATGTTGAAGCGTTCGGTGGCGGATGCGGGCACTACGATTGCGCGCGGTATTTGTTTTTGCCAATAGTCAATCTTCTCGCTTATGACCTGCTGGTTTGAGAGGTCTATCTTGTTTATGACCAGGATTACAGGGGTTGTGGAATTGACTATTTTGGTCAATACTTCCTGGTTTTTGAAGGTCTCGCCCACCTCGGTCACTAGCAGGAAAAGGTCGGCGTCCTCGAGCGCGTTGTTTACGAATCCCATCATCTGCTCGTGCAGTTTGTAGTGGGGGTTGACAATGCCGGGTGTATCGGTGTAGACTATTTGGAAGTCTTCGCCATTCACAATTCCCATGATGCGGTGGCGTGTGGTTTGCGCTTTGCTGGTGATGATGCTGAGGCGTTCGCCTACCAGTGCATTCATGAGGGTGGATTTGCCCACGTTGGGGTTGCCGATGATGTTTACGAATCCTGCTTTATGCATAGGGATAGTTGTTTGGTGGTGGGAATTGAATTGACCGTTGTTTAACAAAAAAGCCGCATAGCACGAGGCTTCTGCGGCTTTTGTCTATTTTGTTGTCGATAGGGACACTATTATTCAGCCTCGGTGCTTTCTTCAGTGCTCATGGCAGCTGCGCGGGTGCTGTTGATAACAACGACTTCGCTGCTCTTGGGGTTGAGGATGGCATAGTTGTCGGTGGCAATGTCCTGCACTTTGCAGCGCTGGTTGACATCGAGGTTGGTGATGTCGATCAGGATTTCGCTGGGCATGTTGGCGGGGAGAGCCTTGACGTTGAGTCTCTTTTGTTTGTAGGCAAGTTTGCCGCCCTTCATAACGCCACAGGAGGTACCGGTGGTGTGAACGGGGATGGACATGACGATTTCTTTGTCGTCGCTCAGCTCGTAGAAGTCGCAGTGATAAACGATTTCGGTTACGGGGTGGAAGTCGATGTCTTTCAGCATGGCTTGGTGTTTCTCACCATTGATGTTGATTTCGACAAAGCAGGGTTCGGGGTTGAACAGAATGCGTTGGAATTCGGTTTGGGGAACAGCAAAAAGGTACTGCTGGCCTTTACCATACATAACACAAGGCACTTTAGCGTCGCGACGCAGAGCCTTAGCATCTTTTTTCCCTACGTTCTCTCGGAGAGAACCGCTCAATGATACTATTCTCATTTTAATTGTTTGTTTTGTGGCCTCACGGCCGGTTAATAATAAATATTGTTGTTTTAAGGATTAATTATAAGCGATGGATGACACCTTTGTGGTGGATGGTGGTTTCGTAGAGGTTGTCAAGCGATTCGTACATCACCACGCGGCGGATGGCCTCGGCCAGTAACCAGTCGCAGCTGAGCACGTGTATCTTGTCGCTCTCGCGTTTCAAGGGGATGGTGTCGGTGGTGACCAATTCCTCGAGTGCTGAGTTTTCCACTTTCTCGATGGCGTTTCCGCTGAGCACAGGGTGGGTAATCATGGCGCGGACGCTCTTGGCGCCATTTTCCATGATGATGCTGGCGGCTTTGCAGATGGTGGAACCTGTGTCGATGATGTCGTCGAGAAGGATGACGTGCTTGTCTTTCACATCACCGATAAGGCGCATTTCGCCAATTTCGTTGGGTTTGTTGCGGTGCTTGTAGCAGATGACAAAACTGTTGTTGAGGGTTTTGGCATACATGCCGGCACGTTTGCTACCGCCCATGTCGGGGCTGGCGAACATGACCTCGTCGATGTCGAATTTTTCACGGATATAGGGCATGAAAAGTGACGAGCCGTAGAGGTGGTCGACGGGGATGTTGAAGAAACCTTGGATTTGGTCGGCGTGCAAATCCATGCAAATCACGCGGTCGATTCCGGCCACGGTGAGCATGTTTGCAATAAGTTTTGATGCAATGGGGACATGGGGTTTGTCCTTGCGGTCCTGGCGAGCGAACCCATAATAGGGAATAACGGCAATGATTTTTTCTGCCGATGCACGACGGGCGGCATCAACCATCATCAACAACTCGAACAGGTTGTCGGTGGGGGGAAGGGTGGACTGGATGATGAAGACCACGCCACCACGTATAGTTTCCTCGTAGGAGGGTTGGAATTCACCGTCTGCATATTGGAAAACTGTCGAATTTCCCAGAGGAATTCCGTAAATATCGGCTACTCTGCGGGCCAAATTTTCGGTTGCTCGGCCTGCGAAAATGAATACTTTATCAGTTTTTGTATTGCCCATTTTGTGTTGATTTTGAGATTGCAAAGATACAACATTTTTCTTGATTATTGCCTACTTTGAAAAAAAAATTTTGCCATGTCGAAAAAAGTATGTACTTTTGCATCCGATTTCGAAAGAGAAAAAACGGGATTTAGGAGGTAAAAGTCAGGCTTTTTAATCATCAATTCCGGTTCGAAATGCCCTGGTGGCGGAATGGTAGACGCGGTAGACTCAAAATCTGCTGTCAGCAATGGCGTGGGGGTTCAAGTCCCCCCCGGGGTACAAAAAAGTGGTCGGTCGATCACTTTTTTTGTTATATGGCCATTACCTTTATCGATGTCTATTGGGAATATTCTTTTGACGTTCGCCGCAGTTCATATTAATATAGGTTGTGTTTTAGGCTGTTCAAATACGGGTTAGGCGTTTGGGTTATTTCGTCCATTTGTATTTTCGAGTATAATTGACATTGTTTTGTGTTTTCAGACGATGCATTGATGACCGCCAACATCGTGGCACTCGGCATACCCATCAAAGACCCGCAGGGATGTGTCGTCGGATGGGAACAGCTGCCCGACTCCACGATGGTGCGGTACCTGATGTCCACACTTGGCAAGGATGAGGATTTCGGAGAGGAAGTTACACTCCACCACACCGCCGACGAGGGCATAGACATCGTCCGATGGATAGACAAAGAGATTGAGGAGAAACAGAAGGCCAACAGAGGGGATTGACCGATAATCGCCCCGCAGGGATAAGGATGGCTCTCCCTTGCTCATGCCAGCCACAACCCCGCCAAGCACCTACTTTCCGTTGTTCACAAGAGTTTTCACGCTGTGGTGGGACTTTCTTTTTGCCCTTTCTCAAAATAATACATAATAAAGTTTCCTATGTCGGAAATATTATGTATCTTTGCACTTGAAAATAAAGCAATAAATGAATACAAAAACACATACAACACCCAAAGAAACAACAAGTAAGGGTAAAAAAGAGAGGAAGGAAAGAAAGCCAGTTGTAGTGCCTTATATCCCCGGTTTGTATTGCAAATATTTAGTTCCCGACCCATTCGGCACTGGAAGATGAACCGATACCTGCTCGACACACAGGCAGCCGTTTGGTTGCTGACCAACAATGGCGAGTTTCCTGCTAATCTTCGAGAAGAATTGACATACGCCGAGGCAATGTTCTATGTGTCAAACTTGACCATTGTCGAAATTGTACATCTCCAGCAATGCAATAAAATCGACCTGCCTATATATGGGAAAGACCTTCTCGCCAACATTGCGAGGATGAACATCTACACCGTACCGTTGGCAGACGAGACGCTTGTTATCATGTCAGCACTACCAATGGACAGAAGGCTCCACTCCGACCCGTTCGACCGAGCCATCATTGCCACTGCCATAAGCAGAGGGCTGACCCTTATCAGTTCCGACAGCAAATTCTCATGGTACATACAGCATGGCGGGCTTGACTTACTTGAAATATAAATCACTAATGCGAGAAAACACCACCTCAGAAGTAATTGAAGCCGTCCTTGGCAAAGCCATCAAGGCGGAGCGCAAGCGGCAGGGGCTGACCCAAGAGCAGCTCGGCGAGCGCATGGGTGTACAGAAAGCCCAGGTGTCGAAAATCGAGAATGGAAAGCAGCCGTCATTCTCATCCATCAATCGTGCGTTCAAGGCTCTCGGCGCAAAGACCGCCAGCATTGACCTTGGCGATTTGGGCAGGGTCGATCTTTGGTAGTTTCACAATCGGCAGGGCGAGTAGACCCGCGATGTATGGTAAAGGCGGCTCAGCCAACGGCTGACGTGTAGCAGTTCGATTCTGCTGCTCGTCCTGTTTTTTCAAGCCATAGCAGACTGACAGGGCATACCTGACCCACCCAGCGTATGGCATACAGCCCTCCGACACAGCGGCGGGCTTTTTTCGTGTCTCCTATATTATAACTACGAAATATTGTATCTCCAACATTAGGGATTCGTAAAAACTACGAATTGCACCGCAGTGGGGAGTGCGCCCCCTCGGCGATGTCTTTACGATGGCTCGGTGACGGCTCCAGTGCAATTCTCCGGGGTACAAAATAGTGGTCGGTTGATCACTTTTTTTGTTTTATGGTCGTTACCTTTATCGATGTCTATTGGGAATGTTCTTTTGACCTTCGCCGCAGTTCATATTAATATAGGTTGTTGTTTAGGCTGCTCAAATACGGGTTAGGCGTTTGGGTTAATATGCCTTTTTTGGGTTGTTGTTTTATTGTTCGTGGTATAACTAATTTACAATTAGGTGTATATCGCGATTTCCTTTGGATAATACTTATGTTGTCGCGATTTTGTGTTGAAAATACACAAAAAGTATTGTTTCTACCCGTGTTTTTCGTGTGGAAATATAATAAGTGTGTAAAAAATACACAATTTTATTTTGTTAATAATTTGATATTTAGAATATGAGTTCTGCATTTATGTGCGATTTTTTTTGTCGGAATGAAAAATATTATATACTTTTGCGTCGAAAATACACAAATAACAATTCACTCTTATGGCTACAGAAAATAATAAAGAGAAGTATGTATATGATTACCCACATCCGGCGGTCACTACCGATTGCGTGGTGTTTGGTTTTGACGGGCGCGATTTAAAGGTATTGCTTATAAAACGCGGCATAGAGCCGTTTAAGGGTATGTGGGCGTTTCCGGGAGGTTTTATGCTTATGCAGGAGACGGCAGAGGAGTGTGCAATCCGTGAACTGAAGGAAGAAACGGGTTTGGAATTGAAAAGTGTGAAGCAATTGGGTGCCTTTTCGGGCATTCACCGAGACCCCCGCGAACGGGTTGTTACAATAGCCTTTTATGCACTTGCCGCCAAGACAGTGATTAGGGGCGGAGACGATGCTGCCGATGCCTGTTGGTTTGCAATCGACGATATTCCCCAGCTTGCATTCGACCACGACTATATTCTCCGTCATGCAATGAAACGCATCCGTGAGGATATCCATTTTGAGCCTGTGGGTTTCGACTTGCTTGATGAAGAATTCAGTATGTCAGAGTTGCAACGTCTTTATGAGAGCATTCTGGGTGTTCATTTCGACCGCCGCAACTTCTATAAGAAAATGATGCAGACGGGAATACTGAAGGAGGTGGCAGACGATAGCGAAGAGGCGGGGACAAGCGCTGACGATGTGTTGTATGACCGAGGGGTCAATAAAAAGCAAAACACCTTTTATGGCGAACACAAAGAAATGCGCAACAGGAGTATAGACGAGTTGTTCGCCCCCCAAGGTGGAGCCGGGCATTCGTCAAAACAGGCAATACCGACTGATACATTTTGTTATTGTGAGAACGCAATCTCTTTCCATGATGAAATGGAGAAACCACGTCCATTGGGGCGTCCGGGCAAACGTTTCCGTTTTGACAAAGAAGGATATAATCGTATGAAAGAAAGTGGCAACTTCCGTCTCGAGTTTTAGTGAATTGAAATAATAACTCTTTAAATATTAAAGTATATGGAAAACAACAATCTTAAAACACAAGTGTTCAACCTGGTTATCCTCGACAAGAGTGGATCCATGACCTCTATTGCAAAAGCGGCTATTGAAGGTTTTAATGAAACGGTAGGCGGAATACGTTCCGCCCAAAAGCAATTTGCCGCCACACAGGAACACTATGTAAGCCTGCTTCCATTCTGTGCCTGCTCTATGGAGTATGTTTACGACTGCGTTCCGGTTGAGATGGTGGCGAACTTGACCTCCCGCGATTATCAACCCTGCTGCTCCACGCCCCTCTATGACGCAATGGGAAAAGGCATTACAGATTTGTTCGAGAAGACTCGGAAGATGGAAAACGCATCGGTGGTAGTGACAATTATTACCGATGGCATGGAAAACGCCTCAAAAAAGTACAGTGGTAGAGCAATCAAGGATTTGGTGGACAAGATGAGTAAAGAATATGGGTGGAATTTTTCCTATATTGGTACCAACCAGGATGTTGAGTCGGTTGCTATGAATCTCTCTATCACTAACACATTCTTTTTCCAGGACACTGAAGAAGGTATGGGAGCGGCTTGGGAAAAGGAGAGGAAAGCCAAACACCGTATGTTCAACCGTATGGACGGGGCTTTCACCTATGCGTCGGCAGAAGCATCCTTCTCTGAACGCTCAGCGATAGTCCGAGAGGCACTGCGTACAAATGTGAACTATCAGAGCTTTGAAGAATTCTCGCACCGAGTTACCCCCAATCATATCAAACACCTCAAAGCCGGCCAGGTGTTTGTGTTTGGCAGTAATGGCAAAGGTGAACACATCGGAGGTTCGTCCAAACTTGCCCTCGATTGTTTCGGCGCAGTGATGGGACAAGCTGAGGGGTTGCAGGGTAGGAGCTATGCCATAGACTCTATGGACGGGCTTGAAGTGTTGCGACAGCAGGCTATCCGTTTCGTTGTCTTCGCCAAGGAACACCCCGAGTACACTTTCCTTGTAACCGCCATTGGTTGCGGCGTGGCTGGATATACACCCCGTCAGGTGGCTCCACTCTTTGTCGGCGCAGTCGATGTGGAGAATATCTGGCTGCCGAAAGTGTTTTGGGACGAATTGGTATAGGATAATCCTTGATGAGTACTTGTGTTACAATAGTGAGTAATGGCAAGGAGCTGACATAAGGCCTAGATGGGCTATAATATTTCGACTCGCCATATTCACTTGCTAGTAATGAAAGACCGAGACTATCCGTTCGGGTCAAGAGCCCCAACATAGTCTCGGCTTTGCTTTTGGCTATATACTGCCCCATTCGGTCAGTAGGTCTTTGTCTTTCCGTTCACAGACAGCTATTGGGATGTATATCACATTTGTATCTGCCTCTCGGTTATTGCTTTCGGGAGTATGGTAGAGTTGTATCGTATTCGCCATATTCGCATCCCACATTTTCCACTCGCAGGCGGTCTATCAGTTTGCCGCAGCGGTATAGGCACACTGTCCCATGTCCGTTTCCGCCGTTCCATAGGCGGTTGTGCCGTTTCTGTCCATTGGGGGCTTCGTAATTTACAAGCAACATGTCGCTTTTGTCGCACTTGATGTCCGTCACCATGCGGTTGAGCCAAGTGCGTTGCTCCACATGCCATACCATCTGGGTGTCGGTTTCATAGCAATGGAACTTCGTTCTGCAACCGGTCCAGAATTTTGAGAAGTTGAACTCGTATGCCTTTCCTTCATACCAGAACGCGGAGAGCAGTTGCCTAGGTAGCGCCACTGGCCCCACTTTGGGTTTCCCGCCACCAATGTCAAACACGCTGTTGGTGAGCTTCCGTCCAGTTATCTCGCTTGTCAAATGGCACGAGGAAAGCCACACCCATGGGGTGGTGAAGTCTTTTCCCCAGTTCTTGTCGGCATAACCGTAGCAGTTTTCGGGATGCACCCAATAGCGTCTCCCGTTGAAGGTGATTTCTCCTTCATAGGCGGTTTTCATACCCTCGGCATGCCAAAACATTTCAAATAGTTGCCATCGGCGCATGGGCTCTGAGGCTCCATAGCCAACGTTAAAGGCCACCTGTTTGTCTATCTTCAAATTCCAGCTCATCTCTCCGCTTCCGCACATCCATTCGGGATGGGCTTCGGCCTGTTCTGGGGGGATGGATATTGAGCCGGCTGTCTCGGTCTCGCTCAGTCGGCAATCCCCGGCCGCTATCCGGAACGGCACACCCCAGTCCACTTCCGTCTGTTTCCAGCCGAAGAACCTGTGCAGCTGCACCCTGTCTTCTCCGCACCATGCACCGGCTTTCACCATGAGGTACGACGGCTGCAGGCCATGCCTTTTGGGGTCTTGGCCAAACTGTGGCTTGTCCGTTCCATGTGCTGGGTTACATAGGAAGAATTCTATGAAGAAAGGCCGTGGCTCTCCTGTCTCGGCATCGTATGCAGTCAGGCTGTGCCACCACCAGTCGTAGCCGCAATGTGCCTGTTTCCCGAATAGTTGGCACGCATTGCGCGATATGTCATGTGTGTTAAAACTCATAGTTGTATTTGTGCTTCCAATTGTTAGTATTTCGTATGTGGATTCAACGTTGGCTCTGCATCTAGTTTTCGGGCATTCTTAACAATGTCTCTTTTGGGGTTAGTATTTGTATCTTTTCCCGGGGAGGAATTTGTTCACTTCTTTGCAGTAACGCCCATATTCCGGGTATTTGTCTCCGCTTATCCCTTCCGAGAGGCTGGAGCTGGCCACAAACAGCACTATAAGCAATAGTGCCCCAATCATGCTCCAGTTGATGATGCCGACTCCTGCACCGATAGAGAAGATATACAGGCTCACCCATATAGCCTGTTCGGCCATATAGTTTGGATGCCGGCTCATGCTCCACAATCCTGTTGTGTTGAATCCTTTGTTGTATGGCACGGGCAGCTCTTCCAGCTTTTTCCCGCCATTTATCATTTCCCACTTCTTGCTTTGGAACTTCCATTGCTGTTCGTCGGCCACGGTCTCGTATACGATGAAGCCCAGCATCAGTATGGCCGCAATGGCATCCACCCAGCCGAAAGGCGCGGAGGAATTCATGCTTACCAACGCAGGCAGGGTTATCAGGAGCAGCAGCACATTCTGATAGATGGAGATGAATAGCAGGTCGAAAACGGCCCACACCCACTTATGTTTAAACACCGGGTTGGAACGTACCAGCTGCCAGCGGTAGTCCTCGTTCCCTTCCCAGAATTTGAGCCTGTAGGCTCCCTTCCGCGCAAAGTTGAATGTCAGGCGGCATCCCCACAGGGTTGCCAGAATGGCCATTACTACCAGCCGGGGGTGCATTCCGCCGTGGGCGGCTATTATCCAGCAGTAAACAAAAGGCAAAATGCTCCATATCTTATCCACCTGGCTGTTGTTGCCTGACAGCTCTCCTACCGTAAAGCAGAACAGCGCACTGCATCCGGCAATGATAACCAAGGTTTTGAGCACCGATAGTTGCTCACTGTTGAGGTCGGGCCCTACATATATGTAGAGCAATGGACACACGATTACTGACAGTATCAGCAAACTGCCGATTAACGGGATATTGATTTTGTTCATATTGTTTAGGTATTTTGTTTTTTATTGTTCAAAATGGATTCGTTCCTTGTTGGCTCCACGTGGTATCAAGGGTTCAGAAATATCGATTCCGGCCCAATGCATTTATTCATAGTCGATGCGTTCAATTTTGAATATCACAGGTCGTGTGCCGTCCGAGCAGCAGGCTATCATCTCGTTCTCGTTCTTCATCCATCCTTTCATGATAGATCCGCCCTGTAGCCCGGTGTATATGTATCGTGATATCGCATCCCATAGCTCCGAACAATGGGGCAGCCGTGGGCCTCCGGCAACTGTGTTTGGGTCGGCATTGCTGTGAATTAGGGTGTCCAGACCCATGTGCCAGAAGTCATCGCGAACATCATCGCGATAGAATTCGAACACATCGCCCACATTATAGCATGGACAGGGACCTGAACATGGGTCGGCACAATAGTGTTGCTGTAGGTCCGAAAAACATTTCTTGTCAATTACAGTCAGTCTTACTTTATGTTTCATGGTAGTTTAATTGTTGTGTGGGTTGTAAGTCAGTGCATCCGATGGCCATCCGGTCACATTGTGTCCTGTGTCCAGCCAACGGATTTCGTTTATTTCCTCTTCGGTCAGCTCAAAATCAAAAAGGTCGATGTTCTCTCTCATACGCTCTCGGTGAGTGGTCTTGGGGATAATCACTATACCATTCTGAACAAGGAACTTCAGCGCCACCTGTGCGGCGGTCTTCCCATGCCGCATCCCGATGGCTGCCAGTGTTGCGTTTGATGGTATTCCGTGTCTGCCTTCGGCTAGGGGGCTCCAGGCTTCCAAAGCCACGTTGTGGGGTTTCAGATATTCCATCATCTTACGCTGCTGGTATAGCACGCTGCATTCGCATTGGTTCACTACAGGCATTATGCTGGCCCCGTTTGCAATCAGGGGGAAGGTGTTGGGATAGAAGTTCGACACTCCTATGGCACGAAACAGCTGCTCCTTGTACATCTGTTCCAATGTGTGCCACATCACGTCAGGCTTCCCCACAGGCCAGTGCAGCAGCATCAGGTCCACATAGTCCAGACCCAGTTTCTTCATCGAGGTTTCTATTGTGAGCATCGTCTCCTTCTCTGTGTAGCAGGGCTCGCAAATCTTGGTTGTAACAAACAACTCTTCTCTTGGCACCCCCGAGGAACGCACCGCGGCCCCCACGCCATCTTCATTGTGGTACATGGCAGCGGTGTCGATGCTGCGGTAGCCTTCTGCTATGGCTTCTTCCACAACCCTCTGTGTTTCGTGGCTACTGATATTGTATACCCCCAGCCCTACCATCGGCATCTCTACGCCGTTATTGAGTATCTTGTGTGGTACTGCTGTTCTATCGTTTTTGCACATGTTTTTTGTTGTTGTGAGTGATGTTTTAGTCTGTCCTCGTGTGACTGTTTTTTTTCTCACTTCCGCAAAGGGGACTCTATCTTCTTGCGGCAAACAGTTTTGTTCGGCGTTTCTCTTCCAATCCCCCGAATCCCACCATTATTATATCTTCCTGTCTTACGTATGTAATTCCGTCTGGCATTCCGTCGCTGTCCACCTGTTCTATCTCCACTATGTTGTCGCCAATCTCCCTCACCCAGCCAAATATCTCCACTCCGCACTCCAGTCTCACCACTGCTATCAATACCTCTTGCATACACAGGTTCAGCACCACGCTCTGCAAATTCAGCTCTGGCCAATACCCTTTCGGCAATTCGTACTTCGGCGCTTTTGCCTTGATAAAATGTAGCATGTTCTTTAAATAGGTGGTATCTTTGCGTATCATCAGTATGTCATCGTTCTGCTTCACATAGTAGCCATCGTCCAAATCGTTTTCCTGAAAAGTATGCACCAAGCAGTCTGTTTCGGTGCAGGCTTCTATATATCCCACTCCGAATTTGTCGTAGTCGTCAGGGTTGGTGTATAACTCCACCAGCTCGTTGTCCTTGCAGAGTTGTCTCACAATGTTGTCCATAGCCTGTTGAAATATATGTTGTTGTGTTCATGTTTAGGGGCTACACCCTTATGCAAAGATACATTTTTTTTTCGAATCTGCATATCCTTTTCCCCTTTTGTTATGAATATGGTTTTCCTTTCTGCGGTACAATATTTCTTCCGGTTCTCCGTTTCGTTATTGTATGAAACGGTTGTTTAGGCTCTTTCTCATAGCTTTTGTACTCGGCTGCGGTCACCATCGGGGCCAGCTCGGTGCAGGCTCTACGCTAAACAATTCCGATTTCGACTCCCCTCCGCGCCAGCGTCCCTACTATACTGCTACCGAACGGCGTTTTCTTGCCCTCGGTTTGGTGGATATTCAAACCATCGACCCCTCCATCCAGGTCCATTTGGTCTATGCTACCCCCGACAATTTTATTGGTGAGGTGCTCTATTCCGACTTCCACCATGCCTTTTTCCTTCCCGCGTTGGCTCAGAAGATTGTGGCCGCCCAACAGGCGTTGCGTAGCGAGCGGCCCGACCTCTCTCTGCTCATCCTCGATGCTGTGCGTCCGATTTCTGTGCAATACCGTATGTTCCATCTGGTGCAGGGCACACCTAATAATATCTATGTCGCCAACCCCCTTCACGGTCCTGGCCTGCACAACTATGGTGCTGCTGTCGATGTCACCCTTGTCGACTCCTCGGGCAATCCCTTGCCCATGGGCTCCGCTTTCGACCATTTCGGACCAGAGTCTCATATCACTGCCGAATCCCGGCTCCTCTCGTCCGGTGCCATCACCCGGCAGGAACTGGACAATCGTAAGCTTCTGCGCCGCATAATGAAACAGCAGGGTCTGCAACCCCTCAATTCCGAATGGTGGCATTTCAACCTTATGTCGCGTACACAGGCCCGACAACGTCTCCGTGTGGTGGAGTGAATCCCAGTTCCAATCCTTCACTTCAATGCATCCGCCACGCTGTTCGATGCTAAAGGATTAACTCCAAATCGTTCATTATAATAGTGAGGGGTCTCTCTTTAAATCACCCCGAAGGGGTGAGACATGAATAACACCGTGCATTGTGCAGTACGGTGTCGCGACCAAGGGGAGCAACACCGTGCATTGTGCAGTACGGTGTCGCGACCAAGGGGAGCAACACCGTGCATTGTGCAGTACGGTGTCGCGACCAAGAGGAGCAACACCGTGCATTGTGCAGTACGGTGTCGCGACCAAGGGGAGCAACACCGTGCATTGTGCAGTGCGGTGATATTCGGATGTATGCATGATGCGTCCCGTCAGGGACGTGACACGAAAACGGATAAACCGAACCGGCTATAAACAGAACTGAAAAATCGTCATGATAAAAATAGTCGGCTTAATGTCCAATTAGTGCTTCATTCCAGTGTCCTATTTGTGGGTTAAAGGTCCTTGGATACAAAACGTGCCACCCGCAGCTTCAGGTAACTGTATTTCCCGTCGAAGTGTTCATACACATCCTTCAACAGGTTGTTGTCGCGGTGTTCAAGCATGTAGGTGATTATTTCGTCCTGTTCTTCTTGGGGCAGTATCAGGTCTGGGTCGAGTGCTCCTTTCTCCACAGCCGAAATGAGGTATCCCTCCACAGTGCTTTTTGCTCGCGACATCTCCTGCGCAATCTCCTCCACACTTTTCCCCTCTGCCAGCAATTTTGCCGCAGTTTTCCAGTTGTCCGTCCCGCGCGAGGTGTTTCGGGCGGGTTTGGCCTCTTCCTCCTGTTCCGGAACACTGTTTTGCTTAGGCTCGATTGTCATATTGTTGTCGGCACAATAGTCGTGTATTATCTGCAGCAGCTCTTGGCCGAATTGTTTTGCTTTCATCTTTCCGATGCCGGGAATTCTTAGCAGCCCCGCCATGTTCTGTGGCAAGTTGTCGGCTATGGCCAAAAGCGATTTCTGGGTGATGATGGCAAAGGCTGGCAGGTTGGCCTCCTCGGCTTTCCCGCGCCGCCAGGCCGACAACCGTTTTATCATCTCTGGATGGCGGTTGTTGGCATATACCGATTCCACTTTTCCGCTCTCCTGCCGCTTGTTCTTGGGCTGAAGGGTGAAGTCTACTTTGGCTTTTTGGTATTTCGCCATCTCAAATCCCTCTTCTTTCACCATTTTCAACAGGGCTATTTTCAATTCAGTGCCCGAACGGTATTGTTCGGCCAATTCCTTCAGTCTTGAGGCGGTTTCCTTGTTGTCCACCACCACTTCCAGCAGTGGCTTCACTCGTTTGTCCATCTGCTCCATCTGGTCGAGGAAATAGGCCGAGCCTTTGGCTATCCGTTCTTCGGTGTACTGTTTGTTGCCATTGGTCTCGGTCTGGGCTATGGCGGTCAGTTGCCGCTTGAAACGCTCGGCCACAGCGGTTATGCTTTCCGCTATCACCGAGGCTGCCTCGGTCAGTTGGGCTGCCTGTTGTGGATAGGTGGAGCGCAGATGCTCCTGAAACAGCCTTTCCAAACTCTCCACATCGTGCTCTGTCCTGCTGAAGTCGAAGAGCTCGAACAGCATGTCGTAGTAATATTGTGTGCGGTAATAGTCCAGCTGTTGGCGGGCTTGGTCGGGCGGAGTAAGTGCGTGGTTGTATTGTTCCACCTCGTTGTTGGCGAATGCGTTGTTGGCTGTTATGGGCGACAGCAGGGTCAGCCCCTCAAGGCTCCGGCATCGGCTCAGCGCAACATATACCTGCCCGTAGGCAAATGCCGACGCGGCGTCCACCTGCACGCGGTCGAATGTTAGTCCCTGTGCCTTGTGTATGGTGATGGCCCAGGCCAGTTTCAACGGATATTGCGTCAGCGTTCCGTCCACAATCTGTTTTATCTCCTTGTCGGTAGGGTTGATTTCGTATTTCACGTTCTCCCACGTCTCGGGCGACACTTCTATGCGTTCGCCCTCCTCATCGCGCACCACAATCACCTGTTGAGTCTGGTTGCCGTCAGCCTCTTCGTCGCGCACCTCCTCAAGCGTTCCTATCTTGCCGTTGTAGTAGCGGTGGCTGCCCGAGCTGTCGTTTTTCACAAACATCACCTGCGCCCCGGGTTTCAGCTCCAGAGTGCTCTCTACCGGTGCCGACGAGGGCGGGAAGTTTCCGGTCACCTTGGCCTCGAACGTGTAGCTCGGTGTGTTCAGCTCCTTCATGTGGCGTTGGTTCACTGCGTCGGCTTGATAGTTGTGGGTGGTGAGCAATATGGGTTCGGTATCGTCGGGCTCTGTGCCGCTTGCCTTGCTGCTGGAGTTTTTCCCTTTGAGCCGGGTGTTGAGCGTCTGCAATGTTTCGGGGTCGAAATTGTTATCCCTGATGTTGTTCAGCAGATTTACAAAGAGGGGGTCCTGCTGGCGGTAGATGGTGGTGAGCTGTATGGTGATATAATGTAGCCGCTGCAAAGCCTTGCTGTTGAAAAAGAAGGGCGACGGGTACACCCTTTCCATATAGGGACGTTCCTCGTCGGTCACCACCGGTGCCAACTGCTGCACATCGCCAATCATCAGCAGCTGCACGCCCCCGAAAGGACGGCCGTTTCGCCGGTATCGCCTCAATGTGGCGTCCACCGCATCAAGCAGGTCGGCCCGCACCATGCTTATCTCGTCTATTATCAGAAGGTCCAGCGTCCGCAGTATGTCTATCTTGTTTTTGCGCAGTTTGCGTTGCTGCTCCGGCATCTGGTATTCGGTCACCAACTCGGGCACATCGGGCAAATAGGGACAGAAAGGCAGCTGGAAAAAACTGTGTATGGTCACTCCCCCCGCGTTCACGGCAGCCACCCCGGTGGGCGCCACCACCACATGGCGTTTGGAGCAATGGCTCACAATATGTCGCAAGAAAGTGGTTTTGCCGGTGCCTGCTTTCCCGGTGAGGAAAAGTGACACACCCGTTTCTGTCACATACCTTTCGGCCAGTTCTATTTGTGGGTTGTGTTCCATGATGTGCTTGTGTTTGGATGTTTTTTCTTCCATAACGCCACCGCTGCCGGTTTTATTGCCCGTTCTTCCGCCCTCGCTCAGTATTTACCCCATAATCAGGATGAAAAAAGTTTTTGTCCAGCGGTAAGCTTGACAAGAGCTAAATATGATGTTATTAAGAAGTGAAAAGATAGCGAAGGCTGGAGGGAGGCCGGGAGGAGTGTGTTTTCCTGAAATCGCTTGACAGATTTTTGCTGGTTAAACTGATTGGCTTGTCAAGACAGAGCCGGACAGGCGGTGGGTTTGAGTTGGGGTGATGGAGTGAGTGAGGTGGGTTTGAGTTGGGGTGATGGGGTGGGGGAGGTATGGGGAAGACACAGGGAAGGTTCGGTGTGGATCCCGAGAAGGTCCGGAGAGGTTCCAGTGAAGGTTCGGTGTGGGTCTAGTGAAGGTTCGGTGTTGAGGTGGGAGTGAGGGGAATAAATAAAGCCCCCGCAGGGGTTGCGGGGGCTATAAGTTGAGGCGGGTAAAACCCGATTAGAATCTGTAGCGGACACCCAGTGCGCCACCCCAGCCAAAGCCTCTATAGCCACATTCGCTGGGCAGGAGGAATTCCCAAGAAGGACGGGCATCGAGAGTGAGTTGGAGAGGGAGCGAGGAGGGGGTGAATTCAAGACCAATCTGGAAGGCAACGGCAACGCCGAAACCGTGGTTGGCGCAGTGGCCAAGGTTCAAGCCACCACCAATGAACCAACCAAAGTCGGTGGAACCGAATTTGTTGCACCACTGGTAGATGCCGGCGAGATTGATGTAGTTGTCTTTACTGCGGTTGAAACCGAGGTCAACTTCCAAACGGTTGGCTGCGCCAAGTGCGTGCTGGTAGGAGATTTCTGCACCGTAGGCGGTACCACCACCCAGACGGACACCGATTGCATTCTGTGCATTGGCTGCAAAACCGAAGGCGACAACGGTCACCAAAAGAATCAGTACTTTCTTCATAATGAAATGTAATTAAATTTGTTAAACGTTGTTTTTAACTTTGTTTTTTGTTGTTTGATATCTGCAAAGATACAAAAAAAATGTAAATGTGGACATTTTTTTGTACTTTTGCAGTAAATTTTTAGAGGTAAAATAAAATAATATGGCTGAGCGGCAATGATATATGCAGCGGATGGCAGCGATGGCGGTGGCGCGGTGTCCGGGCCAAGGGGATGCGGAGCGGAAGCGACGTGTACCGTAGGAGGCAGGGCACCACATGCAGAGCCAGGACGTATCCGGGGCAGGATGGTATGCCGCAGGCCTTAATAATTCAATAAGAAGATGAATATTCATATTGTACAGCATGATGTTGTTTCGAACAACCCCGAGGAAAACCTGAAATGGATAATTGAAGAGTTGGAACGTCCGGAAAGCAAGGAGTCGTTGCTCACCGTTTTTCCGGCCTGCACTTTGTGTGGGGCTCCGCTGTTCGGGTCGGTGGCATACACCGATTTGCAGAAACGTGCCCAGCTGGTGTTGCAGGAGTTGATACAGCGGTCGGAATACAGGGCTTTCCTTATCGGACTGCCATTGCAGATACAGGACAAGGGACTGTGCAACGCGATTGTGTTTGTGCAGAACTGTGCCATACGCGGCATCATTACCAAGAAGTACCTGGCCCCCGACGAGCAGAAATATTTTGTGCGTGGCGAGGGCGTGCAGGTGATACAATACCAGGAACAGCAGATAGCCATAGGTTTCTATGAGGACTTGAAAGAGCTGTCGAAGTCGCATGTGGAGCAGCCCGATATGGTGGTGTGCTGCGGGTGCAACGTGTTCGACTACAACAAGCCCTACCGCATACGCTACCGCATGCACAAGATTGTGGAAAATCTGAATTCGTCGTTGGTGTTTGTGAACCGTACTGGCGGCGAGGGGAGTTTCCTGTATGCCGGAGGGTCGATGGCGCTGAACGCGGCAGGGACTGTGCTGTGCCAGTTCCCCTATTTCGAGCCTCATGCCGAGAGTGTTGACCTCCAGCTGATGGAGGAGTGCGTGGACGAGAAACCCGAGGCCGTGGAGTTGGTATATAAGGCATTGGTGATGGGTATAAGAGACTACTTTGCCAAGAACCGCCAGACCAAGGCGGTGCTGGGATTGTCGGGCGGAATGGATTCGGCAATGGTGTGTGCCCTTGCCGCCGATGCATTGGGGCCCGAGAATGTGCACGGCATATTGATGCCTTCGCAGTATTCGACCGACCACTCGGTGAAGGATGCTGTGGACTTGGCCGAGAATCTGGGCGTGAGTTACGACATAGTGTCCATCAAGCCCATGTTCGACATGCTGCGCGAAACCATGAAGCCGGTGTTTGGCAACCGGCCTGAGGATGTGACCGAGGAGAATATGCAGGCCCGCATACGCGGTACGATAGTTATGAGCTATGCCAATAAATTCGGAGCCGTGGCGCTGAACACCACAAACAAGTCGGAGGCGGCCATGGGCTATGGCACGTTGTATGGCGACAGCTGTGGCGGGTTGAGCGTGATTGGCGACCTGTACAAGACAGAGGTCTACGAGTTGGCCGAGTACATAAACCGCGACGGTATACGCATACCGATAAATACCATACAGAAACCCCCTTCGGCCGAGTTGCGTCCCGGACAGAAGGATACCGACTCGCTGCCCGACTATAGTGTGCTGGACGGCATATTGAACTTGCATATAGAAGAGCAGATGTGTCAGGAGGAGATAGTGGCCGAAGGCTACGACCCCGCCTTGGTGGCCGAGGTGCTGCGCAAGGTACGCATCAACGAGTGGAAACGGTTGCAGTTTGCCCCGGTGCTGAAGGTTTCGCCCATGAGTTTCGGGCTGGACCGCCGAGTGCCTATCAGTTGATGACTTCTGTCGGCTGAAGAAAGCTTGATAAGTATAAAGCCTTCCCGAATTGCAGTCGGGAAGGCTTTTGTGTTGTGTGTTTTTGTATTACGATTTGGAATTATTGGTCTCTTTTCGAGGTAACGCTATCGGTGCTGGATCAAGGAGGGCTGCACCGATGGCAGGCGGAGTGTGTTACCAGATGAAGGGGAAGAGGCGTTTGCGCGGGTGGTCGGCCATTTGGAGGGGGAATTCCTGCTGGTAGTGGGTGTAGATGCGGGCGGCACGGGGTGCGAGATTGGCGGCGGTCCAGACGGCAAAGAGCAGGCCGGAAGGAGACCATGTGAGAAGCGCGAAACCGCACCACTCAACGATTTCGCCAAGATAGTTGGCACTGGTGACATAGTGATAGAGCCCTTTGTCGGGCAGATAGTGGCGGGTGTCGCCGGGGGCACGGAGATGGCGGATTACATTGTCGGAATGATGGTTTATGGCCATGCCGAAAAGGAACAGTGCGAGACCGGAAAGGAAGGGGATGGAATGTAGCCAGCTGTCGGGACGGGGCTCGAAGGGCAGGGGCGCAAAAGTGCCGAAAAGGCAGTAGCCCTGCAGGACTGCGTTGCCACCGTTGAAACAGGCCCCCATGAGAATGACAGAGAGGGGCATGGAGTTGTTGCCCCGAAGGAGGAAGGGGAAAACGAAAGTGCGGTGGAAATAGTGCAATTCGAACAGCAAAAGGAACACCAAGGGCGCCACGCTGCCCATTTGCCGAGCGGGGCTTGCAAGATAAATGACAAGCATGACGATGAAGGCGGGTGCTTCCATCAGAATCCAACCGGCGCGGTTGCCGATGGAGGGTCCCCAGCGGGGATTGAAGAATTTGCCGTAGCCGGCATCGACGTGGAACAAGGCAATGTAGACAATGATGGCAATGAGAATCAGAATAAGATAAAGGATGTTCATGTTTTGAGAATTAGGGAATATAATAGGTTTTATGTATTACTTCTATATGGACTGGCTGGAGGATTGGGGCATGACGAGCTGTTCGGTTTGCTGCCAGAGCCATGCGGCGAGGTCGGGCTGAATCCACCGACGGGGAATATTGGAATGGGAGCGGCCACGGAAGAGCTGCAAGGAGCAGTTGGCTGCAAGTGCGTTGAGGGCGGGTTGGGCTCCTTTGGCAGGTGACTTGGTGAAGGGACGGAAGAAGAGGTCGGCGAGGGGGTCGAACCAACGGTGCATGGAGAGCATGCGGCTGTTGACGATGCCGGGATCGGTAAGGTTGACAACGAGGCGGTCGGGATAACGGAGTTGAAGTTCCTGGGCAAAGAGGGCGACGGCGAATTTGCTGTTGGCATAGGTGCCGAGCTGGCTGTAGTTGCGGGGAGAGAGATTGAAGAAGTTGCGGTCGACATGGGCGAAATGACAGGTGAGGGAGACGGTGCAGACGATGTGCGCACCGGGGTTGAAAAGCGGAAGGAGCTGACGGGTGAGGAGATAGGTGCCGAGATAGTTGGTGGCGGTGACCCGTTCGAAGCCCTGTGGGGTGGTGGAGTAGGAGGGGAGCAGGGTGCCGGCATTGTTGAGGAGAGCGTCGATGCGGATGCCCTGGCTGGTGAGGTTTTGGACAAAGGAGTTGATGGAATCGGGGTTGGAAATATCGAGAGGGTAGAACCCTTGGTGGTCGGGGCGGCGGGAGGTGGCAATGACGTTGTGGCCTTGACTGCGCAGGGCCAATACGGCAGCGTTTCCGATGGCACCTGTGGCACCGGTGACGATGATGGTGAGGAGATGGTTCATTGCTGTGGGGATTGAGGGGATTGGGGTTGGCGTAGTTTGTTCCAAATGGCGGTTTCGAGGCGGTTGGGAAGCAGGTGGATGAGGACGGGGAGGTAGTAGTTCATGGCACCGGGTTTGACATAGTGGCGGTGCCGGAAAGCACCACGCAGAGCTTTGTGGACCAGCCATTGGGGCGATTTGATGAGACCCACACGGGTGGCCAGACGCATGAGTGAGGGTTTGAGATTGTAGAGGGGAGTGGCGATGGCGCCGGGGAGGACGGTGGTGACGCCGACTCCGTAGGGGCGCATTTCGAAATAGAGGGATTTGGAGAAGCTTTTGAGATAGGCCTTGGTAGCGGCATACATGGTGATGCCGGGGGTGGGGAGTTTGGCGGCCAAGCTGGAGACATTGATAATGTATCCATTGCGGCGCTGTTTCATCTCCTGGCCAAACAGGAAGCACAGTCGGGTGGGAGTGAGGGCATGGAGGGCGAGTGTGGATTCGGCACGGTGGAAATAGTCGGGGGTGAGCTCGTGGAAAAAGAACATGCCGGCATTGTTGATGAGTATGTCGATTTGAAGCTGGCGGTCGTGGCACCAAGCGAGGAGGCGTGTGGCGGCGTCGGGCAGGGTGAGGTCGATGCAAAAAGCGTGGACCTGGACGGAATATTGGCGGGTCAGCTGCGGGGGGAGGGATTGGATAAGGTGCTCCTGGTTGGAAACCATGACAATGTTGTGGCCCATAGCGGCCAGCTGGCGGCAGTATTCGAGACCCATGCCGGAGGTGGCACCAGTGACGAGGGCGGTGAGGGGTGGGCGAGGGGAGGAGTGGCGGCGGGTCATTGGAGAGAGGAATTGAGGTGTTCGGCTGCGCTGATTTCGCGCTGTATTTTGCGGGGAAGGTTGTCGACGCACGAGTGGCAACGCATGTCGAGGGTGTACATGCGGCCGATGCAGTAGTTGCTGTGGCAGCAGAGACTGCGGGTGCATTCGCCTTGTTGGATTTTGTTGACAAAGTCGGTGTCGCGGATGAGGGCACGGGCCATCTGGAAAGCAACGAAACCGGATTGGAGCACTTGCTCCATGTGGTTGCGGTCGGTGATGCCGCCCACATAGATGAGGGGCATGGAGAGGGCGGACCGGAAACGTTTGGCTGTTTCGAGGAAGTAGGCGTCGCTGTAGGGCACAGTGGGAATCATTAAGCGGCCAGCCAGAGCGAGACCAGCCTTGAGCCACCAGAAGCGGCGCATGTCCATGTAGTGGGCAAGGGTTTTGAGGGGCATGGCACCGCGCATGACCTGCATGGGCGCTTTGCTTACAAAGCCTGCACTGAGCACCAAGGCATGAACGCCGAGACGCTCCAGCTCTTGTGCCACAAGAAGGCATTCGGGTTCCTGCATCCCGCGACGGAAACCGTCGAACATGTTGATTTTGATTACCACGGCCATGTCGTTGCCAGCGGCTTGCATCACTTTCTCGACGACCAGGCGCATGAAGCGCATGCGGTTGTCGAGGCTGCCGCCCCAACGGTCGTGGCGACGGTTGGTATAGGGGGAAAGGAACTGACTGATGAGGTAGCCGTGTCCGGCGTGGATTTCAACGCAGTCGAAGCCGGCCTGACGGGCGAGATTGACAGCATTGCCGAAGTCGTCGACAGTTTGGAGGATTTCGGCTTCGGACATGGCACGGACGAAAGTGGGAGAGTAGAGATTGAATCCGGTGGAGGCACCAATGGGCGTTTGGCCGCAGGTGGCATGGTGTGTCATGTTGCCGCAATGGCCGAGCTGGATGGATGCCTTGGCCCCCAGGTTGTGTATTGCTTCGGTGAGGCGACGCAGTTCGGGCACAATTTCGGGGCGCATCCAGAGCTGGCCGTCGAAACTGAGGCCGCTGCGGGATACAGCAGCGTAGGCAATGGTGGTCATGCCGATGCCGCCGCGAGCCACAGCGGTGTGGTAGTCGAACAGCTGCTGGCTGGGTTTGTTGCCGGGACACATGTTTTCGAAAGCTGCAGACCGGATGGTGCGGTTGCGAAGGGTGATGGGACCTATCTGGCAGGGGGTGAAAATTTGCGATTCGGAGGGATGGGTATCGACGTTTTGCATAGCGTGAACGGATTGATGAAAATATGGATGAAAGAAATGGAGCTTGTTGCTGAGAAATGAGGTTGAGGATTAGGACAGAAAGACGGGCGTGCAGAGGGGAAAGCTGCGGGACGTGATGTCGACGTGGATGGACTGAATGGATGTCGGCTTTGAAAAGAGAGGGGTGGCAAGGATTTTGGCGGGGAAGAGAAGTAGGGAGGAAAAGAGAGATTGAGAAGAAAGGAATGGAGAATGCAATGTGCTGTGGATGAATTGCTCAAGGGAGTTGTTCCTGACCTGTTTGTTCCTAAAATAAGTTGCGTCAAAATGGATAGAATGAGTCATTGAAAAAATAATTATCATTTGAAAATGCAAAATTACAATTTTTTTTCGTAATTTTGCAACTCCAATACGAAAATAACAATTATAAAAGTATCAATATTATGACAGAAAATGTTAAAACACTTAGAGACAGTGCAGCAATGAGATGGATTGCACTGCTCTTGTTGGCACTGGCAATGTTTTGTGCTTACATCTTTATGGACATTTTGTCGCCCATTAAAGACTTGATGATGTCGGAACGCGGATGGGATTCCACCGCATTCGGAACCATGCAGGGAGCGGAAACGTTCCTGAACGTGTTTGTGTTCTTCCTCATCTTTGCAGGTATTATCCTCGACAAGATGGGGGTGAGATTCACTGCTGTACTTTCGGGTGCAGTGATGTTGGTAGGCGCAGGCATTGAGTATTATGCTATTTCGGAGTCGTTTATTGGCAGTAGCATGGAGCGTTGGTTCACCAACAATTTGAACTACATACCTTTGTTCGACGAGTTGGGTGTGTCGCCTTTCTATCGCGGTATGCCGGCATCGGCTAAACTGGCAGCTGTAGGATTCATGTTCTTCGGTTGCGGTGCCGAGATGGCGGGTATCACAGTGAGTCGCGGTATCGTGAAATGGTTCAAGGGTCGTGAAACGGCTTTGGCAATGGGCTCGGAGATGGCATTGGCCCGTTTGGGTGTTGCCACATGCATGATTTTCTCGCCCTATTTTGCCAAGTTGGGTGGACACGTGGACGTGACCCGCTCGGTTGCTTTCGGTGTGGTGCTGCTCTGCATTGCATTGATTATGTTCATCACCTATTTCTTCATGGATAAGAAACTGGATGCCCAGACCGGCGAAGCCGAAGAGAAGGACGATCCTTTCAAAATCAAGGATATTGGAAAGATTCTTTCGAGTGGCGGTTTCTGGCTGGTGGCATTGCTATGCGTGCTGTACTATAGCGCTATCTTCCCCTTCCAGAAATATGCCGTGAATATGTTGCAGTGCAACCTTACATTCAATGTGGTTGACCCCAACTCGTTCTGGGCAGGCGACCAAGTGACCATTGTTCAGTATATTGTTATGCTCATGGTTGCTGTGTGTGCATTTGCAAGCAATTTCTCGAAGAAATCCGGTATGAAATATGGCTTGATGGCCTTGGCCGTTGTGGCCCTGATAGTGTATTGCTATATGGGTTATATGCGCGGCACCGCTGAAACTATCTTCGCAGTGTTCCCGTTGCTGGCTGTTGCCATCACTCCTATACTTGGCAATTATGTCGACCATAAGGGTAAAGCCGCTTCGATGCTGGTGATTGGCTCGCTGTTATTGATTGCCTGCCACCTCACCTTTGCCTTTATCCTGCCCATGTTCAAGGGCAGCGCTATGGGTGGTACCATTGTGGCTTATGTCACCATTCTGGTGTTGGGAGCCAGCTTCTCGCTGGTGCCTGCCGCATTGTGGCCTTCAGTCCCCAAGCTGGTTGACGAGAAGATTATTGGTTCGGCCTATGCATTGATTTTCTGGATTCAGAATATCGGTCTTTGGCTGTTCCCGCTCCTCATTGGCAAGGTGCTTGACAATACCAACCCCGAACTTGTGGCACGGGTCAATGAAGTTAAAGAGTCGACCGCTGCCGCTGTTGAGGCCGGCACCATGACGGCTGCAGAGGCACAACAAGAGGTTTCTGTCATTTCTGAGCAGGTAGCTGTCTCGTTCGACTACACCTGGCCTTTGGTTATGCTTGCTTGCCTTGGTGTGGCTGCCCTGATTATCGGCTTCCTGCTTAAGATTGTCGACCGCAAGAAGAATTTGGGTCTTGAAGAACCCAATATCAAATAGTGTTTGGCATACTCTTGAACGCTGAACAATATTAGTTGGTTCAGAGAGGTCGGATTTCCAAAAGGGGGTCCGATCTCTCTTTTTTTTCTTCCCGATGGAGAGAGGGCTTGTGATTTGTGGTGCGGATATACGATGTTTGTTATCGGCATATTGCAGGAGGGGAGGGGAAGGCCGATTGTTAAAACTGCAAGCGTTTCTTGTCCGAATGAAAAAAAAAGCGTATTTTTGCATTTTTAAAGGAGATATTCCATCGTCATGAGTGATAAACGACTTTATATCCTGGCGGGCTGCAATGGTGCTGGCAAAACCACTGCTGCGTATGCTTTGTTGCCTGAGCAGTTGGATTGTAAAGAGTTTGTCAATGCGGATGAGATAGCCCGAGGGCTATCGCCTTTCAATCCGGAACGGGTATCTATTCAAGCTGGAAAGCTGATGGTGCACCGCATCGACGAGTTGCTGGCGGCGGGTGAGAGCTTTGTGATAGAGACTACGCTTTCCACCCGTTCGTACGTTTCGTTGGTGCGACAGGCTCAAGAAAAAGGATACACCGTGGGAATGCTCTTCTTCTGGATAGAATCGGCCGAGATGGCTGAGATGCGCGTGGCAATGAGGGTGGCAGAAGGTGGGCATAATATTCCCCGCGAAGTAATATATCGTCGCTACGACTCTGGATTGCGTAATTTGTTTAGACTGTACCTTCCCTGCATGGATTTCTGGATAATATATGACAACTCTTCTATCCACCGCACTATTGTTGCGGAAGGCGGAAGCCATGTGAGGGAGAAGATACACAATCAGGTAATATATGATAAAATATTAGACTATGTCAGAAGATGAGATAACACAGATACGTACACATGTTGACTATGGTTTGGCTCGGGCAGAATGGTGTATGTTAAAAGAAAAAGCTCTCCGCAACGACAAGGTTGTGACGCTATCGCAGGGGAGACCGTGTGCCGTGTCGGCCCGATATCTTTATAAAAAACTCTATGGCAACACGAAGGAGTTCCCTTCTTTCGATAAATATGAGAGCAATCTATAATAATGCAACAACAATACGTAAATAATCATAGTATAACTATTTTACAATAAAACTATGCAGACAGTAACACTTGGAAAAACAGGGCTTGTGGTTCCTAAAAATGGTTTCGGGGCACTGCCCATACAGCGCATCAGCTTAAGCGAAACGGTCCATTTGCTCCATAAAGCCCTGGACCATGGTATGTATTATTTCGATACTGCCCGTTTCTATACCGACAGTGAGTTGAAACTGGGTGCGGCTTTTGCTGACCGCCGCGACAAGGTTATTATCAGTACTAAGACTGGAGCCACCAAAGTGGAGGACTTTTGGAGTCAGCTTGAAACCAGCCTGCGTGAACTGCGTACCGACCATATTGATTTATATCAATTCCATAACCCCTCATTCTGTCCGCTCCCAGGAGACGGAACAGGACTATATGAGGCTATGCTCGAGGCTCAAAAGCAAGGGAAAGTACTCCACATCGGTATCACAAATCACCGTCAGGCTGTGGCGAGACAGGCCGTTGAGAGCGGAATGTATGAAACATTGCAGTTTCCGTTCTCCTATCTTGCCAACGACGATGAGTTGGAGCTGGAGCGTATGTGCCGGGAACATAATATGGGATTTATCGCCATGAAAGGACTGGCAGGCGGACTTATCAACCATGCTGCCACTGCCTATGCCTATTTGGCGCAATTCCCCAATGTGGAACCTATTTGGGGCATACAGCGTGAGAGCGAGCTGGACGAGTTCATCTCATTTCAAGACAATCCTCCGGTGTTGACAGATGAGATGAGGGAACGTATACAACGGGACCGCGAACAGCTTTCAGGCGATTTCTGTCGCGGCTGTGGCTATTGCCAGCCTTGCACTGTGGGCATTGAGATAGAAAGTTGCAACCGCATGTATCTGTTCTTGCGCCGTGCCCCGTATAGTGTGTATCTTACTGACGAGTTTAAAGAGAAGATGAATCAGGTGGAGAACTGTGTAGAGTGCGGTTTGTGCCGTGAAAGATGCCCCTATCATCTCGATATACCGAATCTATTGAAACGTAACTTGAAGGATTTCAGAGAGCATTGGGCTCGCAAACAAGAGCTCAATCCGTGATGTCTATTACGATGACCCTGGACTCGTCCACGCGGAAGTGAACTTCGTGTTTGCCATAGTCCAATCCGTATATCCGTTGGCTGTCCTGCTGGTATTGTGGTCGTGGGTCGTGCGAAAGAATATCAATTAATCCCTGCTGCATGTCGGCAGGGATTTTGTTTAAGAGCATTGGGCTGCAATCTACCTCCAGCAGTTGCTCTGCAGCCGATGGGGCAAAGCCACTGCGGGCATTGGGGTGTGAGTCGGTATATGGAAGATACGGTTTGATGTCGTAGATAGGTGTCCCATCCATTAGGTCGGCACCGCGCACATGAAGCACTGTGCCATACTCTTGAGTATGTTCAATGCCTATGAGTTGCACAGACGATAGCCCAATGGCGTTGGGGCGGAACGGACTGCGGGTGGCAAAGACCCCGATGCGGCGGTTCCCACCCAAACGTGGGGGGCGGACTGTAGGCGACCATGTGTCGCGAACCGCTTTGTCCATGTTCCATATCAGCCAAATATAGTCGAACCCTTCGAGCCCTCTCACGGCTTCGGCCACA
Source organism: uncultured Bacteroidales bacterium (assembly GCA_900319865.1). GTDB lineage: Bacteria > Bacteroidota > Bacteroidia > Bacteroidales > P3 > Colimorpha. The sequence continues at coordinate 33,622 of ONQD01000008.1, read as the reverse complement.
CGGTATTCTGGTTCAAAGATGATGCGTCCCGGCGTATTGGCCAACCCCGCCTGTCGGGGAATGCCGAATTTGGAGGTAAAGCAGGTCTCTATATGTGCGATGACTTTCAATAGACTATTCGGGTTAGAATCTTAAGTAGGGTGCAAGCCAATACATAATGCTGGCACTCAGTATTCCTATGCCTGCCCCGGCCAAAACGTCGCTGGCCCAGTGACGGTTGTTGTAAATGCGCAGGAGGCCTACACCAGTGGCAACCGTGTATCCGGCAATGGCTATGCCGGGATATTCCTCCCCATATTCCCGTCGCAGCATTTCTGCCCCCATAAAGGCAGTGGTGGTATGCCCTGACGGAAAACTGTTGAAAACTCCTTCGTACGGACGTTCAACCCTTGTGGCGTATTTCATCCCATGGCTTATGGCAAATGATAAAAGGCCGGAACCCACACCTAAGTTTACCAAATCGCGCCAGCCATGTTTGCTCTTAACCCCGCAGGCTTTCAAAATGAGAATTGAGGCTATGGGGGTATATTGTATCACATTCTCGGCCTCGAACCGGGGATGGTTGTCGCGTTGGCTCCAATCGTGTATGCTTTTGTCCAGCTGGGTGTGTAGCCATGGCGAGGCGGTGATAATGCTTCCGGTGGCAACCAATGCCGCAGGGGCGATGGTTTGGCCCCACCCGAAACTATGGTCATATCCGCACTTCAGCGAGTCGCTCTGGCCTCTCAGCATCAAGGGTATTAGTATTAATAAAAAGATAATCTGTTTCATAGTGTCCTTGGGATAATCATAATCTATATGTGATATCGGTCTGTCACATATCTCTTCCAGTATCGCATATTGTTTTATTCTGTATTAATTCCATTGTGTCTACTATAATAAGGTCAAGACTCCATTGTTCAATATGGGTAGTACAGGGCAAGTGTTCATGCGGAACGAAAACTCTATGTCCCTGTCCGCACCGAACCCTTTCAGCCTTTGAACGTGGCTTGCATGCTGTAAACAATAGTCATAAGGATTGTTTTTGCAGCTGTGCCACATCTCTATGGCCATGTGTACGGCATCGTGTGTGGATTCGTATTTGCCCGATGCTATCAGTCTGTCGCACAGAGCACCGGCAAAAAGGGTGTCCTCCATACTCACATCGTTCACCCATCCGCTGCATAATATCACAAGGTCCTGCGGATGGTCGGTCAGCTCTTCGGTCAAACGGTCAATGTTGGCAAAACAGCCAACAAGAGTCCGGTCGGCATCGCCGCCATGCAATATCGAAATGGTACCGTTGGTGGTGCTATAGGCTATGCGCTGACCTCTCAAATCCATTGTCAGATATTCGGTGGGGGAATTGCCACATTCTGCTTCCCCTATCTTGCGGCCTCCGCGTTCGGCAGCCCTCAGATACCCATTCTTGTGGAATTCGGAAAGGGGCTCCAGAGAGTCCAGTGGCACCACCTCTTTCACTCCTGACTGGAAAGCGGCACAGATGGCCGTTGTGGCACGCAGCACATCTACCGCCACCGTGGTGTGGTGGCTCTTGATGGTACGCCATTCATACAGAGCTGGCGACAGCGACAGTTCAATCCGTGAAACACTCATTTCCAAATGCGTCCTCCGAATAGTTGTTCCTTTCAATGCTCCCGTCGGGCATAATTACGTAGTTGTAGTATGTTGGGTTGGCCGGCATATTGCGGTCGTGTTCAAACATCCACCTGCTGGAACTTGTGGGCAGCCCCCGCAGCACGAAGTCGCTCATCCCTTGAAGCAGAAGCAGCCGGTGAGCCAAACGGTTGTTTACACCATTTTTGTTGATGAATTCATTGTCGGTGGTCAGCTCTATGGGGTCACCCTTCACGTCGACGGGCTGCATCTTGCTGCCGCGCACCCATGTGTGCATCAGTTCCAGTCCGGTGCGGGTGGAGCGCAAAGTATATTCTGCATAAACCACCACCTCGTTCACCTCCGGCTCCTCCCATTTGTGTATGGCTACCAGCAACACTGCATCAATGCCGTATTTAGTGTGCAGTTCAGTCAATCCATCCAGCGAAAGCTGGCGGTAGTTCTTTCCGTATTTCTCCAATATCACGTCCGATGCCAAAGGGGCAAGCGGATAGTAACCCATGTTGACCAGCGGCTCTGTGGTGCTTTGGCGCATAAAGTGCGCTGCTTGAACCAGTTCGTCGTTCAGCACCTCATCTTGTTTGGTTTTCCCCACCAGTCTCTTGGCGTTATCCTGCACAGGCGCCACCAAAATGGTGATGGGCCTCTCTTTGTACAGGTCCTCGTATGTCGCTATCTTCTTAGGGCTTTTGCACGACACAAATGCCAAGATAATCAGTATTGGGATTATTATTCTGTATTGTTTCATAATGGGCGTTCGGCTTCAAGTTTGTGTTAGTTTTTCTTACGCTTGGCTTCACGCTTGGTGGCGGCTTCGCGTTTGCGCATTTCTTGTTCCTTCTGCTTCATCATCCGTTTATACTCCGGGTCGTTTTCCATTTCCTGTTTCAGGGCAGCCTCTTCGGGAGTCAGGGTAACGTGGATGGTGTCAAGCAATAGTAGGTCTATCTTGGAGGTGTCGACAGTGCGGTCCGACATATAGTTCGGAGCCAATGTCTGTTTCAGGAAATCCACATAGAGAGAGCTGTTGGGGAATAGCATCATCTCATTGTTGAACATAATGTTGGCCTGTTTCGGGCATCCCAGTTTTGCCAATGCCACACCATAGTCGGCATACTGTCCCGGACGTGGTGTCTGTTTCTCCAGGTTTTGGTTGATGGTGGTGGCATACGCTTTGGCCAAGGCGAGCAGACGGGCCTCGGTGGGCTTGCTTTCATACAGCATCAAGGCAGAAGGTGTCTCAATAAGGATACCTTCATGAATGCAACCGCTCAGCAAAAGGGTTGCCAAAACAATGTGAATCAGATATGTTTTTTTTCTTTTCATCATAGTCCTCATAAATAAAGCGGCAACTTCATAAGCCGGGTTCTGTTCTGCCTGTTGGGCAGCCTCTATCATCAATCTAGAACCGTCGTCGCCGACGGTCTCAATCAACCTACCCCCCGACAATGGGCGAGTCGGCCCTTAACAGTCGGTATATTTGGTTTTTCAACCCATAAGGTTTGCCATCGGACGGTATCGCTGCCTTCCGTCGTGAGCTCTTACCTCGCGCTTGCACCCTTACCAACTCTCTTCGAGTGGCGGTTTATCTTTCTGTGGCACTTGCTGTGAACTGGGCTCTTTCCTCCCAGCCCCCTTCCCGTTAGGAAGTATGGTGACTCGTGTTGCCCGGACTTTCCTCCCGCAGCGGCCCGTAGACTGCTGCCGGCGATAGAGTTGGTTGCCGCTATTATGTCAAAGTGCTTTCTTTGTTTTAATTTGCAAAGATACAAAAAAAATCAATATGGACTTTTTTTTATTCCCCAGATTTCTGTCACAACGTCTGTACCCGCTTCTCAGGTCGGCACTTCCAATCGATAAAATGGGTCATTCTCAATTGTATACCGCCATCTTATTGTATGGGTGCATCTCAATTCTTTCTCCGCATCGGTTTGTATGTATGTTGCATAATCAGGCCTACATTCATCTCCCGCCATTCGGCATTTGCCGAAGTCTGTCGACAGTTTTATCGTCATTGTCCGTGACTATCTTATCGTGAAAAAATTTATTAACATGATACAATAAAAAGCCTTGTTGTATCGTTACAGACTACGAACCCACGGAAACGTTTTTCCAGCGCGGGGAGGTATTTCCCTTCGCAGTGTGAGGTTCGTGGAGCAAGAAAGTGGTAACATTGTCAAACAGAATATATGACTGATACATCTGATGTAAAACAAGCAAATAGAATTCAAACTTCTTTTATAAACGGTATAGAGAAAAAGGCATTGGTATGGTTGGCCCAAAGACAACCCAAGTGGGTTACTTCCGATTTCCTCACCTGCATCGGGGTGATTGGCGCTTTTCTTGTAGGCCTTGGCTTCTATCTCACCAACTATAGCATCAATTGGCTGTGGTTAAGCTCGTTTGGACTGGTGGTCAATTGGTATGGCGATTCGCTTGACGGCACCTTGGCCCGGGTCCGCAACTGCCAGCGTCCCATATACGGCTATTATCTCGACCATACTATTGACTGTATCAATGAAGGATTCATGTTTATCGGGGCCGGCCTCTCGCCATTTGTGCATCTCGATTTGACTTTGATAGTTTTCGTCCTCTACCTATTTATGACCGTGAATGTCAGTATCAACGCCCATCTCAGAGGCGAATTCCGCCTCACTTATGCCAAATTGGGCCCCACCGAATTCCGCCTGCTGTTCATCATTGTCAATACGCTTCTCATCTGTTTTCCCAGTCTTGCTTCCTATTCTCGTGAGGTCCACTTTTGTGGCTATACTTCCATATTCACAACGCTCGATTTCGTTGTTTCCGGCACCATTGTCTTGTTGTTGTTGATATATATCTTTTCAATTATATTCGATGCCCGCTATTACGCAAAGATTGACCCGCTGAAAAAGGATAAATAACGCCTCTTCCAGACAGGTTTTTTCCATCTATATCGTCGTTACTCCGTAGGTTGTAATCGGTTACGACAAATACTTTCTCATATCACGGCTGAAAATCAAACCGCTTTCCCCCCGATTCCAATTCCAGTTTGTTCCAACTTCGCTAACTGTTAAGCTTTTAGTCACCCCCTCATAAGCTTTTCTTCACCGCAGGGGTTGATATTAAGTTGCGAGCGAGTTGATTAAAGGTTAAGGGGAAACGGAAGTGAGACGTTGGCGGTTATAGTTTGGAAAGGGTTTACGGCTGAAATGGTTATTTGTTTAGTTGTTTGTGTTGGGGCGGAGATGGGTGTGTATTATGTATCTGTTTATGGTTTGTTGTTTGAAATCATATACTTGAAACCAACATTTGCAGGATGATGTGTATGGGATTGATTTTTCATCGAGCGGTTTGGGTATTGTATTCTGAATAAGTTTTGTTTGCCGACAAAATAAAAAGAGGATGCCCGGTTGGACATCCTCTTTTGTGTATCTATGGGTGTTTGCTTTATTTGCAGGCTTCCACAGATTCTTTGATGAGTTGGAAGGTGGCTTCGATGTCGTTGTCGAGACCCATGCTGAAACGGATGAGGCCTTCGCTCATGCCCATCTCTCTCTGGATGTCTTCGGGAACTTCAGAGCTGGTGCTCTTACCGCTGTTGCTGAACAGGGTTTTGAAGTATCCCAGGCTGACGGCGAGGTAGCCAACGCCTTTCTGCTGCATCACTTCCATGATACGGCTGGCCTTGTCGGCGGTGCCCATGTCGATGCTGATCATACCACCATAGCCATATCCTTCGTTGCACATGCTGTTGAACAGCTCGTAGTCGGGATGTTCAGGCAGTCCGGGATAGTTGTATTTGAAACCTACCTCTTTGAAACGTTTGGCCAGATACATGGCGTTTTCGCCGTGTTTCTTCATACGGATGTGGAGGGTGTGGAGGTTCTTGTTGATGGAGGCGCTGCGCATAGGATCCAATACAGGACCAAGGAGCATGCAGGTACCGTTGTTCACATCGATGAGGCTGTTGATGTATTCAGCACTGCCGCAGATAGCGCCGGCCACGCAGTCGTTGGTGCCGTTGACGTATTTAGTCATAGAGTAGACGGTCACGTCGGCGCCAAGTTTGCAGGGGCTGAAAATCATGGGGGTGAAGGTGTTGTCAACAATCAGTTTGGCACCGGCGGCATGGGCTATTTTGCTCAGTTCTGGCACATTGGCGATGCGGAGCAGGGGGTTGTTCATGGTCTCGGTGTAGACAACCTTGGTGTTGGGGTGCTCGGCCAGAGCTTTGCGCACTGCATCGAGGTTCTGCATGTTGACGAAAGTGGTCTCCACGTTGAATTTCTTGAGGTAGTTGGCCAGGAAGGCGAAGGTGCCGCCATAGGTGGTCATGGAGCTTATGATGTGGTCGCCGGCTTTCACTTCGTGAATCAGGGCGCAGGTGATGGCTGCCAAGCCCGAACCTGTAACCCAAGCGGCTTCGGTGCCTTCCATTGCTGCCAGCGACTGGCAGAGGGCGAGGTTGGAGGGGTTCCAGTGGCGGCTGTAGAGGAAGAAGCCCTCGGTTTCGCCGTGGAATGTCTCGGTCATGAGGTGTGCCTCGGGAAAGGTGAATGTGGCGCTGTCGCAGATAGCGGGGTTAACACCACGGTTGGCGTCGCGGCTGTCAAGACGCTGGATAGCGGTTGCGGGATCGAAATGTTTCATAATGTTTGTAATTTTATATTGTTGTTATTTTTGTGTTTATTGTTGTCTTTTGTGTTGATGCGGCTATTTGTATAGCAGGAATATGGCAGGACGTTTGTTGAGTTCAGGCGGGTCGCTGCGCCATTGGCGGGACGGACGGGTGCGAATGTATTGGGTGGGCAGGGTGAGGTCGCAGGCCACGCAGATGCGTGTGGTGGGCAGGAGGGTGGAGGAGAGGAATTCCAGCAGCTTATCGTTGCGATAGGGGGCTTCGATAAGTATCTGTGTTTGGTCTTCGCGGTATATCCGTGGCTCTATCTTTTTGCAAAGGGCTAATCGTTGGTTGTTGTTTATGGGAGGATAGCCCAGAAAGGCAAAATTCTGTCCGTTGAACCCGGAGGACATGAGTGCCAGCATGATGCTGCTGGGACCTATCAAGGGCATTATCTCGATATTCTTGCGGTGGGCCATCATCACTATGATGTTTCCGGGGTCGGCCACACAGGGCAATCCCGCTTCGCTCATCAGTCCCACATTCTTGTCATCGTCAATGTCGTCGAGATAGTGGGTGATGCTTATGGGGTCGGTGTGTTCGTTGAGCTCGAAAAACTTGGTGTCGTCGATGGGATATTCATAGCCCATGTGCTTGAGGTTGCGCCGGGCGGTGCGAATGTCTTCCACGATGAATGTGTGACAAGTGTTGAGCATCTCGCTGTTGTAGGGGGGCAGCGAGTAGTGGGGCGAGTCGGACCCTATGGGAACAGGGAAAAGTATTAGCTTGCCTGGCATCAGATCATTTTTAGGTATCCCACTTCTTTCTCCGTCAGTTCGCGATAGCGGCCGCGGGGAAGGTCTTTCTTGGTCAGTCCGGCAAAGAGTGTGCGGTCCAGTTTGTGGACGTTGTAGCCCAAATGCTCAAAAATGCGGCGGACAATTCGGTTCTTGCCGGAGTGCAGTTCAACACCAACCACACGTTTGTCGTGGGCGGTCTGGACATATTGTATGTCGTCTACATGTATCGGCCCGTCTTCCAGTTCAATGCCTTCCAGCATCTGTTTCATGTGTTCGCGGGTCACGGGTTTGTCCAGTTCTACTTGGTATACTTTGTATACGCCGGTGGAAGGGTGCGTGAGGCGTCTGGCAAGGTCGCCGTCGTTGGTAAACAGCAGCAGGCCGGTGGTATTGCGGTCGAGGCGACCGACGGGGTATATCCGTTCGGGGCAGGCACCGTCTATCAGCATCATTACCGTTTGGCGTTCCTGTGGGTCGTCGACAGTGGTGATGAATCCTTTGGGCTTGTTGAGCAGGAAGTAGCGTTTCCGCTCCGAGCGCAATGTTTGGCCTCCGTAGTTCACCACATCGCCTTCCTGTACCTTGTAGCCCATTTCGGTAATCACTTTCCCGTTGACGGTGACACTTCCGGCGGCAATGAGCTTGTCTGCCTCACGGCGCGAACAGATGCCTGCGTTGGCAATGTATTTGTTCAACCGTGTGGTTCCGTCGTAGGCCTTGGGGGCAGGAGGGGGAGTTTTCTTTTTGGGAGGGGGAGGAGTTTTTTTGCGGGGTTTGAAGGCCTTTTCGGGCTTTTGCTCCTTGTCGCCATCTGAGGCGAAACGGGGCTTTTTGCGGAAAGTAGTCCCTTTGTCGGACTGGCTGGGGCGACCGAAACGGGGACGGCTTGGGCGTTTATTGTCTTTCTGTTCCATATTGTTAGAAGCGCATTTTGTATGGATAACTGGCGTCGAGTTCTTGCTTGTTTCTCAGTTCGGCCACTTCGTTGGCGAGATTCATCAATATGTCGAGTTTCATGAATTTAAGCCACGAAATAGCTTTGTCGTCTTTTCTGCAAGCCAGGACAAACATGGTGTTGGCGAGGTGGTAGTTGCTTTTCAGCCACAGGCGGGAGCGGGGGTCGCCGTCTATGGCATGACTCATGATTCCCAACCAGTGGTAGTTGTTTTGTACCAACCATTGCTCTGCTTCGATGTCGTCTTGCAGAAAATTGCTGAAGGCCGCCAGTTCGGGATAGCCCGCTTCTGTTAGCCATTGGAAGAATTTGATGTTTCCTCCAATGGAAAACTGCAGTGCCAGAAGCACTTTGGGACTGTATGACAGGAGGCCTTTTTCCACGCAGTTATTGTTTTGTTTATTAGTATTATTGACGTATGGTGGCGTTCAGTTGAGCCTCTAGATTGTGCTGCAACTTGGCCATAACGGTCTCAATCTGTTTGTCGTTGAGGGTCTTGTCTTTGTCCTGAAGGATGAAGCTCACAGCATACGATTTCATGCCTTCGGCTATTCCCTTCCCGTGATATACGTCGAACAGGCTCACCTGTTTCAACAGTTTCTTCTCGGTGTTGTAGGCCACCTGCTCTATTTGGGCGAAGGTGATTTTCTGGTCTATAATCAGAGCCAGGTCGCGGCGCACGGCGGGATATTTGGCCACTTCGGTGTAGAGCACTTCTTTGGTTGGGTAACTCTTCAGTATCAGAGACCAGTTGATGTCGGCATAGAACACCTCTTGTTTGCAATCCATTTTCTTCAACGTCTCTTTGCTCAGACGTCCCAGAGTGCAGAGCTCTTTGTGGCTGTCGCGGAACACGAGGTCCATTCCTTCGATGAAGTAGTGGTGGCTGGTGGGGACGAAATCCAGACGGGTGACATTGATTCGCATGCGACGCAGAATGTTCATCACATGGGCCTTCAGGTAGTAGAAGTCGGTGGGAGTGGTGGGCATTTTCCAGCTCTCGGGATTCATGGCTCCGGTCATGAATAAGGAAAGATGCTTGGTTTCCACATATTTCTTGGTGACGGGAGTGTCGGCTTCGGGTTGTTCCTGCGACAGATAATCCTGTGAGATTTGATAGGTGTTGCCGAATTCGTAAAGCTTCAAATCGTGCATCTTGTAGTTGATGTTGCGCACCACACATTCCATACCGGAATAAAGTAGCGTTTGGCGCATCACGTTCAGCTCCTTGCTCAACGGGTTAAGGATGTGGACATTCTGTGCGGCATCGAAGTCGGGGTTGTTGTCATAATAATCCGATTTGGTGAGCGAATTGTTCATGATTTCGCTGAAACCATTGTCGGTAAGCATATCGCTCACAATGTTCTGCAAGCGGATGGGGTTGGGTTTAGTGCTGAATGACAGGCAGGTGCTAATGCGTTCATCTACATGGATGTTGTTGTATCCATATATACGCATAATTTCCTCCACCACATCGCATTCACGTGTCACATCCACTTTGCATGAAGGTATGCTCAAGGTCATTCCCTCCGGGGTTTCATTCAGAATTTTGATATCGAGCGAGGTGAGGGCAGTGTGTATGGCTTCGAGGGGTATTTCCTGTCCTATAAGGTCGAACATGCGCTGATAGTTCACTTCCACCTTGGCGCATTCTATCGGGTTGGGGTACACGTCTACCATCTGCGAGGCCAATGTGGCACCCGTCAGTTCTTTCATCAGGTACACCGCACGTTGCAGAGCCCAGACGGTGATATTGGGGTCGCAACCGCGCTCGAAGCGGAACGAAGCATCGGTTTTCAATCCGTGACGCTTGCTGGTTTTGCGAATGTTGGTCGGATTGAAATAGGCACTTTCAAGAAATACACGTGTGGTTTGGTTGGTGACACCGCTTTTCTGTCCGCCGAACACACCGGCGATGCACATGCCTTCTTTCTCGTTGCATATCATCAGGTCGCGGCGGTCTAGTTTGCGCTCCACTCCGTCCAGAGTCACGAATGGGGTGTCCTGCGGCAGTGTGCGCACCACTACATGGTTGCCCTCAATCATGTCGGCATCGAAGGCGTGCATCGGCTGCCCCACCTCCATCAACACGAAGTTGGTGATGTCCACCACATTGTTGATAGGCCGTATGCCGACAGTGCGCAGCTTGTTCTGCAGCCAGTCGGGCGATTCGCTTACATGCACGTTTTCAAGCGTGATGCCTGTATACCGGGGGCACATCTCTGGCTCCTCAACAGTCACCTTCACGGCCTTGGTTCCGTCTCCAGTATAGGACAACTCGGCCACTTCAGGCCACATTATCTTTTTGTTGGCTTTTTGGCGGGTGTTGAGCACAGCCACCACATCGCGTGCCACACCTATGTGGCTTGTGGCGTCGCTACGGTTGGCCGTGATAGCCACTTCCAGCGTGTGGTCTTCTTCCAGATGAAAATATTCCTTGGCGGGCATTCCCACGGGGGCATCATCTGGCAACACCATGATTCCGTCGTGGTCCGACCCCAGTTGCAGCTCGTCGGCGGCACACAGCATTCCTTCGCTCACCGCTCCGCGAAGCTTCCCTTTCTTTATCTCGTAAAATTCGGTGTCCGAAGTGTATATCTTGGTGCCAATCTGCGCGCAAACCACTTTCTGTCCGGCAGCCACGTTCGGGGCTCCGCAAACAATATTTAGCGGTGTGCCGTTGCCCACATCCACTGTGGTCAGATGCAGATGGTCGCTGTTGGGGTGGGGCTCGCATGTGAGCACCTGTGCTATCACCACATGCTCCAGGCCGCCTTTTATACTTTCCACTTTTTCCACATCCTCTATCTCGAGTCCGCTGAATGTCAGCAGGTCGTCCAGTTCATGAGGGGTCAGTTCAGTGTCTACATATTCCCGCAGCCATTTATATGATATCTTCATTTTTCTGTTTTGTTTTTCGTTTCAAGTATTGTTTTCTCTTTCTTTCTGTCGGTCGACAGCAAATGTGCCATTAGTTGGTTTTAATCTTTGCCCAACTGTCTTTCAGCGAGCAGGAACGGTTGAACACCAGATGCCCGGGGGTGCTGTCGCGGTCGGTGCAGAAATAGCCCATACGCTCAAATTGGTAGCGCATCGGCTCTTCAATACCGCGCTCGTTCACCACCATGTGTGCGTCGGCCAGCGACGGTTCAAGCTTGCAGCCTTGCATCACCTTCAGCGAGTCGGGGTTCAGGTTGTCCAGGAAAGTCTTGCCTTCGGGGGCCTCGTCGGGTGCCTCGGTGGCAAACAGGCGGTCGAACATTCTCACTTCGGCATCAATAGCATGCTGGGCGCTCACCCAGTGCAGCGTGCCTTTCACCTTGCGGCCATCGGGGGCATCGCCACCGCGCGTTGCGGGGTCGTAGGTGCAGTGGATGCAGGTGATTTTGCCGTCGGCGTCCTTCTCCACACTCTGTGCGGTGACAAAGTAGGCATACCGCAGGCGCACTTCGCGTCCCAGGCTCAGTCTGAAGTATTTTTTCGGAGCCTCTTCCATAAAGTCTTCACGCTCTATGTACAGCTCGCGGCCAAAGGGTACCTCGCGGGTTCCTTCTGCCTCGTTCTCGGGGTTGTTGATTGCGGCCAGCATTTCGGTCTTTCCTTCGGGATAGTTGTCTATCACAACCTTCACGGGGTCCAGCACAGCCATACGGCGCGGTGCCACCTTGTTCAGATGGTCACGCAGGCTGTTCTCCAACCGTACATAGTCAATAATGTTGTCGCGTTTGGCCACTCCGATATCCTCGCAGAAATTGCGTATGCTCTCGGGTGTATATCCCCTCCGGCGGAAACCGCAGATGGTGGGCATACGGGGGTCATCCCATCCGCTCACATAGTTCTCTTTCACCAATTGCAGCAGTTTGCGCTTGCTCATCACCGTGTAGTTGATGTTCAAACGGGCAAACTCATACTGATGGCTGGGGAATATGCCCAGCTGTTCGATAAACCAGTCGTATAAAGGTCTGTGAATGTCAAACTCCAATGTGCAGATGGAGTGGGTGATGTTCTCTATCGAGTCGCTCTGGCCGTGGGCGTAGTCGTACATGGGATAGATGCACCATTTGTCGCCGGTTCTGTGGTGGTTGGCATGCAATATGCGGTACATAATGGGGTCGCGCATCTGCATGTTGGGGTGTGCCATATCTATTTTTGCACGCAGCACTTTCGAGCCGTCCTCAAACTCGCCGTTCTTCATTCTCTCAAACAGGTCGAGGTTCTCCTCCACTGTGCGGTCGCGGTAGGGGCTGTTCTTTCCGGGTTCGGTCACTGTGCCGCGACCCAGGCGTATCTCCTCCTGGGTCTGGTCGTCCACATAGGCCAGTCCTTTCTTTATCAACACTACTGCCCAGTCGTACAGTTGGTCGAAATAGTCGCTTGCATAGTGCACTCCTGCCCAGTCAAACCCCAGCCAGCGTATGTCTTGCTGTATCGAGTCTACATACTCTGTGTCTTCTTTCACGGGGTTTGTGTCGTCAAACCGCAGGTTGGTTTTGCCGCCATACTTCTTCGCAAGTCCGAAATTCAGACATATCGACTTTGCGTGACCAATGTGCAGATAACCGTTGGGTTCCGGCGGGAAGCGCGTCAGGATACTTTTGTACGTGCCTTCACTGAGGCCTTGTTCAATGATTTCTTCCAAAAAATTGAGAGGCAGTTTTTCTTCCATCTTTTATAATGTGTTCATTATATATTGCTTATATTTCTATCTTCTCGATAGTTTAATTGGCAAAGATACAAAAAAAATCTCTTTGTTCAAAAAAAAATAAGCATCCAGCCTTAAATTATTGCTGGATGCTGTTCCCGTGTGGCTATATCTGTCTGTTTAATGTCTCATTTCCTGGGTAAAAAAAGAAGGAGACACCCATCGAGGGCATCTCCTTGCAATTCTCTATGAAAGAATGGATTTTAAAGCACAAATCCGGCTCCGGCAAACCAACCGGCAGCGGTTGTCTTCACATTGTCGCTCTTGTTCAGGTCCATGAATCCCATACGGTAGCCGGCATAGAGACGGAAACCTTTGAAATTGAACGATAAACCGGCGGTACCCATAATGTCGAGGGGAGAGTTGTTCGAGTTCTCACCGTACATGCTGGAGCTTTTCACTGTGTTTGCTCCAGTAATGCTTTCGGATATAGTGGTTGTGATTTTGCCTTGAAGGGCATAGCTCACAGTGGGTCCCAGGAATACCGAGAGGCGGGCGTCGTTGCCTACGCGGATGCCATAGTTGAACAGCAAGGGAATGTCGGCCAGGATTTTAGTTCTATTGATTTTGGTGGTCACTGTGCCTACTTTATCCTCGCTGCTGTTTGTGTTGTAACGGGCCTGAAGTCCAACCGAGAAGTTCAGATCGCCACTAACATTGATGTTGTAGTTCACACCTGCAAAGAAACCGTTCATCACATCGGTGCTCGTGGTTGAAGTGTTGCCAATGGTCAAAACTGATGTGGTTGTTTCAGGTGCATAACCAACATTGATGCCCAACTGGGCTTGTGCGCTGCCGGCAATCAGCAATGCTGCTGCTACGGCAAAAAACGAAACTACTTTTTTCATTTTAATTGTATTTTTTGAGTTGTGTTGTTTAGTTTTTTAGTTATTGAGTATTGTGTATTTTCAGTCATTGATGGGATACAATCCTGCGGTGCTTAGAACACAAAGCCGGCACCCAGAAAAGCGTGATAGGCTTTCTCGCTCACTTCCGATTTGTAGCGGCGGTTGAACAGGTCGCCCGTTACGCCGGCAACAATGTTTATAAAGTCAATCTTTGCACCCACGCCAAACATCAGGTCGATGTTGTAGCGGTTCAGCTCCTTGTCGGCATATATATCCTTGTCGTTGTAATAATCTATCTTCAGCCGGTTCTCGCTGTTATCCATCCACTGCTCTCTTATGGCCGAAATGCCAATCTTGAAATTGGGTCCGATGAAAGGATAGATGTAGGTTAATTCCGAAAGATAGATTCTCACATTGAAGACCACAGGCACACTCACCGATTGCTCAACATATTTGTTGTGGAATTTTATTCCGGCAGCATCTTTCACATCGTCTTTCCAAAGGCGGTTGTAGTATGCTCCAAAACCAATACCTGTGTGACGCGAAAGTGCCATGTTGGTCGTAATACCAGCCGAGAAACCGGTATAGGTCTGGTCGTTCTGACCCTCGGTTTTCAAAACCATTCCATTTCCGAAAGCACCAATAAAGACTTGTGCCGAGAGGTTTCCTCCTATTGCCAATACTGCAACAAGGGCAATGATTTTTGCAAACTGTTTCATTTTGTCTTGTATTTAATTGATATTTATAGTTTTGTATTGATTTTCCGTTTACTGAATCATTATGCAAATATAGTCATTTATTTTAAATTGACTAATTTTGTTCAAAAAAACTGTGCTTTTGTGTCATTCCTGCAATGTGGAAACGGCTCCGAAAATGTGTAAGTATTAATATGTTGGACCTCTTTTCCCTTCACACAGCCCGAAGGTGTTGATTGTTGGGAAATGCCCCACATAGTATGGCGCGAATCCAGATGTCCGCAATCGCTGTCGCTTCGCCAATTCTTCGCTATGCAAGCGAACCTATAGCGAACCTACAGCGAACCTTCTCTGGACAATTCCCGGTCGTGTGTTTTCCTGAAATCGCTTTACAGAAAGTCGAGAGGCAGATATAATGTACGATGTGTTTTCCAGAAATTGCTTGACAGATTATTGCTTTTTAAACTGATTGGCTTGTCAAATAATGTACACCCATCCCGTTTCCCTCCAACTTTGCTCACTCTTCACGGTCTAATCACCACATAATCAATCCTTCTCAACCATAAAGATTAATAAGGGCTTGCTAAGAGCTTAATACAAGGTTAAAAGTAAACGGAACTGGATGAATGACACGAATAAAACAATGCCCGATTAAACCCAAATCGGTCACGACTAATACTAAAAAGGAAGACGCTATTTTACCATTTTGTTACAGTGCTACAGTTGCTACAGTTCTTTTTTGTCCATCTCCTTTCTTGATTTCGAAAATCAGATGATTGCCTAAAAGACCAAACCATAAGTTGCAAACTAATGTTTGGTAATTGGTGGTTTAAATGTGTTATCGTTATTTCTAACTGAAACAATTGTAGCAACTGTAACAAATATCTTAAAATATAATTACTCTTTGATTATTAATATTGATGTAGGTTAACATAATGTATAAAGAATATTTTTATTGTTTTTCGCAATATATTTTATCAATCTTCGTTTTTGAAGAAGTAAATTGAACGTTGTTAGTCGATTTATGGTATATCAAGATAATTAAAATAGTATAGCATAAAGTCATTCCTTTATATCATTTTGTTGTTTAATTGTTTTATCGTCCCTAAGTAGTGTAGAATATGAATGATAGCCCATCTTTAAAATCCTCACTTCCATATGATATAACAAGTGCCGAGTCTATTTTTGAGTATAGTAAGGGGTTGTTGAATAAAACATTGCGAGACTTTGTGAGTGAAAAATATCAGCCGAAGAAAGGAAAGGGGAGTCTTGGGCAAATGGTGGAAAATATTTATTTTCTGCTTGAGACTAACAATTATCCTGGTGCAGATTTTTCAGAGGCAGGTATGGAGTTGAAGTGTACTCCTTTGAAGAAGAATCGTCAATATGATTATTTAATTAAAGAGCGTCTTGTATGTAACATGATAAACTATTGTCAAGTGGTGAATGATGACTTTGAACATTCTCATTTCTACTTGAAATGTCAACTTATGCTGATGCTCTTTTATTTTCACCAAAGCAATTGCGACAATCTTGACCTTGAATTTATTTTCTCCGTATTGTGGAAACTTCCAGAGAAGGATCTATTAATTATCAAGCATGATTATGAGATAATCATAGATAAAATAAAGCAAGGAAAAGCTCATGAATTGTCTGAAGGAGACACAATGTATCTAGGTGCATGTAGAAAGGGACAAAAAGGAGAAAGCCTAATGAAGCAGCCTTTTAATCCAAATACGGATGCCCCACGTAGAGCTTTTTGCCTAAAAATGGCTTATATGAGAACTGTACTGGATTATGTGCTTAATAGTGGGAAAAATGCTGTTTCAAATATTATTAGTGATAAACCAGAGCTTGTCAGTTCCAAAGCATTATTGAAACAATCTTTCGAAGAAATACTTGTAAACCGATTCAGACCTTTTTTTAATGTGCTTTATTCGGATATTGCAAAGAAAATGAAGGTGGACATCTCAAATAATCCGAAAAATAAGTTCTCTTTGATAGCTAATGCTTTGGCTTCTTCATCAACATGTTCAAACGTTAACCGCTCGGAAGAATTTCTTAAAGCGGGTATAACAATGAAAACAATTCGTATTCAGTCGACAGGCATTATAAAAGAGGCTATGTCATTCGAGAATATAGACTACATTGAAGTTGCTGAGTGTGATGATTGGATAGAGTCTCGATTGTACGAATTGTTTTCTAGTAGATTTATGTTTGTTGTATTCCGCGAAATGTCCGCTGGGGAAGGCAATTATGTGTTGGATGATGTTTTTTTCTGGACGATGCCACAAAATGATTTAGCTTGGGCAGAAGTATTTTGGAATCATATTAGAGAAAATGTCTTATCAAATCGAATCTCAGAGGAGTATTGGTGGAAAGGGTCGGATAAAAAGAAATTTCATGTACGTCCTAAGGCACGTAATTCCAAAGACCTAGCACCGACCTTGAAGGGTGATAGAGCAAAGAAGTTCTGCTATTGGTTTAACAACGATTATGTGCGTGAGATTATTGATAATAGACGGAAGGAGGTTTTTGATGATAAAGCATAAGATAAGAGTAGTAGAATTGTTTGCTGGCGTGGGCGGTTTCCGCATTGGTTTAGAGGGAGCATCCGATGCCTTCGAAACAATATGGAACAATCAGTGGGAGCCATCGACCCAGCATCAAGATGCTTCTTTAGTATATAGAGCTAGATTTGGATTAAAAGGACATGTCAATAAAGATATAAACCTTGTTAAGACAGATGATATACCCGACCATGATTTGCTTGTTGGCGGATTCCCTTGTCAAGATTACTCTGTAGCGGCAACACTAAGTCGTTCTGGTGGCATTGAAGGGAAAAAAGGTGTTTTATGGTGGCAAATTTATCGTATCCTCAAGGAAAAGGGAGAAAAACGACCTACTTATCTTTTTTTTGAGAATGTCGATCGTTTGCTCAATTCTCCCGCAGCACAACGAGGACGAGACTTCGCTATTATATTAGCCTCACTAGCAGACCTTGGATATGTAGTCGAATGGCGTATTATTAATGCTGCAGATTATGGTATGCCTCAGCGAAGACGCAGAACATATATATTGGGATATCAACTAGATTCCACTGTGGCTGGTAAAATTGAAAACATGAAAGAGTGGGTGGAATATGATGGTGTTTTGGCTCATGCTTTTCCTTTTAAATCTGTTAAGGGTACTCAATCAGACTTTGTAATCAAAGGATCTATTCAGGAGGTTTCATCATCTTTTAATAACGGTCATAAAGATAGCCCTTTTGAGAATGCTGGTGTAATGATTGATAGACATGTGTATACAGTCGATGCTATACCCGTGTATGATGGGGTTAGCCAAATGTTAGGCGATATTCTTGTTGATGAAGACTATGTACCAGATGAGTTTTTTATTCCAGAAGAGGAGTTGCCTAAATGGCGTTATGAGAAAGGTGCTAAGAAAATCAACAGGGTATCTAAGGAAGGGTATGAATATGTTTTCTCTGAGGGAGGAATGGCATTTCCCGATTATTTAGATAAGCCATCTCGTACGATGATTACGGGTGAAGGTGGAACTTCTCCTTCTAGATTTAAGCATGTTGTTCAGACGCCTTCTGGTCGTTATCGTCGTTTGATACCAATTGAATTGGAAAGACTGAATATGTTTCCCGATAATCACACTTATCATCCCGATGTTTCCAGCGGTCGCAGGGCTTTTTTAATGGGCAATGCTTTAGTGTGTGGGGTTGTACAGGAGATTGGAAGATTTTTGTATCAGTTTATTTTCAATGAGGCTCCTGTATCGTCAAATCCCATTTATAAGCAGCGAAATCCACGGCCATTGTTGACTCTTAATTTGTTCGATACAATAGAGAATGAATTGGTCTTCAATAAACCCAAGAAAACATATATTTTGGAACCTACAAAACGTTTGCTTGTTGGTTATGTAAAGAAAGATAATGAGGAGTATTTTCTGGGCACAGAACCGACAAAGTTGTACTATACTGATTCGATACGTAAGTTCCCTTCTACGATTGCCCTCAACAAGCTATACTATTTTATGCCCTATATTAAAGGTAAGGGGGTAAAGGACATTTATTTAATAAAGATGTTGAGAATAGGCAGTAAAAATGAAGTGTATCCAGAAGCATCTAAGGATATGAAAGCACCTCGATTCGTTTTTGAGTTAGAGTATCTTGAAAGCCTTCCCGAGTATCGGAAGCTAACATTGAGTTTTCAGCATGCTTTTACAGATACTTTCTTGGGGAAAGTACTGGATTGATATTAAAACATTATTATCTTGATTGTTCACTTTGTTAGTAATGAGTGGTTGAATAAATAATAAGAAGATGCATTCTAGTGTATACTGGAAAAATTATACTTAGAGGTATTTATTATTGGTTATTCTATTAAATTGTATTTCTACTTGGCAAAGGGTGGAGAAATGTGTGCGGAGTATTCTTTTTTTTGCGGGGGGGCGTTTATGTCAGGAAATTTGTGTAAATTTGCAGCGTTAAAAAATAAAATGTTTAGCAATATGAAAAAGTCTTTAGTTATTGTAGCAGTTGCATGTAGCCTGCTGTTTTCCTCTTGCACTTTCCTCGATAATTTGGCTAACAATCTGTCGAGTATGGCCAATTTGTTGAACTGCGAGTATTCGCTGCGCAATGTCTCGAATGTGTCGGTGGCTGGTGTGAACGTGAAGAATGTGGCCAAAGGCAATATATCCGCCACCGATGTGGTGATGCTTGCCTCTGCCATTACGTCGAAACAGGTGCCCCTGGCTTTGAATGTGAACATCGATGTGAAGAATCCTACCGACCGTAGCGCCCTTCTCACTATGATGGACTGGGCTCTGGACGTGGCTTCGAACGAGTTCGCCACCGGTGCCACCAACCAGAACTATACCATCAATGCCAAGAACACCACTATGGTGCCCCTCGGTGTGAGCACCGATCTCTACAAGCTCTTTTCAGGCACCGGCGTTGAGGCTTTGAAGACCTTTGCCAGCAGTTTCAGACAGGACGGCACTTCGTCGCAGCTGGGTCTGCGTATCCGTCCATCGGTTTCGGTGGCCGGACAAACCATCAAAACCCCGAACTACATCCAGATTATGAAACCCGACGGCACTTCGGGCAGCTCCACTTCAGCTACCTCTACTAACACTAACAACAACAATAACAACAACGGAAACACGGGCTCGAACGGCAACACCAGTTCTTCCGGCAAGAAGAAAATGAAGAATTCTGTGGGCTTATAATTGAATTAGTCCAAAAAGAAAAGGCGGTGCAATGCATCGCCTTTTTTTGTGTTTCCGCTATTGTCGGGAAGAGAGTTGACGGGCAATCCACACGGCCCAGGGCACTGTGAGGAGAAACGTGCAGAGGTCGGCCACCGCTTGGGTCATCTCCACTCCGTGTATGCCCAGAAAGCGGGGCAGAATGAGTATGGCAGGGATGTAGAACAATCCTTGCCGACCGATGGAAAGGAGTGTGGCGGGGAGGGTGTAGCGGATGTTCTGGAACAGCATGCCGGTGGTGGTGCTCAGGGTGCAGAGTGGGAACACAACGCACTGCCACCGCAGGGCGCGGGCACCGATGGCAATCAGCGCGGGGTCCTCGCTGCGGAACAGGCTGATGATTTGCGGCGCGAAGACAAACCCCAGCACCGACAGCACGGTGAGCATTGCGGCCGAGATGCTGAAGGTGTAGAGATAGGCGCGGCGCACACGCCCGAAATGCCCTGCCCCATAGTTGAAACCGCACACGGGCTGGAAACCTTGGGCAAATCCCAGCACCAGCGAATAGGCAAACATGGTGGTGCGCGAAACCACCGCAAATGCCGCCACAGCCGATGCGTCCATCCCGTAGGGGGCGTAGCGTGCGGCAGCGTGGTTCAGCAGGATGGCGGCGGTGCAGTTCAGTGCCTGCCGCATGAGCGAGGGCAAGCCTCCCGCCACTATCTCGCTATAGCATTTCCACGATGGCTTGAAGTTGGCAAAACGGATATGCACCGATTCGCCCCGACTGGTTCCCCACAGCAGCAGGCACCAGGAAAGGAACTGGCTGAGGGCGGTGGCCAGCGAGGCACCGGTGACTCCCATGTGGAGCCCGAAGATGAGCAGCGGGTCGAGGACCATATTCAGTATGGCTCCGCTCACGATGCCTATCATGCCGAAACGGGCGTTGCCCTGCAGACGCAACTGGTTGTTGAGCGTGAGGGCCGACATCATGAAGGGCGAGGCAATAAGTATGTAGCGCAGGTAGTTGCATGCCTGTGGCACCACATCGGGCGGTGCTCCCAGCAATATGGTGATTCGCTCCAGATTGGGTAACCCGATGGCTGCGGCCATTATGCCGATAATCAGCGGACTGAAAAATCCTACTGCCGCCATGGTGGAGGCCTCGTCGCGGTTGCGGGCACCCAGCGCGCGCGAGATGAAATTGCCCGACCCGTGGCCGAAGAAGAACCCCACGGCCTGAATCAGCGTCATGTAGGCAAAGCCAATGCCGATGCCGGCGGTGGCCTCGGTGGAGAGACGGCCCACAAAGGCGGCATCCACCACATTGTACAATGCCGTGACTATCATGCTAACCATCGAGGGCACAGCAAGCCGCCACACCAGGCGTGCCACCGGTGTCTCGGTCATTTCGCGGTATTTGTCGTCCAAATCGGGCATTGTGTTTTTTATGTGTGTGGATTGGGGTTTATTCTAAAAGATGAAAGGTTGAACAGTCAACCTTTCATCTTTATAGTATTGTGTCGCAAAGCGTAACAGGACTATTAGAAGCCCATGCCGAACAGGCTCCAGTATTTGGCTTCCAGTTTGCTCCAGGCAAACGAAGTGTTCTCGTACTGGTCGCGGGTGAAACCGTTGAGGGTGGCGCGTACATCGTCGATGCGGCCCAGACGGTCGAAGCGTGCGGCTTCGCGCTCAATGGTCTCGAGACGGCCAAAAGCGGCATCCTCAAGACTCTTCAGTTCTTTCATCATCGAGCCTTTGGTGCGTTGCCAAGCCACAGTGGCCAGCTTGTTGGCACGGCGGTATTTCCAAATGATGGCGTCGGGGTTATACTCTTTCTGACCGCAGATGCTGAACGGCTGGGGCAGCTCGGAGTTTCCGCTGAAGATGGGAATGCGGGGTGACTGGCCGGGATTGTCGACCGACATCCAGCAAAGGCCGCCTACACAGTCGGGCAACCAGTCGCGCATTTGGGCCACAAACGAGTAGGAGCACCAAGCCACGCTGACGGTGCGGCGGAACTGGATGGTGCCGGGCGCAATGGTGTTGAGCGTCTTCTGCATGGAAGAGCTGAGCCAGGGGTTGGCGATGGGGCTGATGAGGGTGTCCACTATTTCTTTGCCGTCGCTGCCTTTGTGGCTTACAGGCATCTTCACATTCTGGCACATGTCCATATCGGTGCCCTCGTAGGTGCTGCGCAGAAGTTCCATCACTTTGCGTACATCCACATTGCGGTCGGGGCGGATGGAGAAGGGCAGCTCGTCCATATCCATAGACAGTTCCATAGAGGGGGCAAGGGCGTTGAGAATGAAGTATTCGCGTTCGCGGAAGTTCTTTCCGTTGGCATAGCTGCTGTTGAACACTTTCCAGAAAACGAGGTCCTCTTTGCCGTCCCAGAGGTTGTAGCGGCGGGCTACAGCCTCGATATTGTCCGAGCACATGAAGTATTCGGAGTTGCCGCGTTGCAGGCGACCGATGCGGGGGATGTTGCAACTTACGCCCACGTGGTCGTCGGGAATGCGCTGAGCGGCCCAGATGCCGCCGATTTTGTCTTTGCCTTCACCCAGAATTTCCATTTGCCATACTTCCTTGGTGTCGGCAATAGTGATGCACTCGCCGCTGTCGCCGTAGCCGTAAACCTTGATGAGTCCGGCAATGAGGCGGATGGCGTCGCGGGCGGTGGTGCAGCGTTGTAGGGCCACACGCTCCAGCTCCTCAATCAGAAACATGCCCGCAGGGTTGCGCAGTGTGTCGGGACCGCCGAAAGTGCTTTCGCCAATGGCCAGCTGGTGCTCGTTGAGGCAGGGATAGGCGGTGTTGAGGTAGGCATAGGTATGTGCAGCCTCGGGGATGGCTCCGGCCAGACGCACTCCGGTGGTGTCGCCACGGAAGGTGGTGTGGAGGGTGCCCTTGTACACGGGGTGCACGGTGCCGGGCTCGTGGTCGGCAGCGGGTTCCATATACATCCATGTGCGGTAGCGGCCGTCGCAGGTGTGCGAGGTGATAACGCTGCCATCCTTGGAGGCCCTTTTGCCTACCATGATGCTGGTGCAGCTCTGACCGTCAAATTCGGGTTGGCTGATTTCCTGTCCTATGACGGGAAGGACTAATGCCAACAGTGCTAATGAGAGTAATACTTTTTTCATGGTGTTATTATTTATATTTTATTATCACTTAATATGTCATAGAATACTTGTGCGGCAATGGGGATGAGTTGGTCGGGGAAGTCGTATTCCGGGTGGTGCAGTTCCACATGCTTTTCGCCGGCACCGATGCCGAACATGGCGCCGGGATAGTGGACCAGGTAGTTGGAAAAGTCTTCCGACCAGCGGAATGGGGTCAGTACATAGCGTGTGTCCAGTCCGCAAACTTCCTCGATATGCTCCACACAGAGGGAGTTGTTTTCGGTGGCGCGGAAGGGCTCGATGAGAGCGTGTTCTATTTTCAAATGGTGGCGCGAAGCAATTTCGGCGGCGGTCCGGTTGGCCTGAGCCATAAATTGTTCCATACTTGAGTTGGTATAGGCGCGCAGTGTAAACATGACCTCAGCATCGCCTGCAGAAGTGCCGAAGGCTTCTTGGCCTAGATGCACACAGATGAGGGTGGACTGGCGGAATTCGTCGCCGAGAGCGTCGGGGTGGCTGTTGAAGAGATGGAACTGCTTTATGATGTCGGCTACGGCAAGGCCGGGATTGATGCCCTTCTCAGGAGTGGAGGCGTGGGTGGAGCGGCCGGTGAGGCGGTAGATGATGCCTGTGGAGGCGGCGGCGAAGGTGTGGCGGTTGAGCACTACGGTGCCGAGAGGGAATCCGGGAAGGTTGTGGAGGGCGTAGATGGCCCGGATGTTGTATTGTTGCAGTATTTGGGCGTCGATTATTTTTTGAGCCCCCATACCGGTTTCTTCCTCGGGTTGGAATATGAGCATCGCGTTGCGGCCTTTGGGCAGACCGTGGGTGGCGATGGTTTGAGCCAGCTGGAGGAGGATGGTGGTGTGGCCGTCGTGCCCGCAACGGTGTCCGATGGGCAGGGCGTCGATGTCGCCACGTATGGCTATTGTAGGGTGTGAGGGCTGGTTGCCCCACACGGCTATCACGCCGAATCCACCTACGTGGGAGAAGACTTTGTCGGGATGGAAGTCGTTGAGGATACGCACAATGAGGTTGTGGGCGTAGGATTCGTCGCCCGAGATGCCAGGATGGCAGTGGAGGTCGTGTCGTATGTCGGTGAAGTTCATGAGTGGCTGCGTACTAAATTGATAAAGGTGTGGCCCCGTTCTTCGAAATTCTTGAAACTGTCGTAGCTGGCGGCAGCTGGGGAGAGGAGGCATATTTTGCCGGGACGGGTGTGGGTGAAACACCAGTCGACGATTTGTGTGTAGTTGTCGGAGAGAAGAACGGCATTCATGTTTTGTAGTGTATTGGGAGATTGGTGTTTGATGCCGTTGTATATCCTACGGCCGGCCTCGCCAACAAAAACGATGTTGTGGATGTTGGCTCCGGCTGGGGTGGGGGAGATGAGGTATTGTTGGAGTGAGGAGTAGTCTATGCCGCGGTCGAATCCGCCAAGGATGAGTGTGTCGACATCTTTCAGTGCCTCGACGGCGGCGATGGTGGCTTGGGGTATGGTGCTTATGGAGTCGTTGTAGAAGGTGATGCCGTTATATGTGCCTACAAGTTCGAGGCGGTGGGGTAGCCCGTGAAAGGTGTTGAGGGCTTGGGCGAACTCCTGGGGAGATACGCCGCAGAGTTCGGCCGCCAAGCGTGTGGCAAGTATGTTGCTGAGGTTGTGATCGCCCTGCAGGTGGGAGGGCACTTGGTTCAACCCTATTTGGCGGGCCATATCGAGGTTGAAGGGATGGAGTGTGGTGGAGAGTTGGGGGCGTAGTTGGTCGACCCGTTGTGTGAGGTCGGGACTGTCGGTGCAATAGAGGCAGTGGTCGCCCGGTTGCTGGCGCAGCATGAGTTGCATCTTTGCCATTTGGTAGTCGAGGTAGTTGTGGTAGTGGTCGAGATGCTCTTGGTAGAGGTTGAGAATGATGCCTATGTGGGCGGAGCGGTGTATGTTTTCCAGCTGGTGGCAGGAGAATTCGGCCACCACCAGTGTGTCGGGTTCGAGTTGGTCGGCGATGTCGAACAGGGGGATGCCGATGTTGCCTGCAAGGATTACCTTGCGGCTTTTGCCGTAGGTGTGGTTGAGGATGTGCCAAAGTAGGGAGGCGGTGGTGCTTTTGCCTTTGGTGCCTGTTACGGCAAGGGTTTGGTCGCCATATACTTGAAGGAATAAGTCGGTTTGGGAGGTGATGGTATTGAGATTGCAGCGTCCTTCGAATTTGAAGGTGGGGATGCCGGGCGATTTGATGATGAGGTCGTAGGGACGACGGGCGTCGGCAGCTTGCTGCAGGCATGTATATATTTCCTGGTCGTTGGAGGCAACAGTGACCAATTGCGGCGACGTGAGGGTTTGGAGCAGAGCGTGGGTGCTTTTCCCCTCACGACCGTATCCGGCGATGAGTATGTGCCGGTCGGTCAGTAGTTCTTTAAGCTGTTGCTGCCTGTACATGTTGGAGGAGTATAGCGGTTTCTTTTTCGGAGAGATTGTGTTGTGAGAGAAGGGTTTTCAGCGGTGTGGTGGCCGGGGAGGCTTGATATGACTGGAGCAACAGGGGGCGTTGGTCGGCATACCAGCGGCTGATGGCCATGCTGAGGGCGCTGTTGACTTCGCTCACTGTGCCCACACATTCGAAGGGTTTGGTGTCGGCGTGGCCGATGAGTTGTAGGAAGAAGGGTTCGAGTGAGGGATCGTTGAGCAGGTCTTTGCCAAAGATGGCGTTGAGTTTGCGTGGCTCAATGAAGGGTGAAAGTATAATGTATGCAAAAAGGCATTTGGCGCATTTGCCGCACCAGATGTCTTGTTTGCTGCCTGCGTTGCAGCTACGGAACACGGGGTGGTATTGTGGCAGACGGCTGAAAAGCATGGCTATCTGCAGTTCGGAGAGAGGACGCAGATAGCTAAAGTAGTTGTAGATTGGAGAGATGTATTGGGAGGTGTAGCTGCGGAAGTCGTTTTCGAATTCGAGGCTTTTAGAGTACTGGTGGTTGACGGAGGTGCCGACTACAGTTGACTCGTTGGCACTGCTTTCGTTGGAGAGAGCAATGTTGGGGATTCCGCTGAGATGGGAAGCCAGAAGGGTGTAGAAGGCCAGCATGGCGCTGAAAGGGGTGTGCCCGTTGAGGCATCCCTGAGAGTTGAGTTCGAGCAGTCGGGGATGGATGGTGCGATGTATTTCCAGTACATCGTCCATAGTGTAGCCTGCGGCTTGGATGCATCCGACGGTTGCCCCGCGGGGGTTCATGATGAGCGGGACGGGACGTTGGGTGGGAGCGGTGGCCTGCTGTAGAAGCTCGAGAGTGACAACCGAGTCTTTGCCACCACCTATGGGGACCAAGTAGTTATTGGCTTGAGGGGCGGGGGGTATTTCGGTTTGGGCGTTGCTGGCCGAGGGCTGTGGGGCTATTATTTCAACAAAGTCGTTGATGGTGGATTGGATGCCGTTGATGTAGAAGAATTCTCCCAATCCATTGAAGTATATCTTTTTCCAGAAGGCTTTCTGCGTGTTGTCAAGGAAACCGCACAACACTTTTATAACAGGAGGGCAGACACATTTCCAATAACTTATAAGCTCTATCATTCCGATGTTGAACACGAGGGTATCCATCTGGGGTGTGTGTTCGGGGAAGTGAAGGAAACGGCGCGACGGGATGAAAGCGGAGGGAGAGAAAACAATGTCCGAACCGATACGGAACGTAAAAACGATGTGCAGTCCGTCGGACTGCACATCGTATCGGTAGCTATCATAGACAAACTCGGGGTATGTCTTACGATAAGCGTTGTATTGTGTCTGGTGGGACATTTACTTTAATGAGGGAGTGGGGGCTCCATTACTTCAACTTAAACTCGGTGACACCAATCAGATTGCCGTTGGCATAGATGTTCAGGCGGTAGGTGCCCGACTCGAGCTCGTAGTCGTCGTCCTTGCTCCAGTTCATTTCGAAGGGGCGGGTCTTGCCTGTGAATTCGTAGGCCTGGACGGTGGTATAGGTGGAGCGCACGCCGTTGGCATCGAATTTCTGTTCCACAGTGCCGTTGTGAAGCACGATGTTGGAGGGAGATACGATGACGGCATAGAGGGTGATGGTGCCGGGTTCGATCACGGTGTTGTCCAGCAGATAACCTTCAATGTGGAAAGCTTTGGTGGCGGAAGCACGTGATGTGGGACGGCCAGTATTGTTGGAGAAGGTCTTGAGCGGGGTAACGTTCAGGTCGGAGATGGAGAGAACCGAGGCGCGGTTGACTTTGTCGGCCATCTTGGCGTTCTCGACTGCCACATTCTCCATGTTTTTCTTCATGCTGACCACTTCTGTGCGGAGGCTGTCATTCTCGGTGCGGAGAATGAGGTTTTCGGCACGGAGGCGTTCCAGTTCTTCAAGATATTCGTCGCAGAGGGCTTGCAGTTGAGCCAGTTTCTTGTTGATGGAGCCTTTGGTCTTGGCAATGTTCTGGGCTTCGGTAGCCGACTTGGAGGCCTGGTTGGTGGCGGCAGCGGCTTTCTCGTTGGCTTCGGCGACGAGAGCTATCTGTTTGGCCAGTTCAGACTGCAGGCGGTCGATTTCTGACTGCTGTGAGGCCACTTGGTTCTGCAGGATGGTGATTTGAGAAGCATAATTGGCGTTTTCGGCAGCGGCCTCTCTGTTGCGCTGGCCCATGAGGTAGGCCACATAGGCAGTCAGAGAGTCGTTGGAGCATGTGAGCTCCACTTTGTCGTTGGTGAGGGCCACGATACGTGCATCCTGTTCTTTGACAAGGAGCTGAAGACGTGCAAGGGTCTCGATGTCGCTGTAGTTGGCGGCGTTCTTCAAGGCGTTCAGTTCGTCCGACTGTTTCTTCAGGCGGTTTTGAAGCTGGTTGATTTCGGCTTTCTTGGCTTCCAGTTCGGCATTCAGGCGGCGCAGTTTGGCGTTGCCGGCCTTGCTGCTCTTACCGACCACGCGGGCTTTACCGTTGTTGTTGGTGCCGGCATTGTTCAGCTGGTTTATCAAATTCTGTATTTCGGCGGCTTGAGCCTGAATGGAGCTGTCTTTTGCAGCTAGTTGTTGGGTGTAGTCGTCACAATTACGCTGCATCTCCTGATACTCCTTCATGATTTCGTCCAAACGGGTCTGCATTTCGTGGACGGAGGGTCCGTTTTGGGAGTTTTGGTTGCAAGAAATCAGGCAGCCAACAGTCAAAAAGGCAAGGGTAAAAACCTTGATTAAGGAACTCTTTCTTGTTGTCTTCATTGTATTTATGTATTTAATTCTATCTATTTGAAAAATATTTTGTACTTTTGTAATCAAATTGCAAAGATAAATCTTTTTTTTTGAATAGACAATTTTTTCGACAAAAAATATGAGACGAATCATTTTGACGATACTTTTAATGGTGGTTGCGACACCTGTGACGCGAGCCGGTTGCGGGGAAAACGACACTTTGTTGTTACGGTTTGACGGTGGGGCCGGTTACGGGATTTTCCGCGATATGGGAGCATCCCCGTTGACTTATAAAGGTCTTGAAATTCATCCCGGCATAGGTGTGGAGTGGAGGCAGGCAAACTGGCTGCTCGACGGCTCATTGCATCTATCAGGAGGAGCCTACGGCATTTTGTTTCGCCTACAGAGCCTCAGAGTGTTTGGTGGCCAGGTGGGTGCTGGAGTGGAGTTACTACACAAAGTCTACAGCCGCGGTGGTTTGACCCTATGGGCTGGGGGAGGAGTGAACGACCTGTTCGACCTGCGTTACAACAGTGCCCTGAACAACTCAAATGTAGGAATGTCCAACTGGGTGCGGCTGGATGGTTCGGCGAGAGCGGAATACACGTTGGGACGCTGGCGTTTTGACGCTCGTATCGGTCTGGATTTACTGTCGCTCAACATGCGGCCTGGATTCGCCTATATTGATAATTATGACCACGATATCTCCAATCCGGTGAACGATGCTGGCACTCATTATAGTTGGTATGTTACAGGTGCCCCCGGGGTGTCGACGTCTCTCGGTGTACGCCGTTTGACCAAGCAAGGCAACGAGGTGGGGCTTTCTTATGCCTGGCATTATATTACCTCCCGGGTCTCCTCCGACGGCCTCAGTGCTCCCCACCGCTTTAATCAAGCCTCCCATGCATTGATGGTTCACCTTCTGGTCCCTTTGAAATAATTGTGCTATTATAACTACAATGATATGAATCAGAATAATTTCAATTATAATAATACGAACAAGTCACATTTTCACGCCGGTGCTTCCAGCCGAAAAAAGCTTCACAATTGTCGTGGGACAAAGTCTCACCACCGCTGCCCTCGCCTGGTTTTGCTGGCAGTCTTGATGTTCGGCGTGGGCTTGTTTGCCTCGTGCGAGAAAGCTTTCATGTCGCCCGACCTTTCGGCCTCGGCGGTAAACACCTTCGACTATCTTTGGACTAAGGTTGACCAGCAATACTCGATGTTCGATGTCAAGGATGTGGATTGGAATGCTGTGTACGACAGTATCCGCCCCAAGGTGCACAATGGGATGAAGAACGACAGCCTTTTCAATGTGTGTGCCGGAATGCTTGACCTTCTGCGCGACGGGCATGTGAACCTCGTAGGACCTTATGACGTGAGCCGCTCTTCCGACGTGTACCATGGTTTCTATTCCGAGTCGGGCATCGACCGTAACACCGTCTTCCTCTATTATCTCGGTCCTGGCTACCACGTCTCTGGTGGCATGACTCATAACGCTCTCGCCGACGGCAAGGTGATATACATTTTATACAGCTCGTTCTCCAACGGAGTGTCCGACGCACAGCTGCGGAACTTGCACAAACTCTATCCCGATGCGCAAGGAATGATATTCGATATTCGGGGCAACGGCGGAGGTGCGCTGTCGAACGTATACGAGTTGCTGAAACTCTTCCGCTCACACGGCCAACAGATATACAGCAGCCAGATAAAGAACGGCCCGGGCCACAACGACTTCAGTCCCCTGCAACCCACTTTCGCCCCCAAGGCCGACACCACCACCTGTTTCAACCTCCCCGTCTATGTGCTAACCGACCGCGGTTGTTTCAGTGCTGCCAGCACTTTCGCTATTGCCACACAGGCCTACGACCACGTCCACCTTCTGGGCGACACCACCGGCGGCGGCATGGGGTTGCCCGCTATGGGGGTATTGCCCAACGGTTGGAACTATCGGTTCAGCATCACCCGCACGTTGGCTCTTGACGGACACAACTACGAAAACGGTGTTCCTCCCGACATCCCTGTCAAGTTCAACCCCGACTTGGCGTTCCATTCCCACCGCGACAATATCATAGACACGGCCGTCCAATTGATTCTCGGCGACCAGGCATCCCTTTGATTTTACGTTTATAAACTATTAATAACTCAAAAGAATCTTTTATGGATGATATACTAATCAGGGCAAGTTACCAAAACTACCAAATGTTGTATCGCTATTCGCAATGCGGGCCTGAGGTGTTCAACTGCGACGTAGACGACGTGAACAACACCCTCGAAGGCAACAAACCGGGCACCGTCATCTATCAGTTCGATGGCGATGACACCAAGCACGAGTTCCCTCCCCGTTGGTACGATATGTATCAGTTGCTCAAAACACGTGGTGAACATAGAGAGCAATACCTGCGGCTTCTCTTGGCCGAACACGACGGCACCGCTACCCCCCAGCAGCTCCAATCGCTGGCTACCCACCGCACCATGCTGAAAAAAAAGATAGATGAATACGTGGCCACCCATCAGCTGATTGAAAACGATGAGCTTATCACTGCTCTTACCGAAAGGCAGTTCACCGACTCGGAGATCAGTTATAAGGGACGGATGCTTGTCGAACTGACCCGTAACTGCTATCCCGTGCCCGACTTTGTGATTCTCACCTCCCAGTGGTTCCAGCACCCCGAACACTTTGTGCAGGGATTGTGTCAGGCCATCCAGAATCTTGAGGTGATGACTGGCTACATTCTCGGCGACTCCCATCATCCTCTGGTGTTTGCCATCCGTTGCGCTATGCCGCAGTACATCCCCGGACTTATGCCCACATTGCTCAATGTGGGTGTTACCCGTGAGGCCTACCAGGCGCTCTGCCGTGCCTACGACACCAGTATGGGCAATCGTGTCTACCTCTCCACCCTCCACACTCTTTGCGAGATGCTGGGCGTGGAGCGCAAATATCAAACCTCCGATATCGCCCTCAGCACCGAGCAACAAATGCAGCGTATTTCCCAGCTCGAACAGGAAATATGCAGTACCGATAACGGCGAGCTGCTCCTCACCAATGCCTTCTATCAAGTAACCAAGCTGGTGGAATACGTGCAGGGATTCTATACCAAGAATCAGGATCTCATTCTCACCTTCATGCAAGGCAAACAGGCTTTCCCCTCGCTTATCCTCCAACGCATGGTGTGGACCATCGGCAACGACGATTCCTACCCCGGCGTGCTCTACAGCCGCAACAGCCGCACCGGCAAGGGCACTCAAATTGAGAGCTATCGCAACATTTTCGGCGAGGAAATCATGACCGGCGACCTCGTCCCCATGGATTGCAGCTACACCAACCGCGACACCATCAAAACCAGCTACCCCGCCGTTTACCATTTCCACCCCCTTCTTGTTAAATTGGAGGAACGCTACAAATCGCCTGTCACCATCGAGTTTGCCGTCGAAACCCGCCCCCGTCAGCTGAGCCTCTTCGCTGTGCTGCAGCTCAATATGTCCGAGCTCACCGGCCGTGCTGCGTTGGTGTCGGCCATCGACCTCTTGCGTGAGGGCCGTATTTCTAAAGCCAATGTGATGGATATCATCAAACCTTACCATCTGCGCCAGATAGTTTCGGCCTCCATAAACGACTCGTCCATGAACCGCCTCGAACTCTTCGGGCGCGGCATCAGCGTCCTGCCCCGCACCGCCATCACCGCCGTGCTCTGTTTCAGCGCCGCCACTGCCAGCCAGATGGCACAGAAAGGCCAGCAGGTGTGTCTGTGCCAAGAGCGTTTCGTGCCCGAGGACACCATCACCCTCAACGAGGTGCATGCCATCCTCAGCATGACCCCGGCGGCCATCCATGTGGTCACCTGCTGCCGTGGCTACGGCATCCCCGCCCTGCTCGACCTCTCGGCCTACGGCATCAAGATGGTCGAGGACGGCGATTCCTACAAGCTGGTCAATCCCGAAGGCCTCGAGTTGCACGAGTACGACAATATCACCATCTCCAGCAAGCAGCAAACCCTTTTCAAAGGTATGGCCGATTTCAAACCTGCCCGCTTCACCAAATACCTGCATGGCGCACCCGTTCAACTCAGCGACGAGGAACGTGTGTTTTTCAACGATATGAAGAGCGCCTACGAGGTGTATCAGGAAATAGTTACCAGCGAACAGGCTTCGGTAATCGATGACCTCGACAAGTTGGCACGCCTCATCCGCCTCGAGTTGCAGGACAAACCCGACACGGCCAAGGGTATTGTCAACAACTGGTATAATGACCATTCCGACCTCTACATCCAGCAGGTGCTGCAAAGCAAGATGGGTTCCCACCAAGACCAGTCGCGTGTGTTCAATCTACTCAGCAACAGCCGCGTGGTGCATTTCTTCCAAAAGGTCAGCCAAATCTGTATCGAGCAGCGTATCTCCGGACTTAAAGCCGGCTCGTTCATGATTGGACGATTCGTCTCCAAGCCGCTCCCCACCAGTGTGTGGAACAAACTGAGCGGCCGTTGCGTGGCATTCCTCCTCAACGAGTATGTGCTTTACGAAAAATACATACAAGTGCTTCAGGAAGTGGGCGAAATCCGTTTGGCCCGTGCCCATAGCCGCATCGAGACCGAGGGCATTGACAATATGTCTATCAACAATTTCGACCTCAGCATTTTTGTGCCGCTCATCTGCTCCACCCACGATTGGTCCCAGATACGTCAGGAGCTGACCCAGATAGAGCATCAGGACAACACCTTTGTCCTGCTCGATAAACTGTCGCAGCCGCTCGACAAAATCTACGATATGTCCAAACCCTGGGTGGCCGCCGAAGTAAAAAGGTGGATGATGCCATGATAGTACATTCCGCCACCAAAGCCCTTTTCGGCCTGCTTGTCCTGATGTCCCTTGGGGCGTCGGGACAGCTTGCCGCACAAGCCCTCCCCTCCGACTCCGCACAAGTCTTGTCCGCCGACTCTGCAGTCAACCGGAATATAGACTACAGGGTGCTGAAAACCATTCAGCTGCATCGCACCTCGTTTGGCAATAGCTTTTGGGTTCCGTTGAGCAACACCTTCGTCCTTTCCGTACTTCCGTCACCTGTCATGCTGGTGGGCAGCCTTTCCGCCTCCGGCACCACCTCCGCGGGTATCCCCCGTTCCACGGCTTTGCAATACGATGCCGCCCAAGCCGGTGCCACTCTGCTGCTCAATGCCGCTGTCACTATGGGTCTCAAATCGTTGGTGGGCCGCCCCCGGCCTTATGTCACCTATCAGGGCGACCTTGTGTGCCTGCAGAAAGTGGCCAGCTCCTCATTCCCGTCGGGGCATACTTCTTTCGCATTCTCCACGGCCACCATGCTCTCCCTGCTCTATCCGCGATGGTATGTGGTGGCCCCATCCTACCTCTGGGCCGCTGCCGTGGGGTTCAGCCGCATGTATATCGGTGCCCACTATCCCTCCGACGTGCTTGCCGGAGCCCTCATTGGCACCGCCAGTGCTGTTGCCGTGCATCTGCTGCGCCAACGCCTTGCCCGGTCCAACCCCAACCTCACCCCCGCCAACGCAGTCCTTGTCCCCGTCACCCTGACGTTCTAGCCTGTTCCGCTTATCCCTAATTGGTCATCGGAGTCAATCCTGTCCCAACACGAACTACCGCAAATAATAAAAGGATGCCGACAGCGTGTGCCGGCATCCTCTTTTTTTTATCTCTTGGTTATTTCTATTGTCTGGGGATCGTTGCCTCTACCACCAGTTTCTTGGTCAACACGCCGTGAGGCAGATAGATGGCCGCAATGTATGTGCCCGAGGCAAGGCCACTCACGTCCAGCACCGCCGTTATGCCGTCGGCCTCCTGCTCCAGCACGGTACGCCCGTTCAGGTCGTACAACACCACGCGGCTCATCCGGT
>ONQD01000038.1 GCA_900319865.1 uncultured Bacteroidales bacterium | reverse complement strand
GGACTGCAGGGGGCTGTAGAGCTCGTAGGTGCTGTCTGCCTGGTGGAGGCATAGGGCGAGGGAGGTCTTCTGGCTCCATCCGGTCCACCACTGGGCGTGGGAGGAATTGAAAATTGAAAATTGGAAATTGAAAATTATGCTGATGCAGACGATTAGACGCAGTTTATTCGTGTCCATGTTTTTTTTTCAATTTTCAATTCTCAATTTTCAATTTTGCTGTTATCTGGAGAACATGACCTTCTCGCTGTTGAACAAGCGGGTGAGGCCCCAGACGGCGATGCCGGTGTATGCCACATTGGCTCCCAATGTGACGAGCACCGTCGACCACTGCATCTCGTGCAGGAATACCGCCACCATCACCTCCATCGAATTGTAGAAGGGGATGAGGTAGACCGCGAGGCTCTGCGAGGCGCCGTCCTGGAACATCGGCAACAGTCCCGACAGCATGATGACCAGCATGAAGGGGGTAATCATGGTGCCGGCGTTCTTCACGTCCTTGGCCAGGGCGGAGAGCAGGCTGATGGCGGAGGCCATGACCAGCACCGAGGCGAAGATGACCAGAAGCAGAGCGATATAGTCGCTTGTGGTGTAGTTGAAGGGTATGTCGATGCTCTCGTTGCCGGCCGATATCATGTTGGGCAGCGAGAGGGCAATGCCGACGAAACTGCTGATGCCGCTAAGCAGGGCGATGCAGCTGAGGGAGACAATCTTGCCGAGGGCTAGTTCGTTGCGGCGCATGGGGGTGACGAGGAGGGTGGCGATGGTGCCGCGCTCTTTTTCGCCGGCGATGCTGCTGGGGGCTATGGCCATCACACCGCTGAAGAGCATCATGATGATGAGCATGGGCAGGAGTTTGCTGAGGATGTCGCCCACCACTTGGTCGTCGCTGGCCTGGTTGAAGGTCTGGCCTTCCTCGTCGGCGCGGTTGATGTCGAAACGGTTGGCCATGCCGTCCTCATAGGCGTTGAGAGCCGTCTGCATGATGTTGAAAACGCGGTCGGAGGCGTTGTTGGCGGAGTTGTAGTAAATCTCCACGTTGGGAGCAGGCTGTCCGCCTGTGGGGTCGTAGTTGGCCATGAGAGCGTCGAAGTCGGCGGGGAACCGCATTGCTATGGCGTTGATTTCCTTATCTTGCAGGGCATCGATGTCGGCTTGGCTGACGGGTTGCTGCATGATGACGATGCTGCTGTCGAGCGAGGAGAGGATGGGTGCCACGCTTTGGGGCATATTCTCCACGCGGACAGTTACCACGTCTTGCTCGCCTTGGGTCTCCATGTTGCGGATGCCGACACCCATAAGGCTATAGATAAGATAGATGAGCAGACCGGGCATGATGACGGTGGTGAACACCAGCTGGCGGTCGCCAAAGAAACGGGCAAATTCCTTGCGGATGATGGTCCAGGTGTTGTTGCGGTTTTTCATTCTTCGTCTCCTTTCTGTGCTTTATAAAGTTCGAAAAAGCGGTCTTCAATAGTGAGGCCGTTGCAGACCTCCTCGAGGGTGCCGCAGGCCGAAAGGCGGCCGTCGATGATGATGCCTACGCGGTCGCAGAGGCGTTCCACCAGACTGAAGATGTGGGTGGACAGGATGATGGTTTTGCCTTGGGCGCGGAGTTCCTGTAGGTAGTCGGTCACCGTGCGGGCGGTGATGACGTCGAGGCCGTTGGTGGGCTCGTCGAAGATGATGATGTCCGGGTCGTGAACCAGTGAGATGACGATGCTCACCTTCTGCTTCATGCCGGTGGAGAGGTTGGCTACCTTGACCTCGGCAAACTTGTCGATGCCGAAGCGGTCGAAGAGTGCCTTCTTGCGGGCTGCTGCGGTGGAGGGGTCCACACCGTGCAACTCGCTGAAGAAGTTGAAGAGATAGTTGGGAGTGAAGAAGTCTTCCAACTTCAGTTCGCTGGTGAGGAAAGCAATCTTGCCCCTCACTTCTTCGGGTTGGGAAACAATGCTGCAGCCATCCACTATTGCGTTACCGCGGTCGGGTTTGATAAGGGTGGCGAGCATGCGCAGCGTGGTGGTCTTGCCGGCGCCGTTGGGACCGAGGAGGCCGAAGATTTCACCTCGGTTGGCGGTCAGTGTCAGGTCGTCGACAGCCACTTTGCGGCGTTCATGGGTGCGCTCCAGGCGTTGCTGTTTGCGCGAGAGGGTGAAGGTTTTGCTGAGGCCTTCGATGCGTAGGATTTCGTCCATGATATTAATTTTTATCTGATTGTTCGGATTGTTTCTTTATACCAAATATTGCCCAGCGGAGGAAGGGGATGCGTCGCAGCAGTTCGTAGAGGGCGGGGGAGAGGGTGAAAACTGCCGCTGTGAGGATGAGGTAGTCGGCCACAGGGGGCAGGGGAGTATAGAGTTTGAGCATATAGCCGAAGGCGGCGATGATGAGGTAGTGGACTATGTAGATGCCATAGCTGCTGCGGGTCATGTAGGAGGCAAATGGCGAGGTGCGGTCGGCCCATGCCTTGAAGGCGGCCAGCATGGAAAGAATGGCCAGCCATGCATAGAGGTTGGTGCTCCAGTGCATCAGATAGAGCGGTGCGGTGTTGTCTTCGCCCCAGGTGGCACAAGTTAGGGCCACACCTGCTGCAACCGCTGGCACAAGCAGCCAGTAGGCATAGCGCGACAGGAAACGCTGCACGCTGTCGCGCGAGAAGAGGTAATACCCCATGAGGAAGGGGACGAGATAGGCCAGCGGGCGATAGAGGTTCCAGAGGCCCTGCGCGCTGTGCGGATTGGGGTTGGCGATAGAGCCCTGTGCCCCAGCCCAGATAAGCAGGAAGCCCCCTGCCACGGTGAGAAGCAGACGGCAAGGTTTGGACCAACCCCGTGAAGCCTGAAGCAGACGGCCAACGGCATTGTAGAGGCGGTCGCGCTCCAGGGCGGTGATGAGGAGTAGCAGAAGGGAGAAGAGCCACAGCTCCTGGATAAACCAAAGGGGGCCGATGCCGGAGAAGGCGCACGCGATATATCGTACCGGGCCAGCGGGGATGGAGGCTATCTGGTTGGGGATGCCTTGGGCCACTCCGGCAATCTGGGTGTTGAAGTAGCCCGTCATCCATTGGAAGACAAACAGGCCTATCGTGGCAGGGACAAGCAGCTGGCGGGTACGTTTCTTAAGCCATTGGCCTTTTGTGGATTTCTGTAGGGCATAGCGGCTGCTGATGCCTGCCACCAGAAAGAGAAGCATCATGAACCAGGGGTATAGGATGTACATGATGGTGTCCTGCGGCTGTGCTTTGGGGTCGTCAACCCAACCGCCGATGCCGCCGAAGACTCCTTTGTTGTTGTAGAAATAAACCACATGGTAGAGCAGTACCAGAAGCACCGTCACCCAGCGGATGTTGTCGAGGAAATGTTTGCGCATAGTATTATGATATAGGGGTTATAATTTGTTGTTCCGTAGTTTGTATTCAATAATGCAGAAGATGATGCACAATGTGATGACAAGGGCGCAGGAGATGATTATTGCAACGGTTTCGGATATAATGTGCGGCCATAGAACGGCGGCGGCAATTACTGCAAAGACGAGTGCAATGAGGAATGTGCATACCCCTGCCGTGATGTAGCGTAGTCCGTTGGGGTCGGGGCCGTAGGTTTCACGCACCCATTTCCACTTGCCTTCTTGGCGGCGCAGGGTGTAGTTGCGGTTGTACTGCGGATTGAGGATGCAGAAGACCATTAGGGCACATGCCGCCAACTCGCTGAGGAATAGTACCAACGGCAACACGATGCGCATTTCCTTGTCTGTGCCTAATACCACCAGTAGCACAGTCTGTGCCATCAGTACGCCTCCAGCGGCAAAGAGCAGTAGACGGAAGATGGATTTATTGCGTTCTTTCATGGTTGGTTAACTATTATTTGCACTCCTTTTAGCCATTGCTATTTTAACCGACATCCACATCACCACTGCAACCGTCAAGACACTCAATACAACGATACACCATCCAGCGGGAATCTTGTCGAACAGTGGTACACCAAGTTTATCCATGATGTCAACGGCAATGGCCAATGTCAAGAACAGGCTCATGGCACCCATCATGATGTAGCCGTATCCGTGGGGGTCGATGGCGTCACGCTCGACTTTCTTTATTCGCCGCTCGCGGATGTCAAGTTTCAGATTCATTGTTCTTCCTGGACGGACAAAGTTATACACCGTAGCCAACAATGCAAGCAACACTGGCAGTGTCTTCAATATCAGGTGCGATACCTTCTCACCTCCCATCGGCATCTTGATAATGAACCACACGTTGGAGGCCAGGCAGACGACGGCGGCCAATGCCAGCAAGATATATCCTATGATTCTGCGTTGCTCCATTATTTGCATTTTCTATCTGGTTTGTAAGTAAACTGATAAACGGTGTTTTCTCCGCCTATGGTGATTGTTTTTGTTGTTGGGAATCCCTCAGCATCATAAGTGTATGAACATTGACCATTGCCCGATACCAGAGTTGTCATATTATTCTCACACCAGCAAGAGGCATAACCGAGAAACAGGACGCTGTTGCCAAGCACTCCCTCGAATATCATATTTGTTATGCACATGGTCTCCATCCCCATTGGGAAATGCATTGGGTTAGGATTGTTGTCGTACTGCATGTTGTTGATGAGAGATTGTCCATCACATGTTATGGAGGTGACATTGCCACCGTTCCATTCGAATAGATAGGAGCTGGTCTCCACACTACCGTCGTCCTTGGTCTTGTTGGCATGCACAGTCGACACACAACCGTTGTCTGAGTAAGAATAGACCAGCTCACATGGTACAATCTCGTCATAGGTTTGTGGGCATAGGTTCCCCGTTGCCCTCACTGGTAGCATGAAGGTTTGACGCTTTAGTCGCCCGTCCTCGCCATAGTGGTAATGCATCGCGCCATCGGTGTAGACCCTACCCGCGCCATCGCAGGGATAGACACTCGCTAAGCGGCCGCCTTCATATTCAAGAATGGTGCGGCCAAGTGACGTTCCGTCATACATCGTGCAACTGATTTCTTTCAGCAAGTCGCCATCCCAAGTGAAGTCGTAGGTCAGGTAGTCTAATGTACCCACGCAGTGGACAATGCGGCTAATCTTCTTTACGGGCCACATTCCTGTCGTGTCTGAGTAACCTCCTTCAGTTGGAGTGTCTTTGTGACAGCTGACTACCATCGTTGCAAGCACTGCAAGCAGTGTATAATAAATCATGTTTCGTTTCATGTGAAAAAGATTTAGAAATACTGTATTATTTTCCTGTATTCTTGTTTTTTTTCAAATTTCACTCTCTATCCTTTTGTAAATACCCTAAGTTACAATAATGCTTATTTCTGAATACTCTTATACATCGACCAAAACATCACCACTGTCGCGACAATACAGAATGCGAGGATGGCAATAGTGGAAGCCCAGCTTCCGAATGGGTCCCATCCTGTGTTTTTGAGAACCTCGATGTTGATTATTAAGACTAAGGTCAGTGCTGCCACGCCCAGCGTAATGTAGCGGTAGCCTGCGGGGTCGATGAGACTCTGCGTGGTTGCCTGATCCTTCCCTTTCAATTGCGGCTTGGAGTCGGGATGGGTAAAAGCCCATACCGCCGGGACCAATAGTGCCACTTCCGCCAGCATAAAGACTACTATGCGGATTCGGGCATCTGCGCCTTCCGGCATTCTGATGAGGTTCCAAACAACCGACATCAAGCAGGCCGCACCTGCCAGTGCCAGCAATACAATTCCTATGATTCTACGACGTTCCATGATTATTATTACTATTCTGTGACAAACTTCAAGATGTCCTCCTCGCTATATGCTGCCGAGGTGATGCGGCGCAGCTCTTTCCCGTTCTCGAAGAGGATGACTACGGGGATGGTAAGAGTGTTGTATTCCTTTGCAATCGTCCGGCACTTGTCAATGTCCACTTTGATAAAACGGTAATCTTTGCCTACCTGCTTGCTGACCTTCTCTAATCGGGGATACATCAGTCGGCAGGGACCGCACCAGGTGGCTGTCATCATGCAGACGGTTTTCCCGTGTGCGATGGCACTGCGGAACCCGATGGAGTCTACCTCCTCCAGCCACCGAGATCGAGAACGCCGAGGCTGCCTACGCCAACGACGAGACGGGCGAGAAGAACCTCGCGCTCACCGGCAAGCAGAAGGGCGTCCTCGTCATCTTCGCTGCCGCCTTCATCGTCATGGTCATCTCTTCCCGCACGGGCAGTCCCCATGGCAGTTCCTCGTTCAGGCTGTAGTGGAAGGGGATGTGGTAGGTGGTGTCTAACCATACGGTGGAGCTGATAGTGGCGGCCTCGGTTTCGTTCTCATACTGCACCTTCAGGCAGGTGTGGCCGTCCACCACTTCTGGCTCGTCGGCAATGTCGAACAGGGGTACGTCCATCGTATCGGGGTCGATGTCGTGAGACATCAGTATGGGCTTGCCCATCATGGCGTTGATGGTGTATTGCTTCTTCTCCTTGGCAAGGTAGAGGGTGCGCAGCTTGTTCTGGGGCATGTCGACGTAGAGGTCTTGCCCCCGGTAGTAGTAGGTGCTGAGTGTTGCCGACGGGGTTGTACCGTTGGACATAGTAGCCGCTGAGCTGAAGGTGGCAACGCCCTCAAACAGATGCTGTGCCGCCAGCCCTTGGGTGGTCGCCAGCATTGCGGCCAAGGCCAGGATTTTCAATGAGTGGTGACTCTTCATTGTTCTTCTTTGGTTTTTTGGGGTGATTTCTTGGGGGTGCGTTTGGCACGTTTGAGGGCATCGGACAGAATCCATTCTATCTGCCCGTTGGTGCTGCGGAACTCGTCCGCAGCCCATTTCTCGATAGCCTCGTATACCTCGGCATCAACCCTCAGTGCAAAACTCTTTTTCATTTTTTCTTTCTAAATGGTTTCTCCTCGATAAGCCACCAAATGGCAGTGAAAACAGTTGCCTCAACAGGATACCATATTATGGGCCAGTTTGTATAACCAACCTTGGCATGTTCCGCAGCCCAATCCATCCCATACAGTCCTACCATATACATCAGCCATATCAAGGCATAGAACTTCCAAGTGTGTTTGTGTGTAGCCATATTTTTTGAATGTGTTAAAACGTTGGTCTGTGTTTTGGGGCAGCTTACTTCTTACTTCATTATCACGCCCACCACTGTGTCGTGATGGTTGAAATCCTTGATATCGAACTGGTAGTAGTCGTATGGCACATAAAAGCGGTCAAGCGTGTCTCTATCCTTGTTCATTGAGATATAGTAGTTAGTCAGCAAGTGACCCGTGTGGTCGGCCACAAAGAGCCGAGGCATCCCGTCATGCTCGCAGCGGAAAGGCACATCGGAGTGGAACATCTCGTTGGCCAATGTGGTGAAACGCCCATCGGGATATTTCTTTCTATAAGCATCATAACTCTCCAGCACGGGGTCATAGTGCATATACACATCTTTCATGTCAAACCCCAACGAGGGCAGCAGCTCGCGGTACTCCTTGGCAAAATGTCTGATATTCTCCGCGGCATCTTCCACCAAGTTACCCTCAGCGTCGGGCTCTGAGAGGTGCAGACCGTTCAGCCCCGCAACCAGATAGATGCGCCATTCAGTGGTGTCGCGGCTGGCATAAAACTCGGCAATCTCATGCTGCAGATGATGGCGACACGGCTTGCAGAGGTAGTCGAACCAATACACCACCTTCTTGTGTGTTGTGTCGCTCTTGACAAGTGCCACAATCTCGTCGGTCGACATCAGCGTAGGCTCCACAGCCTTTGCCTGCTCGAAAGTCAACACATCATTGTGTTCCTCCTCAATGCCACGACCCGCGCAGCCACACACCAGCGACATCATCATCACGGCCACAGCTGTAAAAACTATTCTTCTATTCATCTCTGTTCTTATTTTTTTGAGAGGGCGTACACGGGGGTACGCCCCGCATTAGTTAATTGTACAATGTGCCTGTGTTAATCACCGGGCTTGCGCTCTCGTCGGCGCAGAGCACCACCAGCAGGTTGCTCACCATAGAGGCCTTGCGCTCCTCGTCCAGCTCCACGATACCGTCGGCTGAGAGTTTCTTCAGCGCCAAGTCGACCATGCTCACGGCACCCTCCACAATCTTCTCGCGGGCGGAGATGATAGCGTCGGCCTGCTGACGGCGCAGCATCACGCTGGCAATCTCGGCGGCGTAGGCCAGATAGTTGATGCGGGCTTCCACCACTTCGATACCGGCGATGTCCAGTCGGCTGCGCAGTTCTTTCTCCAGTCGGTCGTTGATTTCTT
Organism: uncultured Bacteroidales bacterium; assembly: GCA_900319865.1. Taxonomy (GTDB): domain Bacteria; phylum Bacteroidota; class Bacteroidia; order Bacteroidales; family P3; genus Colimorpha. Next base: position 23,394 of record ONQD01000038.1, on the reverse strand, counting down.
CGCCGCCGCTGCGAAGGGTCAGCTCCTCGCTGTGGTGGTCTATGTTGTCGTAGGCATACATGCCGGCCACCTTGCGCAGGGCGGCGTCGCTCTGCACGTTCACGAAGTTGTCGTAGCCGTTGCTCTTGGTAGTCTTGTTGCCTTCCTTGTCCACTGTGGTGGTATTGTCCACTTCAATGTCGAAGCAAGCTTTGTAGGTGTCTTTTATTTTCCACACCAACACCAGGCCAATCATGATGGGGTTGCCGTTCTTGTCGTTCACCTTGATGGGTGCCACATCCATGTTGCGGGCACGCAGCGAAATGCGCCGTGCGCTGTAGAAAGGATTCACCCAAAAGAAACCGTTGTCCGTCACCGTGCCGCGGTACTTGCCGAAGAATATCAGCACACGGGCAATGTTCGGCTGGATAGTCATGAACCCGATAAGATGCAGCACCCACAATACGCAGCCCACACTGCAAACAGTTGCACCGAGTCCGTCGTGCCCTTTTCCCACTAACAAAACAGTAATGAGAATGGTTGCCGCGAGCAAGGCAAAATTAATGCATAAGTGTAGAAAACCATTGTTCGTGGCTTTCATCGGTCGGATAAATTCTTTTGTTTCCATTGTATTATATTGTTTTATTATTAGTTTGTAGGTGATTTGTGTGTGATATTATTTTGATATCACTTTGCAAAGATATAGACTTTTTTTCATTCACACAAAATTTTTTTTTCGTATCTTTGCAAATTATTTTCCAATTAGCAGAGTATAAAGATGAAACGTAAACTATTTTTCTTTTGCTTGTCAGTGGCATTACTTACTGTAGGGGTGCGGGCACAGGATGCTGAGCACGATTCTGTCGACGTTTTACATTACAGTTTAACCCTCGACTTGGGTCATAATGTTGAAAAACAGCTACAAGGCATAGCCGAAATTACCTTTGTGAAAACCCGCGATTGTGGTAGCGTCAGCTTTGACCTCATTGCCGACAGCATTCATCCCGTGATGCTCAACGGGGTGGTTACAAGGGGGTTCAGCTACAATGCCGACGACCAATTGCTTACCATCTATGTGGGAGGCATGCCAGGCGACACGCAAGTTGTTACCATACCCTATTTCACCAAGGGACATGTCGAGTCCTATGGCTTCGGGGGAATGCACATGGACAATAACATACACTACAATCTTGGGGCTGCCTTTAGGGAATATCCCCATGTTTTCGGACGTTGTTTCTATCCCTGCCGCGATAATTTCTACGACAAGGCCACCTATACCTATATTGTCACTTCCAAGCCGGGCTGGCGTTCGCTTTGCAGCGGCCAGCGGGTGTCGTCTGTCACCAACAGCGACGGCAGTCTCACCGAGGAATGGCAACTCAGCCAGCCCATCCCCACCTACATCTCTTCCGTCTCGTCCGCTCCTTGGAATATTATCGAAACCACCTATGCCGGTGAGCCTCCTGCTCCGGGAGCCGACTCTGTCCGCCATCCGGCCATTCTTGGATATATCGGCATGAATCACGACAGCGCCAATGTCCAAGCCCATTTTGCCATGCTGAACAAGGTAGTGCCTATGTTTGAGCGTTGTTTCGGCCCCTACCGCTGGGAGCGGATAGGGTATATTTCCACCACAATGGGTTCCATGGAACATGCACAGAATATCGCTTTGGTCACAGGCTGCATGAGCGCCCTAAATAACTTGCCATGTACCATGACCACCTGTCATGAGCTGGGCCATGCATGGTTCGGCAACCTTATCACCTGCGCCACCGAAGGCGATATGTGGATTAACGAAGGGGGCGCCTCTTTCTGTGAGGAGGTGGCCTGCGAAGCCATTTTTGGACGCGACCGCTCGGACAAATACTACCTCGACAATCTCGGCACGGTTATGCGTACCGCCCATGTCGACGACAACGGTTTCCGTGCCCTTTCGGGCATGCCCGAACTCTACACCTATGGCACCACTTCCTACGACAAAGGTGCCCTCGTGTGGCATTCGCTTCGCGGCATTATGGGCGACAGCCTCTTCTACACTTGCATGCGCCGCCTGTTCGACCGATGCGCTTTCGGCAACCTCGATGCCGCATCGCTCCGCGACAGCCTCAGCCAGTATAGTGGCATAGACCTCGAAGGCTTTTTCGACTTCCATGTTTTTCATCCCGGTTTCATCGACTATGCTGTTGACCAGTTCACACATCAGGGCAACACCGCCACTGTCACCCTCCGCCAGCAGTTGCGCGGCACCACCCACTATGCCCACGGCAACCGCGTCCCGGTCACTTTCTTCTCCAACGACAACCAGCAGGTCGACCAATGGATGCTGTTCGACGACACCGTCGCAACCCAGTCGTTCTCCCTCTCCTTCGAACCTGCCTATGCTGTGGTCGATTACAACAATCTCATCTCCGACGCTTCCACCTCCTGCCTCGTCACCCTCACTTCCCAAGGGGTCACCGAGCTTCCCTTCACATATAGCAAAGTCCGCGTGGCTCCCCGTTCCACTCCCATCAACTCCCGCATGCATATTGTCCACCACTTTGTCCATCCCACCGGCGACACTCTGCCCGGCATTGTCCGCCTGTCCGACCGCTATTGGGAAGTGGCTGCCTATCATCCATGGGACACCGGCGTTACCCTCCAGCTCTGCTACAACATGGGTGCCAACGGCACGCTGGGCTGCTCCTTCCTCGACAGGGGATTCTACGAAAACCGCTTCACCTTCGACTCTCTCGGTGTGGTCTACCGCCCCGATGCCAATCACCCTTGGCAGCTGGTATCGCAGAAGCGCACCAACAACAGCTCCGTAGTGGCCGGTTGGTTCGTCGCCAATCTCATGCCAGGTCAATATGCACTCGCTGTGGTCGATACCTCGTGTGTGGGAATCCCCTCCACCCCTGTGGGCCACCCGTCCAATACCCAATTGCGCATCTTCCCCAACCCGGGCAACACCGAATTCCGCATTGATATGGGCGGTTATGACAAAAAAATTGACCTTTCTATATACGATTTGTCTGGTAAAAAGGTTTTAAGTATCAGAAATTTGCGCGATGGTGATACGGTCCGCCACCAACTCCGTCCCGGAAGTTATGTAGCGTTATTTGAAAATAAATTCTTATCTTTGCAATCGCAAATTATAGTACAATGAAACATATTAAATCAATTTTTCTGACAGTTATGCTGCTCACTGCCACCGCAGTGTCGGCTCAATATTCCCAGGAACGCCCTAACGTAGAATATATGTTCAAAATCGAAATGGGCTATCTTCACAACGTGGGCAACTACGGTACTCCCAAAGTCGAAGCTTCCAACCCCGACATTAAGGGCACTGGCTACAATCTCAACGCTTGGGAAGAGGGTATGGGCCTCAACGTAATCAACGGTATCAACATCAGCCAGGACTTCTTCCTCGGTGGTGGTCTGGGCTATAATTTCTGTGCTCCCATGCGCCCCGTGAAACTCGACAAGAACAGTCACATGGTCAACGCATTTGTCGACATGGACTTCCGTCCTGTGGGCGAAACATGGGCTCCCATGCTGGGTCTGCGTCTGGGTGGTAGTTTCCTGATGAATGCCAACAACTACGGCAACACCATCAGCCCCTATTTCGAATTCTACGGCGGCCTCAACTGGTTCTACGACCACGCCCTCCAGCAGATGTTCCGCAACTATCACAGCCTCTTCGCCGAGGTGGGTGTGGTGCTCGTGCAACAGTCCATATTCATCCCCATCCGCGTGGGTTGGCGTTGGTAGTCACACCCCGCCATATCGTTTTTGTGAGATTGTGACAATGCGCCGGATTCCGCACCGCACCTGCATTACCACACTTTCACAATAACCCATTTTCATCGCCTCACATTAACATACATACACTATGCAAACCACCCGCCAGAACAAAATATCCCGCCTCATCCAGCAGGACCTTGGCGAAATCTTCCTCCGCGAGATGAAGCCCGTGCTGGGCAACTCGCTCATCACTGTGACCCGTGTACGTATCACTCCCGACCTCTCCATCGCCCGCGTCCACATCAGCATCATGCCCATTGGCGATATCCCCGCCTCGGGTTCCCAGCCCGCCCAGCCTGCCACCAAGCAGGGCATCATCGATGCCATCCTTACCCACAGCTCCGACATCCGTCGCCGTCTGGGCTTGCGCGAAGGTCGCCAACTCCGCATCATCCCTCAATTGGATTATTTCCTCGACGACTCTCTCGACTATGTTGAGAATATCGAGCGATTACTCAAACAGTGATGCCCTACACCCTCTTCATTGCACGGCGCTATTTCTTCTCGCGCAAGCAGAAGACCGTCATCAACATCATCTCCTGGATTTCGCTTATTGGCATTGCTGTAAGCACCACGGCGCTTATTGTGGTGCTGAGCGTGTATAACGGCATCGGCAATCTCACCCAAAGCCTTTTCAACTCGTTCGACCCCCACCTTCTGGTGCAGCCGGCCAAGGGCAAGACATTCCATCTCTCCACTATCGACTATTCCGCCCTCTCCGCCACCGAAGGGGTCGCCGCGGTGTCGCAAATTGTCGAAGAGAATGCCTGGATTACCTACCACCACAACGAGGCCATCGTCTCCCTGCGCGGAGTCGACAGCAGCTACCCCCGCGTCACGGGTCTCGACACCCTCCTCTACGAAGGCACCTATCAGCTCGCCGCTCCTATGGACGACGGCTGGCAGCAGTATTTCCTGCTCTTCGGCGCCGAAGTCTACTACAATCTCGGCATCCGCGAAGCTTCCAATATGCCGGTGGCCGTCCACATCCCCAAACGGGGTGTGTCGCTCGGTATGACTATGGACGAAGCTTTCAACACGGGCTATGCTATGCCTGGTGGCAATTTCTACATCCAGCAGGATATCGACACCCGGTATGTGGTGGCCGACATCGCCTTTGTACGCCAACTGATGGATTACTCCGACGATGAATGCACCTCACTCGCCATAGCGCTTCAGCCTCGGGCCAATGCCGACAAGGTAAAGGCCTCGGTGCGCCGTCTGTTGGGCGATGAATTCACCGTCAAGGACCGTTTTGAGCAGCAACCCATCTACTACAAGGTGTTCCGCAGCGAGCGGCTGGGCATTTACCTTATCCTTGCCCTCATCGTCCTCATCTCCACGCTCAACCTTGTGGCATCGCTCTCCCTGCTGGTGCTCGACAAAAAAAGGGACATCGCCACGCTGCGCAGTCTGGGTATGCCCCGCTCCAATATCCGGCGCATCTTCCGCACCGAAGGGGTGATGATTTCCGCTATCGGGGTAGTGGCCGGTTTGCTGCTGGGTTTTGTCATCTGCTTTCTCCAACAGCATTTCGGCATTGTCAAAATGGGCAACAACTTTGTGGTCTCCGCATTCCCCGTTGCCATGCGTGGCATCGATTTCCTCATCACCTTTCTGCTGGTCATGTCGCTCAGTTCCCTATCGGTTCTTCTGGCTGTCCGCAAATCCAAAATCTGATATTCCAACCCGTTCAGCACCAATTATTTCAGCTCCTTATGGGGCAAATTGGGCAATGCACCCTTGTGGGTTTGCAAAAAAAAGTGTATCTTTGCATATTCTTTGTACAGAATCGTTAACCTTATAACACGTATACTATGAACTTCAAACACTGTTTTTTCGCAGCAGCTGCGTCCATTCTATTCATATCCTGTGGAGGCGCAACCACTCCGTCCGGAACCGTCGACTCGTTGTCCAGTCCCGAGGAGATGGAAGAGTATTATGAGGAGCAATATGCCCAGATGACCGACGGCCAAATCTACCAGTTGATTATCACCAGCATTGCCAATGGCGACAAGAAAACTTTTGCCGACCTCGTAAACTATCCCCTCTGTCGCGACTACCCGTTGCGCAACATAGAAAACCGCCAGCAGATGACGGCCTATTTTGATACCCTCTTCGACCGCAGTTTCCGCGACCGGGTGCGCAATCTCGACAGCACTGACTGGTGTCCCGTGGGTTGGCGGGGGTCCATGCTTCTCGATGGCGAGATCTGGTTCTCCGAAGGGGTGACCGCCGTAAACTATTCCTCGCCTGTCGAACAGGCTCACCGTGCCAAGCTTATCAAGGCCGAAATCAAATCACTTCATCCCTCGCTTCAAGGGAATTGGGAACCGGTGGACCGCATGAAGTTCAGCCAAGGCCCTTATGGTTTCGCCCGCATAGACGCAAACGGCGACCGCTATCGCCTCACCCTCTTTGCACCCGATGCCCGTGTGGGCGACAAACCCCTCATCAATTGGGAGGGCGAACTATTGGTTGAAGGTACTGCAAGGGTGGAGACTTATACCTTCCAGGGACCGGAGGGCAGTGCGGTGTATTCGCCCTGTAGCATGGAATCCGGCCTGCCCGAGTTCGAGTTGACCCTCAAGGGACAGGAATCCATCGAATTGTCGTGCACCGCTTGCTACTACCAGCCAGTCAAATTGTAGCCCTTGCCATCCGCCACAATAGCGTTTACCTACCGCTATAGTAGCGTTAGCCTACCGCTACAGTAGCGTTAGCCTTTAGCCACAATAGCGTTTGCATTTCTACACAATAGCGCTTGCTTTCCGCCACCAACCTGACTCCAATCCGGGTTCGCTGTGGGTTCGCTCTGCCTTCGCTAACTATTAAGCCCATCCACACCTCTTCTTAAGATCTTCTTAACGATGGGGGTGAAGAGTTATTTTCGATGGAGTTATTTTGGAGTGAAGGGAGTGCGGGGATGGAACGGGGACAGGGGGAGGGGAAAATGATGTCAGTTGTTGCGGGGGGAGACGAAGGAGATAGCGTGGTGCAGGTTTTGAACCTGATAGTGGTCGCAGTGCAGCATCTCGCCGTCGATTACCAACCAGAAGGGTTTGGGACTCGACAATTCGACGGTGGTGCCTTGACGGTAGAGCATGAGCTTTTTGACATCGGGACGGTTGATGTGGGTGCCGTGGCTGTATTCATTCACCAGGCTGGCGAACTTGATGAGCGGCATGCGCTTGAAGAGATTGATTTCGAGCAGGCCGTCGTCGTTTTTCGAGAGGGGGGCGCACATGTAGTTGCCTCCGTTGAAACGGCCGTTGCTGAGCGTGCAGAGCAGCATGTGGCCGTCGAAGAAGGGTTCGCCGTCCACCGACATGCGTACATAGTTGCTGCGCGAAGTGAAGATGCTTTGGATGATGCCTGTGGTGTAGGAGTGTTCGCCCCCGATGATGGGTTTGCGGCGCACGTCGTTGCCGATTTTACACACCATGGCATCGAAACCGAAATTGCACACGTTGATGCTGAAACGGTCGTTCACTTTCATCACGTCGACGGGGTGGGGTGTACCGTTGACAAGGCGGTCGATATCGTTGAAGTCGTCGATTGTACCGTAGTATTTGATGTAGTCGTTCCCGCTGCCGTTGGCGTGGATGGTTACTTGCACGTTGTCGAAACCGATGCAGCCGCTCACCACTTCGTTGAGGGTGCCGTCGCCGCCGCAAGAGTAGAAGCGAACCGGCATTCCGGGGTGGTCGGCACACCAGCGTCGCACCCATCGGGTGGCGTCACCGGAGCATTGGGTGGTGTATATAGAGTATTCGAAGTCGCCGTGGGCCGATGCGTAGGACTCGACTTTATGGGTGATTTCGGTAGTGGAATCTTGTTTTCCCGCAGATGGGTTGATGATAAAAATGTGTTTCATTTCGAGGTGCAAAGATACGAATTTTTTGAGATTTGGCGATTAAGAACAGATAAATTCGAAAAAAAGTTGTATTTTTGCATTTTAAAACTGAAGAGATGACTCATATTCGCAACTTTTGCATTATTGCTCATATTGACCACGGCAAGAGTACTCTCGCCGACCGTTTGTTGGAGTTTACGGCCACAGTGTCGCAGCGCGAGATGCAGGACCAGGTGCTGGACGATATGGATTTGGAGAAGGAACGCGGCATCACCATTAAAAGCCACGCTATCCAGATGAATTACCGTTATGACGGCAATCCCGACAGTCCCAACAATGGGCAGGACTTTGTGTTGAACTTGATTGACACCCCGGGGCATGTGGACTTCAGCTATGAGGTGAGCCGTTCGATTGCGGCATGCGAGGGGGCTTTGCTGGTGGTGGATGCCACGCAGGGTATACAGGCACAGACTATTTCAAACCTCTATCTGGCGTTGGAGAACGACTTGGAGATTATTCCCGTGATGAACAAGATAGACCTGGACAGCGCTATGCCCGAGGAGGTGGCCGACGAGATTATAGACCTTTTGGGATGCAAGCGGGAAGAAATACTGTCGTGCAGTGCCAAGACGGGTGTGGGTGTGGATGAAGTGTTGAGGGCCATTGTGGACCGTTTCCCGGCTCCCACGGGCGACGCCGAGGCTCCGCTGCAGGCGTTGGTGTTCGATTCAGTGTTCAATCCCTTTAGGGGCATTATCAGCTATTTCCGCATCATGAACGGTACGTTGCGCACCAACGACTGGGTGAAGTTTGTAAGCACCGAAAAGGACTACCATGCTGACGAGATAGGAGTGTTGCGACTGAATATGGAGCCCCGCAAAGAGCTGAAAGCCGGCGATGTGGGCTACATCATCAGCGGCATCAAGACGAGCCGTGAGGTGCGTGTGGGCGATACCATTACACATGTGCAGCGTCCCTGCGACAAGGCTATAGAGGGGTTCGAAGCAGTGAAACCCATGGTGTTTGCCGGTGTCTATCCGGTGGATACCGACGACTATGAGGAGCTTCGTGCATCGTTGGAGAAATTGCAGCTGAACGATGCCTCGCTTACGTTCGAGCCCGAGAGTTCGCTGGCGCTGGGGTTTGGGTTCCGTTGCGGTTTCCTGGGCCTGTTGCACATGGAGATAGTACAGGAGCGACTGGAGCGTGAGTTCAACATGGATGTCATCACTACGGTGCCCAATGTGCAGTATAAGGTGAAATTGACAAATGGCGAAGAGAAGGATGTGTACAATCCGTCGGGTATGCCCGAACCGAACAATATAGCCGAGGTGTATGAGCCTTATATCCATGCACAGATTATCACCAAAGCCGACTTTATAGGGCCGGTCATCAAGTTGTGCATGGACAAACGCGGCATACTGAAGAACCAGACCTACCTGACTACAGACCGCATTGAGATAACGTTCGATTTGCCGCTGGGCGAAGTGGTGTTCGACTTCTACGACAAGCTGAAAAGTATTTCGAAGGGATATGCCTCGTTCGACTATTATATCAACGGGTTCCAACCCTCGAAGCTGGTGAAACTGGAGATATTGCTGAACGGCGACCCGGTGGATGCCTTGTCGACGCTGACCTATGTGGACAATGCCTACCCGATAGGTCGTCGGATGTGTGAGCGGTTGAAGGAGTTGATACCCCGCCAACAGTTCGATGTGGCCATCCAAGCGGCCATAGGCAGCAAGATTATTGCCCGCGAGACGGTTCGGCAGGTTCGCAAGGACGTGACGGCCAAGTGCTATGGCGGCGACATTACCCGTAAGCGCAAGCTGTTGGAGAAACAGAAGGAGGGAAAGAAACGCATGCGCCAGGTGGGCAATGTGGAGGTGCCGCAAAGTGCCTTCCTCGCTGTGCTGAAACTTGATTGAGATATAAACTATGATAGAGAAATTACACATAGAGAATCTTGGTCCGATAGGCAATGTGGACATAGAGTTTGGTGACCTTACTTTTGTAGTAGGGCCGCAAGCCAGTGGTAAGACCCTCGCTTTGGAGACTTTGAAGTTGGCCATAGATAACAAGGCTATCATTAATGTTTTGAACAAGAATAACTACCTTACGGGCAAAGTTGATAATGTTCTCAACCTATACTATGGAAAGGGTCTGGCCAACATGTGGAGACCCGAAACGAGGATAGAATTCGACGGAAATCCATTTGAGAAAAAAGACCTTGCACCAAATGTGGGTATGAGTAATCCTACAGAGTCGGTCTTCTACATTCCTGCACAACGAGTCACAAGTATTATGGAGGGGGCTGGCAAAAGTTTCTCCTCATATTCTACAGAAACGCCCTTTGTCAATAGAATGTATGGAGATGTGATGCAACGTTTCATACAAAATGGAATAGATAAGCAACCTGTTTTGTTTCCAAAGTCTACCCGATTGAAGTCTCAGATGCGACGTCGTTTCAATGATAGTATTTACCACGGTGCAAAAGTCGAATTGGACGAGTCCGACATGCAGAGAAGGATTGTACTTAGGGTTGGAGAGTCCAAATTGCCAGTCACTGGCTGGAGTGCAGGACAACGAGAATTCACACCGCTTCTACTAGGCATGTATTGTTTGACAGGTGCACCTCAGAAAATACTGCGAAACCAAGATTACTCAATTGTTATTATTGAGGAGCCAGAAATGGGCTTGCACCCCAAAGCCATTATCGATGTATTATTGCAGATATTAGAACTGGTACAAGGCGAAAAGGGTCAGCAAGGATCAAAACACAGGTATCAAGTTATTGTATCAACCCACTCATCGCTGTTCCTTGATTTCGCATGGGCTTTTAATAAGATAAAAACTATATCGGATAGCAGAATACGGGATAATGCCCTTTGTGAATTACTTGAAATAGGAGGGGATGCCCAAATGATGAGAATGCTCACTGGAGTATTTGACAAAAAAATACGGACATGTTACCTTGGGAAAGACAATGGTAAGGTTTTCACTAGTTCTGAAGATATATCAAGCCTCGATGTGTGGGATGATAATTCTGCTGTGTCTGAGTGGGGTGGTATGACATCATTTGCTACTCGGGCGACAAACGTACTTTCTTCTAATGTTTTGAACTATGACTAGACAGCAAAGGCATGAAAAAGAGATGCCACCTCTAACACCTTTGGCGGTTGCCGTAGCGGACACACCCGATGTGGCAGGGTGCTATCAAGTGGGTTTGCAAGCATTGGAGGCGAAAGATAGAGACAGGAGCTTGATTGATTATGAGAATCCTAATAAGATACAAGGGAGCGTATACCTTGACAAAGCTACAGAAAAATGTAAGCACCCATTTCCGAAACGTTGGGACTATGTGATAGAATATGATAATAAGATATACTACTATGAGCCACACCCTGCTTCAGGAGGCGACAAAATTGATGAGGTATGTGGCAAGGCAGACTGGCTTATGTGGTGGCTGAAGAACAATGCTCCTAAAATTAGGACGTTGGGATCAGGTCCTTTTTATTGGATTCACACAGGAAAATGTAATATTGATAAGAATTCCCAACAATACAAAAAACTCTTGGACAAAGGCGTAAAGTTGGGTAGTCGACTTTATATGAAATAATTATTATGTTATGAATTTGTTTCTCATTGCTTTACTCATTGCCCTGGTGGCGGTGCTGGCGACGCTGGCATTGGCAGGGTACATTTTTTACCGCATCATTAAGCGCTATTTCGACAACCAGCAGAAGATGGCGATGCTGCAGATGCGGGTGGACGAACATCGCGAGGCGGTGAAGCTGGTGACACCCATCAGGCTGCAGGCCTATGAGCGCATGGTGTTGTATCTGGAGCGCATATCGCCCGAGAGTCTGGTGCTGCGTTGCTATCAGCCGGGTATGGACACCCGGTTGCTGCAAGGTGTGATGACCAAGACCATACGCGACGAGTGGGAGCACAACCTGAGTCAGCAGGTGTATCTCTCGAGCGAGGCGTGGAACCGCATCCGCAACGCCAAGGACGAGATGATAGGCATCATTAATTCGGCTGCTATCTCTACACCCGCCGATGCAGACCCAACCCGATTGGCAAGCAATATCTTTGCATCCGTGACGGAGGGCGAGTTGCCCACGGCCAGCGCATTGGAGTTTGTGAAACAGGAGATGCGCGATTTGTAGCCTATGGAGAAACGTTGGGGGGTGGCAATAGCCACTTTGCTTTTGTTGACAGGTTGCAGCCAGAACAAGCCCACCGACCGGCAGGAACCGGTGAAGGTGGGGGTGGTGACCGTGCGTAACGGCTCGGTGGAGAGCCACCGCACCTATGTGGGCACTGTAGAGGAGGCTTCGTCCACTCCGGTAAGTTTTGGCAAAGGGGGCAGGGTGAAGGCGGTTTATGTGCGTGATGGGCAGCATGTGAAGGCGGGCGATTTGTTGGCAACAGTCGACAATCACAGTGCCTCAAGCACGTGCGATGTGGCCAAGGCCACGTTGGAGCAGGCGCGCGATGCCTACGAAAGGGCCAAAAAGGTACACGACAAGGGTAGCCTGCCCGACCTGCAATGGGTAGAGGTGCAGACCCGGTACAGCCAGGCTCTGAGTACATACGAAATAGCCAAGCGAAACCTCGACGACTGTAGCCTTTACGCTCCGGTAAGCGGTACGGTGGAGAAATGTATGATTGTAGAAGGGGCGGTTCTCGCACCGGGGATGCCTGCAATGAATATAGTGAACCTGTCGAGTCTATATGTAAGAATGAATATTCCCGAGGTGGATGTGAACAATGTGCAAATCAATTCGCGAGTGTTGGTGGACATCGGTGCCTTGGGCGACTCGGCCGGCATGAATGTGGCCGGCGTGGTTACTGAACGGGAGGTGACAGCCGACAGGGTGTCGCACAGCTATAATTTCCGTGTACGTCTACAGAAAACGCCTAAGGGACTTTTGCCCGGTATGGTGTGCAGCTGCCGTTTCGCAGCCGACGATGCGGTGGAGGGATACGAATTGCCCAACAGGGCGGTGCAGTTGGCCAATGACGGCAGCCGCTATGTGTGGACAGTGAAGAAAGGACAAACCTACCGCCAGCCTGTGGCGATAGGCGACCTTACGCGCAGCGGAGTGCTGGTGACGGAAGGTTTGCAAGAGGGCGACAGCGTGGTGGTTGACGGTTTTCTCAAAGTGTCGGAAGGCACAGCGGTCAAGGCTATCCCCACCAGGTGAACCGACGGGATAGTTGCAAGACATGTAATTGAATACGCATTATGGGACTTACGTCACAGTTCCAACGATAATAAATACATACACTATAATTGAAACGTAAGGGATTTATAGAAGCAGTGATGTCCAACCCCAAGATAATATTCCTCATTGTGGGGATCTTGGTGGCGTTGGGAATCTACGGCCTGGACAGGATGAACAAGCAGGAGTTTCCTGAGTTTGTTATCCGTCAGGGAATAGTGGCTGCGGTATATCCCGGAGCCAGCAGCGAGGAAGTGGAGCAACAGGTGACCACACCACTGGAGGAATATCTTTTCACATTCCAGGAAGTGAACAAGAAAGGCACCTATAGCTACACATCAGAGGGCATTGTGTATGTGTTTGTGGAGCTGGACTACAGTGTGATGAACCAGACCGAGGTGTGGTCGAAGATTCGGCACGGGTTGAAGGACTTCAAGGCACAGCTGCCCGCTGGGGTGCTGGCAGTGGCGGTGGTGGATGACTTCGGCAACACGTCGTCGATGCTGGTTACTATTGAGTCGGCAGACAAGACCTACCGCGAGATGGGACGCTATATGGACTTGCTGAAAAAACGGCTGCGCAATGTGCCGGCCGTGGGCAATATCAAGTCGTTTGGCGAACGGCAGGAAGAACTGGACGTATATATAGACAAAGAGAAACTCACCTCATACGGCATCAGCTACCAGATGCTGACAGCCGAACTGGTGGGGCAGGGATTGCTGAGCATTGGCGGCACACTGCAGATGGACGACGAGTTGGTGCCACTGCACGTTACCAGCCCCTATCTCTCGGAGCGTGAGTTGGGCGAACAGGTGGTTTACACCTCACCTTTCGGGCAGGCAATAAGGCTTCAGGATGTGGCACGGATAGAAAGGCGTTATGCCGAACCCTCGAGCTTTATTACCCAAAATGGCAATCCAGCCTTGGTGCTGAGCATCGAGATGCGTCCGGGCAATAATATTGTTAAGTTTGGCGAGGATGTGAATGTGGTGCTGAAAGATTTCCAGCGCATTCTGCCCGACGGGGTAGTGTTGGAGCGTATCACAGACCTGCCCAAAGTAGTGGACGACAGCATCTGGTCGTTTTTGAAAGACCTCCTTACGGCCATTTTGGTGGTGATAGCGGTGATGCTATTGCTTTTCCCCATCACATCGGCCTTGATTCCCGCCATCGAGATACCCTTGACCACCGCCATCACAATATCCGTAATGTACATCATCGGCTATGAGATGAACACCGTGACGCTGGCGGCACTGATTGTGACGCTGGGCATGATAGTGGACGACAGTATAGTAATGATAGACGGTTATATGGACAACCTGCGACGCGGTGAACGGCCGTGGCAGGCAGCCATACACAGTGCCAAGACCTTCTTTCCCTCGCTGGTAGTTGCAACCATCTCTATATGTGCCATCTTCTTCCCGTTCCTCTTTACCATGGTGGGACCATTGGCCGACTTTGTGAAATTCTTCCCCTCCACCATCAGCATCTCGTTGGGCATTTCGCTTGCTTTGGCTATGCTGCTTACCCCCTGGCTGGAACAGCGCATGATAAAGCCGGAACGTAGACGGCGGGAAAATGTGGTTACACGGGTGCAGAACCGTTTCTTCTACTGGCTTGAAACAGGCTATGAGCGTTTGCTGCGTGTGTGTTTCCGGTATCCATGGCTCACCATAGGTGCAGGATTGCTCTCGGTGGGGTTGGCGGTGTTGCTGTTTTTCAATCTGCCGTTGCAGCTTATGCCCAAGGCTGAGCGTGACAGCTTTGCAGTGGAAATACACCTGCCCCAAGGCTCGTCGCTGCAGCAAACAGAGCAGGTGTGTGCCGATTTCGAGGCGGTGCTGCATCAGGATGCCGACATCACCAGTGTCACTACTTTTGTGGGCAGTAGCTCACCCCGCTTTATGGCGGCCTATGCACCTAATATGCCTGCCAAAAACTATGCCCAGATGATTGTGAAGACTACGGGCTACGAGGTGACAGAGCGGGTGCTGAAACGATACAAGGATACTTATGTGGATGCCTATCCCAATGCGGTAATCAGAGTCAAACAGCTCGACTATCAGGGGGTGAAGAATCCGGTGGAGGTGCGATTGTTTGGCGAGGACGCTGAGTTGATGCGACCCTATGTGGATACTCTCAAGGCCTTTATGCAGAGTCACGAAGACGACCTGGTGTGGGTGCATTGTGACTATGAGGGCTATATTCCCACGGTGCGAATTGACCTCAAACCCGAAGAGGCCTCACGGCTTGGCATAACCAAGGCTGTGCTGTCGGCTAATCTGGCCACGCTCTTTGGTGGCCTGCCAGTCACCACAGTGTGGGAGGGCGACTATGCGCTGCAGGTGCGTCTGAAAATAGAAGACAACGGTACTCCCGACTTCGAGAAATTGCAGAACACGTTTGTACCGACTGCCATTCCGGGAGTGTGGGTGCCGTTGCGGCAGGTGGCCGATATCCGTCCCGACTGGCAGCCCGCCCGGATAGTGCACCGTAACGGCATACCTTGTGCCACAGTGGGAGCGGATTTGCGGTTTGGATGCAGCCAGCCCGTGGTGATGAAAAAACTGAAGCCTTGGCTGGAAGAGGAGTTCCGCCCCATGCTGCCCGACGGGGTTGATATGACCTATGGTGGCCTCGATGCCGTGAACGAGGACAATATGAGCGGCATTATAGTGGGATTGATAGCAGCTATCATCATTGTGTTCTTCTTCCTGCTGTTCAACTTCAAGAAGATACGCCTTACCATCTTGTCGCTCTGCGGCACCAGCCTATGTTTGTTGGGAGGATTTGTGGGATTGTGGATTTTCCGTTCCGATGTCAGCCTCACCGCAATCATCGGCATAGTCAGTCTTATCGGAATTAACGTGCGCAATACTATTGTCATGTTCGATTACGCGGAGGAATTGCGTGCCGAGGGGTTGCCGTTGCGTCAGGTGGCTTTTGAGGCAGGCCGCCGCCGTATGAGACCCATTTTCCTTACCAGTGCCACTACCGCTGTGGGTGTCATTCCCATGATAATACACCGGAGCACTTTATGGATGCCCATGGGCATTGTTATATGCTTTGGCACCATCTGTGCCATTGGACTTATAGTTACCGTGTTGCCTGTTGCCTATTGGAAACTGTTCGACAGAGACAAAACCAAGGTGGTACGGAGTGAGTCTTCTGGTGAAAAAGGCAGTGGTGCTTGAATAGAGAGGCATACAGTTTGGCTGGTTTAACTTTCTTTATGCCGGTGTTGCACAATAAAACGCCGCAAGCTCCCGTTATGAAGCCACCCAAATATAGAAATGTGTTGCATAGATTGAAACTTCAAATAGTGCTTTTGCTGTTGTGCCCTGTGGTTAGTGTCTCGGCCCAGAAGGCTGTGGTTCATCTCTCTCTCGACAGTTGTAATGCATGGGCACTCCGCAATCAAGCCGTGGTTAAAAATGCCATGCTTGATGTTTCTGCGGCCCGCGAAACCCGACGAGCGGCATTCACTAAGTATTTCCCCTCGCTATCGCTCATGGCTGGATACTTCCAGTCCTATAAGCCCCTCCTGGATGTCACTGCTAAAGAACAGGGCGACAATCTCACACTCACCATGGAGTACGACGGCGAGAGTTTCGACCAGCGTCGGGCCGAACTTCAAGAGTGGCTTGACAATATGGGTGCGGACATCAATGTGGAAGAGCTGCTTGGCATGGTGGCCGACCATTTCACTTTCGACGCCGAGCTGCGGATGTTCGACCGAGGTGCTTTCGCCAATGCGCTGCTCACCCAGCCCATCTTTGCAGGAGGGCGTATTGTCAATGGCAATAAATTGGCGAAACTGGGAATTGAAGCCGCAGAGTTGAAACTAATCATGAGCCGCCAGGAGGTGGAACTCAATGTGGGCCGTCTCTACTATCAGATAGTGTCGCTTTACGAGCGTCAGCGACTATTACAGACTGTGCGTACTATGCTCGACACGCTGGAACGCGATGCCTCTGTGGCCGTTGATGCGGGCGTGATGGGCCGCAACGACCTACTGCGGGTACGCCTCAAGCTCAATGAACTCAGTGCTACGGATATGCAACTGTCGCACGGCATAGAGCTCGCTACTCGCTCTATGTGTCAGTATATAGGCTTACCCTACGATAGTGTTTCGCTCGTTTTCGATACCCTCAATCTTCACCATATCCCGTTCCCTGGTCTCTGTGTCGGCCCCACGACGGCTGCTGCGCATCGTTCCGAGAGCCGCTTGCTCGACTTGAGTGTCGAAGCTGCGGGGCTCAAGAAACGTATGGCTGTGGGCCAGACGCTGCCACAGCTTGCCGTGGGTGCCACATATGGTATCAATAACCTGTTGGGCGATGGCTGGCGATACAACGGATTGGTGTTCGCCTCGCTCAATATCCCAGTTACAGCCTGGTGGGAGTCTGCCCACAACATCCGCAAAGAGAACATCAGTCGCCAACAGGCCGAAAACAACCGTCAAGACCTACAACAGAAACTCGTTCTCCAAACCATCATGGCATGGAACCAGATGACCGAGTCGTACGGCCTGATAGCCATTCGCCGGCAGGCAGTAAGCGACGCTTTCGACAATCTGATTGAGGTTAAAAACTATTATGATGCAGGCATGTACGGCATGAAGGACTACCTCGAAGCTCAAACCCTCCTCGAACAGGCACGGGTGGACTTGGTCGACCAGGTGGTCGACTATCATGTCAAACACATGCACTACCGCCAAATTACCCGTTAATTGATACGCCTTGCTTATGTAATAACACCCTGATATTGCCATAGTTGCTAAATAGATTTTGCCAATTGCTTTTTTTTACGTACTTTTGCACCATTATTATGAATAGATATTATCGCTATATAACTTTGATTCTGTTGTTGTTTATTCCTATTGTAGCAAACGCACAGGATCG
The DNA here is from genome assembly GCA_900319865.1 of uncultured Bacteroidales bacterium. Lineage (GTDB taxonomy): Bacteria > Bacteroidota > Bacteroidia > Bacteroidales > P3 > Colimorpha. The sequence continues at coordinate 5,638 of ONQD01000038.1, read as the reverse complement.
CCCTAATGCCAAACAGTCCAAACCCAAGCCCAAGGTGTATTCCAACACCAAGGGTGGGCAGATTAAGCATACCAAGCTCGTCAAGACATCCGATCCCACAGACGAGTATTCCGGTGTGCGTACCGACCCTTACGGTGTCAAGAAGAATAAGAAGAAAGTGGACAACGATACTGTCGACGTGGCCGATGACGCCTCTCCCAAGAGTAGCAACTATCAGGATCCCTACCTCTTTGATGAAAGTCCGCAGGACAAGGAGAACGAGCAGATAGACCGGGAGAATCTTTTGCAGCGTCCAGTCAATACGCCTAACGATGTGGCCGAGGATGAAGAGGAAGACCATGGTATTATCACCCCCCACTATGCCTTAAGCCAACAGGATGACCCCGGCACCGACAGCGAAGAAGACATTCTCATGGCTTTCGACCCTGCCCAGCTCCATGCGTTAAAAATGGACATTTCTGAGATGACTCCTGTCGAAGTCAAACTCACCGATGCCGAGAATGGTAAGTTTTTTGTGTTCCCCACACCCGAATATGCTCGTCCCTCATCCCATTTTGGTCCCCGCCGTCGCCGTTTCCATTATGGACTCGACCTCGCTATGCCCACGGGCGAACCCATATATGCGGCCTTCGACGGTGTAGTGCGGTTCTCAAAATACAACAGCTCTTACGGTAACCTCATCGTCATCCGTCACGACAATGGTCTTGAAACCTACTATGCTCACCTATCCAAGCGTCATGTCACTCCGGGCACCCGTGTCAAAGCTGGTGAGGAGATAGGCCTTTGCGGCAATACAGGCCGCTCGCGAGGCAGTCACCTCCACTTCGAAATCCGTTATAAAGGAAACGCCATCAATCCCGAGAATGTCATTAGCTGCGAAACCCGTACCCTTTTGGCCCCCACCATCACGCTCAACAAGAACTCCTTCAACAAAGTGGCCAAACCGGGCTATGCCAACAATACCAGTGGCAGATCTTCGGTGGGCAACTACAGCAAGGGTGGTAAATATTATAAAGTGCGTACTGGCGACACCCTCAGCCGTATAGCCAAGCGCAATGGCACCACCATTGCCAAGCTCTGCAAGCTGAACAATATGAAACAGAATGCCGTCATACGCCCCGGTCAAACCATCAGACTTCGCTAATATGCGCCTCGACATTCTCACCCTTTTCCCAAACATGATGTCCATGTTTTTCGAAGAGTCCATCCTTAGCAGGGCTCAGAAGAAAGGCATTGTCGAAGTGGTGTTCCATGACCTCCATGACTATTCCCTTTCCCGATACGGCAGCGTTGACGATTATCCCTATGGCGGAGGAGCCGGCATGGTCATGGCGGTAGAGCCCCTTGCCAACTGCATCGAAGAACTGAAAGCACAGCGAACCTACGACGAAATCATCTATACTGCCCCCGACGGCGAGATGCTCTCCCAACCTATGGCAAATACGTTGTCGTTGAAGCAGAACCTGATGATACTTTGCGGACACTACAAGGGTGTCGACGAGCGCCTCCGTGAGCATTTCATCACCAAGGAAATCTCCATTGGCGACTATGTCCTCACAGGCGGCGAGTTGGCCGCTGCGGTCATAGCCGACACTGTCATCCGGCTTATCCCCGGGGTCATCGGTGACGAGCAGTCAGCCCTGGGCGACTCGTTCCAGGACGGCCTTCTTGCTCCTCCCGAATACACCCGCCCGCCCGAGTTCCGTGGCTGGCGAGTGCCCGACGTGCTCCTCAGTGGCAACCATGCCAAGATTGAGCAGTGGCGCTACGAGCAAGCACTCCAACGCACCAAGGAACGCCGCCCCGACCTTATCAAGGCAATCTCCGAAAAATAATTCTAATGTAATCATTGAAATATCAAACCAAAAAATTATGAAAAGACTCTTTTTATTATCACTCGCATTACTAACATTCAGCATTGCAAATTCACAAATTGTCAACGGACATATTGGCACTGGCAACATCACAATAGCCGGAACCGAATGGACTAATGTCTATGGCATTGACTTCAACAATGACGGTATATTGGAGTTTCGCCTGAGCGACTTCAGTGGTGTTGATGGCAATCAGGTCAATGCCTATATTTCGTACAATTGGACCGAGGGCGGCAACAACGTTGTTTCCGACCCCGAGATTTGGGACTATGCCGCCGTGCTCGCCTCTGGCCAAGTGGTTGATGCTAACTGCACCTTTGGGGGATATGGCGATGCTACTTTTCAGGACCTCACCACTGTCCCTGAGCGGATTTTCGTTGGGTTCCGCATCTTGCTGGCCGACGGCGTTCACTATGGATGGGCCGAGGCTGTGGTCAGCACATCAGCAAGCGACATTATTCTCAACTGGGTGGCCTGTGCCTATAACACCACTCCCAACGCACCCGTCACCATTGGCAACACTGTCGCCATCACCCATGTTGAAACACCCACTTTTCAGGTATACGTTCTTGGTGAAAACCGTATGCGCATTGAGACCGATGGAACAGAAGTAACACTATACGACATTAACGGCCGACAGCTCAACATTATCCCCTGCAACAATGAGGTAACTATCACCATGAAACAGGGCGGCCTCTACCTCGTTCGTGTCGGCAGCACCACCCGAAAGGTGATGGTCTATTAATCACACTACACCTATTAACCCCTTAAAATTCATTTCCCTTTATACCCGGCAATGAATAAGCACAACCAGCTTGTATTTTTAAATATATTGCTATGAAAAAGGTGTTATTAATGGCGTTTCTTCTTTGCTGTGTAGGGATACTTCGTTCACAGGATACAATTTTCCCTTTCAGGATGGACTATATGGACTCCGTGTATCCCATTATGAAAGATTCGACCTCACGATTCATTATTGATATTGATGGATCAGGAGACGATTTCTTTGATTCTTATTTCCAGCGGACAGTTTATGGTGACAGAATTATAGTTCCACCCAGAACAATAGTGTGGGGATTGAATGTGGCTACATTTTTAGGTCCGCGTTCAATCAGGGATTCTGTCAATATAAGAGGTGTCGTGGTTCAAGTTGTAAACGGTGATTACAATAATCCAATTTGCCACTATACCAATCCGCTCAGGGCGGTAAGTCATAGACCGTATGATTTATACTGGGCATTTGATCATCCAACACTTTGTTTGACTAATGAACACGATACAAACTCATATTATGTGGATACAGTATTGGGTGTTTACTCTTTGTATTTTGATTCACCGATCCAAGTAGCGGACACTATTTATGTTGGCATGTATGTTACCGGCAATCGTCCGGCTGAGGTAAATCCCAATTATGAAGGCTTTCGCGGCATTCCTACGGATGTATATCATTGTGATATAATTGATTGTAGTTGTAATGACAGTTGTGGTTTTTTGGGAGTGGAGTGGGTAGACGAAAAGAATGATATGCAGTTGTCGCTATCATTAGGACCTTATAATAGAGATTGGGTGGGTTGTGTTTTCCCAATCTTTACACCTCCAGACACTGACAGTTTTGGTTGCCCTATGGTGGAGGGTTTCGCCTATGCGGGAGTCATGACAGACTATCCTGTCTTTGTGTGGGACACTGCAGGCGAACACCAACTTTACGAAATGGCGTACGGTCCATATGATGCACCTTTGGACAGTCTTCATATTGTGCAGACCAGTAACCGTTACCATGAGTTGACGGGTGAACAGTTGTCACCCGAGGTGTACTATCAGGCCCGCCTTCGTGCCAAGTGCCACCACGCTTGCCCTGTTCACGACACATTGATGTGGACACCGTGGAGCGACCCCATATATTTCTATATTGGCGACAGCATGCCCGACACTGCGCACTACCAGCCGGGAGAGACCATCTCCGACGAGTCCACAGTTGCCGCCTTTACCCTTACCCCCAATCCTGCCCACGGCTATGTGTCGCTGTCGGTGGACAGTCCTGTGCCTGTAGATGGTTTTCTTCTGACTATCCATGATGTCGGCGGGCGCGAAAAGATGCGACGCACCCTGCATGGCTCCACCACCCGTCTGTCCCTTGCCGGACTCTCTGCTGGCATCTACACCATTTCCCTCTCCGGCCCGCAAGGCACCGCCATCCGCCGCCTCTCAGTGGAGTAGGAGGAATGGGCTGTGTGGATTATGAGCATAGTATCCAGCCCCTCATGTTTTATTCAACGTGAACGGGGCTTTGTAGGTATCGTGTTTCAGGGTGCAGAATGCTTAAGAGTATATTTTTTTGAGGTGGGGTGCAATTTTATGCCTGTTCTAACGTTACTCATTAGTTAATTGGTAATATATTCGACAAGATATGACAGAGTTCGAAAAGTACGCCACCAAGCATTGTGGCATCAGCAGCACGACGTATGCCAAGTATACGTCGGCCATTAATAATTCCTTGACTCCCTATATTGTGGAAGAACGTCAGTTGAATGTGGCCCAGATGGACGTGTTCAGCCGTCTGATGATGGACCGCATCATTTTCCTTGGCACCGCCATCGACGACTACACCGCAAACGTCATCCAGGCCCAGCTCCTTTTCCTTGAGAGTGTCGACAGCACTAAGGATATCCAAATCTATCTCAACTCGCCCGGAGGCTCCGTCTATGCAGGCCTCGGCATTTACGACACGATGCAGTATATTCAGCCCAAGATTGCCACCATCTGCACCGGCCTTGCCGCCTCTATGGCTAGTGTGCTGCTCTGTGCCGGCGAGAAGGGCATGCGTTGCGCCCTGCCTCATGCCCGTGTGATGATACACCAGCCCATGGGTGGAGCCGACGGTCAGGCCACGGATATGGAAATTACCGTCCGCGAGATTCTTAAACTCAAGAAAGAACTCTACGAGATTATCGCCAAGCACAGCGGACAGTCTTTCGAGCAGGTGGAAAAGGACAGCGACCGCGACCACTGGTTCACCGCCGAAGAAGCCCAGCAATATGGCATGATCGACGAGGTTCTCACCAAGAAATAAATCATGTAAATACGTGAATGTGTGAATGCGTTAATCCGTCAGTCCGACTAACACATTTACACATTCACGAATTATAAGTGCCTACCCCATGCAAATCAAGATTATCAACACCTCCCACCATCCGCTGCCGAAGTATGAGACTTCCCAGTCGGCGGGTCTCGATCTCCGGGCTTTCCTGCCCGACGGTCCAGTCACTCTCAAACCCCTTCAGCGCGGATTGGTGAAGACGGGCCTCTTCATGGAGTTGCCCGCAGGCTACGAGGCTCAGGTGCGTCCCCGCAGTGGATTGGCTTTGAAAAAGGGTGTCACAGTCCTCAATTCGCCTGGCACCATCGACTCCGACTACCGGGGCGAAATATGCGTTATTCTTATCAATCTCAGCAGCGAGGATTTCATTATCAACGACGGCGAGCGCATCGCCCAGATGGTTATCGCCCGTCATGAGCAGGCTGAAATCGTCCAAGTGCAGGAACTCTCCGACACCGAGCGAGGCTCTGGCGGCTTCGGACACACTGGAAAGAATTGAAAAATGAAAGTTGAAAATTGAAACGGCTGGCGCATAGCTTGGTTCTGCTTGTTGCGATAATATCGCAAGTGTTCTCTTCATGCCACGCACAGCCGGGTTCCCAAGTGGCCGGTTTCGTGCATTATCATCCCGTCGAACCTTTCTATACAGGTTCTGAGATGATGATGG
>ONQD01000019.1 GCA_900319865.1 uncultured Bacteroidales bacterium | reverse complement strand
GACAGTGTCATTAGAGAAGCGGTGTCTCATATTTCAAACAGCACCATTCGCGAAGCGGTAACTCACATTTTTGACAGCCTGACTGGACAGAGTCCTACTCCCAACAGCCGTCCCATTTCCATACGAATCGACACATGCTATTCTGTATCCAAACGTCTCCACTATGAGCACGGCGTATTGGTTGACTCGGCTGGCATTCCAGACACCGCCATCCCTGCATGGAACAAACAACTGATGAACACCACCGTCGACAATGGCCATAGCGGCTACATCATCCACAACGACAGCGATGCACTCACGCTCTGGCTATTCTTCTACACGACCCCTGCCGAAAAAGAACAGATACTTAATCATGTCATACCAATAAACACACAACAATGAAAAAAATTGCATTCATCACGATGGCGGCCTTCTTGCTCTTCGCTGCCTGTAAAAAAGAGCCCGCACCCGAACCGCAGCCCCAAACCGACACTGCACCAACCGTCTCATTGGCTGGAACCTCATGGGAGGGAAGCTACGATGACAACTATCAAGGCTATCCCGCTACCCTCATGTGGAGTATCGACTTCCTCACCGACAGCACTGGCACACTTCATTTAGATATTGTCATCGCCGCCAATCCTACGGTAGTGAAAACATGGGTGACTCTTCCCTGTTTACTTACGACTCCACCACACACACCATCTCAACGAATATGTTTGTAGGCGACGGCAATGTAACCCTTGGTGGCTATACAGTTCTATACCCTGAAGGTAAGGAGCAATATGTCTTTCCTGTCAGAACATCATGGGAAGCAGAACAGCAACTGACCGTAGGCGACACATTGATGCCTGTGGAATGGGGGTTAGACTTCTGGGAGTATGGTTGGGGTGGTCAGATTAACTATTGTGCGGGAAGCACCTGTGAAGGCACCTCTTTCCTCTGGCAATACGACAGCACGACACACTCTGGCTCCATCCGTATTAACGGCATGCAACACCCCTTCACCTACGACCCCACTACCGACCTCATTACTCTTGACTACAGCACGCTTATCTACGGCACCACAGACACCATCGGCGGCTCACTGCAATTCCATCGCGAGGACGACCTTCCATCGCGAGGACGACCTAAAGAAAACCTATGGGCTCTCCCATACTGGCCCGACAGTCCCCATAATGCAAACCTCATTCCACCTTCTTTGACGCAAATACACACCTATTTCCGCGGCAAAATGATAATATTTTTGCCGCGGATTTCATTTTTTTTTGCATATTATACTTTTGTTGCACAATATGTTATTGTGATTTTTGTCTATTGGATTAAAAAAATAATCATATTAACACAATAATATTTTGTGTTTGGCGTTTTGATGGTGATTAAATATTTAATCATAGGTTTAATTCAAAATCTAACATCTATGGCAAGAAAGAAACAAGAACCCACCACAACGCTCACCAAGGCCGAGGAGCAAGTGATGCAAGCCGTGTGGCAAGTAGGCAAAGGCTTTGCAGGCGACATCGCTGCCGCCGTCGAAGAACCCAAGCCCGCATACCGCACCGTGCTCACCGAAATCCGCATCCTCGAGCAGAAGGGTTTTGTGGCACACAAGGACTTTAACGGCAACAATCAGTATTATCCCCTCGTCAGTCGCGAGGCATACAAGGGACGGATGCTGGGCACGCTGATGAAGAACTACTTTTCCTCATCCTACACCTCGTTAGTATCCTTCTTCCTCGATGGGGGAGAGGTGACTAATGAGGAACTGGAGGCTTTGAGCCGCATCATTGAAGAAAAGCGCAAAGGTAAGGAGGACCAGCAATGAAATACCTCCTCCTTGCCACCATTGGCACTGTGCTTTTCTTCGGCTCCTACTGGCTGCTGATGCGGCGCGAAACCCGTTTCTCCATGGTGCGCTACTATTTGCTGGGTACCCTATTGCTGTCTCTGCTGCTTCCCCTTATCCATTTGCCCCTATTACGTCAGGCCAACTATGACGGCAACGATGCCGCAGAAACGGCTCAGTTGGCCTACAACACCACGCCTGACGGCATGGCTATGACTTATTCCAATACTAAAAGTGGCGTGTCGGAAATCAAGCTTACTCAAGATAATAACGAAATGAGACGAATCATCCTGTCTGAAGGAGAGACCACCCCGAATATCCTCGACAAAGTGATGGACATTCTGCCCATTATCTATTGGGTAGGTGTTGCTGTCACGATGATACTCCTGACCCTAAGACTGGCAAGATTACAACGCCGCCTTGGCCGACTGCCATACAAGATGCAGGACGGTGTCAAGGTCAGCGTACTGAATGACGACACTCCAGCCTACTCCTTTGGCAAGCATATCATCTTAGGCCGCAACGGATTCAACCCAACCGAGATGCAGCAGCTTATCGGACACGAAATGGTACATGTGCGCCTACGCCATACCTTCGACCTCCTGTTGTGTGAGGCGGTCAAAGTTGTCCTATGGTTCAACCCGTTTGTTTATCTCTACCAGCGTGAATTGAAGCGTGTGCATGAATACCAGGCCGACAACGCAATGCTGGCAACCGATAGCGGAGCCGCCTATGCCGAGTTGTTCTACCATCAGGTGAGCGGCAAACCGTATAGTGCCATAGGCAACACTTTCGACTACTCGTTGGTGAAGAAACGCATCGCCATGATGGCACTGCGCCGCTCCCGCCACGGAGGGCTACTGCCGCTCATCGTGCTGCCCATCGCGTTCATGGTGCTGCTGGCGGGATGTGTCTCTCGCCAAACGTTGAATGGCTTTTACGAAGTAAGTTCCATCGAACTCAAGTCGGACAACCCTGCTGAACCCACCCTCCAATGCAATAAGTTCATGGGACTTGAAAGCCGTCTGTTTTGCTTCCACCGCGACGGACGGTTGCACATCCTTTCCCGCGACACAGCAGGAAACGCGCAACTCTTTTCCTACACGATTGACGACGACGGCCTCCATCTTTTTGACAGCACAGGCAATCCATGGCTCGACATGACGCTCGAAACCCTCCATTGCGACGGCGACAGCATCAAGCTACGCTTTGTCAACGCCGACCCGATCGAAGGGATAGTCAAGGCACTCAAAGGTCTGCCCACGTATCGCTACCGCATTGACACCGTCACAGTTTCCAACTCAAAAAAAGTGGGTGACGAGATAATTGAGTTTAACATACGCACTGTGACCGACACCATCTATCCCCAAGTGACGGTCTCCTACGGTTCAGAGTGTCCCGTCGATTGGAGCAACAAGAATCGTCTGCTGGGCTCGACCACTGTCTCCGACTTCACAGCCGTACACGAGTACAAAACCCAGTCGGGTGAGACCGAAAGGGAGTTCTACAAAGGGTGGCATTTTGATAACAACACCATCAACCCCAACGCCCGCCAACTCTACGACACCACCAGTCGTTTTAATCCTCTTATGGAGGGCGACCGCTTCATTCTGGAAGTGACACTGAAGGCCATCAACAAACACTACGCCGACTCATTAGCCCAACAGATTGAACACTAAAAGCTATGGCAAAAGCATTAAGACATATCACACTGCTGGCAACCGTTGCACTCGCACTCACCGGGTGCAACAGTCACCCAGCCGAGGAGCAGGACAAACCTGTGCTAACCTTTGAACAGGTCAAGGCCGTGGAACCCTCCATGCTCACCACCGACGAGATTACCCGTCTTGTCAAGAGCGACACAACACATTACAAGGTGGTCTATTTCTTCGACATCCTTTGCAAGCCCTGCCTCGAACACCTCCGCAACGAGCTGGCCGCGATGTACGCCAACCGTGACACCACCCAGTGGCGGTTCTATCTTGTGGCGGGTTTCAACTGGCTTCACCGCCTAATCCCCGATTCCGTAGGCAACCTGGTGGAAGATACCCTCGGCAACATCGTCCATTTTGCCAAGCGTTACCGCGACCTGCTCCCCTCTTTGGGTTATGACATGAAGGACGTTTACATGCACTACAACCCCGCTTGGGAGCACACCGACTCCGGGGTGTTCACCCCCTGGGCCAACCACATGTTCCACGCCGACCATCCCTTCCGCTGCCAGTACGAAGGCTCACCGCAGCTGTTCATCGCCGACCGACATGGCCGCATCGCTCTCGATTGCATTGTCCAGAAGAACAGGGAGGGCGATACCACAGACCGGTATTATTCACCTCGCAGCGTATACACGCTCGACACCCATTGTTTTTATATTCCAGATACCTTTATAACAATAAGATAACCCAATAATATTATGACAAAGCAAATCATGTTGCTGCTGTCACTGATGACAGTAGCAGGCGTAAGCTACGCCCAGGTCAACGACACCGTAAGGGTTTCGCAGGACACCACTGCCACCATTTCAGACACCAGTTTCTACCTCTCGCCTTCGGTCAAGGCTCTTGAAGAGGTGAAGATCACCACCGACCGACCACTCTATGCCGTCGACGGCGAGAAACACATCTACAACACTTCCGACGACCCCAGTGTGCAGACCGGCACCGCCAGCGATGCCCTCCAGAATGCTCCGGGCGTGGAGGTTGATGCCGAAGGCAACATCACCCTGCGGGGCTCACAAAGCGTGGAGGTGTGGATCAACGACCGCCCATCTAACCTCAGTGGCGAGAATCTGCGCCAATACATCAAGACCCTCCCAGCCAACAGCATAGCCCGAATCGAGGTCATCACCAACCCCTCTGCCCGCTACGGCGGCAGCGGACCCGTGGTCAATATCATCACATCCAAGAAGATTCTGCGTAACGAGTTCATCAGCATCGGAGCCACGGGAAACCATCGCCCACAGGTGTCGCCATGGCTCTCGTATGTCTATAGCAACAAGAAGTTCTCCATCAACCTCTATGCCGAATACGACTACAGCCACACGTGGAGTGACCAGTCGGGCCGTTCCGCCCTGCTCACTCCGCAAGGCGACACCTCCACCATCAAGTCCTACACAGCCCATAGCGACAACTGGAGGCATGGCAGCTATTTCTACCTGAGCGGCAACTACGATTTCGACACCATGCGCTCCCTCAGTTTCTGGGGCGGGGCATACCCGTCGTGGTACCGTGGCGAGTCGTCCGCCGACATACAATGGCACGAACTCATCTACAATCCGGGCGACTACAGCTATCGCTCCACCAGCACATCATCCATACCCCAGGTGGGTTATTATGGCGGGTTGCATTTCTCCCATCGTCTCGACGACAAGGGGCAGATGCTGTGGATACGCACCGCTGCCAATGGATTCAACTACACTTCCGACGGTACCGAGCAACGCCAATACCTCAGCCAACCAGCCCTTGACTACACCGTGCGCCATTTAGGTATTAACAGGGGCGGCGTGGGTCTCTCTGCCGAGGTGGGCTACTCGCTGCCCTTTGCCGAGCATTGGGAGCTGGAGGCGGGCCTAACCGGCGACTACCACACCCCAAGCCTACGCACCTACACCCGCGACACACTGCCCGGCAACCGTCGTGACACGCTGCAGAGCTACACCAAGTCGTACCGCCATGAGGAGTTTGGCGGATACCTTACCCTCAAACGCAACTTTGGCAATTTCGCCGCCAAGGTGGGCTTGAGACTGGAACAAAGCACCGGAACCGCCACCTACACAGGCTATACCACTGAGGTGTCGCACGAAAACTACCTCGTCCCCACACCCTCCGTCCATCTCTCTTACCACACCCCTTCGATGCACAATTTCACGCTCAGCTACACCCTTCGCACCACCACGCCTTCGGCTCCCAACCTCACGCGATTCATCATTTTCAACAACGAGAGCTACGAAATCGGAAACCCCGACCTGCTTCCCAGCCACACTCACAACCTCGAAGGGGGTTGGAACAAGTTCTTCGAGGGCTTCGGCTCGGTAGGGATAGACCTCTACTACAAGGCAAACACCGACGAGCCGGGCGCTCTTGTCGATGTGGCGTACCACCCCGTTTACGGTCGCGAGGTCTCTTTCAGCCAGCCCTACAACATCGGCAGCAGCCACAACGCAGGTGCCGACCTAAATCTCACTTATCGCCCCACCGCCATGTTCAACCTGCGTCTCTCAGCCCGCGCCGTACACATGGGCTACCACAGCCAGTTCCGCCCTGGCGAATGGGTGGATGACAACCTATGGGCGGGCAACCTGCGACTCAACGCGTGGGGCAAGTTATGGAACGTGCTGCAAGTGTTTGGCAATGTCAACTACACCACCCGGCAAATCGCCTTCCTCAGCAGCTACGACCCCTTCTTCACCACCGACCTCGGCGTGAGTGCCGACCTGCTCGACCGTCACATATCGCTCTACCTCAACGTCAAGGATGTCTTCAACACCTATTCGAGTTCCTCGGCCAACACCAACCCCTACATCTCCAGCAGCAATACCACCCGCTATAGCTCGCGCTACATCACCTTCGGCGTCACCGTGCGCCTCGGCAAGATGGAACTCGAGAGCAAGGCCCGCTTGAAAAGTGAAAATTGAAAAATGAAAATTGAAAAAAATGGTTGACGTGTGATGCGCCAGCCATTTTCTCGTTGTGTCGGATTAAAGGTAAAACTAAAAGAAAATGCTTGAAAGAATGCTTGAATGCTTGATTGTTTAAATGCTTGAGTCGCTGACGCGGTCAATAAACTCAAACAATCAAGCAATCAGACAATCAAGCAATAAGTTGTTTACACCACGTTGATGTTATCCTGAACTAACGTATTGTTAATTGTTTTACCTACACTCGATATATAAGACAAAGTCCCTCAGACGTTTTACCTTTTCAGGAAGAGAAAGCGAAGAAATGGTATTTTTACTGGGAAGGGCAATGTTTAGTCCAGTACTTTCTATAAGCAATTTCAAATATGAGATTTTAATGGCGTAACCAGCATTCTCAGCTCCAGCATGATGAGCACAAACGATACCAATTACATCTCCTTTGTTATCAAACATCGGGCCTCCACTATTACCAGGTTGAATGGGTGCTGACATCTGATAGTTTGCTATGTCACCTTGGAATCCAGTTCTAGAACTTATTATTCCATTAGTCAGTTTTATTTCGTTTCCCATCGTTTGTGTCAATGGATACCCTAATACAAATATGTCTTCACCAACATCTGCCATTCTGCTACTAACGCAGTATGGAATGTTTCCAAAACCAGGAAATTGGTTATCGGTTATTTTTAATATCGCTATATCATTCACCTTGTCAGATGCCACAACTTCAGCTGAATGGCCATTATTAGAAATGTCATACATACCTTTAACATTAATGAGTTTGGCATCTTGAATAACATGATAATTTGTAACAATATGTTTTTTGTCAATTGCAAAACACGTACCTGTCCACATACTCTTTTTATCCTCTTTTGGTTGGACATTTTGAGGAGAGTATACTTTGTAAAATGTATATTCTTCGTTGTCCGAAAATTTTATTGTTAGGGTTGGACCGTTGAGTAATGAAATAGTCATTGTGGGTATAATTTCATAAGTGAAACCATTAGAGCTAAAGTTTAAATTGCTGCAGCTATAATATGTTGTTTCATAAATGTTTGTACTTGTTCCTTTCTTAAGGAAAAAGCGAATATCATTATTCTTTGAAAGATTAGATTGGCTTGAATGTAAGAGAACTGCTCTATAATAATCTGATTTTCTTGAAAATCCATCAAAATCTTTTTCGATAGAATATTTATCTTCCCCACTAATCCATATCCCTTCAACAGGATCCAATTCTTTTGCATTATCTAAATAAAATCGAGCTTGTTGTTCTGAATAATTTGGGACATGATATATTTCGTTTCCAGATCTGTATGTCGATCGGGTAATCTGAGCAGTAGAGATTATTGGTATAAATAAAAGAAGAATAAAAAGTTTATATTTGTTCATTTTATTTTTTATTAGTTGAGATAGAATATTTTTTATATAAGTATGAGCCATTGAATTAGTTATTTAATCTTCATTACTTGCAAGTAAAATATCAATAATTGCCTGTAGATGGGCTTTTCGTATCCTGTTGCCATTCTGAATAGGAAATAATGACTCTATGGCGGATGTGACTTTTTGATTTTTTATATTTAGCAAATATAAATAAAGTTGATGAGTCCATTCTGATAATAGTTTCTCATCAGATTCACTTACTACATCCACGAATGTACTATAGCCCATATTCTGTGGGTATACTCGAGAAATAATTTCTTTTGCTGTCTGAATCAACTCGTTCTTTGACATAAAAACTATCTTTTGTGCTTCTCCAGTACCAATAGAGGCCAACAACAAAAAGAAGCGTGGCACTGATATACCACTCCTTCAGTTGAGGGTCCTGAGAAAATACCTTGTTACGAGAAATAGCAAACAGTCCACGCATAACGCGCGAAACCATTATACTCTCCCTTGCGTAACATTTGAAAGATTCTCAGGTTTTCAACTGCAAGTTGAGGCATAACGCTTCGTGATTTCTCTTTCGAAATCGGATGCAAAAATACACATTTTTTTTTACATGACGAAAAAAACTTTCTTCTTTGAGTAAAAGATAGGAGGAACATTCTTATTACGGCACATTATAATCCCGTCGCGGCAGATGTTCCAGACGGTGTTCGTTGTTTCGGATGTGCAATCCGAAACTTATTATTTAGGATTAATAATCAATTTTTGATTTCATCATTCAAAAATTTATGAAGACAACGTCCAACAAGGACGGGAGTCACTCATCATTACTCGAGCATATTTTTGCAGGCACTCGTTATCCAGGCAATATCGTAGTGTATCTATGAAAATGTGTTATATATTGTCGTGAAAAGACATCAGCCCACTCGACAACTGTCAAAGTAGTAAAGGTTAATGTAATACATATTTATTTAGCTTATTTAGATAAGATTATTGTACTCCGGATTGCAAATCCTGATAATATTTTGCGTCAGATTGCAAATCTGCCGCAACTGAGGAAGGACAGGATAAGTAATAAAATAAAGAGCCACGAATGAATCTCATAATTCGTGGCTCTAACTCTAAGATATTAAAACACCAATTTTTACACTGTTTCGACTTGCGAGGCTTCGCTGAGGGCGGCATCAAACTGATGGCTGGTGTCGCCTTTTTCGATGGTGAAGGTGAGGCTTTCAGTCTTGTCGTCGGCGTCGAGGGCGGTGATATGGATGGTATCGCCCGGGAGGAGGTCGGCTTTGATTATCTCGTCGGCCAAATCGTCCTCGATATACTGCTGAATGGCACGTTTCAGTGGGCGGGCACCATACTGCTCGTCCCAGCCTTTGAGGAGGATGAAATCCTTGGCTTTATCGTCAATGTCAATATTGTAGCCCATGGCCTTGACTCTATTGAACAACCCCTTTAGCTCTATGTCGATAATCTTATGTATGTCACCGCGTTGAAGACTATTGAAAAAGACGATGTCGTCAATGCGGTTTAGGAACTCGGGGGCGAATTTCTTCTTCATCTCCTTGTCGATAACCGAGCGCTCGAGTGAAGCCCGTTCGGCTTCGCGGGCGGAGGTGTTGAAGCCGACACCGGTACCAAAGTCTTTAAGCTGACGGGAACCGATGTTGGAAGTCATGATGATGATGGTATTTTTGAAGTCGACTTTACGACCCAAACCATCGGTGAGGAGACCGTCGTCGAGTACTTGCAGCAGGACATTAAACACATCGGGATGTGCTTTTTCTATCTCGTCGAGAAGAATGATAGAGTAGGGTTTGCGGCGTACTTTTTCGGTAAGCTGACCACCCTCCTCGTAACCCACATATCCCGGAGGTGCACCGATGAGGCGGGATACGGCGAATTTCTCCATATACTCGCTCATATCTATACGAATCATGTTGGCTTCGCTCTCGAAAAGGTATTTGGCCAACACCTTGGTTAGATATGTTTTGCCCACACCGGTAGGACCCACAAAGATGAATGAGCCGATGGGCCGGTTGGGGTCTTTCAGTCCGGCGCGGTTACGGCGGATAGCTTTTGCAATTTGGCTTACAGCCGCATCCTGCCCAACAACAGCACCTTTCAACTCGTTTTCCATCTGCAGGAGCCGGGAGCCTTCGTTTTGGGCAATGCGTTGCACCGGTACGCCGGTCATCATGGCAACCACTTCGGCCACATCCTGGTCGGTGACCTGTACGCGTTTGTCTCGGTCTTGTTCCTCCCACTCATGTTTGCGGTAAGCGAGTTTTTCTTGGAGCTGTCGGGCTTGGTCGCGGTATTCGGCGGCTTCGTTATAGCTCTTTTGTGCGAGGACTTCACGTTTAAGTTTCTCTACACGGGCTATTTCCTCTTCGAGGGCAATGATGTCGGCTGGTACCTCGACATGAGCCAGACGTACACGGGCACCCGCTTCGTCCAGGGCATCAATGGCCTTGTCGGGGAGTACGCGGTCGCTGACATAGCGCTCGGTGAGTGAGATGCAGGCTTTGAGGGCATCGTCGGTATATTGCACCAAGTGGTGGTCCTCGTATTTTGACTTGATTTTGCGCAGTATTACAAGTGTTTCGTCGGGTGTGGTGGCCTCGACAAGTACTTTCTGGAAGCGGCGTTCAAGGGCACCGTCTTTTTCGATGTACTGACGGTACTCGTCGAGAGTAGTTGTGCCGATGCACTGGATTTCGCCACGCGCAAGGGCTGGTTTGAACATGTTGGAAGCATCGAGCGACCCGCTGGCACTACCGGCACCCACAATGGTGTGAATTTCATCGATAAAAAGGATGATATCGGGATTCTTTTCCAACTCGTTGAGTATGGCTTTCATGCGCTCTTCGAACTGGCCACGGTATTTTGTACCGGCCACAAGGGAGGCAAGGTCGAGCGAGATGACACGCTTATCGAAAAGGGTGCGGGGGACACGCCCCTCGATGATGCGGAGGGCAAGACCCTCGGCAATGGCACTTTTGCCCACACCGGGTTCACCGATGAGTATGGGGTTGTTCTTCTTGCGACGGGAGAGAATTTGAGCGATGCGCTCCAGTTCGCGCTCACGCCCCACAATGGGGTCGAGTTTGCCTTCCTGAGCCATTTGGGTGAGGTCGCGGCCAAAGTTTTCGAGAGCCGGGGTTTTGTTTTCGGAACGGGGCGTGGACGATGCAGCCGAAGGGTTGCCGTAGGGTCGGGAAGAGAAATCGTTGTCGGGGTCGGCATAGGGGTCATCATTGTCGTCCTCGCTGGTTTGGGCACGGAAATCGGGTAGGGGAGATGAGAAGTTGGAAGTGGCATCGGGCGAAACATTGCCGTTTTTCATGAGATATTTGATGCAGGCATCATGATTGACATCATATTGCTGAAGAACCTGTGCCACAATATTCTCGGCCTCCTGAATGATGGCCAGCAGGAGATGGGTGGTATGGATTTCCTTGTTTTTGAGACGGACACTTTCGAGGTAACTGAGTCGCAGCACTTTCTCGGACTGACGCAGCATGGGTATTTCGCTATCGGGAGTGAAACGCACTTCGCTGTCGAGCTGGCTGATGGAAGCCTCGATGCGGCTGCGTACATTTTGCAAATCGACATTCATCTGCTGTAGCATTTGGACAGCCGAGCAATCGTTGATGCGAAGGATGCCCAAGAAAAGGTGTTCCACACCTATAGCTCCGTTTTTCAAACGGATAGCCTCATCGCGGCTATTGGCGATGGAGAGCTTTGCATGTTCTGTAAGTTTGGGTTCCATAGAGTATAAATAATGTGCAAAAGTACTACAAAATATGAGAATGACGAGCATTGGCTGAAAATAATTTTCAACAATATAATGTTTGTTGCCTGAATGGTATGTAGGATAAACGTAATCAGGGTCGAAAGGGTAGGGGAGAAGGTATTTGAAATTGTTAATAAATAATGTCTTCAATAAGGCAGTATGTGAAAAAAAAAGTGTATCTTTGTATTTTAAAAGTAAAAGGAATAAAGTATTTTATATTTGTAATTCAATAGAATAAATAAATAGAAATGATTTCTGAAAACGAGAAAATAACGCGCGTAGATATCGAAACTACTATGAAAAGCGCTTATATTGACTATGCAATGTCTGTAATCGTATCGCGTGCGTTGCCTGATGTCAGAGATGGTTTGAAACCTGTGCAGCGGAGAATTCTTTTTGCAATGAACGACATGGGCATGTTCTACAATACAGCCTACCGCAAATCGGCCACTGTGGTGGGTGAAGTTTTGGGTCAGTATCACCCTCACGGCGACTCGTCGGTCTATTTTGCCATGGTCCGTATGGCCCAGCCCTGGAATATGAGATACCCGATGGTGGACGGTCAGGGAAACTTTGGTAGCATTGATGGCGACAGCCCTGCTGCCATGCGTTACACCGAGTGCCGCATGGAGCAGATTGCCAACGAGATGATGGCTGATATTAAAAAGGATACAGTGGACATGATGCCAACCTACACCAACGAGCGCGAAGAGCCCACTGTGTTGCCCGCCAGGGTGCCCAACCTGTTGGTGAATGGCTCGAATGGTATTGCGGTGGGTATGGCCACAAACATGCCCACGCACAATCTGCGTGAAGTGCTTGACGGCTGTATCGCCTATATCGAAAACAGCAATATCACCGTTGAGGAGCTGATGCAATATGTTAAAGCCCCCGATTTCCCGGGTGGCGGCATCATTTACGGATACAACGGCGTGCGTGACGCATATACCACAGGCCGAGGCAGCGTGGTGCTGAGAGCCGACACCTCGATAGATGTTGACAACAAAGGCAGAAACATCATTGTTGCACACTCCATCCCTTACGGGGTGAACAAAAGCGAGATGATTAAGCGTCAGGCCCAATTGGTGAAAGACGGCAAGATTGTCGGCATCACCGACATACGCGATGAGTCGGACAAAGAAGGTACCCGCGTGGTGTATATGCTGCGCCACGATGTAGTGCCCAATGTGATATTGAACAAACTATTCCAGCTGAGTGAATTGCAGAGCTCGTTCGCGGTAAACAACATCGCTTTGGTTCATGGACGGCCTATGTTGCTGAACTTGAAGGATCTGATTGAGAACTTCGTGATGCACAGAGAAGATGTGGTGACCCGCCGCACCAAGTTCGATATGGCCGAGGCCGAGAGAAGAGCCCACCTACTGGAAGGATTCCTGAAAGCCATTGACATTATCGACGATATTATTCAGCTAATCAAGAAATCCAAGACCGTGGACGAGGCCCGTCAGGGACTGATGGACAGATGGGGTTTCAGCGAATTGCAGGCACAAGCCATCGTCGAGATGCGTCTGCGTCAGCTCACCGGCATGGAGCGTCAGAAACTGCAAGATGAATATGACGAAAAACTTCGTTTTATTGCCCGTTGCAAAGAAATTTTAGGCGACCGGAACGTTCTCATGGGCGTAATCAAAGACGAGCTGACCGAAATCAGAGAGAAATATGGCGATGACCGTCGTACAGCAATAAAGTACGAAGCATCCAATTTCAAAATCGAGGATACTATACCCAACGATGAGGTGGTCATCACCATCTCGCATATGGGTTATGTGAAACGTACCCTTCTGAACGAATACCGCGCCCAGACCCGTGGCGGTGTGGGTTCGAAGGGCAGTTCTGTGCGAAGTGAGGACTTTGTGGAACACATTTTTATGTGCACCAACCACAATCACCTGCTTTTCTTTACAGAGAAAGGTCGCTGTTACTGGATGCGCGCCTTCGAAGTGCCTGAGGGTGAGAAAAACTCCAAAGGCCGTCCTATCCTGAACATGATAAACATCGATCCGACTGATAAGGTGAAAGCCTATGTCAATGTGGAATCTCTAACCGACGAGGAATATCTCAAAAACCATTTCATTGTGATGTGCACAAAGAAAGGTATCGTCAAGAAGACTTCGCTCGAAGCATATTCGCGTCCGCGCACTAACGGCATCATAGCCGTGGGCATCCGCGAAGGAGACGAGCTAGTCACCGCATGCCTCACCGACGGCAACAGCGAGCTCCTCATTGCCTCCAAGAACGGCAAGGTGGTGCGCTGCACCGAAGATGAGTTCCGCGAAATGGGACGTGGCGCCTCGGGCGTTAAGGGTATCACTCTCGACGGCGAGGACGATGCAGTCATCAGCATGATATGCACCAACAACGAAAACGAGGACATCCTTGTAGTCAGCGAAAACGGCTTTGGCAAGAAATCCCAGCTGAAATACGACCCCGATAAGAATCAGGGTTACCGCCCGACACACCGCGGAGGCAAAGGCGTCACCACAATGAAGGTGACCGACAAGACCGGCGGCATCGTCGCCCTGACCAATGTCAGCAACGAGGAAGACCTTATGATTATCAACCGTTCAGGCATCACCATCCGCATGAAAGTCAGCGAACTGCGGGTGTTGGGCCGCAACACACAGGGCGTGAAACTCATCAATTTGAGAGGAAAGGATTACATAGCATCCATCACCAAAGTGCCCACCGAGAACGAAGAGGAAACAGTTGATAACACCAACGAACTACCTGAGGGCGAAATAGGGGAGAATGAAGTTCCGGAAAACAACCCCGAAACCCCTCAAGAGTAAAAACAAAGAAGGAAGATGCAATTATTTAACAATTAAGAATACTAATTAGCAAATCAACATTAAAATCATTTATCACAATGAAGAAAATCGCTTTAATCCTGCTGGCTTTTGTGGTCATGTGCTATTCAGCCAGTGCACAGTCCCTGAACGTTACAAGCGCTCGTGAAGCTCAGAACCGCGGCTACCTTGACAAAGCTAAGAAACTGATTGACCCCGCTTGTGAACATGAACAAACAAAGAACGATGCCAAAACATGGTATTATGCTGGTTTGATTTACAGCCTTATCGGCGGTGAAACCGAGAAACCCAAATCAAAATATAAGAATTTGGACGCTGACTGGTTGGAAAAATGCAAAAACGCTGCTCTCCGTTGCAAGGAACTCGACACCGAAAAAGAGTATGCAGAAGGCAACAACACAATCCTCAGCTATGTTGGTAACGAATACTACAAAAAGGCCATCAATGCATTCCAGGCTCAAAACTGGGACGAAAGCATGGCTATGTGCGAGGAATCTGTCAGAATTTTCAACGAATGCGGAAAGAAAGAATACGCCGCCGAATCCTATTTGCTGGCTGGTAAAGCTGCAATGAACGCCCACAATAACGAGGCAATTCTGAAATACTTCAAACCTCTGGTGAGAACCCGCACCAAAGAGAACTTGGTTTATTCCACCTTGTTCAGAATGTACAAACAAAGTGGTGACACCAACGAGGCTCTGAAAGTTGCCCAGAATTATGTTAAGTTCTGCCCCAGCGATTTCAACGCCAACATGATGATGGCCGAGGCCTATCTGCTTAAAGGCAATATCAACGAAGGTAACGCTGAAATCCAGAAGGCATTGGAGAAAACTGTAGACAAACCCCAGATTCATGCACAACTGCAAGCCGCTGCCGGTGCTGCTTACGAGAATGTGAAAGACTTCGCAAATGCAGAGAACCAATACAAAGCTTCACTCACCACACTGCCCAATCAGTTCCTGGCAAACTATGGTTTAGGCAAAATGCTCTACAACCGTGCTGTTGACAAATTGGACGAGGCCAACAACGTTCCTCCAACCGACGAGTCGGGTTTGTACGACAATCTTCTCAACGAGAGTAAAGAATTTTTCCGTCAGTCAATTCCTTACTTCACCAACGCCATTGCCTTTATCGATGCAATGGATGCCGATGGCCAAGCCCAGAACCGTTCCAATCTCCATCAGTGCCTCCACGCTCTGAACACAGTATATGCCCGTTTGGAAATGTACGACGAACTGAAACCCATCAAAGCTCGTATCGAGGCTCTTGAGAAAGCTGCAAAACAATAATCCAAAAATGTATACCAATAAAAAAGCCGTCATCTCGACGGCTTTTTTTGTTATTGTTCTATCCATCACTCACTTACTATCCCAACCTTGTTTCATTATCTTTCCCATCAATTTCAAATTCATGACCTGTCTTTGACAAGCCAATCAGTTTAACCAGCAATAATCTGTCAAGCGATTTCAGGAATACACAACCATTCCACTTTCGCTAACTCTTAAGCCTTTAATAAGCACATATTTAGCTCTTATTAACCTTCGAGGTTACTAAAATGTTGCCAAGGAAATTTTATATGCTTATAAGCGAAGAAAGCTGTAAATAAGATTGAACATACCAGAATAGAATCATCCACGAATCATCTACGATTCTTTACTATTCATTTTTTTTATTTGCATATAATCATTCTACATAATAATATGTTGTAATTACTTGAATTTTAACATCCTTTGTTAGTGTTCATATTGTTGTGATGGCTACAATAAAATACTTCGGAATTTAGGGAATTCGAATTTACGAGTATTTACGTTATGTAAAGTAAGGAATTGCACCACTACTTTGTGATGAGATTTAAAGAATGGAAAAACACTGCTATTCTAGGAAGGCAAATACTGCTATTCCAGGTAAGCCAGTTGCTTGATTATGCTCATGTAATCGACATAGTGACCGAGGCCGCACTCTTGGCAGGTATCGTACGGATCATGGTAGCCACCGTATGGTTTTCCCATCGTGAGAATGTATATTGACGGGCAAACTAACGAGAACCAATAATGGTCGCTGTTTGCTGAATTGTCGCGTGGACGAACTTCGCGGGCCACATGGAGTTCATCATTCAGATGTTTGATTTTATCGAAGAATGGCTTTGTGTTATCGCTTTTAGCATTGAATACCATAATACCATCGTCTCCACCGCAGAAAAGATCAATATTGCAGAGAAGTTTTACTTTTTTGAAATCAATTAGCGGATTCTCGACTGCATAGTGTGAACCCAACAGTCCTGATTCCTCGCCCGACAAAAGCATGAATACCATTGTGTAATATGGACGTTGCTGAGTGGCCATGCGTGCCAAGTCCATCACAGCAGCCACTCCGCTTGCGTTATCGTGTGCGCCGGGAAATATTATTCCGTCGCCCATGGTTCCACAATGATCATAGTGGGCAGTGAAGACAATCATGGTATCCACTACTCCGCGTACATAGCCTACAACGTTCTGAGTTTTATAGCCGTGGTGATAATTAACCGGGATGTCTGCTACAACTTTCTTAATACGTTTCGGCAAAAGTGAATCTAATACTTCAATACAAATTGGATTAGCCGGATCGGTGTTTAATATAGGGCCATAGGTGTCTAGCTTCTCAACACCGATAAGCCATGTGCCGTCTTTGAGTTGTTTCTTGTGTAAAGCCTTCTCAAGGTTGTTTGGGGTTGCATAGCGGGATGACGGGTATATGCGGAATTGGGTGTAAGGCATCAGTTCTGTTCCGTTGACTCTCAGAGATATCGGCCCCTCGTGGCTGTAGCAGTTATATGTGAAGTGCTGCATATAATTGACTTGAAGAGGGAGAACGCCAAGGCGTTGCATTTCTCCTGCAAGATATTGTGCGGCAATGGAATCGCCTTTGTAGCTTGTTCCACGGCCCTGCATCTTTGCCGACGAGAGTGTACGGATTATTTTGCGAGCATAGGCGGAATCCTGCGCCTGAAGGTTGCAGGAAAGAAGAAAGAGTAAGGCGAAAAATAGTATTCTTTTCATAATAGCGATTTATTAAAAACCAGGGAACGGGATAAACAATGTGGGTAAAATGAGCAAGAAACCAATAATGATAAGGAAAAGAATAAATTTCCATATCCATTTAACCCAAGTGGCATAAGGGATTTTGGCGACACCGATACAAGCTATGAGTACTCCGCTGGTGGGGGTAATCATATTTGTGAATCCGTCGCCGAATTGGAATGCGAGCACGGTGGCTTGTCGGCTTACACCGATGAGGTCGGCAAATTGAGACATAATCGGCATGGTCAAAGCTGCCTTGGCCGACCCGCTTGGCATGATAAGGTTGAGGGCTGTCTGGAAAGCATACATCACACCCACCGACGACACTTGTCCCGTCTCGGCCAAAGAACAGGAAAGAGCATAAAGGATTGTGTCGATAACATGGCCGTCGCGAAGGATAAAGATTATTCCGCTGGCAAGTCCCACAACAAGTGCGGCAGAGAGAATGTCCTTGCAACCAGCCAGGAATAGTTTGGCGATATTGTCTGCCGACTGTCTATCGGCAATGCCGCTGCAAATGCCCATAGCCAGGAAGAGTGCGGATATCTCTTTAACATACCAACCATAGCCCAGTACGCCAACCACCAGAAAACAAATGGTGAAAAGCAGAATGTCAAGGATGAAGAAATGTACCGACTTGCGCAGCATGAAAAAGCCTGAGATAACAAACAGAGCCGCAAGGATTGGCAGAATTGGAAGGGTTACCTCTCCCCCACCAATCTCAACGACAGTGGACGGTTGAAGGATTGCGCAGACAATCATCACTATAGAAAGGATGGCATACATTACCCAGCCCGACTTCGGGGAGTGATATTCTATAGGATTTTGTTCTTGTTCGCGGGCACGTTGACGCCAATAGTCGTCCAGTTTATACATGGGCGACTTCTCGGGGTGTTTTTTTACGCGATTGGCATACCACAACACAAAAGCGATGCCGATGGCGGTGAGCACAATCCAGCAGAGAAAACGATATTCGAGACCGGAAAAAATGGGCAACTCGGCAATACCTTGAGCAATGCCGATGGTGAATGGATTGAGCATGGCGCCGGCAAATCCCACATGGGCAGCAACATAACACATGCATACACCAACTATGGAGTCATATCCCATGGAAATGGCCAGCGGAACAAAGATAATGACAAACGCTATGGTCTCCTCGCTCATGCCGAATACGGCTCCAAAGAGGCTGAACATCAACATAATAAGAGAGATGATGATGTTTTCAACACCCAATTTGCGGAATAGCTTGTATCTGTTTAGTTTCAATACTTTGCGCAGGAAGGACATCACCCCTACGTCGATTGCATGGCTGTTGTTAAGAATCCAGAATGCACCGCCTACCATTAAAATGAAGATAATAATGTCGGCCTTATCCACAAATCCATCGAACAATGCAGAAAACACCTGCCAGGTCTGAGGGTTCTTGTCCACATAATGGAATGAATTGTTTTGTACCACCTCACGGGTTGATACAGAACCGTCGGCATTGTGAATAGTGATGCTCTCTCGTACGAATTCGCCTGCTGGAATGAACCATGTGCAAACTGCGGCAATGACAATGAGGGCAAAGACAATGGTAAAGGTATGCGGTATCTTTTTCAATTGCAAGTAATAATATTACGCCATTGAGGCAAGAAAACTGTTTCTATACATAGGATCGGCTGACACATCTTCTCCAAACCAATCGGGTGGGATAAAGGAGTTTGCAGTATCGGTGTAGAGGAATTCCACTTCTACAAGAAGAAGTCCCTCATGTTTACCATGAAATATATCAAGTTCGGCAATCAAGCCTTGATAGATAGCATTGCCGGTTTGGCGGTAGAGGTCAATCTTGTAACGTGTTTTAGCGATGTGGCCGCTGTCACACTTAGCAAGGAGTCGTTTGTAGCTATCGGGCGAGAGAGAGAACTCCTCTTCGCGATTGTGGATTGCCTTGGATTCGGTGATGATACGCTCCTTGACTGTGAGAATATACTCATCACCCATCCTGCGGATGCGCAAGGTGGGTGATGTGCATAAATATGCCTGTTCTATCTCATAGTGGGGATATTGCTCAAGATTGTCAGGCAGTGTTTTGACAAGGTATTTACGTTCTATTTCCATAAGGAAAGGGAGGTAAAATTAGAGAGTATTCAAATACTCAGTCACATTTTTTTCAATGCGGGCAGTAACATCCACACATTCTTCAGCCTTTTGGAATTTCTCGCCGGTGATGTGCTCGTACAACTCAATGTAACGGTCAGTGATACTGTTGACAATCTCATCGGTCATTTCGGGGACTTTTTGTCCCTCTTTGCCTTGGAAACCATTATCCATCAGCCACTCACGCACAAATTCCTTGGACAGTTGACGCTGATGCTCTCCCTTGGCAAGGCGTTCTTCGTATCCATCTGCATAGAAATAGCGGCTGCTGTCGGGGGTATGGATTTCGTCAATAAGATATATTTTCCCGTCACGTTTGCCGAACTCATATTTGGTGTCCACCAAAATCAGGCCTTTTTGAGCGGCCATCTCGGTTCCACGCTGGAAAAGAGCCAAAGCATATTTCTCCAACTGATCGTAGTCCTCTTTGGATACAAGGCCTGTACGGATGATTTCTTCACGAGAGATGTTTTCATCATGACCTTCGTCGGCTTTGGTGGTAGGAGTTACAATAGGAGAAGGGAATTTCTGATTCTCTTTCATGCCTTCGGGTAGTTGAACACCGCAAAGGGTACGGGCACCGGCCTTGTATTCTCTCCAGGCACTGCCGGCAAGATAGCCACGAACAATCATCTCCACACGGAATCCTTCACATTTCAATCCTACAGTCACCATGGGATCGGGGGTGGCCATCTTCCAGTTTGGAACGATGTCGGCTGTGGCATCCAGAAACTTTGCGGCAATCTGGTTCAATACCTGCCCTTTATAAGGAATACCTTTTGGGAGCACCACATCAAAAGCACTGATGCGGTCGCTCACTACCATGGCCATATATTTGTCGTCAATGTTATAAACGTCACGCACTTTGCCTACGTAAAGACTTTTCTGTTTGGGGAAAGAAAACTGGGTTTTAACAACTGCTTTCATAGTATTATTGTATTTTATTATTGATTTTCAAGAATAAGGTTTTACTCCTCAGGGGATAATTGGTTGGCAAAAAAAGTGAAATTCACTTTGCCGTAGTTGCGATGCTGCCAAAAATGAGGATGGTTTTCGAACTGATATTCACGGGGATGTTCTAAAATAAAGATGCCATCTTCAGTCAGCAAGTTGTGGTTGAAGATGAGGTCAGGTAACTGGTCAAGATTCTCCAGTGCATAAGGAGGATCGGCAAAGATGATGTCAAATTTCTTATATGCTCTTTTAATCAAGTCAAATACATCGGTGCGGACTACATGGAGGTTTTTTACGCCAAATTGTTGTGCCGCAGATTTAATGAAATCGGTGCACAGATTGTTAATGTCGATACTTGTCACTTCTTTCACGCCTCTCGACACGAATTCCATAGAAACAGCACCCGTGCCGGCAAAAAGATCTAACACGGTGCAGTCTTCATAGTCTACATAGTTATTCAAAATGTTGAATAGGCTCTCACGTGCCATGTCTGTTGTGGGGCGGACGGGCAAAGTGGTAGGCGGATTGAGTCGGCGACCTTTCAATGAACCAGCAATAATACGCATAATGTTAGACTTTAGTTGTGTTATATCATCTCTGTGTTTATGAGAGTATTAGTGGGTATTTGTATGTGTGAAGATTGTGGAATGCAGGGTTTTGATAATCAAAAGGTATTCCATTATATAAGGTCACATTGGGGAAAAACCGTTGGAAAAGGGCATATATGTCTCTATTGACATTTCCGCACATTGTCAGCTCCATATCGGGAGTTTCAAGATGAAGTTGTTTCATGAGATCTATGCCATGGTATAATAATTCCTCTTCGTTTTCACCGGAGAAACTGTTGCTTAAAAGTAGTTGGCCGTTGTAGAAAGCCACATAGTCCCCTACCCTGTCTCGAATATTCATCAACATCACAGGATGCTGAGTGCTTCGACTCATCAACATCTCGTTCACCAACAATGCATGTTGACAATACACGTCTATTCCAGGCATTCCGACTTTGAATGAGGTTACAATATTGTACGGGGCAGAGAAAACCAAGTATGAATTAATAATTGGTACTTTTATATGGTAAATGCCTAATCCTTCGAATGATGGAGCGGAGACCAAAGCCAAGTACTGCCGATCCTGTTCACTGTTGTAGAGATGCTCGGGAATCCATGCAAACTGATTCGACTCTACTATTAGTCGCATCTGTTTGTGTCCGAAAGTGGAAATATTCCATTCCGCCAACATCTCTTTCACCGCTTTCACGGGATTGTTTTTCGACACCTCGTCAAAAAGCACATCACCCACCGTTAGCAACTCACTTTCCATGGTGGCCACTGAAAAAGAAAATCCATCTGCCCGTAGGCAAATGGATAATCTTGTTTCGTTATAAGCCACCTTCTTATCTGTAGTGATAAAAGTTGTGACCTGGTTCGACATTTCTAATCTTTATTTAACCGCATGGAGACCGATTGGAATGGACTCTGACATGACGGTTTCCACCAATTATTCAAAGTTACCGTCAGTGATGGCCTGAGTCATGTCTCCAACTTTCCAACCGGGGAAACGTTGATTTTGATTCAGCTCGGCAATCTTGTTCACTACCAACTGATGGTCGAGGTCGGCGAGAAGGTCTTCCATCATTACAAGGCACTCAAACACGGGCATCTGATAACCGCTCTTCTCTATATATCCAGCCTGGAGTTGGAATTCTTTCTGCACATCGCGGGGATAAGGAATATAGCGAAGGTTTTGAATCTGTTCGTTGGTAAGATTGAATTTCTTGTTTTTACGGAGATTCTCAATAGGATTGACGTATTCCGTCACTCG
Organism: uncultured Bacteroidales bacterium; assembly: GCA_900319865.1. Lineage (GTDB taxonomy): Bacteria > Bacteroidota > Bacteroidia > Bacteroidales > P3 > Colimorpha. The sequence goes on along the minus strand of ONQD01000019.1, from coordinate 19,707 downwards.
GCTTACATAACCGGCCTTTATCTGCTCAGCTTCGGTCATCTCATTGATGTCGACGCCTTCGGGAATCTTATCATAGTTGATGTTTTTGTTCACCACACTCAAACTATCCTCATTGATCAGTCTGTTAAACAGAGTGTCAAAACTGCCAGTGTAGTGACCATAAGTGTTCTTATACGCTTCTTCGAGTGTACGTATTGCTTTCAGTTTTTCGGCACATGCATCACGACGTTTCGTGTACTCATTGTCGAATTTAACAGGTTCCATAATGCTGAGATACAGCCATACGGCAAGGCCTACAATCACAATGCCTAACAGGATCTGGATTAATGTTTTGTTTTTCATGTTATATAACTATTTTTTGTTTTTCTATAACTTGTAAATCAGTTTGCAAAGATACGAAAAAAGTAAGAAGTGGAGAAAAAAAAGTGAAAAGTTTTTTTTATTGTTGCTCACGATGATTTATAACTACATGGCATTGAAAATTTTCCGCAATCCACTTAGCCATCCGTTCAGCACAAAAAACTGACCTGTGTTGGCCACCTGTGCAGCCAAAACTGACACTCAAACTAGTGAACTTTCGTTCCAAATATTTCGTAATTGAGTCGCCAACCAACATTTCTGCCGCTTCAAGAAAACGCTCTACTTTAGGATCTCCTTGAAGGAAATCTATTACCGGCTGGTCCTTCCCAGTGTAACAACGATATTCAGGATAACGCCCAGGATTCGGCAGTGCCCGACAGTCAAACATATATCCTCCTCCATTTCCAGACGGGTCTTGCGGCAGTCCTTTTTTGTACGAAAAGCTGTTCACCGTCACTGTCAGTCCAGTATTGATTTGCTGTTCTGAACAACCTTCCTCCATTGCCACAATGGTTTTCCAAACGCCTTTCAGGTGGGGAATCTCTATGGGTAAATCTATTTTCTCAATCACGCTGCGCAGGTTCCGGATAGCCAGTGGAATACTTTCAATAAAGTAGTCTTTCTTTTCGAAGTACCCCCGATACCCGTATGCTCCCATGGCTTGCATGATGCGGATAAGCACATATCCATAGTAATGTTGCTTAAAGTCCTCTTTGTCTATTGCCACACGACTGCTCAAACAATTGACATAATAGTTTAGCAGTTCGGTGCGGATAGCATCCGGTATGTCACTTTTAGCACTGAAAAGTAGAGATGCCACGTCATATTGGGCTGCCCCTCTCCTACCCCCTTGGAAGTCTATATAATATAACTCTCCATCTTTCAACATGATATTTCGCGACTGGAAGTCACGATACATGAAATACCCACAGTCAGTGTCTAAAAGATATTGTATCAGTGTTTGATAGTCCTGTTCCAGCAATTGCTCGTCAAAGGGGATGTATTTTAGTTTTAGAAAATAGTATTTGAAGTAGTTGAGATCCCATTGTATCGACTGTGCGTCAAAATCGCTTCGCGGATAGGCTTTACTGTAATCCAGACCACGTCCCGCCAATTGTATTTCTGTCAAGTCGTCCAGCACCCTCTTGTACAATTCCACCATCTCGTTGTCAAATCCACCTCCGTTCCTTCTCTTGTCGAAAAGAATACTGTACAGCGTTATATCGCCAAGGTCTTGCTGCAGATAATGACATCTGTCTTCACTCACGGCATACACTTCGGGCACACGTATTCCCTGTTCCCGCAAAGCACTACTGTAGTAAATGAAGGCTTCATTCTCCCGCACATCGTTGTTTTCTGCCGCAATACAGCTACACCCATCCCCTATCACTCGCCAATAGCGGCGATTGCTACCATTGGCACCCAAAGATAGTATCTCAGTGCAGGATACCCCGCTCCATTGTTCAAATAGCTTGCGTATTACCTCCATCTCCTTTAGGTATTAGGTCAATCCGATAGCTCGTCTAGCATGTGGCAGCTACCCGTAAAATAGGCACCTGGCTCAATCGCCAACTTATTGGCCACAATATCCCCTTTCACTCTCGACGAAGCATATAGTGTGAGAAATTCTTTCACCGAGAGGTTCCCGTCTATTATGCCTATCACGTTGGCATTTTGGCACACCACATTACCCACAATGTGGCCATGCTCTCCTACCACCAGTTTGCCCGTCAGGGTAATATTCCCTTCCAAACTGCCGTCCATTCTGAAATCGCCGTTGGCCTGGATGTCTCCTTTTATTGATGTGCCTACAGTGATGGTGTTTATTAGCCCATTGCTTGTCTCGTTCATTTTCCGTAATATTTTTCGTAAAACAATTTATATGCATCCACCTTTTTGCGGTTGTAGAAGGTAGCGTAGTTCTGTTTCGATATGGCGAACACCATATAATCTTCCTTGTTGTATTCAACCATCGGACCATCGTTCAATTGCACATGTCTGCAAAAGTCCTTTGCCTCGTTGGCATTATTAAAGCCTGTAATGGTTACCATTTGTGTGGAATCGTTGAACAACAGCGGACTTGCCTTGTATGGCATGTTGGCATAATATGTCCTTACAAAATCGCCAATTTTCGACTGTAACTGGGTGGCTCTAATCTTTTTCTCTTTCACCAGTATGATAACAAAGTGTGGCAGTTGCTCTTTATATCTGAACAGCTGAGCTTCAGGTGGAAGCTCTTCATCCTGACTCGTTTCTGCCATTCTGTTGTCGGTTTTATTCGTGGTGGTTTTATTCTTTTCTGCCTTCTCCCCATCCACTATTTCTTCGTCTGCACCACTCGAAGCCACATACTTTCCTCCTTCACCCAGTAGGTAGTCCAACTGGTTTTGAGCCAAAGGCACTATACTATCGCTTGAAGGATAACTCTCGACAATGGAGGTAAATGTTTTTATGGCTGCTGCCTTATTGTCCATTTTGGCATAGGCCAACCCTTCCCAATAGTGGAATTTTCCAAGCATCGGGTCGCCTTCATACAGCTGTGAGGCATTGTCCACCGCTCTCAGCACTTCGTTGTATTTATGCTTCCGGTACAGGGTATATACCTCGTTGTAATCCTCTTTCACCAATTGTCCGCGCCGGATAATCTCTTTGTAGTAATCCTCGTCGAGTATCAGATTGGAGAAGTCGCTGTCGGGGAATCCCATCAGCACCATGTCCCGGTAGTAGTTGGAGCTCGGAGTATTGCCCTGTTTGTCGTATATTTTGTACAGCATGTAAAATGCCTGCACTATTTCCGCATTGCCTGTATATTCATTCGTCAGCCGCAGATAGCATTCCAATGCCTTGTCTATATTTCTTATTCCGTCGTAATATATATACCCTGCATTCAACAGGCACATCGAGGTTTCTCGCTGCATCGAGTCCAGCTCTTCCTTACTCTTAGGCAGTGACTTCAGATAGTAGGCAACATTATGTGGGTCTTTGGGGTCACCTTTCAGCTCTTTGCCTTTGGCCTGTGTGCTGTCGGCCACAGTGTCGTCTTCCCCGTCCCCGTCTTCATCGGTCTGATTGTCGGATGAAATGTCTTGCGCCAGCATATTCATTCCCATCAAACCTTTTTTCGACAGAAACCAATAGTCCTCCAATGTCCTCATTCCCCACCGCTGTTTAAAGGTCTCTTTTCCCTTCTGCACAGTGTTGCTGTTGTAAAAGTACCAGTCGCCCTGCAGTGAGTTCATCTGTGCCTTGCTGTCACTTGCCAGTTGTTCCAGCATCTCACGCTCTTTGGCAGCCTGCTCGGCTTCCTTCAATTCTTCAATCTTTTTGTTTATCAGCTCTAGCCGCTCTTTTTCTGGCATGTTGGCCACTGCTATCAGGCTGTCGTTGTGAGATATCACCCTCGTATATGCCACCAGCGAGGTCAGCAGGTCGTAGCGCGATTTAATATTGCTGTAATGGGGATAGTCTGGTTTTATTATCGACATCGCTGTATCGTAATACAGTTGCGCGTGGTCATAGTCCTGAAACTTGTCGTAAAGTATCCCCCCCAGCCGTATTGCCGAACGGGCTTTCTGTGCAGGATTGTTTTTCGATACAGCCGACGAGGTCTTGAACTCCTCACACGCCTTCTTAATCTCACGCATTCCCATATACATTTCGCCTTTGGCGTAATATATCTGGTCTAAAAACTCCTCGTTTTTCTTGTCTTTCAACATGCGGTCCAACAACCTTTCCAAAGCTTTCCGGTCTGTGTGCTGAAGGTCGGCACACGAAGCCAGGTTCAACCGTGCATTGAACTCCATTTCGTACGAGGGACCGCATTTCAGCACTTTCTCATAGTACTTCGAGGCCGTCGGTCTTTTCTCTTGATCCTGGTATATTTGTCCCAGGAGGAAATAGATACGGGCTTTCTGCCTTCTTGATGGGCCTTGTTCTAGTGCCATCTTAAGAAACTGCACACATTTCTTGTATTTCTCCTGATACAGGGTGCATTCCGCCATTGCTACATACAGGTTCAGTTTCTGGCTTTCGGCGAAATTATCCTTTCCTGCAGCTGTCATCAGTTCGTCCAGCGCACTCTCGGCATCCTGATACCGCTGGTCCATAGTCGAACAGCGTGCCATAAGCACCGATGCCTCATCCCCTATCTCTGTCCCTGCATATTGCGATGCAAGCATCTGACAGGTACTCGCCGCGGTCACATAGTCATGTTTATAGAATGTGGCATAGGCCGTCATCATGTAACATTTGGCTATATATGGCACATGCTCTTGTCCGTTCACAAAGATACTGTGTTTCTTTATTCCTTTCAGGCTCTTCTCTACTGCCCTGTCGAAATTAGGATAGATGGGCATCACTTCTTCTTTTGTGCCCAGCTTCACCACAGGTATCATCCTTGTGTAGTCGTCCTTGCAGCGTGTTTCTATCTCTTCCACCCCCTTTTTCAAACTCTCGTTCCCGTTCCACCAAATATTGTAGTGGGTGGTCAGGTTATGATACTGAATATTCGACCATGTGGCTTTTTGTGTCGAACACGAGCACACCGCTGCCGTCAGTCCGACAGCAGCCACCGCCACCATGATTCTATTCAGTCTCTTCCGCATAGTTTATTTCGGGTTTTATGTTATATCACACGTTGAAACGGAAGTGCATGATGTCTCCATCCTGCACCACATAGTCCTTACCCTCAATGGCTATTTTTCCTGCTTCGCGGCATTTGGCTTCACTGCCCAATGCCACATAATCTTCATATTTTATCACCTCGGCGCGGATAAAGCCTCTCTCGAAATCGCTATGAATAATTCCCGCAGTCTGAGGTGCTTTCATTCCTTTCTTAAATGTCCATGCACGGCATTCTTTGGGTCCTGCCGTGAGGAATGTTTGCAAGTTCAACAATTTGTAGGCGGCTTTAATCAACCGGTTCACCCCCGACTCTTTCAGCCCCAAGTCTTCCAGAAACATCTGCTTCTCTTCGTATGTCTCCAGTTCAGCTATATCGGCTTCTATGCCTGCACCTATCACCAGCACTTCGGCATTCTCGTCTTTCACCGCTTCGCGTACAGCATCCACATATTTGTTGCCCGAAACCACCGATGCTTCGTCCACATTGCAGACATACAGTATCGGTTTCGCGGTGAGCAGCATCAAGTCTTTGGCCGCCTCCTGTTGTCCCTCGTCAAGTTCCACAGTGCGTGCACTATGTCCCGACAGCAGGGCGTTTCTGTACAGGTCCATAACCTCCACCAGTTTCTTGGCTTTGGCATCGCCGCCGGCCTTGGCTTTCTTCACCTCTTTGTCATAACGGTTTTCTATTGTCTCCAAGTCCTTAAACTGCAGCTCCAAATCGATGGTCTGCTTGTCGCGTATGGGGTCCACACTTCCGTCCACATGGGTCACATTGTCGTCGTCAAAACAACGCAACACATGGATTATAGCGTCAGTGGTACGTATATCGCCCAGAAACTTATTGCCCAAACCCTCTCCTTTCGAAGCTCCTTTCACCAGTCCGGCAATATCCACTATTTCCACCGTGGCAGGCACCACGCTGGCCGGCCGCTCCATTTCTACCAGTTTGGCCAGCCTCTCGTCCGGCACTGTTATCACTCCCACATTGGGTTCTATCGTGCAGAAAGGGAAATTGGCCGCCTGTGCTTTTGCGTTACTCAGGCAGTTGAACAATGTTGATTTGCCCACATTGGGCAGTCCTACTATTCCGCATTGAAGGGACATAATCTATTCAGTCTTTATTAGTTGTTGTCTTTTTATTATTTCTCGATTGTCAAGTCGCACACCATGTCTTTCTCTATCAGATATTGGTTGCGTGTGGTCGAATTACGGCATATCAGTTCGCCCAGGAATCCTGCCAGAAACAGCATGGTGCCCATCAGTATGAACAGCATCGACACATAGAACCATACGCTGTTGGTCAGCGAGATATGTCCGCAAAGCCGCATCACACACACCACCACAAATGCAATAAATCCCAGCAAAAAGGCCATACTCCCTATCAGTCCGAAAAAGTGCATGGGCTGTTTGCCGAATTTCGACATGAACATGATACTCATCAGGTCCAGATAGCCGTTCACAAAGCGGTTCAATCCGAATTTGGTCACACCGAATTCACGTTTGCGGTGCTGAACCACCTTCTCACCTATATTGCCGAAACCGGCCCACTTGGCTATCACAGGTATATATCTGTGCATTTCTCCATACACCTCTATACTTTTCACCACATCGTACCTGTAAGCCTTCAAGCCACAGTTGAAATCATGCAGCTTTATTCCGCTCATCTTGCGCGTAGTCCAGTTAAAGAACTTTGAGGGTATGTTTTTGGCCAGCTTCGAGTCATAGCGTTTCTTTTTCCATCCGCTCACCAAATCATAGCCTTCTTCCTTTATCATTCTGTAAAGCTCGGGCACTTCGTCGGGGCTGTCCTGCAGGTCGGCATCCATCGTGATGACCACATCACCGCTGGCTCTGCCAAATCCCACATTCAGTGCTGCCGATTTACCGTAGTTGCGACGGAATTTCACCCCCTTGTAGCGGGGATTCTTCTCGTGCAGACCCTCTATCACTTGCCAGGAGCGGTCCTTGCTCCCGTCGTCTACCATGATTACCTCATAGTCAAAGTGATGTTCCTCCATCACACGGTCTATCCATTCTGCCAGATGCGGCAGCGATTCGTCTTCGTTAAACAGCGGTACAATAATCGATATATCCATTATGTTGTTTTGTTATTTTTGAGTTTGTTTTGAATTTTCTGTTTTCTGTTCCTTGGTCACCACAGTCCCTTTCTCGGTTCGGAATATCAGTGCGGCAAAGAACGCTATAATAATACTCATCACTGCCGACCGGAATCCTCCTATAAAGGCCCAGTCGCCAGCCGTATATACTTTCACTTTCTCTATGGCAATGGCCGCTTCGGCACTCTGTTCGGGTGCATTCATCACTGCCATGCGCTGCTCGTTGTAGTATTGCACACGCTCCGGGCTCAGCACACCGCAGTTCAGCCATACCCACAGCCCATACACCAATGCACTCACCACGCCTATCCCCAATCCCAGCAGCATCAATTCTTTGAATGTCACCTTACCTTCGGGCAACTGCTTGCGGTATTGATAGGTCGACCAAAGTATGCCAACCGCCAATATGATTTCGGTCACATAGTTCTCGGGTGAGGCCATGGGCTTCGTCGCAATCAAATCCCTAATAGCCATCAATGCCGACATGCAAACGCCTGTCAACACACCGTCGACACAATATGCCTTCCGGTAGTTGCCATAAATGGTTGATTTATATCTCCTAAAAAATCTCGCCATACTTTATTATAAAATGCAAAGATATGAAATATTACGCATTTTACATAATTATTTTTTCTAATTCTTTCTGTATGTCTGCTGTTTTCAACACATCTATCCGTCGGTTGCGCTCCACTTCGTCAAACTCCAGCCTCACCAGCCTGTCCAGTGCTTCCCGCAGTTCTTCTGCCGTATTTGCCACAGTACAGGCTCTTTCCAGCCCTGTTCCTGCCACCATATTGCTGTTCACCAAGCAATGCCGCCCCTCATACAGTGCGTTCATCAGCTTCAACTTCACTCCCGTCGCCTGTCCGGTAACCAGCAGGTTCACATGTGCATTCTGCAACAGTTTGTGCATTGTGTCGTCGTCAGGATTTGCCACAAGTGTCACATTCGTATTTTTCTCAATCTCTCTCCGAAGCTCCTCGCTCGGATTGCGGCCCGCAATTGTCAGTCTGTAAGGACTATCATTGAACACCTCTTTCAGTAAGTACAACGCCGCCGCCTCGTTCTCTGGCACAGAGAGGTTTCCGTGATACAGCACATACTCTCCCCTGCCCAGCAGCGACGTTACTTGGCTGTGTCCGTGCGATGGCGGCACAACCCTCACGTCCTTGCACCCTATCTCTTTGAAATGTGAAGCATCTTTTTCCGATATTGCCAACACCGCCGTAGCCTCCTTCAACACAGGTTCGTAGCGTCTCAACTTCCGGGATTCCATATTGAAGAACCACCGTTTCCAGGCGCTCTTCTCTGCCTGGGCAAGTTCTTGATAGTATTCATGTTCCACGTTGTGGGCACGAACCATTATCCGGCGGCCGCTGCCTTTCAGCCGTTCCAGCACATATCCGTTGTGCAGTCCTTCCAGCAGTATTGGATAATCGTCCTGTTTGAGCCGTTCTATCAAGGCCTCCGACTGTCGTGACCGGACTATATAGGGCTTCCTCGACAACTGGCTTTTCATTCCTGTTGCACGCTCATAATAACACACTTCCTCACATATTCTTTCCAACTCTTCCGCTTTCCCTCGCCCATAGGTGTAGCAGTGAAGATGAATCTTCACACCACTGGCCCACAGTGCTTTGATGCGGTAATACACATCTATCACTCCGCCATAATCGGCTGGCCACGGAACGTTGAACGATACAATATGCAAGTGCATCTTTCTCTTCTTCTTTTTATTGAATTGTCACTTTTTCTCCGTCGCAGGCTATCTGCACTCCTTCCGGCAATTCTCCATTCACTTCGGCATACAGTCCCATTTCATGACTCACATGGGTGATATATGCCCTATTCGGCTTCACTTCTTTTATCACCTCCAACGCCTCTTCCAAACAGAAGTGGGAGAAATGTTTTGTCTTCCGCAAAGCGTTGATCACAAGCACATCCACTCCCCTCAACTTATCCAGTTCTCGAGGTTCTATATGGTTGGCATCGGTGATGTATCCAAGTTTCCCGATGCGGTAGCCCAATATCGGCAAATCCTTATGCATCGCTTTCACCGGCATCACCTCTACCCCTGCCGCCTCAAACGGTTCGTCTCCGCTCACCTCGTGCAGGTTGGCCTCTGGCAGTCCGGGAAACTCATGGTAGGCGAAAATATAATGATAGTCCCGCTCTATGGCTGTGCGTGCCTCATGGTTGCAAAATATCTCCATCTTGCAGTGCTGCACATAGTTGAACGACCTTATGTCGTCCAATCCCCCGACGTGATCCCGGTGTGCATGTGTAATCAATATGCTGTCCAGGTGGCTCACTTTCTCGCGCAGCATCTGCTCCCTGAAGTCCGGCCCTATGTCTATCAGTATATTTTTCCCTTCATCGGTCTCTACCAGTGCCGACGTACGCAAATGCCTGTCACGTTTGTCCTGCGACTGGCACACCGCACATCCACATGCTATAACGGGCACCCCTTGCGAAGTACCCGTTCCTAAAAAAGTCAATCTCATTTAGTCGTTCTTTACTGTCAATCGGAATCCCACTCCATGCACATTCACTATCTGCACTTTCGGGTCCACTTTCAGATATTTGCGCAGCTTGGTGATATACACGTCCATGCTTCGTGCGGCAAAATAGCTGTCGTCTTTCCAAATCTTTTGCAGTGTGCTGGTACGGTCCACCAACTGGTTGAAGTTCATGGCAAACATTCTCAGCAGCTCGCTCTCCTTCATGGTCAGGCGCTGCACATTGTCGCCACAAGTAAGGGTCTGGTGGGCATAATCGAACACAAAGTCGCCAATGTGGAACAGATTCTTGTCGGGCTTTCCGTCGTCGAACGAGCGGCGTATTGTGGCATTCAAACGTGCCAACAGCTCGTCCATGCTGAACGGTTTGGTCACATAGTCATCCGCACCGATTTCAAAGCCTTTCAACTTGTCGGCTTCCAGGTTCTTGGCTGTCAGGAAAATGATGGGTATCCGTTTGTCCACGCGGCGTATTTCCTTGGCCACGGTGAAACCATCCTTCACTGGCATCATGATGTCCAGAATGCAGGCATCCACATCGTCGTTCTGATATGAATCCAATGCCGACTGTCCGTCAACAGCCAAAAATACTGTGTAACCCTTTTGTGTAAGATAAGCTTTCAATATAGTCCCCAGATTGGGGTCGTCCTCTGCTACAAGCAATTTAATTCCTAAGTTCATATATCAAAAATGTTTTTGTCTTTTATTACTATTTCTTTCCAAGTAACTATTCGTGTCGTTTATTGTTCGTCCGGAACTATCACAATGCTCTCTATCAAATCACCTGCCCTTATTTCGTCTATCACTTCCAATCCCTCCACCACTCGTCCGAAACAGGTGTGCACTCCGTCCAGATGCTGCGTGTTCTCGCGGTTGTGGCATATAAAGAACTGACTTCCGCCAGTGTCTTTCCCGGCATGGGCCATCGACAGCACACCACGGTCGTGGTATTGCTTTTCTGCCTGTGTCTCGCATTTTATGTGCCATCCCGGTCCACCGGTGCCCACTCTCGGGTCTCGCATATTACGGCTGTAGGGGCATCCGCCCTGTATTACAAAGTCGGGTATCACCCTGTGGAATCTCAGCCCGTCATAAAAGCCCGACTGGGCCAGTTTCACAAAGTTTGCAACTGTGTTGGGAACCTCTTTTTCATACAGTTCCGCTGTCATCGATCCTTTAGGTGTGTTTATTATCGCTTTCATCTTAATTATTCAGTATCCTATTAACTTAAAAAATTGCAATTTATTGTATGTTTTTTTTATTTTTTTTGTGCATCCCATCATCGTTTTTATCTATTTTCCTCTAATGGTCAGCAAGTTGCCTTTTTTAGTTAATTAATATTGACTTTATTTTTATTTAAAAACCTCTCTCGGTTCTTTCGTTATCATTTCTATTTCCAGTTGCAGGCGTTCATGAATATACGGTTCCAGCGGGGTTTCTTGTGGTCCTTATCCATCGAGAACACCACCCATTTGGCCTTGCCCGATATGTGGTCTTCTGGCACAAAGCCCCAGAACCTGCTGTCGGCCGAGTTGTGGCGGTTGTCGCCCATCATCCAGTAGTAGTCCATCTTGGGCACATAGCTGTCGGTCTCGGTGCCGTTGATGTATATCTTTCCACCTTTCACCTCCAGCTCATTACCTTCATACGCACAAATCATCCGTTCGTACAGGGGCAGGTTTTCCAGCGTCAGCTTCAGTGTCTCGCCCTTGGCCGGGATATGTATGGGACCGAAATTGTCCACCGTCCAGTTATAGCCTTTGGCATAGGGGAACACCATCATCTCCGTGTTGCTGTCGGCGGCAAACACCAACGGCTCCACCGACACCACATCAGGACGGCTGGCAAATGCCTTCGCCTTCTCAACCGATAGCGGCAACTGGAATGCGTCCACTCCACCATACATCATCATTGCCAATGCGTTCTCGTAGTCCTCGTAGCTCACCCCCATATCGTCCATAATCTTGCGTGTGTTCAACCCTGCGTGGAAGCGCACCGCATAGGTCTGCTGGCTCGAACGCGGCTGGTCAATGGGCTGGCCGTTAATATATACTTGCTGGTTAATAATTTGCAAATCCTCGCCCGGCAAACCGATACAGCGTTTGATGAAATTCTCGCGCTTGTCGACCGGCCGCACACGGATATGGTTCTCCACCATCTGGTCTCCCACCTGCATAGTTTTGGCATTCAGCACATTCTCCCTGCCCATTTCGCGCACCAGGTCGTAATAGCTCTTGTTGCTTTTCCAGGCAGTACACATCGTGTCGCCCACAGGGTAGTTGAACACAACGGCATCATAGCGTTCCACCTTGCCCAACCCACAGTAGCGGTGGTAAGGCATTTTCGGCCATTTAAGATACGACTCCACCTGTCCGTCGGTGAAAGGCAGTACATTATGCACCAGCGGCACACCAAGCGGCGTCATCGCCACACGGGGTCCGTAAGCCAGCTTCGACACCAGCAGATAGTCGCCCGTCAGCAACGACCCTTCCATGGAGCTCGACGGTATGGTATAGAATTCCAGCACCTTGCCGCGTATTATCACTGCCGCAACCAGTGCAAAGACTATGGCATCCACCCAGTCGCGCAGTTCGCTCACCTTGTGGGGTGGCTCCTGAGTGGGGTCGTGATACTCCATCTTGTTCAACCCCAGGAACGGCAGGTAAATCCACGGGAAAATCACTGCGAAAGTCTGCTCCCAAAAACTGTATCTGTGGAACGTCTTGGCCGTCTCCACCACCAGCAGCAGGAACATAAACACATTGATAGCGGGAATGAGGAAATAGATATACCACATCTTCCCTTTTCCGCACTTCTGTATCCAGACCACTATATTATAAATTGGAATAAGGGCTTTCCACGGAGCCACTCCCATCTTCTTGAACACAAACCATAAGCCTACAAGGCAACCGATAAAATAAAGAGCTAAAAAAATGTCGTATAGCATAAATTTCTTTTTTGTTTATTCTGATAACGCCCGATTTGTTAAAATATTATTCATTCCATTATTTTTTTACCTTTTCTTTTCAACCATTCTTCATACAACTCAACTTTGCAAACCCACAAGCACTACTTTGGTACTTTCTGAAGTTCTTTTCACCATTGCGGTTAAGAAGAGATTAATAAGAGCTAGACAACGGCTCAATAGGAAGCGAAGGCGGAAAATAGCTGGTGCGGGGACGGAGGGTGTGTGTGTTTTCTTGAAAACGCTTGACAGCTTTTTGCTGGTTAAACTGATTGGCTTGTCAAATAAATGGTGTGAGGGATGGGGTGCGGATGTGTGTTTTCTTGAAATCGCCTGACAGACATGGACGGAGGGTGAAACGAGGAGGGTTATAGCAAGGGGCGGAGGGCGGAGAGGAGAAGGTGCTGCTCGTTGTCCCAACAGAGTTGGGAGGCGGCGGTGGAGAAGATTTGTTGGCGGGTGTCGGGCGGGATGGAGCCCCAACGCTGGAGGGCGGAATTGATGTCGGAGGCCAGACGCAGGAGGTAAAGGCGGTAGGCTTCCCCTTCCTTTTGCGCGGGGCAGGGTTCGGTGAGGTCGCCTGTGCCGTATTGGGACAGGATGCGGGCTATTTCGGGGAAGTTGGTGGCGAGGATGGGGACACCGGCCTGGGCGAAGTCGGCTATGCGGTTGGGGAGCGAATAGCGGTAGTTGAGGCCGAGGTCTTCGAGCAGGCAAAGGCCGAGGTGGGCTTGGGCGGTGAGGGCATGAAGGCAGTCGGGCTCGAGACGGCCGAGAAACTGTATGCGGTCGCTCCAGTCGAGGGTGGAGGCATAGCTGCGGAGGGAGGTGTAGAGGTCGCCCACGCCTGCCACCACAAGCCGGCATTGGGGCAGGTGCTGCATAGCGTCGACGAGTTCGCGCACTCCCCTACCCACGTTGACGGCTCCTTGATAGAGCATTGTATATGGTGGAGCGAAGGTGGAGCGAACCTTCAGCGAACCTACAGCGGAGAGCGGGAGGTTGCGGACCACGGTCATGTTGATGCCGTAGCGGCTGTGGTAGACATCGGCCACGCTTTGGCAGACGGTGAAGGCCGCATCGACACGGGGCAGGCATATCCGCTCCACCTTGCGCCACACGGCCTGCACCCGTGGACGCTCTATGAGTTCGGGCACGTCGGGGAAGAGTTCGTGGGCATCGAAGCAGAGGCGGCGGCGGCGCAGGAATGCGGCCAGTGTGCAGGCCGGAAGGGTGTCGGTATCGTTGGCCCAGAAGGCGTCGGCCGGGGCGAAGAGCAGTTTGAGGAAGAGGCGCACATTGTATTCGGCATAGAACCACACATTGCGCTTGAAGAGGAGCCTCATGCGGCATACGCTGTAGGGCCGGGGCGTGAGGGAAGGGCTGTCGGGCAGTCGGCGGCCGATGAGGGTGACGCTGTAGCCCGCCTGGGTGAGGGTGCGGCAGGTGCGGTCGACACGCTGGTCGGTGACCACGTCGTTGGTGACGGCAAGGATTATTCTTTTCATGCGCGAAGTGTTGATAATCGGTGCAATGTGGGTAGCGATGACTTTTTTTTCGTTTCTTTATAACGTGAGAAAGTTTTTTTTCGTATTTTTGCAAACCGATAATGAATACATTTTTTGTTGATGTCATATTGCCCCTACATATTCACGGTACATATACCTACCGTGTGCCACAGGAGTATAACGATGTGATTAAGGCGGGGCAGCGGGTAGTGGTGCAGTTCGGACCGAAGCGGTTGTATTCAGCTGTGGTGAGGCGTGTGCATGAGGAATGCCCCCGATACACAGTGAAGTATGTGTTGTCGATACTTGACATCAACCCCATTGTGGACGAGCACCAGTTCCGTTTCTGGGAATGGATAGCGGATTATTACATGAGTTATGTGGGCGACGTGATGGCCGTTGCGCTGCCTACGGCGTTCAAACTGGCCAGCGAGTCGTCGGTGTCGATACATCCCGACTATAGCGGGGAGTTGAACAACTTGACGGCGAACGAGCTGCGAGTGGTGCAGCTGCTGGCCGATCACCCGGTGATGACGGTGGAGGACATAAGCCGCGCCATTGGGCTGCAGAAGATGATGCCGCTGCTCAACACCATGATGGAGCGGGAGATAATAGTGATGAATGAAGAGTTGCGACAGCGGTTCACACCCCGCACGTCGACTTATTTGACGCTGGCCCCCGATTACCAGAATGCGGAGCGTTGCCGAGAGTTGTTCGACACGTTGGAGAAGAAACGCTCGACACACAAGCAGCTGGAAACGCTGATGCATTTTATGCAGCTGAGCCAGATGGGGAAAGAGGCGGTGGCCAAACGGAAGCTGCTGGAGGCCGACGGGGGCGAAAAGGTGTCGGCGGCATCGCTGCGGACATTGCTCAAGAACGGGGTACTGCTGCAGGAGGAGCGGATAGAGTCGCGGCTGATGGAGTATGACAGCCTGGTGTCGGCCGAGAGCATCCAGCTGAACGATGAACAGCAGGCGGTGGTGGACTATATGCATCAGACAGAGAAGGCAGTGACACTGCTGCACGGGGTGACGTCGTCGGGCAAGACGGAGGTGTATATCAGATTGATGCACGAGACGTTGAAGGAGGGGAAACAGGTGCTTTTTCTGTTGCCGGAGATAGCCCTTACGGCACAGATAATCAATAGGCTGCGGAAGTATTTCGGGAACCGTGTGGGGGTGTATCACTCGCGATTCAGTGCTTCGCAGCGGGCTGAAGTGTGGAACCGTACTATGAGCGACAATCGAGAGCAGAGGTATGACATACTGCTGGGTGCCCGAAGTGCCTTGTTTCTGCCATTCAGGGACTTGGGGCTGGTGATAGTGGACGAGGAGCACGACAACAGCTACAAGCAATACGACCCGTCGCCGCGGTACCACGGGCGGGACGCGGCCATATATCTGGCCCACCTGTGGGGCGCACGGACGCTGCTGGGGTCGGCCACACCGTCGCTGGAAAGTTACTACAACGCCACGCAAGGCAAGTACGGCCTGTGCGAGATGAAGAAACGCTTTGGCGGATTGCTGCTGCCCGAGGTGATGTGTGCCGACATGAAGGAGGAGGCCAAGCGGCTGCGCCGCGAACGGGGCGACAATGCGGCTGTGAGCAAGACCTATTTATCACAGTTTCTGATAGAGAACATACAGGAGGCATTGGATAACCACGAGCAAGTGATATTGTTCCAGAACCGGCGGGGATTCTCGCTGAGGATAGAATGCGACGACTGCCACTGGACACCCAAATGCGAGCATTGCGATGTGTCGCTGGTGTATCACAAATCCACCAACAGTATGCGCTGCCACTATTGCGGCTACTCCATCCCGATGCCGACAGAGTGTCCCGCCTGCCACAGCCACCACCTCACAATGAAGGGGTTCGGCACCGAGCGGATAGAGGACGACCTGAGTATTCTGTTCCCGAAAGCATCGATAGCGCGTATGGACTTGGACAGCACGATGCAGAAGAACCGATATGTGGAGATAATCAACGACTTTCAGGACCGGAAGATAGACATATTGGTGGGGACACAGATGGTGACCAAGGGACTGGATTTTGACCATGTGAGTGTGGTGGGCATAGTGAGTGCGGATAATTTGATATATTTCCCCGACTTCAGGTCGTTTGAGCGCGCATTCCAACAGATGACGCAGGTGAGCGGACGCGCGGGCCGCCACGGGCACCGCGGCAAGGTGATAATACAGACATACAACCCTTACCATCAGGCCATACGTAACGTGATGGACAACGACTACCAGGCTATGTACAGTAGCCAGATTACCGACCGGAGAGTGTTCCGTTACCCACCATTCTACCGCTTCATAGACATTACGCTGAAACACCGCGACAGCGACCATCTGAACGATACGGCGGCAGCGTATGCCGCACAGTTGCGCAGTGTGTTCGGCCAGAGAGTGATGGGGCCGGAATATCCCAGTGTGATGAAAGTGAGGGGGCTGTATCTGAAGAAGATACTGCTAAGGTTTGAACGGTCGGAGCCTATTGTCGATGCCAAACACATCATAATGGATATAGCCGACAAATTGAAGAGCGACAAGAACCAGGCCTCGTTGCAGATACATTTCGACGTGGATCCGCAGTAGGCAGAATTGCTGTTTTGCGGGGCAAGCGAGAATGCCCATGATGCTGACCTACACTGCATGTTTTGCCCACAGGATTGGGAATAGGGATTGTTAAAGCAGAAGAAAAAAATCGAAAATCAAATTATTATTCGTATCTTTGCACCTTAAAACAAAGAATAATATGTATACAATACTGAAGAAAGAGTTGCTGAACAGCAACCGGATTTATCTGATGGAAATACACGCTCCCTGGATTGCCAAATGCGGACAGCCGGGGCAATTTGTGATAGTGATACCGCACGACAAAGGCGAGCGTGTGCCGTTGACAATTTGCGACATCCATCATGAAAGAGAAAGTATTGATATAGTGTATCAGGTGGTTGGCGACAGCACCTTGAGATTGAGTAAACTGCAGGAAGGCGACAGTCTGTTTTCGATAGTGGGACCGCTGGGACGCCCGAGCGAGTTGATAGACAGCACCGACGAGGAGAAGGCTGCCATGCGGCTGCTTTTTGTGGCTGGAGGTGTGGGCATTGCACCTGTGTATCCCCAAGTGAAATGGGCACACAGCCTGGGCATTCCCACCGACGTGATTATCGGTGCGCGCAACAAGGATTTGCTTTTCTTTGAAGAGAAGATGAGAGCAGTGTGCGACAACCTGTTTATCATGACCGACGACGGGAGCTATGGGGAAAAGGGACTGGTGACCAATAAGATAAAGAGTTTGGTGGAGGAAGAGGGCAAAGCGTATAGCCATTGCATTGCCATCGGGCCACTGCCGATGATGAAATTCGTTTCGCTGCTAACCAAAGAGCTGGGATTGAAAACCATAGTGAGCATGAACTGCATGATGGTGGACGGCACGGGCATGTGCGGAGCCTGCCGCGTAACGGTGGGAGGAAAGGTGAAATTCACCTGTGTTGACGGGCCTGAGTTTGACGGACATGAGGTGGACTTTGACGAAGCCGGACGGCGACTGAAGACTCCCGACGAACGCATTTACCGCATTGCTGTCGTAGAGGGTGACGGAAACGTACAGCCACCACACCGCTGCAACCTGAGCGGTGCAGTGGAGAAAGCCATTTGCCGTCAGAAACCTCAGGAGCAGGACCCTGCAGTGAGGGCCAAAAACTTCGAAGAGGTGTCGTTTGGTTTCACCGCCGAGCAGGCTGTGGCAGAGGCACGCCGCTGCCTTCACTGCAAGACACCGATGTGTGTGACACGGTGCCCGGTGAGCATTCGGATTCCCGACTTTGTGGCAGCCATTGCCGAAGGGGAGTTTGAGAAAGCATACACTATTATCACAAACGACTCGACGCTGCCAGCAGTGTGTGGCCGTGTGTGCCCGCAGGAGAACCAATGCGAAGGCAGTTGTATATTGGGCAAAAAAGGAGAGCCTATAGCCATTGGTGCGCTGGAACGATTTGTGGCAGACTATGTTAGAGAGAATGTGCAAAAGGATGCCACCCCGAGTGAGCCGAAACAATTGGACGGGCCGAAGGTTGCCATTATTGGTTCGGGTCCTTCGGGACTGACCTGCGCTGCCGACTTGGCTAAGAACGGATGCAGGGTGACGATATTCGAAGCACTGCACCATGCGGGAGGAGTATTGGTGTACGGTATACCCGAATTCAGACTGCCCAAGAGGAAAGTGGTGGAGCCGGAGATTGAGAATTTGCGCAATTTGGGTGTTGAGATAAAGACAAACATCATTGTTGGCAAAAGTATAACGATTGACGAGCTGTTTGAGAAAGAGCATTATAAAGCCGTGTATGTGGCCAGCGGAGCCGGACTGCCTAAGTTTATGGGTATACCGGGCGAGACGCTGGTGGGCGTGGTGTCGGCGAACGAACTGCTGACGCGTACGAACCTGATGCACGGCTACGAAGTGGAATATGACACTCCGATATATTTGGGCCAACGTGTGGCGGTGATAGGTGGCGGCAACGTTGCTATGGATGCTGCCCGTACGGCTAAACGACTGGGTAGCGACGTGACGGTGATATACCGCCGTGACGAAATGGATATGCCCGCCCGTCGCGAGGAGGTGCACCACGCCAAGGAGGAAGGGATAGCTTTCTCGTTCCTGACAAACCCCACAGAGTTTATCGGCGACAAGGACGGTAATGTGCGCGCTATGCGTTGCGTGAGAATGGAAATGGGAGATTTAGATGAGAAGGGACGTAGAAAGTTCAGCGTGATAGAAGGCAGCGAGTTTGAGATGGAGGTGGACAATGTGGTGGTTGCACTGGGCACCAGCCCCAATCCACTTATCAAATCCACAACCCCAGGGCTTGAGACAGAACAGTGGGGCGGACTGAAGACTGACGCAAATGGGCAAACCTCGCGTCCCGGAGTTTTTGCCGGAGGAGACGCAGTGAGTGGAGCCGCCACGGTGATACTTGCCATGGGTGCCGGTAGAAAAGCCGCAAGTGCCATACTGGAATACCTTAAAACAATAGATTAGAGGGGATAGTGCTGACGAGTATACTCCCCTACCCTCCGCATCGGTGCAAGACTGACGCGGATGGTATTTCTTTCTTGTCTGGATTATTATGTCTATGTAGTGTTGCCATTGGATCCGCGATGCCATGAATTCGGGGATAAGGAGTACTACATCACAGAAAGAAAGGACTGTTGCAATACATGAGATAGACACCAATACAATAAGGTCTATAGGTCACATTGCAGGATAAAATCTTCCGAAACGCTAGTGTTTATTGGCGGTTTCGTGAATCAAGGTGCTTGGGACAAATTTTAACAAATAAAAATCGCCAATAGGTCAAATTGCAGGATAAAATATTCTGATTTGTAAGAATACACTACCTTTGCGAGGATTCAAAGTACTCAAAAAAAGGTAGAAAATGTACAAGTCGAAATGTCCAGTGTGCGGAGGCACGCACACTGTAAAAAACGGTAAACGGAGGGGAGTCCAGACCTATTTATGCAAGGGATGTGGATACCAGTTCCGAAACAGCCTTGGCCTAAAACGCGATACTTTATGGAGAAGCTATCAGGATGGCAAGCAGA
>ONQD01000051.1 GCA_900319865.1 uncultured Bacteroidales bacterium | reverse complement strand
GTCCAGACTGAACTAAACCTTCGACCTAGAAAAAAATTGGATTATTCTTCCCCGAAACAAAAATTCTTACTATCTTTGCACAACAGTGTTGCACTTCGAAGTTGAATCTATATTTGACAGAATTCTATTGCCAAAGGCAATAAAAAAGTAGAGCCAAGCGTTATGGAATGAAGAATTGTCAAAGTGACAGGAATGAGTGCTGAGAACATACAGAATGAAGAGCTGGTCTCCCCCGAAATCATGGAGGCCATGGGCATTAGCCAACCTGCTTTCGAGGAGGTGATGGGCATCATAGGCCGTATGCCTACGGTCCAGGAGCTCAGTACCCTCCTTGCTATGTGGGATGCCAATGGCCGGCAGCAAAGCCTCTATGGCTGGCTCAAAGGGCAGCACCACGTAGTCGAGAAGCACGAATATCTCTACAACGGCCCGGACACAACCCATAAAGAAATCCGTGAACCTCGTGTAAAGGACTGCATTGACTTCGCAAAACAAGTGATGCAAGGGCTCTATTCCAACCCGATACCCGCCCCTGTTCCGTCTGAGGTATGCAACACTTTCACCCGCAGCCAACTCATTTATATGGTGGGCAATGTCAGCACCGAGTTTCTCAATTCCGAATATGCCAAACGTTGCCTCCACATAGTCGACAATCCCGTAAAACTTGCCACCGCTGCCGACGATGTCGAATATCTCCAACTCATTCTTGGCAGCCTCTTCCAGGCCGAGGTCATCTCTTCTATCCGCCCCGTGGGTAGGGGAGGCCTTTTTGCCACTTTGGTCGCCTGTTGCGCTCTGCCTCTTGGCAAAAACACCGTCCCTGTCGGCTTCGATATCCTCACCTGCCGCGAAATCCGGCTCGACTCTTTCCTCTTCGGCGAGGACGATGGTCGCTTTGTGGTTTCCCTCCCCGAGAGTCAGGACGACCTCTTCCTCCTCAAGTTGGAGGAAGCGCGGGTCAATTGCTGCTTCCTGGGTCATGTTACCAAAGGCCGCGTGCTGGTCGACGATATGGACTATGGCGACATCAAAGTCTACCTCCCTTCCCCGTCCCGATAGTCTTTTCCCGATTCGTACCCGTCAACCCGTCTGCAATCGCCTTCGAGGTTTCCTCAGAACCTCCTACTGCATGGTTTAACCCAAATCGGTCATTAGGGTTTAAGGTATTGCGATGAGGACTTCCTTTGGGTTCGGCCTAGGTTCGCTTCGGGAGGCGGACCAAGAGCGGAGCTAGAGCGAACCTACAGCGAACCTACTCTGGAGCGGAACCGGCTTTTCAATACACAATCTTATAAGTGCCAAGTTTGCTTGACACCATTGCTGCTTTATCCTATTTTTGGTGTCCTCCCTCCATAATTAAGCAAGAATGACCGTGTTTTGTCCAAACGTTGATTAGTCGTAAATATATGATTCTTTGTGCTGTAAATATCTTTTTTCACACAGGTCTATATGTATATCAGAGATTTTTTGTATATTTGCAGTTCCATTCAGTGGAATTGTTCCGCCCCGATAGCGTAAGGTTCCCATTCCTCCCTTCGGGTGGCAATTCCCTGCAAGGGTTTGTATTTGAACATAACAACTTATACTGATGAATATATTCAACACCCCATCCCCCGAGGAATTTGTCGCCGCCATCGAGCGACAGTTGGCTCATATCGCCAATTCCGGCTCCGGCGATGTGATTCGTCTCCGCAAGGAGGTTCAGCGTACCCCTGACGATCCGGAACAATGGTTCGAGCTGGGCATTGCCCTCAACCAGGCAGGACTGCAGTATCGCGACCTCGCTCTCCAGCTGGCCGACTTCCACTATCGTCAAGAACATCCCGAAATCGACGACCAACCCTCCGACCAGCCTTACACTCTTCAAATCGACGATGCCGCCGCTATGGACCTCTTCGGCCAAGCCCTTGATGCCCTCGACCACGTAGAGCGACTCTCCCCCGACTACTATGGTCTCCAGTGCCAGAAAGGTATGATTCACGGCAACATGCACAACTACCCCCTTGCCGAGCAGTGCTATCTCCAGGCCCTGCGCGACGATGACGAGGACTTCTCCGCCGCCTACTACCTCGGCATCACCTACCGCAACATGGGCGACGAAACCCTTGCCGAGAAGTATCTCGCTTTGGCCAATCAGCTCAACCCCGAGCCCTAACGCCAATATACAGACAAACATAATGTATAACATTTAATTCCAATCAATATCCCATCATGGAACAATCGACATCCCTCTCCATTTTCGACGAACGCAAAGCTGAACGTCTCAATTCCGGCATCGCCGACCAAATCAGTGCCCGCACCTACAATGTCGTCATGTGCCTCGCCCTCCTTTGGGGCTTTCTGGTCAATGCCCTTATGGTCGAGTATTTGGCCATCCCCATTCTTCATGCCCTCTCTGGCGTCAAACCCCTTGTCATCTTCCTTGGCTATATAGTTCTCGCCTTTGCCGGCATCTTCATCAGCGTCAAGTCCAACAACCCCTGGATTAGTTTCCTCGGCTACAATCTCTTGGTGGTGCCCATGGGCGTGATGCTCTGCTTCATCATTCCTGGTTTCCCCGCCGCCATTGTCACCAAGGCAATGCTTCTCACAGGCATCGTCACCGCCACTATGGTACTTCTCGGGCTCGTCCGTCCGCAGTTCTTCCTCGGGCTGGGGCGCACTCTTTTCATCGCCCTTATAGTGGGCATTCTGGCCGAGGTGGTCGCCACCTTCCTCTTCCACTACACAGGCACCGTGTTCGACTGGCTCTTCGTCGTCCTTTTCTCCGGCTATATTGGTTACGACATCGCCCGTTCCCAAGCCTATCCCAAAACCTACGACAACGCAGTCGACTGCGCTCTCGACATCTATCTTGACATCATCAACATCTTCATCCGCATCCTTGCTTTGCTCAGCCGCCGCAACTAATTGTATATCATTCTACCCTTTATCCCCAATCGGTTATTAGGTTAGCTTGATAATAGTGAGGGAGTCTTCTATAAATCACCCCAGAGGGGTGAGATGTGAATAACACCGTATAAGCAAAGTACGGTGTCGCGACCAAGAGGGAGCAACATCGTACATTGTGCAGTGCGGTGATTTCTGATGTATGCAGGATGCGTCCCGTCAGGGACGCGACACGAAAACAGATAAATCGAACTTGAAACAAACCTTCTTGATTACAATAGTCTGCCGAATGACCGATTGGGATTAACTACTTTTTTTCGCTATATCAAAAAAAATGTTTATATTTGCATTCATTAATATAGTGTTGATAATAATATAACATATTGATAATGAGACCTGACTTTTCAAAAGTAAACTTCCAATCCCAAGAGGATTGCCACCAATCCTTTGAACAATGGGAGAAAGACAATAACATTCAAAAGAACTGGAAGACCCCCGAGCAAATCGACGTCAAGCCGGTTTACGGCCATATTGACCTCGAAGGCATGGAACATCTTAACTATGCCGCCGGTATTGTCCCCTTCCTCCGTGGCCCATACAGCACCATGTATGTCATGCGCCCTTGGACTATCCGCCAGTATGCAGGCTTCTCTACCGCTGAAGAGTCCAACGCCTTCTATCGCCGTAATATCGCCGCCGGTCAGAAGGGTCTTAGCTGCGCCTTCGACCTCGCAACCCACCGCGGTTATGACTCAGACCACGAGCGTGTGGTGGGCGATGTGGGTAAAGCCGGTGTGGCCGTCGACAGCATCCTCGACATGAAGATTCTTTTCGACCAGATCGACCTCGGCAAGATGTCCGTCTCCATGACCATGAACGGTGCCGTTCTCCCCATCCTTGCCTTCTATATCATCGCTGCCGAAGAGCAGGGTGTGCCGCAGGAACAACTCCAAGGCACCATCCAGAACGATATCCTCAAGGAGTTCATGGTGCGCAACACCTACATCTACCCCCCGTTGCCCTCCATGAAAATCATCGCCGATATCTTTGAGTACACCTCAAAGCACATGCCCAAGTTCAACAGCATCTCCATCTCCGGCTACCACATGCAGGAGGCTGGTGCCACTGCCGACATCGAACTTGCCTACACCCTTGCCGACGGCCTCGAATACCTTCGTGCAGGTATCAACGCCGGCATGAGTATCGACGATTTCGCACCCCGTCTCAGCTTCTTCTGGGGTGTGGGCATGAACCACTTTATGGAAATAGCCAAGATGCGTGCCGCCCGTATGCTCTGGGCCAAGATTGTGAACCAGTTCAACCCCAAGAACCCCAAATCGCTCGCACTCCGCACCCACAGCCAGACTTCCGGTTGGTCGCTCACCGAGCAGGACCCCTTCAACAATGTGGCCCGCACTTGTATCGAAGCCATGGGCGCCGCCCTCGGCCACACCCAGAGCCTCCACACCAACGCCCTCGACGAAGCCATCGCTCTGCCCACCGACTTCAGCGCACGTATCGCACGTAACACCCAGATCTACCTGCAGGAAGAAACCAATATCTGCCGCGTCGTTGACCCCTGGGCTGGCAGCTATTATGTTGAAACCCTCACCCACGAACTCGCCCACCGCGCCTGGGCCCACATCCAGGAAGTGGAAAGCCTCGGAGGCATGGCCAAAGCCATCGAAAGCGGCATCCCCAAGATGCGCATCGAGGAAGCCAGCGCCCGCAAACAGAGCCGTATTGACAGCAATGTCGACACCATCGTGGGTATCAATAAATACCGTCTCGACCACGAAGACCCCATCGAGACCCTCGAAGTTGACAATACCGCCGTCCGCAAAGCTCAGATTGAACGTCTTGCCAAACTCCGCGCCGAACGTAACAGCGCCGAGGTAGAAGCCGCCTTGAACGCCCTCACTGAATGCGCCCAAACCGGCAAAGGCAACCTCCTCGAGCTCTCCATCGATGCCGCCCGCAAGCGTGCCTCTCTTGGCGAAATCAGCTACGCACTCGAAAAAGTCTTCGGCCGTTACAAAGCCAAAATCAATCTTATCAGCAACGTGTACAGTTCTCAAACCAAAGACAGCGAAAGCTTCAAGAAAGCTCAGGCCCTCACCGACGAATTTGCCAAACTTGAAGGCCGTCGCCCCCGCATCATGGTGGCCAAGATGGGTCAGGATGGTCACGACCGTGGAGCCAAGGTTGTAGCCACCGGCTATGCCGACCTCGGTTTCGATGTCGATATGGGTCCCCTGTTCCAAACCCCTGCCGAAGCAGCCAAACAAGCCGTCGAGAACGATGTCCATATCCTCGGTGTCAGTTCGCTCGCAGCAGGCCACAAGACCCTTGTGCCACAGGTAATCGAAGAACTCAAGAAACTCGGCCGCGAAGACATCATGGTCGTCGTGGGTGGTGTCATTCCCCCGCAGGACTACGACTTCCTCTTCCAAGCCGGCGCAGCCTGCGTCTTCGGTCCCGGCACCGTCATCAGCGAAAGCGCCATCAAGATGATGGAACTCCTGCTCGAAGCCCGCAAATAATCCCTGTTTGGATCTAACGGCTATCATCGCCAGCCGTGGATTATACTTTGTTTTCATAATAGTGTTTAGCCGCGTCGTTCCGACGCGGTTTTTTTTACCCCTTTACAGACCTTTCTCCCGGCAGTCCTGCCGTCCTATTTCCGCTGTCCATGCCGCCCGGAAAGACTCCTTTTCCCCCTTGCTAAACTCCCCCATCCAAATATTTTTTCTAAAATATGAGATTTTATTATGCTATATCAGAAAAAAGTTGTAATTTTGCAAACTCAATACGAACGCGAAAATGAAGCCGAACATCGATACTATTGTCCAGTTTAGTGGCTTGAAACCAGGTAGATACGTATATGATTATACATTGGACAATAGCTTCTTCAAAACCTTCGAAAATGAGGAATTGAAGGATGGAAATGTCGATTTTGAGGTCCATTTGGAGCGGAAAGAGCGCATGTTGCTCTTCACTTTTAGCTTCCACGGCACAGTGAAAACAACTTGCGACCGCTGCCTGGGCGAGATGGAGATTCCGGTGGAGGGTGAAGACACACTTTGTGTGAAATTCAGCGACACCGAAACCAGCGACGACGAAAATGTCGCCATCCTGCCCGAAAGCGCCTTCCAAATAGACCTGGCCCAATGGATGTACGAGTATGTGGCAGTCCGTTTGCCCATGCAACACGTCCATCCCGAGGGTGAGTGCGACCCCGAGATGCTCAAGTTCATCTCTGACGAATTCGGTGAGGGTGACCCTGATGAAGAGAACCAGCCGTCCACTGGTGAGATTGACCCCCGTTGGGAAGCACTCAAACAATTGTTGTGATAATAAACAAAATAAAAATAATAAATTATGCCACATCCAAAACACAGATTCTCGCAGACTCGCACAGCGAAGCGCAGAACACACGACAGTTTGGAGAAAGCCCAGCTCACTACGTGCAGCAATTGCGGCGCTCCTGTAATGTATCACCACGTATGCCCCGAATGCGGTTACTACCGTGGTAAGTTAGCCATCGAAAAGAACACCGAGGCATAAACCTCGCCTTTTCTTAGGCAAACAAATCATAAGGGGTTTGGCATCCGCCAAACCCCTTATGTTATTTATCACCCCAATCATCAGTCCATCTGCAAACGCCCTTGTCGAAGCGTAGAAGACTCTGCTCTATGGGCAAGAGCATATCACTGAACAGTGGCAGTCTGTCATACGGAGGTGGAAATCCTGTATTCCCGCATGTGCAGACCGTCGGCAGCGACGATATGGTAGATAAGAATCCCCGATAGCGACTACTACTTGCAATATTCCATACGCGACAAATACCCCAAGGAGAAAGAGACCCACCGCATCCAGATAGGCTTCACCATTGCCGCTCTATAAAAACCTAGTTTGCATCAGCCATTAGGTCTTTGCGACCGATAAGGCTAAAGATTGTAATGTCGTTGTCCTCATTGAGGATGCGCAAGGTACGGAGAATCTCATTGATAGTAGAGCCACTGGTTGCCACATCATCTATCACGAGAACATTCTGCTGACGGATGCTGGCACAGAGTTGCTCGTCCTCCTTGCTGGCAAACTTGAGGAATTGCATCATATAGGGACGGAATCGGCTTTTCTTCACGTCTTTGGCAATAGTGAAGTAGTCTTTTTTATGGATGAGGTCAAGCATCTCATTGATAGACTGCTTAGCCGCCTCCTTCTGAACTGCCGAATAGCGAGGATGACCGTTTTCTAAGACATCG
This sequence comes from uncultured Bacteroidales bacterium, assembly GCA_900319865.1. Lineage (GTDB taxonomy): Bacteria > Bacteroidota > Bacteroidia > Bacteroidales > P3 > Colimorpha. The sequence continues at coordinate 6,266 of ONQD01000051.1, read as the reverse complement.
TCTAGATATAGCTGCTCGTAAGCATCCATGTCGAAAGAGATGTTCAGCGGTAGGTTCTTCACCAACTCCATTTTGCGCAGCGTTGGTTGTGCAAAGCGGTATATATAGCGGAGCATATACTCGTTCACCTTGCTGGACGACTCGGGCATCACCACAAGGTTGTAGTCGTATAGGTTTATCTTGTGGCTGAGGTTGTCCACGGCCTTTTTGATAAACATAGCAAGGTCAGGATTTTCCTGTATGGAACCAGAAAACTTGACATGCTTGATGAATGCACTGCGCACTGTTCCATCAACCTGTTCAGCAAACTCATAACCATAGTAGAAGCACTTGCCAAACGCTTCCACTTGATAACCAGTGCTTGTAAGGCTGACTATGTCCTCATTGCCATCATGTTCAAAGTCGAACACAAATCGTTGCAAAATGCTGTCGTACGTAATGCCCATTTACCATCTATAATTTTTGCAAAAATACGCCTTTTCTTTGAATTGATAGAAAAAATGTTTGCTATTCTAATAATAATCCATAGCCGAAACGCGACGACTTAATAAGAAGAAAGCCCTGACCAGCGTGGTCGGGGCTTTTTACATTACATCACATTGCTGCTCATCACCATGGCGAGTGCTTCGTTAATGCTCTCCACCCCCAGCTTGCGGAAGAGTTTCTTGCGGTGGTATTTCATCGTGTCGGCTGTACGGAAAAGGCGGGAGGCAATCTCCTCGGTGGTGTAGCCTTGCGCCGACATCATCAGCAATTGCTGTTCTGTTTCAGTAAGGACGATAGGAGTGCTGTCGTGCCATTTCCCATCAACCAATGAGTACTCTCGCACATCACGGTTGCCCACAATGCCATTTCCACTTTCCGTTACGCGCCACATCCTCACATTGCCGAAATGCTTGCGTGGCGAAAGCGAGAAGGAGGCGAGGGCAAGCCATAGCTGTCCCTTAGAGTTTAGCGCCAGCGGTGTAAGGCGGTGGTTGACCATACTGCTGCGGCCATTTTGAATAAAGTGGAAGTCGTAACTGATGACAAACTCCATCTTGTTTGCCAAGTCTATCCGCGAGAACTCCTCAAAACCCGCACGATTGATTTCGAGCAGCATGGCCTGTTCCTCTTTTGGCACATACTCGAGGTAGAGTGAATAACCCATATCCTTCAGCCCCAAAGGTGCCAGCATCGGGTTCTCCGATGAATAAAGGAAGTTGCGCTTGTGGTAATCAATAATGTAGATGCTGTTGGTGGTTGTCCGTGCGGCGGCAGCCACGGCCTCAATCTTAGGCTGCACCCGCTCGTAATCCTCCTCGGAGATGCCGTCCACACGGTTTTTGTCTATAAAGAAGTCGTCAATCTGAGGCATGATTCAGTTAAGGCCTTTGATGATTTGGTCAACATATCGATCAGAGACGGAGGCGTACTCTGACTTATCGTATAGCGTGACAAGATAAACCAATACGGTCGCTTCGGTCACTACTACATTGAAAGTAATAACGCGGAATCCACCACTTTTTCCTTTGTTCTTGGAACTGACTTTAAGCCTTATTTTACGCTTGCCACCTCCTAAGTCTGTCCCAATAAATGGGTTTGTAAGCAATAACTGTTGCAGTTCCTCAAGGTCATCAATCAGCGTCTTGTGCTTCTTCAATAGACGCTTGGCTTGACGGACAAACTCATCGGAAGGAATAATTCTGACACTCAACATGGTCAAGATTCCCTCATTTCATCAATCAAATCCTGTAGTGAGCAACCATTGCTACCGTCAGTCTGCATGGACTTCACTTGCTGCCAGCCACGCTCGATGCTCGCTTTCAGCAGTAGCTGCTCGGCCAATTCAATGTCTTCTGCCAGTAGCCTTTCAGTTAAAGCGCGGCGCGTGCTTTTAGACTGCCCTTCTATCAGTGACCAAAGTGCATCGGTAACAGATACTTTACCAGATTTATTAATGTTTGGAGTTGGGACTGTTTCCATTATTATTCTTTTTGAAGGATTAACGCCAGCGAGCCATTTTTATTGTGTCGTCGCTCGTCTTTCTTGTGTTTTTTGCCCTACCCTTTCGGGTAGTTTTTCATCAGGCATATTCTTTTCACCCTTTCGTGTAGGGGTTGATTGTAAAGGTGTTAGTACTTTTGCAACGCCAATTCGGAAATACTGTCTATCTGTAAAGCTGTAGTATTTAGCTGACTTAGACGACTATACGATAAATCAAAACAAGATATACAATGACGAAAAGAACTTTTCTGATGATTCTTCTGATGGCATGTGCCATCGGTGGGGCAAAAGCCCAGCAACTGACTACTAAAGGGACACTGCAAGATGCCACTTCGGGCGAGACTCTGCCCTTCACCAACTGCGTGCTGCTGCGACAACAGGACAGCACCTTTGTTCAAGGAACCACTACCGATGCCTCGGGCCTATTCCGTTTCAGCCCTGTGGACACGGGCAGTTATCTGCTGCGTATCTCTGCCATCGGTTATGAACCCTATTGGCAGCAAATAAGCCTGCCACCCGACACGGCATTGGGCACAATCAGCCTATTCCATAGCGCCACTATCTTGCAGGCAGTGAGCGTCACCGCCCAGCGTCCTCTTTACAGTGCCGATGGCGAAAAGACATTCTACCACGTGGAGGACGACCCCAGCGTGCAGGCTGGCACCGCAAGCGACGCCCTCCAGAACGCCCCGGGCGTGGAAGTGGATGCTGAGGGCAACATCACCTACCGTGGCAAGACCGCCGTGGAAGTTTGGATTAACAACCGCCCGTCGAATATGGACGGCGAGGCACTGAAGCAGTACATCAAGACATTGCCGGCCTCCAGCATCAAGCGCATCGAGGTGCTGAGCAACCCATCGGCACGCTACGGCACCAGCGGCAGCATCATCAATATTGTCACCGACGGCCGCAATCCCCTCAACCAACTGCTGTCCGTCGGCTTCAAGGCCAGTACGGGTCCCCGCTTCTCGCCGTGGGTGAGCTATGTTTACAACAACGACAAACTGAGCCTCAACCTCTACGGGAGCGCCTATATCAACGACTTCAAAGTGACCAGCGTGCAGCACTCGCGACTGCTGACCAACGACAGCATGCTCTCCTCAACAAATGAATACACAGGAAACGAGTTGCAACGCTCAAGACAATACAATATTGGTGGCAAACTCGACTATCATTTCAACGACCGCAACACCTTCTCTGCGTGGGCGTGGTTCTATCCTTCGTTCTTTAATATGGATGTGGACTTTGACGTGAGCCGAATAGAGTACATAAACCATCCCGGCGATTACAGCTACCGCTCCGATGTGGATACCCGTATGCATTATTTCAGCGGCAACTTGGGTGCCTACTATCAGCACAAATTCGACACCGCAGGGCGCGAGATTGAGTTCAACTGGAACGGCGGCTTCACAAGCGGAGTCAACGACCGCATCCGGCAGCGTCAATATGTCAACTTCCCAGCATTGGACTTCACTCGTCATAGCAATCTTGACCAGTGGGGAAGTAGAAACGGCCTTTATGTCGACTACACTCACCCCTATAGCAAGAACGGCAAGATTGAAGCTGGCGCGGAATTCCATTACAAGCCACTGGACAAGACACATCACCTCGATACACTCGCCGGTGGCATCTACCAGCGCGATGCTGTTCGTAGCTACGTCTTCAACGCCCTCGAGACCAAACTAACTTTTTACCTCACCGTGCAGCAGAAGATAGGCCGGTTGACTCTCAAAGCTGGCATCCGTGGCGAGAACCAATGGCTGCAACACAAACACAACATCGCGTCGTGCGACTTCGACAAGTACTATTTCGGCCTTGTCCCCTCCATCCACGCCAGCTATGCCACCGCGAAGAACCACAACTTCACCCTGAGCTACACGCGCCGTTTCGACACACCCGACATTGCCAAGCTCAGTCCCTTCATCATCTATGACGACGACAGCTACACTGTCGGCAACCCCGACTTGCGTATGGCCTACACCCACAAGGCCGAGGCGGGTTGGACGCACTACACCGACTGGGGCTCCATCGGTGTGGATGGCTACCTCAACCTCAGTACCGACAATTTTGCCCAAGTTTCCGATGTGGCTTACAGCCCCTTCTTTGGCCGCGTAGTGCAGATGGACACAGCCGTCAATGCAGGCAACGTGCGCATGAGCGGTGCCGAACTGAACCTCACTTGGCGTCCGATCAAGAATACGAATATCCGCCTATATGCCGGTGGAATCGAGGGCTGGTATCGTATGCAAGTGCGCCCCGGCGAATGGGTTGAGGACGAGGTATGGTCCTATAGAGTGCGCCTCAACGCACGTACCAAATTGTGGGGCAAGGTGGACGTATTTGTCAACAGCCAGTTTGTTGGCCATCAAATCGAGTTCCTCAGTCGCAGCGAGCCATTCTTCAATGTCGACTTCGGCATCAGCACCGACCTCTTCGACCGTCACCTCTCGCTCTACTTCCAGGTCAACGACCTTTTCAAGTCATACAATTCGCACACCGTCTCCACCAACCCCTACTACGCCGAAGACTACCGCTGGAGCTACAACAGCCGCTTCGTCAGCCTCGGCCTCACCTGGCGCATCGGCAAGATGGACCTCGAAAGCAAAGGCCGCCAAGGTGCCGCATACTGATACTGCCAACGGCCAACACCTGACAACCACTTAGATTTCATCTTTAAGCACCCACTGCCACGACAAACGTTCCACACGTTTGCCGTGGCCTATTAATTCGGCCACAGCAAGGAGAGTGCAGGCAAACGCTTTGCCTATGAAATCCATTCCGACAAATCCCTCAAGGCCATCCGGAAAGCCACAGACCACTCCCGCCCCAGCAAATATCCTCTCATCAATAGACCCAAGCCAAATACAGTTTCCCCTCAGCTTCGTTATCTCTTCAGCTCTTTGTAAGCTCAGAATAAGCTTTTCTTCACCCTGCTACTAAAAATGGCTTTATTAAGGGGTTGCTTAGTGGTTGAGGGTGAGGGGAGTAGCAGGGAAATGAGAGGCTGTGGCGAAGGGGAGGGGGTGGGATAAGGTGCGGGACGGGGGGATTAGTCGTCGAAAAGGTTGTCGTTGATTTCGTGGGCTATCCGGTTGCTGGACATGAAGTCGTAAATGGTCCAGACATGGCCGAAGAGGCCGACGGTGACTTCATCGTCGTTATGGTAGCCGATACTCAAAACGAGCATGTTGACAACGGTCTCTACTCTGAGGCTGTTGGCAATCTCGTCCACAATCATTGTGCCGCCGAGTTTGGAGCTTGCCACAGTGTTGGCGATGGACCATTCGAGGTTGGAAAGGTCGTCATCGTCATCATCGTCGTCGTCGAAAAAGGCGTTAGATCCGTTCAGTTTGTTTACCCTCATGGCTTGAAGGAGTGCGGGATAGATTTTCTGTTCGGATGATTTCAGTACGGCCTGGTTGTGGTCGAAGGGGTTAGAGGGGTTGGTGGCAGCCATGACAACGATGAGAAGAATAAGTGCTACGAGCCACCAGCGTCGGGCTAACCATGATTTTCTGTGGGATGTGTATTGATTCATGTTGTTGTTATTTTGTGGTGTGTATTTTTGATTTGATAGAGGGGAAAGAGTTGGCAGAGGGATGGTAGGAGGGGCAGAAGGGTTCTTGTAATATTGTTTATTTGAGTTCTTTCACGTTGCAAAGATACAACTATTTTTTGAATTGTACGCTTTGCATTGCTTTTTTTAATGCAGCTACTCTGTTCTTCATGTAAGGAAGCGGCCAGTTGGGTGTTTTGTGGTATTTCTTCTGTTTTGTTTAATATTTATTTGTGAGTCAAATTATTAAATGGTTTATCAGGGTTCTTTGCTGCTAACTATACCTTTGCTCTCCATCTTTAGTCCATCAATAGAGTTCGACATTGACATGGTCTCAAGAAGGGTGTCTCAATAGTCCCCAAAGGGGACGACGGAACACAGGCAGGGGTGCAACCCCCTGTATAAATGTTAATGATTAAACAGAACCCCGAAGGGGTGACACACTGTCTGTTGCCGGTTATCTGTCGCCCTTTCAGGGCTTTGTTTTATCGCCCAAGATTACGGGGGCTTGCGCCCCCGCCTATTATCTTTCAGTCCTTCGGACTTTTGAAACATCCTAAAAAAGAACAGTCACACCTTTGGCCTTTTAGACATCGGTCAAACTATAGTTTATTATCTATGCAATTCGCAGACTTTATAGACGTTGTTTTCAAGAAAAGAAACCACCACAAAGCCGTCTTCTGAAATAACACCATCATAATTGGTCATAAGATAGTCTAAATCC
>ONQD01000026.1 GCA_900319865.1 uncultured Bacteroidales bacterium | reverse complement strand
TCCATTGAGCAGGGGGGCTTGTCCTGAAACATGAAAGCGTCTTTATTATAACAATCAAACTATTATCTGCTACACATTATTGTTTAGCGGACAGTAATAATTTTTTTTGTATTTTTGCAGTATCAATAATCGATAGAGATAAAGGTCAGATGACAGAAAATGAAACAGTAGAACGCATGCGGCAGAGTCTGAGAGAGGGCTTTTCTACCCCTGTGTATGTCAATTTCACCACTTGGAAGAAGCGCGAAATGGTTGTCCCAACCATGCTGTCCCATTTTTCTCACCAGACCTTCAAACCAACGAAAATCATCTGTTGGCTCTCCATCTCAGAGTACCATCATACCATACCACAGCATGTTCAAGAATGCCTCGACAATCATCTGCTCGACGAAGTACGCTGGGTGCGTGGCAACACTTATTGCCACAAACGTTGGGAGGCTTTCAAGTACTACGGCGACGGTTATAACCTGATGATTGACGACGACCTTTATTATCCCGAAGATTATGTCGAGACCCTACTGGCCTATTCCTTGGCCTATCCCCGCACGGTCGTCTGCTACTATGGACGACGGTCCATCTACAAGCAGGGAGAGTGGTCACACGAGACTTATATTCCCGAGCCTTCCCATCAGAATGAGTTTTATAGCGGATTGTGCTGTTTCGCTCCAGGGCTTCTGCCACCCGATGTCCTCCGCCACAGGTGGAAACGGACCTTGTATTGCTATAAGTGTGACGACTCTTGGGTCAAGGCGTGGCTTATTAAGAACGACATTCCGGTGATAGGCTGCCGTGTCTGGTACAAGGGTTGTTTCAACCCCATTGAGAACACCCAGTCAGTCGGCATCTGGGAGACCCTCAACGGATTAGTGGATCATGCTGTAATCAAGAAATACACAACCCTGTGCGATGCTCTCTACCATCTGGGTGCTGCCCAGGAGGGTGAGCGTGTGTGGCCCGGAATGAATATTTCCCTTTATCGCACCAGTCTTCGAAACGGGCTTTCGTCCGTGGTTCCCATAAGCCTCCGTCGTCAGATACTTCACACTATCAAAGGCATCAAATCGTAACATCTGTCGCTATCCATACCTGTTGCTGCAACCCTGCCTAAGGGTTTTGTTGGAAAGACCATATTTAAGCAGGTTCTATTAATCTGCTAGTGTGTCGCGTCCCTATCGGGACGCATCAGTAGCTGCTGACAATCACCGCACTGCGCCTTCGGCTTGTACGGTGTTATTCATATCTCACCCCTTCGGGGTGATTTATGGAAGTCCCCTTTATATCCTTTTCAGAAAGAGGATGTCCTCTTGGGGCATCCTCTTTTTCTATGTGCTGTTTTGATGGGATAGCCGTGCACTCGGAAATGTTTTTTTCGCGATGTGATAATATTTGTGTATCTTTGCACCATGAAATCACCTAAAGAAATAACTGTCGAGCAGTGGTTGATGCGTCTGACGCAGGAGCTTGTAGACATCACCCCAGAGGAGGACAACTTGCCGCTTCACGTCATCAACGACCTCATCAACAACAAGGAAATACAAGCTGTGCAGGACTATGCCAACAAGGTGTCCATCACCCGCCTCGGCTTCAACGATCACGGCCCAGTGCACATGCGTACGGTGTGTCACAATGCCTTGCGAATGCTCAAACTGCTGTACACCGCCGGCATCCCCACCAGTCTCCAGAAAGAGCAGGTCGGCACATTCGACGACAGCGTCACTGCCGTGGTCCTCGCCTCGTTCTGTCACGACTTTGGTATGACTATCGGCCGTCAGGACCATGAACTATACTCAGGCATCCTGGCCTACAACATCATCGACAGCATACTGCAAAAGAATCTGCCTGACGAACGCGACTTGATGCGCCGTGTCGTTATCCGTTCCACCGCCATGGAGGGCATTCTCGGCCACATGGGCACCCGAAAGGTCCATTCCATTGAGGCGGGCATCATTCTCATTGCTGACGGTTGCGACATGACCAAAGGGCGTGCGCGAGTGCCCATCGTGATACACTCTGCCCCCAAGATGGGTGACATCCATAAGTATTCCGCCAACTCTATCGACCGTGTGTTGATTCGTAAAGGTGACGTGCTCCCTATCCAAATCTTTGTCCAGATGTCGGCAGAGGTAGGCTTCTTTCAGATAGAAGAGGTCCTGCTGCCCAAAATCAACTCCAGCCCCGCCAAGGAGTATATAGAGCTCTACGCCTGCGTCGAAGGGACTGAGCCTAAGCGTTATTTGTAATATGATTATTTGACCAATGAAAAGAATCCTCTTTCTCATCCTGTCGCTTTCGGTGGTTCTAATTGTCCATTCGCAAGAGCCACTCCCATTGCTCACACCTCAGCAGATGCCAAACCCCATCCATTTCCTCCCGCCACCTCCCGCCAGCGGCTCGGCCGCCTTTGCATACGACCAGTCGCAATACCGCTGGGGCAAGGAACAACGGCTGGACTCCGCGCGGTTGGCCATTGCTGTAAGGGACGCCGACTGGAGCATAAACTGTATTTGCCGCGAGTTTAGCGAGCCTTTCGGTATGACTATTTCGAAGGAGGCCACTCCTGCCATCTATTGGATGCTTTACGTGGGGCTCATCTCCACCGACATGGTGGGCAAGCTGCCCAAGGACTACTACCACCGCACACGTCCATACGTCTATTACAACGAGCCCACTATCTACCCGCAAGACGAGGAGGAGTTGCGAAACAATGGCTCTTATCCTTCGGGACACACCATCGAGGGTTGGAGCGCAGCGTTACTGCTGACAGAATTAAATCCTGACAGGGCAGACACCATCCTGGCCCGAGGCTATATGTATGGGCAAAGTCGTGTCATTGCCGGCTACCATTGGCAAAGCGATGTGGATGCAGGCCGTCTGGCTGCCAGTGCAGCTGTGGCGCGTCTCCATGCCGACAAACGTTTTCAACGGCTGATGAAAAAAGCCCGCCGCGAATACCGTAGGCTTTCCGCCCGATAACAGAATGCGGTGCGAAAGTCTCCATCGCTGCTTTACAACGTGTTGTAATCCATATCCCGACTAAACATTATCGATGCCGCCGGGCTACATTATTCTTTGCAGCAGGTCGCGGCAGTCCTCGTAGGCCGCTCGCACTGCGGCTTCGTGTTTGGTGTAGTTTGCACCTGGTGCAAAGGGTTTTCCACCGTTGATTGATTTGTTCGAATCGAGGTTCATCACCGTGTGCGAACCGGGTTTCGGTTTTGTTTTGAATATCTTCTCTATCAAGTCGCTAATCAGTCCATACGTCCCCGCCCGCAGTACCCCTTTGCTCGTGGCAAAGGCCATAAAGTCTGGATTGTCCTTCATCTCGGCAAAGGTGTGTAAATCCATCAACGCCAGCGATAAACCGTGTTCCATGGCGTATTGGCTATACAGGTCTATATAATTGGTGTGGGCATAGAAATCACCTATCGTGTGCAGACATACGCCCGCGCGTATGTAGTTCCCCTTGTCCGAATGCTTGTGGAAATTGTTGACTGCATCCATGTACCGTTTCATCAGCAGGTTGTTGCCTTTGTGGTTGTCCAGATGCACCGACTCCTTCAGCATCAGCACCACATCCGACATGAATCCCACGCCGAACATCATTCTTTTCACCGCCTTTACAGGAAAATCCGCTCCCACAAATGCGTCCATCAGCATTACCTTGTGTGTCTTGATGCCGAATCTCTCCAGCACCCTATCCATCCGTGATACACGTATCTGGCTGTTTCTCTTGTTGATGTTTTCCTCCATGACAGATTGTTTTAGACTGCAAATATACATATTTTTCTTCTCGATACATATTCGCTCCTCTCATATCAGCACTTTTATCATCCTAGTCGACCTGTTTTATCGCTGTGCAATTCTGTTGATAAACATATTTTTATCCGTAGTTATCTAAGCTATCAGTTAATCCTATTCACCTCCATTTCCAGTTAACTCTATTCTTGACTCATAACAAGTTTTTCTCCATCCCAGAAGTTAAGAAGAGGTTACTATGAGCTTAGCATGAGGTGAAGAGAAAGCGAAGCTGGGACTGAAATGGGGAAAATGTGTTTGGGTAGAATTGTGTGATTATGGTTTTCTGTAAATTAGTGTTGTAGGGATTTTTGGTAAACCCAAGTCGGTCAGCGGAACGGCTTCTCTTTTTTATCATTTATTACGGACCATCAATGACATCTAAGCATTTCTATATGTTCCATGACGTTACTTGGGTTCGGAACGGCAAGCTGGCTTTATCTGTCACAAATACGATCGGTTGATTTGGGTTAATCGATGAATTATTGTTGATAATCCGAAAAAAAAACGTACTTTTGCAAAATAATTAATACATGGGATTGAATTGATAGATGTTGTAACGGGTGATACCGTTGACTCTATAGATAAATCAGTTTTTATAACATTAAAATAGGCTAAAATTAATAATCTAACAACAAATGAAAAAAACCTTATTAGCAATCATGACACTATCACTCTTTGCAGCGACATCGTGCAACAAAGGTTCCGAGCTGAGCTCGGGTGTCAATCTGGACAACCTCGACACTACATTCGACCCTGCCGAGGATTTCTATCACTATGCATGCGGCGGCTGGCTTAAGGCCCATCCGCTGGATGCCGAACACAGCCGCTATGGCGCTTTCGACGTGTTGGCCGAGACTAACCAGGAGCAGCTGCGTACTCTCATCGACTCGCTAGTCAACACGCAGAACGCCGCCGGCAGCTATGGCGACAAGATTGCCACCCTCTATAAGGTGGGTATGGACACCGCCACTATCGAGCAGCAGGGTGTTGAACCTATCAAGCCCTATCTGGAAGAGATTGCCGCATTGAAGACCACCGCCGAGTCGCAGGCCGAGATGCGCCGTCTGCACGGCATTGGCATCAATCCGTTCTTTGCCATGTTCAACGAGGCCGACGCTTCCGATGCCAATATGTGCATTGCATGGTTCTATCAAACCGGTATCGGGATGGGCGAGCGCGACTACTATCTTGAGAGCAAAGGCCGCGAGCCCGAGTTGCGCAAGGCTTACGTCAAGTTGATGGAGACCCAGTTTGCCAATGCCGGCTACGACAAGATGAGCGGCAAGACTCCTGCCCAGTTGGCCAAGATGGTGATGGATTTTGAAACCCGTTTGGCCAAAGCCCAGTATGACAATGAGACCAACCGCGACCCCTTCAAGACCAACAACAAGATGACCTTGGATACGGCCAATATCAAGGCCCCCGGCATCGACTATAAGGCCTATTTCGCCGAAATCGGTCTGCCCGAGCTCACCAGTTTCAACATGTGCCAGCCCGAGTATTTCCAAGAGGTGGGCAAGGCTCTGAACGAGACCAAGAGTCTGGAAGCCGTCAAGGCATACTATGCTTGGAATGTTATCAACTCGGCTGCGAGCTACTTGAGCAGCAATTTCGTGAATGCCAACTTCGAGTTCTACGGACGCACTCTCAGTGGTGCCGAGCAGATTCGTCCCCGCTGGAAACGTGTAACCAACACTGTTGACGGTGCCATGGGCGAGGCTCTGGGTCAGCTCTATGTGGAGCGTTACTTCCCCGCTGCCGCCAAACACCGCATGGTTGAGATGGTGAACAACCTGAAAGAGGCTTTCGCCATGCGCATCCACGATGCACAATGGATGAGCGAGGGCACCAAACAGCGCGCTATTGAAAAACTCTCCACCATTATGGTGAAGGTGGGCTATCCCGACAAGTGGCGCGACTATAGCGGTTTGGAAATCAAGAACGACAGCTACTTCGCTAACGTTATCCGCAGCAACCAGTTCGACATCGCCTATATGGTGTCGAAGATTGACAAACCTGTGGACAAGACCGAATGGGGCATGACTCCGCAGACGGTCAACGCCTACTACAACCCCACTACCAACGAGATTTGTTTCCCCGCAGGCATCCTGCAGAAACCCTTCTTCGACATGAATGCCGACGATGCTTTCAACTATGGTGCCATTGGAGTGGTGATTGGTCATGAGATGACCCACGGTTTCGACGACCAGGGCCGCCACTACGACAAGAACGGCAACCTGAACGACTGGTGGGAGGCCGAGGATACCGCCCGTTTCCAGAAGAACGCACAGGTGCTGGTTGACTGGTTCAATAAAGTCAAGATTAGCGACGACCCCGAGGTCTATGCCAACGGCAAGCTCACCCTGGGTGAGAACATAGCCGACAACGGCGGTCTGCATATCAGCTATCAGGCTTTGCAGAATGCTCTGAAGAAACGTCAGGTGAACGAGAAGAAGATGGACGGCTTCACTCCTGCCCAGCGCTTCTTCCTGGCCTATGCCGGTGTTTGGGCCAGCAACATCCGTGAGGAAATGAAACTGCAGCTCACCGCTGCCGACGTTCACAGCTTGGCTGAGAACCGTGTGAATGCTACACTGCCGCACGTCACCGAGTTCCTCGAAGCCTTCGGTATACAGCCCGGCTGCGCCATGTATCTGGCACCCGAGCTGCGCGCCCAGTTGTGGTAAACAGCAATGAATAATAGTATTTCTAGTATGGCTAGTAAAACTAGTATGACTAGTAATACTAGACATACTAGAAATACTTTTTAAACTAAAAAAATCAACCCCATGCCCACCCAGCAAAACAGCATCTTCCGCCGAGTGCCGGACTACAGGAGCCTCCACCTTTACCAGAAAAGCGAGGTTCTGGTTGTTCTGACCGACAGGTTCTGTAAGCGTTTCCTTCCGCCTTATGGCGACCGCACCGTCGACCAGATGACCCAGGCTGCACGTAGCGGCAAGCAGAATATTGTGGAGGGCAGCGAGGCAGCCATGACCAGCAGCGAGACAGAAGTGAAACTGGTGAACGTGGGACGCGCCAGCCTTCAGGAGCTGAGAGAGGACTATGAGGACTATCTGAAAAAACATTCCCTGCCGCTTTGGGACAAAAAGCACCCGCGTTTTGAGAAGATGTTGGCCTTCTGCCGGGAGCATAACACCAGCGACGACTACTGCCATTTGGCGGAGACCCTATCGGCCGAGGAGTTCTGCAATATGGCCATCACCCTTTGCCATATTACCGACAAGATGGCCGACTCCTATCTGCATCACTTGGAGAGTAGGTTTGTGTCTGAGGGGGGCGTAAAGGAACGGATGCATGCCGCCCGCACCTCTTACCGCCAACAACAAGACAGTCGGATGCAGGCCCTTGAAGAGGAAAACCGCCTCCTCAAAGCAGAAATCGCCGCCCTGCGGAAAAAACTGGCCAACAATAAACCTTGACATACCATTCTCCCCTTTAGAAAGGGGTGCCACTGCAGTGGCGAGGTATGTATTCCGCTGACGGAACCAGCACGAATATCTCTTCCACATATAAAGACTTTCTGTATTTTTGGGGGATACATACCCCCGTCTTCGCCGTACTCCTCGAGAGGGGACTAGCGGAGACTGTCCAATGGTCGTTGCCTAAGAGGGCAGGCTACAAACCATATCGACCGAAATGGGATAAATCTCAGTCTCATCGAAGCTGTTGGGAAAACAGTTAAAATGATGTAAGAACGATATGTTTATGTCCATATAGGGCGTATTTGTTTAGGTGGCTGATGCCTATATCTATATTTGTAACTATACTTCCAGGGCAGTTAAAAGTGGATGCAGGAGAGTGCAGGCGTTGGATGGGAGGGGGCTATTGAGTAGAGTTTGGGTGAAAAGGGAACAGGGGATGAGAGAACAGGAGTGATATGTGAAAGAATTTGTTTATCTTTGCAAACTAATTAACATTGTTAGTGGTATTGTAAGTGACTGAATTGAAGAAGAACAACATATTCTGTGGCTTTCTGGTTGAAAGGAGACATTGGCTGTTGGGGCTGATGTTGGTGTTGGCTGTGGTGTGCGGTGTGATGGTGCCGAGGGTGAATGTGAACACAGATATGACAAAGTATCTGCCACGGGATTCGGAGATGAAGAAGGGTTTGGACCGCATGAAGGATGAACTGGGGCAGGATGCGGCAAATATGCTGAGTGTGCGGGCGATGTATAAAGGGTTGACCAGAGAGGAGAAGGACAGTGTGAGGAGGATGCTGGCGGGAATGGAAGATGTGGAGATGGTGACATCGGTGGAGGAGAAGGGGGAATATGTGCTGTATGATATGACGATAGTGACCAACGGGGATCCGAAGGGCGTGGCAAGAGAGATAAGGAACGGGGAAAAAGAGGTGGTGGTGGAGACCAGTATTGACGGGAATTTGCCAGATGTATCGGTTTTTTTGATTGCCGGGCTGCTGGTGTTTGTTATCTTGTTTTTGATGTGTGAGTCGTGGATGGAGCCGTTGCTGTTTTTGGCCACAATAGGTGTGGCGGTGGTGATGAATGTGGGTAGCAATGTGTTGCTGGAGAGTGTGTCGATGACGACAAATGCGATAGTGGCAATATTGCAGTTGGTGCTGTCGATGGATTATTCCATAATACTGATGAACCGCTACCGACAGGAGGTGGAGCGAATGAGGAGAGAAGGAACGGTGGACAAGAAAGCGGCCATGAAGAAGGCTCTGCAGGCTGCGTCGCCATCGGTGCTGAGCAGTGCACTGACCACTATGGCAGGGCTGTTGATGCTGTGCTTTATGAAATTCCGGATAGGGATGGACTTGGGAATAGTGCTGGCCAAGGGTGTGGTGTGCAGTGTGGTGTGTTTGTACGGTGTGTTGCCGTCACTGGTGTTGCTGTTTGACAAGGCCATAGAGAAGAGCAGGAAGCGGGTGGTGGTGCCCAATACCGACAGGCTGGCAAGATTTGAAAGCAGGAATAGATATGCATTGGCAGTGGTTGGGGTGGCAGTATTTGGAGTGGCATTCTGGCTTCATAACAAGACAGAGATTTCGTTTTCGACCAATTGGCCGACAGAGATAAGCGAGGTGTTTCCGCGGAAAAACACGGTGGTGCTGCTGTACAGGAATGAGGATGAAAGCAAGATTGGGAGATTGACAGACGCGCTGGGGTTGGACGGCAGGGTGGATACGGTGGTGTCGTATCCCAGCCTGATGCAGCGACAGATGAATGCCGAGGAGATGTGTGATGGGTTAAAAGGAATGACGGCAATGATGGGAGAGGATGTGGCAAGGATGGTGGATTCGATGTTGACGCCAGAAATGCTGGAAATGGTGTTTGGACTGATGAACACTGAAAATGTTGTGCAGGATGGTCCTGTAGTTGAATTGCCGGAATTGCCAGAGATGTCCAAAGAGAATAGCGAAGTGGCAGAAGTGTTGGAAGTGGAACAAGAGGAGGTGGAAGTTGAGGCCGTAGAGGATAGTGCCAAAGTGGCAGGCACGGAGGAAAGAAAGATGGTGAAAAAGGTGGAGAGAGTGTATGTGCCGAGTTTGTACGACACGGTGAGGATGAGAATGACGGCACAGAAAATGTCGGCATATCTGGGATTTGACGGAAAGCAAGCAGCGACTCTGTACAGGATGGCCGGAAGGGCAAAGGGGGAGATGACCCCGATAGAATTTGTGCATTATGTGACGGACAAGATATTGACCAACAGAATGTATGCATCGTTTATATCGGTGGATCAGCGGCAGCAGCTGGAGAGATTGAAACAGCGGATGGACAGTGCATACTTGGCACAGCCGAAGATGGTGGAGGTGGTGACCGAAATGGCTATGGAATCGGTGGAGAGTGACAGTGGAGCAGTGGCAATGGTGGATAACAGCTTTAGTGTGGCAATGGACACAATGAAGACGGTTGTGGTGGAAAGCAAAGAAACGCCAAGAGTGGAGAGGGTGATTGAAACGGCTGTTGTGACAGAAGAGAAGAGAGTGCTTACATGTTCGTTGGAAGAGATGGTGGACTTTATGACCGGCGAGTTGTTGGAGAATGAAGAATATGCAGAATGGGTAAATGAGGAGATGAGGGGGAAATTGACAGATGTGAGTAGGATGATGGATGAAGGGATTGGGAAAATGAAAGGGAAGGAATGGTCGATGGCTGCTATTGTGACAAGCTATGCGGATGAAGGTGACGAGACTCACGATTTCTTGAAGCGGTTGAGGCAATGTTGCGAAGAAGAACTGGAAGGGGAATATGCCTTGATAGGCGAGTCGGTTATGTTTGACGAAATGAGAGAGGGTTTTAGTAGGGAGTTGTTGCTGCTGACGTTACTGACGGTGTTGGCGATATTCCTGATTGTTGCATTGACATTCCGTTCGGTGCTGCTGCCGGTGTTGCTGGTGATTACGGTGATGTCGGGTGTGTATGTGAATGTGTTTATCAGTGGATTGGGAGGCAGGACAATGTTGTATCTGGCATATCTGATAGTGCAGAGCATATTGATGGGGGCGACGATAGACTATGCTATTCTGTTTGCCAACTATTACAGAGAAGGACGGAGGACGCGGGGAGTGAGCGAAGCTTTGGAGACTGCATACCGAGGCTCGATACGCACCATATTGACTTCGGGGCTGATAATAGTGCTGGCTCCAGGGGTAATGTCGTTTCTGGTGGAAGACCATACGATATCTTCGATAGTGGGATGTTTGTCGGTGGGAGGATTGGCAGTGATAGTTTTGATTCTGTTTGTGCTACCGGGTAGTTTGGCAGCATTTGACCGATTTGTGATTGGACACAAGGGTGAAATGGAAGATTGCAGAGAAGATTCGAGAGATGGGGATGGACGAGAGGTTGAGTAGTAGGTGCTAGTAGGGAGTGATGTTATGGGTTATGGGAGGACGGATTGTGTGTGGGGACATAATGGAAAGGCGAAATGATGTTGAAAATATCAAAAATAAAGTGTATCTTTGCAAAAATGGCAAGGAATGCAGTGGGTGATGCAATGTATTGGAGTTTAATAATATATAGTATATAAATATAAATAACAATGAAACAACTTATCGAATGCGTGCCCAATATCAGTGAAGGGCGTGATATGAATATTATCAATCAGGTTACTGCCGAGATTGAGAAAGTGGACGGTGTGAAACTGCTGGATGTGGATCCCGGCCAAACCACCAACAGAACTGTTATCACTTTTGTAGGAGAGCCGGAACAGGCATGTGAGGCTGCATACCGCGTGGTGAAAAAGGCAGCTGAATTGATAGACATGAGAAACCACCATGGTGCACACCCGCGACAGGGTGCCACAGATGTGTGCCCGCTGATTCCCGTGAGCAATATCTCGATGGAAGAGGTGGTGAAATATGCCCATAAGCTTGGTAAACGTCTGGGCGAAGAGTTGAATATCCCCATCTATTGTTATGAGAACGCAGCATTTAAACCTGAGCGTCGCAATTTGGCCTACTGCCGTACTGGCGAGTATGAGAGCTTGAGCAGCCGTTTGGGTAGTGAACAATGGAAACCCGATTTCGGACCCAATGAGTGGAACGACCATGTGGCACAGACCGGAGCCACACAGGTGGGCGCACGCGACTTCCTTGTGGCTATCAACTACAACCTGAATACCACCAGCACACGCAGAGCCAACGCTGTGGCTTTTGACGTGAGAGAGAAGGGCCGTCCGCAACGCGAGGGAGGAAAGCCCAGCGGTAAGATAATGAAGGATGAGAAGGGCAACACAATTATGATTCCGGGTACGCTGAAGGGAACGAAAGCCATTGGTTGGTTTATAGAAGATTACGGTATTGCCCAGGTGTCGATGAACATTACCAGCATTAAGGTGGCTCCCGTACATCTGTGCTTTGATGAGGTGTGCCGTTGTGCCGCTAACCGTGGACTCCGCGTCACCGGTTGCGAAATCGTCGGACTTATTCCCAAGAGTGTTTTGATTGATGCTGGAAAGTATTATTTGGCCAAACAGCAGCGCAGTCTTGGCGTAAGCGAGGACGAAATCATGAAGGTGGCAATAAAGAGCATGGGGTTGGATGACTTGAAACCTTTCGACCCGAAGGAGAAGGTGATTGAATTCTTGATCGAAGATCACAGTCAGAAAAAACTGGTGGACTTGACCTGCACAGGTTTCTGTGACGAGACGGCAAGCGAGAGCCCTGCTCCCGGAGGTGGAAGCGTGAGTGCATATATGGGCGCTTTGGCAGCTTCGTTGGGTACTATGGTTGCCAATCTGACTGGTGGCAAAGCTGCATATGATGATGAGTGGGAGAAATATAGTGATGTGGCTGTAAAGGGTCAGATGTTGAAGACAGAATTACTTCATTTAGTGGATGAAGATACCAATGCTTTCAACAAGATAATGAACGCATTCGGATTGCCTAAAAAGACCGATGAAGAGAAGGCTGCGCGTAGTGCCGCTATCCAGGAGGCAACAAAGTTTGCAACAGAAGTTCCTTTCCAGACAATGCAGAAGAGTTTTGAGGCATTTGAGGTGTGCCGTGCTATGGTGGAATGGGGCAATCCAGCAAGTGTTACTGACGGCGGCGTTGGCGCTTTGGCAGCCCGCAGTGCAGTAATGGGAGCACATCTGAATGTGAAAATCAATGCAAGTTCACTGAAGGATGAGGCATTCAAGAATGATATCTTAGCTAAGGCGGCTGCTCTGGAAGCCCGTGCCATCAAGGAAGAGGCAGAGATTATCAAGATTGTGAATGAAAAGATAGGACTATAATTCATTCACTAAGAATGACAAAACAAGAGATACTTAAAGAGATTGAACAGCAGCAACAGCTGCTGTTCAATTATGAAGAATTGGAGGTGGATATGGTGGACGATGATGCTTATGTGGCTCGTGGGAATGGCTTTTGTGATGCCAAGTATAGTGAAGATTTCCTCGAGGAACAGGTAAAAAGGATTCGTTCGCGTATAGATGTGCTTAGGTCAATGCTGGATAATTGTGTGGAATAGTTTGGTTTATATAATATTAGTACTCCAATTCGAAAACATAGACAGTATCAGAAAAGAATAGGGTAGGAGATGGTTATTCCTATCAAAAGAAAAAGGTTACCAGCGTGTGTTGGTAACCTTTTCCATTTAAATTGTCAAGAATTGCTGCCTATTCTACTACTTCAGCAATAGAGCCACGGTAAGCAGGGCAGGTGTGATGTGTGCATGAGGTTGCTATGGAAGCAAGAAACATGACAATGCAAATGACAATAAAAGATTTCTTCATGATTGCTAATGTATTTTTGGATGTTGTTATTAAAAAAGAATAATTCTATAGGGTGCAAATCAAATGTGACCATTTTCGAGGTCGATATTACTATGAGAGTTGTTACTGTCTCTCTTTAGAACGCCCAATTCAACGAGTCTTCCGCGTATCATTCGTTCTCTCATGTTGGAACCTCTAGTCTTATGGGCGATCTCATATACCTTTCCTGGAGTGGTCAGGAAATGAAAAGCAACTTTGAGGTATGCCCATTTGTTAGAGCTATTACGCCAACTTTTGTTTTTGTTTTCGGCCATTTATTCTATTGTATATTAATGATATAATAAGGGATTTTGTAATCGTTTCAAAATACAAATATACATAAATAAATTGATATATATAAAAAAACATTCTTTATTTCTCTTAAACGATGAATTAATACTAAACCATCTTCTCTCTTATAATCCAGAATCGGTTGATTTTATATGAGGCAGATCACTTTTTGTTTCAAGCATACGTTGCTTCATTTACGAACATTTGAATAAGGCTTCCATCAGATACTTTCGAAAGGGATGAAGGGATGAGGCAAACATAGTTAACGTCGTTATAGTGATTGGTACAAGAAATGAGAAGAATTATTGAAATAACAAAGAAATAACCCTGAAAGAGTAATAACAAGAGGATCTCATCGATGACCTATTTATTCTTATGAGGTATCAGGTATGATTTAAATAAGCATCGTTCCAATGGTAGCTAATTCTCTTTATGTTAAAACAGAAATTGTTTTATGGTGAAGAGTTTCTATGTATTATTATCTCGTGTTGTATTTAACATTCTGATTTCAATATTTATTAAAAGTAGGGTAGAGGTATATTAATAATGAAATGTCGGTAAGGAATCTAATACAATATTATAGGACTTCAATTATTATTAATACCAATGTGGTTTCAGAGATAGCATGTGGCATAAATATGGATTGTTGTTATCTTTGAGATAACAATACTATTTGATAATAAACCATAGTATATAAGTAAATAATCCATGATAATTTTGGTTACATTTGTATGCAATAACAAATTACAAGAGTATAATAATATACACATCTGTAATCGTTTTATGTGGTTTACATTTGTAAATATGATTACAAGTGAATTATCTGTTAAAAATGTTTGAAATCAAATATATGTACTAGTTTGTATATTGTATACTAGATATATACTTTATCTATATAAAGTATAAATATAATTATTTCACAATTGATGCCAATTGCTTTTGATTGATAGGTATATAATGTATAAATATTTTATTTATAGTATATTATTATATAATACATAATGTATTACTTTGCCATTAATAATATTTACAAATGTATTTAATTAAATTGATTACAAATGTATCAGAATTTATTTGTATCTTTGTAATCACAATCATGTTCATTTACTAATGTGAAATAGTGTTGTTATCAAATAAATATACTATTTTCATTAAATGATTTGATATGGTATTTTTAATATTTGTATTATGGTTGATAGAATTAATCTACTTTTGAAGGCTAAAAACAAATCTTCTCGACAGTTTGCGGAAGAAATCGGTATTCAACCGAGTGGTATGTCACATATCTTATCTGGACGAAATAATCCAAGTCTTGATTTTGTAATGAAGGTTGTTAAGCGATGGCCAGAAATTAATATTAATTGGTTGATGTTTGGGAAGGGCGAAATGTATGTGAGCAGTAATGGCACACAAACTGTTCCTGAAGCATCTAAAAAAGAGCAGGTTGTCAGTGGTGTTGCTGTTCATGGAGAAAAACAATTTGACTTATTTTCTCAGCCTGGCGATTATTCTAACAATGGAGATGCCGTTGTTTCTGAATCCACTCTTGTCAATGGTAAAGATGAGGATGCTCGTGTCGCTCAAAGTGTTGATAATATACTTCCTCGTGAGGAGTTGTCACTTGATTCAATGCCGGGTCAGGATGTAAATAATAAAGCAACAATCCCTCCTCAGGGTGCAACAACTCAACCCAACGAGAATTCAATGAATGAGGCTGCAAAAAAATCTGATTCCATTCAGCCAAACCTGAATAAGAAGATAGTTAAATTGATAGTACTGTTTGATGACCACACTTTTTCTGAATATTATCCAGAATGATGCTCAAATATTGAATAAAGAAATGGAATAGTCTAATGTTTTTCCTTTGATTGTCATTTCTATTCTATCTTCATTATTTGAAGTTGAGATTCCTTTAGTTCAAATTGTGGCGTCCCATTAAATATTGAAATACATTATATTTATATTTACAATTTTTATTGCAATTCTTCGTTATATATAATTATGAAGTTTATAAGATATATTATTTTGTTGATTGCATTAGGAGTTGTCGTTTCATGTAATAGAAACGAGGAGCCGGTTGAGCGTCCATTGTATCCCACTGAGGGTGCAATAAATGCAAGGTTTTCTGTTAATGATAGCGTTACTGTTGTTTTTGCCAAAGGCAATCTCCAGTATCAAGCATCAACTAATACTTGGCGTTTTGCATCAAATCAGTATGACATCATTGGGCTATCCAATGAGAATATAGATACATTATATTCTGGATGGATTGATCTATTTGGCTGGGGTACGTCAGGATATAACGAATCGATGCCATATACGGCTAATGATTCTTGTCAATATTATGGTTTTGTGAATCGTGATATATCCGGTTCCGATTATGACTGGGGGCAATTTAACGCTATCAGCAATGCTGGCAACAAAAAAGGTCTTTGGCGCACACTTTCATACAATGAGTGGACTTATCTATTCTCTTTTCGCCCTTCTGCTGGTGTCAAAAGGGGGTTGGCCACTATTCAAGATGTAGGTGCGGACGGAAAGGGTATGTCTGGGCTAGTCATTTTACCCGATAAATGGGAGTTGCCAAGTGGTTGTGCTTTCCAGTATGGCTCTGCTGACGGATATGCAACCAACACCTACACTGTTCCCGAGTGGAATCGTATGCAGGCGGCTGGTGCGGTTTTTCTTCCAGCTGGCGGCTACCGTGATATAAAGAAAGTATCGCTTGTTGGTGAATATGGTTGCTATTGGACATCAACTTATTATGACCACCTGTCTGCACGTGAGCTTTATATGTACCACACAGGTTATGATTTGTCTACTGCTGCCCGTAGTAATGGACACAGTGTCCGACTGGTGCAAGATAACTAATCTTTTAGTTGTAAAAACGTTCACTTCGGTATATTTCATTTATAGCATTAATATAAGTATCCATGTACACAGAAGAAGATATTAAAGGGATTGTTGAGCAACAGCGCGATTTCTTTCTTTCGGGGAGGACTCTTGATATTTCATGGCGGATAGCGCAGTTGAAACGACTCAAGTCAGCTGTCAAAGCCTATTCCGAACAATTCCAGCAGGCATTGACTGCCGATCTCGGTCGAAGTCCGGTGGAGGGCTTTTTATGTGATATTGTTCCAACAATTACTGAAATTGATGAAACCATACATGGTCTTAGGCGTTGGGCTCGACCCGAGTGCCACTTTAGTGGGCTGATGTGCTTTCCCAGCGTTGTCACAAAGGTGTACAAGATGCCTTATGGTGTAACATTGATTATTAGTCCGTTTAATTTCCCTATTCTACTCACCCTCGGGGTCCTTACGGCCAGTTTGGCAGGAGGCAACACTGCAGTGATTAAAGCTAGTGGGAAATCCAAGGCATGCACAGCGATATTGAAACGTTTTATTTCCGAAACATTTCCGCCCGAGTATGTGACTTTAATTGATGGTGGACATGATGTAGCTGATATGTGTCTGGCTCAGCGTTTTGATAAAATATTCTACACTGGTTCTCCTTCTGTGGGCAAACATGTTATGACTGCCGCGGCTCGCAACCTCACCCCTGTAGCTCTCGAATTGGGGGGCGAAACGGGCAACTGGTGTGTTGTCCGCAAGGATGCTGATTTGAAAGATGCTGCCCGCAAAATTGCCTTTTTCAAATTGTGCAATGCCGGTCAGATTTGCATTAACATCAACCAAGTGGCAGTTGCGCAGGAAGTGGCAGAGCCGTTCATCGCCGAACTCAAGGAAGCCTTTGTCCGTCAAATAGGGGAGACGCCCTTGTCCAATAACGACTATCCCCGTCTTATAACCGAGGCCGCTTGGAGCAAGTGTACCGATTTGGCCGATAAATACCGTGACCGGATAGTATTTGGTGGCAATGGCAGCCGTGAGTTGTGCAAATATGAGCCCACCGTCATCTATCCCGTCGGTGTTGATGAACCCATCGTGCAGCAGGAACTCTTCTGTCCGTTGCTTCCTGTGGTTCCTTTCCCCGATAGCCAAATCGACCAACTCCTCCACACCATCTCTCTCCGTGAGCATCCGTTGGCACTCTATCTCTTTACCAAGAACAAGCGATGGGCTCGTCGCGTGATGCAAAGCCAGCAGTATGGCGGTGGCTGTGTCAACGAGGTTTGCATACATCTAATGGTTAAAGGGGTTCCGTTCAACGGTACTGGCCATTCGGGCATGGGCGCATACCATGGCATCTGGGGATTTCGCGAATTCACTCACCCCTCCACCGTTCTCTACGGTTCCCATCGTTTCAACCTTTCCTTGCGCGAGCATCCTTACAGTGGCAAGGTGGGTGAGAAGAAGATGAAGATGCTGAAACTTTTCGCACGATAGTTCAATACCTCTCGAAAAAATAACATTAAAAATTATAATCCTATGAAAAAACTGCTATTCTTATTTGTCTTTGCAAGTCTTTCCGCTTGGGCCTTTGCCCAGCAGCCTGAAACGTCTGCTGCAAATTCACAGACAACTCAGTCTAAAAGTGACCAGTCGGAATCTCCCGTCACAATCCTGGAGCCGGCTTCCAAGACTTTGGTCTACAATGTCGAAAACAGGGTTAAAGTGTCAATTAAGGGTGTTAATTCTAACTATCTTATTATTAAACCTCTGAATGACTCAACGTGCACCCTCCGTCATGACCGCGATGCCGGTGTATACATCATTACGCCCGTCATCCCCGAAGGCGTTATTACCCTCCGTGTTGGATACATGGATTTTCTTGGTGCGTACAAGCGTGTCGACGAAATAGACTTCACTGTTGTTGCTGAACAACCTAAGCAGGAATAGGCTTCAACCTTTTACGGTATCGTCTATTTCCGTGCCTGCATCCTGACGGTAGTACGCTAGTGTGCAGGCATATTTTTTTTCTTCGTTCACCCAAGTCCTCAACACTATGTCTTTGTCGATGTCATTCAGCATCACCTTCATACTCTTTGTCAGACCTGTACCGTACAGCTTTCCCAAAGCCTCTTTCCTCGTCCACAGTCTGGCAAAAGCCCGTTCCGCCATAGCGTCAGCCTTCACTTCGGCTATTTCGTCATCGTTCATGGTGTAGTTCAGCAGTGACTCGCTGGGCGATACGTATCGTTCAACGTCAATTCCCACTTCCATGTTTCCTGTCATCACGGCAATTGCGTGTGGGCAGTGGCTTATGTTGAAATGTACGCCCTCCACATCGGCCAGCCGTGGTTTCCCGTGAGGATTATAAACAAAGTCAGGCAATTGCCCAGGCTCTATCACATGGTCTTCTCTCAGCATTTCCCACAGCATTGCGTATGATTTCAGACAGGCAAATCTCCCAGCCAGGTGCTTATATCTTAATGCCTCATCGCGCCTTTTCTCGTCCATTTCCAACAGCAAGCGCTGCACTTCTTCTTCAGTGCAGCGCTCCATGTTGTCGAATATTCTGTACTTTATCATCTATTATAAAGTCTTCAAAGTGGCCTGAACGGTCTCAATAATGCTCTTCGAGCTAAAGGTTGCTCCGGTCACGGTGTCCACCTTCTTCTTGAGGGCTTTGTCCGCTTTCATGTCGTTCCAGCTTTTCAGTAGTCCGGCTTCAATCACTCGGCTCACATATCCAGGGGTCTCGTTGTTGTCCAGCAGCGTCACCGACACAATCTTCTTGTTTGCGTCCAATGCAATCATCACTGGAGTTTCACCGTTAAAACCCTTGATTCCATCGCTCGCGGGTTTGGAATATACAGCATAACCCAGCACTTTGCTTTTGGCGTCATACACCACCGTCCACTTTTTCTCCTTTTTCACGCTCTTAGCTGCCGGGAATGCTTCCACAATTTCAGCGGCCATTCCGTTGATGGTCTTGGGCTTTTGCTGGTCGCAGCATTGCTTGCTCTGGGCCTTCTGTGCTTGATGTTGTTTGTGGTGGGGGCAGTTACCGCAATTGTGCCCGTTGTGCTGGGCCATGGCGGGTACGGAAATCAGTGCCATCAGTGCTATAAAAATGATTTTCTTCATTCTGTGTTTCTCTTTTAATTCTTTACTTTAATTTCAAATATCCCTTTAGGGAATGTGTTTTAATTGTCTTTTACTTGTTTTAGAGATGCTGGCGAATCCGAGAATCTGTCACCCTTATTTGCTGAAATATTCATAGAAGTAGGGTATCGTCTCAATACCTTTAAAGAATTGTTCCAGTGGGTAATTCTCGTTGGGAGCGTGAATGTCGTCGCTGCCCAGGCCGAAGCCCATCAGTATACTCTTTGTGCCCAGTATTTTCTCACATCCGGCCACGATGGGTCTACTTCCGCCGCTGCGGGTGGGTATTGGGCGAGTTCCGTAGGTGGTCTCCATGGCTTTTTCGGCAGCTTGATAGGCCTTCATTTCCAGCGGACTCACGTATGCGGCACCGCCGTGGCAGGGTGTCACCTTCACTCTCACGCAGTCGGGGGCGATGCTCTCGAAATAATCCTTGAACATCTTGCTTATCTTGTTGAAGTCCTGGTTGGCCACCAGTCGGGTCGAAATCTTGGCGTAAGCCTTGCTGGGAAGTACCGTCTTCGAGCCTTCGCCGGTGTGGCCGCCCCAGATGCCACAAACATCCAGGCATGGACGTATGCCCGTGCGTTCCTTGGTGGTGTAGCCCTTTTCTCCGTGCACTGCCTTGATGTCCAGCTCTTTCTTGTAGGCCTCTTCGTCAAACGGAGCCTTAGCCATCAACGCACGCTCCTCGTCGCTTATCACCAGCACATCGTCGTAGAATCCAGGTATTGTGATGTGGTTGTTCTCGTCGTGCAGTCCGGCAATCATCTTGCACAGTATGTTGATAGGATTGGCCACTGCGCCACCGTATATACCGCTGTGCAGGTCGTGGTTGGCACCGGTCACCTCCACCTCCCAATAGCACAGTCCGCGCAGTCCGCTGGTTATGCTCGGCACATTGCTGGCAATCATGCTGGTGTCGCAAACCAGTATCACGTCTGCTTTCAGCATCTCTTTGTGTTTCTCGCAGAATCCGTAAAGGCTTGGCGATCCTATTTCTTCTTCGCCTTCCAGCATGAATTTCACGTTGCAGGGCAATTGTCCGGTTTTCACCATATATTCAAAGGCCTTGGCCTGCATGAAGCTCTGTCCCTTGTCGTCGTCGGCACCGCGAGCCCAAATCTTGCCGTCTTTCACCACCGGCTCGAAAGGCTGGGTTTTCCACAGCTCCAGAGGTGCCACGGGCATCACGTCATAGTGTCCATACACCAGCACAGTGGGCTTTGTGGCATCAATGGTTTTCTCGCCATACACCACCGGGTTCCCTTCCGACGGCATCACCTCTGCCTTGTCGCATCCTGCGGCCATCAGCAGTTCTTTCCATTTCTCGGCGCAGCGCACCATGTCGGGCTTATGCTCGCTCTCGGCACTAATCGACGGAATGCGTATCAGTTCAAACAATTCTTCAAGAAATCTCTCTTTATTGGCTTCTATATAGCCTTTTACGTCTTTCATTATGTATATTGTTTTAAGTTAATAATCATCTTTGTTGCCCTATCTGCACTATGCAGCCTATTGTGCGGCATAGTGTTGGAAGAATGCCACAGCGGTCTCAATTCCTTTCTTGAAACGGTCAATCCTGTAGTTCTCGTTGGGGGCGTGAATGTTGTCGGCTCCCAGCCCGAATCCCAGCAGTATGCTCTTCAGTCCCAGTTTCTGCTCAAAATCGCTCACTATGCTAATCGAGCATCCGCTGTGGGCGGGAATCGGCTGCATGCTGTAGGTGTCGCCAAACGCGGCCTCCGCGGCTTGGTATTCCGGCATATCGATGGGGCATACGTATGGCATCCCTTTCTCATAGTAGGTAAACTCAAGTTTCACACTCTCGGGTGCTATGCTGCGGAAGTATTCTTCCACTATCCGTGCTATGCGTTCAGGGTCTTGGTTGGCCACCAGCCGGAATGACAGTTTGGCCCACGCCACCGAAGGAATTATAGTCTTGAAACCTTCGCCGCTATATCCTCCCTGTATGCCACACACGTCAAAAGTGGGTCTAATCCCTATCCTTTCCAATGTGGTGTATCCTTTTTCGCCCTGCAGCCGCGTCACACCCACGCTTTTCCTGTATTCCTCTTCATTGTATGGGGCTTTGTTTATCAAGGCGCGTTCCTCGTCGCTGCAGGTCAGCACATCGTCGTAAAAACCCGGAATGGTGATATGTCCGTCCTTGTCCAGCACTGTGCCTATCATTCGGCTCAGTTCGTTGATGGGGTTGGCTACCGTCCCGCCAAAGTCACCGCTATGCAGGTCGTGGTCAGGTCCGGTCAGCTTCATCTCGAATTTCACCAATCCTCGCAGTCCCGTTGTGATACTGGGTATTTCGGCACTCACCATGTCGGTGTCCGAAACCACTATCACGTCGGCCATCACTTTGGCCTTGTTCTGTGGGTTGTCAATCCATTGCTTCAAGGCAGGCGACCCAATCTCTTCCTCGCCCTCCAGCAGGAATTTCACATTGCAGGGAAGCATCTCCAGTGCCATCATGGTTTCAAAGGCCTTGGCCTGCATAAAGCTTTGTCCCTTGTCGTCGTCGGCGCCGCGTGCCCATATCTTGCCGTCTTTCACCACAGGCTCAAATGGTTCGGTGTTCCACAGTTCCAGAGGTGCCACAGGCATTACGTCGTAGTGTCCATACACCAGCACTGTCTTTTTCTTCGGGTCCACCATCTTTTCGCCATAAACCAGCGGGTTGCCGCTGGTCTCTATCAGTTCTGCCTTGTCGGCACCCGAGGCCAATAGCAGCTCTTTCCATCGTTCGGCGCAGCGCACCATGTCGTCCTTGTGTTCCTGCTCGGCGCTGATCGAGGGTATCCTGATAAGTGAAAACAATTCGTCCAGAAATCTCTCTTGATTCTCCTCAATATATTGTTTTACCTTGTCCATTGTGGTCGTTATTATATGCTACTATCTAATTGTCACAGCCGTTCCCGATGCCGACACCATCAACATCCCGTTGTCGCCGCCAAGCACCTCATAGTCCACATCCACACCCACCACGGCATTGGCGCCCAACCGTGCGGCGCGGTCCTCCATTTCTTTTATGGCGGCATTTCTGGCTTTGGTAAGCTCTTCTTCGTACGAGACTGAACGTCCGCCCACAATATTGCGTATTCCGGCAAAGAAATCCTTCACAAAGTTGATTCCGGCAATCACTTCCCCGAATACCACACCGTGGTACTCCGTAATTTGGCGACCTTCAATGGTCGGAGTAGTAGTAATAATCATATTGTTTCTTTTTTCTTTTTTAAC
Organism: uncultured Bacteroidales bacterium; assembly: GCA_900319865.1. Taxonomy (GTDB): domain Bacteria; phylum Bacteroidota; class Bacteroidia; order Bacteroidales; family P3; genus Colimorpha. The sequence goes on along the minus strand of ONQD01000026.1, from coordinate 17,235 downwards.
GGAAAAGTCCTATTTTTATTGTGCCCTGCCGCGTTTTTTGTTGCTCTTTTTTCATTTTCGTGTTGCACTTGCAACCGGGATTCTATCTCGTTTATTTCCAATCGGTCTTTGGGTTTGTTCCACCTTCGTTTGCCTTTCAGCTTCAACCCACCACTCTTTTAATACTTCTTCACCATCGTGGTGAAAAAAAGCTTATTAAGGGGTTATTAATAGGTGAAGAGAAAGCGGAGTTGGGGCAATGGCGGAAAGTACCCGAAGGAAGGACGAATCGAACGGATAATGGAGCAGAAGAAAAGAATACATTTATTTATATGTCGGTTTTTCCTAATGGACATCTTTCAAAGTTAAACGAATACATTTATTTGTATATCGGTTAATTAAAATGGTAATCGTTGGGTGCTAAACGAAAGGAACCGGTTGCCTTGTTGCTTTGGCGACCGGTTCCGGAGGGTGAATGTTGTTTTTTCCGATTACTGTTGGGTGGGATGGTTGTCGAGGCGCTTCACGGGGAAGGAGAAATAGGTGTCCTTGAAGGGTTCGTTGTCCAGTGTGAAGTGCCACCACTCGCAGTCGATGGGGATGAACCCGTGGCGCATCATGGTGCTTCTCAGCAACATCCTGTTGGCAAACTGCTGTGCGGTCAGGGTGTCGTTGGGGCGGTATTCCATTGTCTCGGGGTTGCCGCCGCAGTCGGGATGGCTTTCAGGGCCAAACCAGTCGAACACGCCGCCCATATCCACTTCTTTGCCGGTGGACATGTCGACAATGGTGAGGTCGACAGTCGAGCCGCGAGAATGGCCGCTTTTTTCGGCTATGTAGCCAAGTTCGAAAAGTTTAGATTTGTCCACGTTGGGATAGAAGTAGGGCTTCATGGCCGAGTCGGCCAGATTGGAGGCCCAACGGACAAAGTGGTTGACAGCCGTCTGGGGGCGGTATGAGTCGAAAATCTTGATGCAGTAGCCTTGACGGCGCAGGTCGTCGCTGGCCGCTTTCAGGCTGTCGGCGGCCTGTCGGGTCATGAGGGCGAGGGGCTCTTCGTAGCCGTCAACGCGGGCTCCCACAAAGTTGTATGTGCTGTAGTATCGTATTTCCAATATGGCGTCGGGCACCACATCGGTTATGACGACAAACTGGCTGCAATCGGTCTCGGGGGTAACGGCGGGGACTACCTTTGCGGCGTTGCGGCACGAGGTGGCGAAAAGGCTGCATGCCGCAAGTATGGCAGCCATCAACAGGGTTTGCGTTGTTTTCATGCCTATATCAAGTTGGCAAGGGCGTTAGAGGGCCTTCTTCACGGCACTTTCTACTGCCGACATGGGGTTGTTGGGTTCGAAACGGTTAATCACTTCTCCATTGCGGTTGACAAGGAATTTGGTGAAATTCCATTGTATGTCGCCGGGCTTCTTACTCTTGAGCCAAACATAGAGGGGCGAGGCGTTTGAACCGTTCACGTTGATTTTGGCAAACTGGGGGAAGGTGATGCCGTAGTTGCCGGTGCAAAAGTTGTGGATGTCGTCGTATGAGCCGGGAGCCTGTGCGCCAAACTGGTTGCAGGGGAAGTCGAGGATTTCGAAGCCTCTGTCCTTGTAGGCGTCATATATACGCTGAAGGTCGGTGTACTGAGGGGTGTAGCCGCACCGTGTGGCCGTGTTTACCACCAGCAGCACTTTGTCTTTGTATTGGGAAAGCGAGACGGAGTCTCCCTGCCCGTCGAGCACTTTGAACTGATAGATATTGTCTGCGGGGGGCTCTTCGGGAGTAATTGTGTCGGTAGGGGTTGTGTCGGTGTGTGGCCTTTCGGGGGTAGGGTTTTCTGTCTTTTTGCATCCAAAGATGGCGGTCAGCGACACCAAGGTGACAACAAGCAGAAAGATAATGCTTTTTTGTTTCATGATAAATCGATTATAATGTAAAATGATAATTTGAATTTCTTGTTATTGAGTTTATTCCATTCCCATCAGAATCACGCGATGCTCCTTGTTGAAACCGTGCCTTTCGTAGAATGCGGGTAGAGTGCCTTGGGCGGCGGTGATGAGGTGGAACCCCTTGATGCCTTGCTTTTTGAGGTCGTCAATCAGCCTGTCGAGCAGGAGTGAGGCGATGCCTTGACCCTGGTATTTGGGAGATACGGCAAGGTCATTGATTTCGAATGTTCGCCCGTAGTGGAAAAGCATCGAGGAGCCCAGGATGAAAGCCGCCACCTGTCCGTCAACCAGATATTCAAGTCCGTAGGACTGCCGGCTCTCGAGTATTTCGCCCACATGGGTGGTGGCGTCCTCCACCGTCCAGTGGTCGTTCCAGGGCTCACCGGCAAAGGCGGCAGCATATATCTCACCATACAGGCTTAAGTGTTCCTGTGTACATCTCTGAATCGAAGTTTCATTCATGTGTAGCAGAATAATTTGGATGCAAAAATACATGTTTTTTTTGATATAACAATAATCTTTTGATAATCGACAAGAGAGTGTGTCTAAAATACATTGTGATATCTGATATTTTTGATGATTGATTTGGGTTTAAGCATTCGTGATAAAGGTCGCAATAGGGGAGGTGGCCGACTATTTCTTTGAAAAATACTGTTCTCTTGGCGGGCGGGGTAGGAGCGAACCTACTTCGAAGCTACAGCGAACCTTCCCTGTAGGTGAGTGGGCTGGGGATTGGGGTTGTCGCTTTTGTGCACTGCGGTCGGATAGGGTTGGGGTGAGGTGTGGTTTGCTGAATGGGGCTGTGGCTTATAGTGTTCTGCGGCTGTATCGGGTTGGCGGGTGTGTGTGGACAATAAAAAGCGAGGTGCGGCGTTATGGGTTGTTGGAATGTCGAAATACTTGAAATATGTGAAACACGACTATATCGAGCCGGACATACTGTTTGTTGGGCTGTGGCTGGACGGCGTGATGTGGTATGTGGGCTGGATGTTGGTTCATGCCCAGATGGATTGGCTGAGTGTGGTGGGCTGGTTGTTTTTCGGCATGAAAGGCATTACGCTCATCGTTACCTTTGCGGGGCTGCTGACCCATCCGGTCAAGGGGTGGGACTTGCTGACGGGGCGCTACCGATTCGACACGCGACCCATGCGTGGATTGGTGCAGGCCTTGACCCGCTTTACGTGGGAGCTGCCGCAACTGGAGGTTGGCTATTGGGTGGCCCAGGGCCTCAATGTGCTGGGGAAGGTTGAGCGGGTGGACATTCTGGACGGGGTGGTATTTGCCACAGGCCGAAGCCGTAAGGCGCATAATTATGTGGGAATTTCGATAGGGTGCTTTGTGAATATGTGGATTCCCGACAGAGTGGGCGGCGACTTTGAGAAATATGCAAGGCACAGCCCGTTCAATATCTATCGACACGAATACGGTCACACGGTCGACAGCCAGCGGTGGGGTTGGCTATATCTGCCCGTAGTGGGGCTGGGAAGCCTTGTCAGTCAGGCGTTGGGGCTGAATCCGCGAGTGCGTCACCGCCATGAGGACTTCTGGGCCGAGCGGCGAGCCGACCGACTGGGGGAGCGCTATTTCGGCAAGGATGAATGGCCGGAATGATTCTTGCCGCCAGCGGCGGATATGATATTGACAACAATCATCTTTTTTGTATTGTGCTACAGCGAAACAAAAAACCGCGAGAATTCTCGCGGCCTCATTTTTTTTACACTATGAGGATTATCGCTTTACGCTGTAGTTGTTTGAGGCCGGAATCAACCAAGTTGACTCGTTGCGGCCATACACTTGATGCCCACCGGGATTTGAAGGCTGTGCTCGCGGTGGGCATCTGAATTAAGGAAATGGTTATAAAGTTCAATTTCTCAAGTGACTCTTCAGCATTCGGGGCAAGTCTCTGTAACGTATTCCGACCATCATGGTAAGTGTCTTCTGCATGGTGACAAAAGCCGCAAAGAATATGATGATGCCCAATACGTAGTCGTACCAAGAGGCAAGATGATTGCTGGCGAGATACCACAAGAGAGAAATACCGACAGCGGCCTCGACCCATGCTGTAGCCATTCCGGGGGTATATTTTCTCTTTAATCGGAATAACATGATGCCTAAAGTGTGTACCAAACCTTCGAAAATGCCAAAAGTGGCAATAGAAACAGCGAACATTGCGGTATCGTCGAATATGAACGGCACAAGGGTTATCGATATCAACAGAATGCTTGTGGGTATTCTGCTTGCCCTGCGCAAATCGTCGTTCAGTTTCTTTCCAATAAGGCTTGAAATCAAATCAATAAAGCCACCAGGGTATGCACCTTCTTCCCATTCGTGCAGGATAAAGAGGAAATTGAACACCACCACGAATCGCTGAACAACGGACAACCCGTCCATCATCGAGGTGATTACCATAAAGAGCATTGCTAGCACTGTATAAATCTCCAGTGCATAATGTTTGATGAATTTACACATGTCTTTTCTTTGTTATAGATTACACATTACGATTGTTTGCGCCAAAGTGTGGCAATGCCGTGTTTGACATCGAACTCCTCTGCCTGATACCGTGCAAAGCCGAAGGTTGTATTACGGCTGCGGCAGGTCAGGATGGGGAGCAGTATCATCACAACTGACGCAAAGGGGAATGCCACTATAGGGCCCCACCAGTAGTAGTGCGGCACAGTGAAATGGGTGGCGACATACCAAAGATAATACACACCCATCGGCAGCATAATAAAAAGAGAGGAAAGGCATCCCGGCGAATACCAAGCCTTGAGCGAGATGTTCAGTTTCAAGCAATGCATCAGCACCTGCGCCATCGTGAAGTAGGCAATGAATATGCCCAGCCATAAGCAGTTGTGGCAGAAAATGCCGATGATATAGAGTGTGTAGGCAAGGAATGTGTTGACAATCGTTGCACTCAGCTCGTTCAGAGGATAACGGGCAATGTCATCTTTCTCACCAAAGAGGGCGCGGTTGGCAGCAGCAGGGAAACCGCCGGGAAACACATACTCCTCGAACTGGTGAAAGAGCAACGCCATAAAAAGCAGGATCGTCAGCCGCTGTGTTGCGGGAACCAAGTCCGGCATCAGGCCGACAAAGAAAGCCAACAGTACGAAAATTAAGCCTCCAATAGCTGACCAGTACCTGCAATAAAATCTGAATACCTTCATAATCTCGTTTTTCGTTGTTGAACTGATTTGATTTTCGGCTGCAAAATTACTGTCATTCTGTAAAATAAAATACCACAATACAAGACAAAAATATCCATATCCTTAACTAACGGTACAATAAACGAAGAAACAGAGCGTTATAATAGCACAAAAAAGCACCGAGATGGCAATACGAAACTTTGACACGGGGAAAATATCCACTGAGCTCTCGCACCACGGCTTCCGTCGTGCCGGAGATTACGGATTCAACTTCCACGCACCGATGCAGCAAAACCTCTCCTTCTTTCTCGAAGGCCAACCCTACCGCCTCGCCGAAGGCCGAATCCTGATGGTGCACCGCGGAACGATAGATTTGGAGCTTGACTTGGAAGAATATCACCTGGAGCCGGGCGACATCGCGTTAGCCATACCCGGTTCATTGGCCATTGTCAACAGGTTGGGATGTGATTGTGTTGTCAGTCTTGTGACGTTTACCCAAATGCCGACGGGCGAAGGGCGGCAGGAATGCTTTATGGCTCGTTGCGATGAGGGTACCCAATTGAGAATAGAGAAATATATTGACCTAATCACCCTACAGTCGAAACGAGGGGATGCCCCTACAGACATTGTGGCACGCTTGTTTGATTCCCTGATACTCGATGTGCAAAGTCTCAGTTACGTGTCGGCCCCGGCACAAAAAGAATCCTTTATGCATCGCTTTCTGCAACTCCTCACACAAGAAGGAAGGGTGAAACATCCCATCGACTACTATGCCGACCGCCTATGTGTTACAGCGGGATACGTTAGCACTATGGTGAAACGACATAGCGGAATGACAGCTTTGCAGTGGATTGACCGTGCTTTGGTGCGTGAAGCCAAGGTACTGCTGCACCACACAAAGATGCCAGTGGCCGAGGTTGCCGAAACGCTAGGCTTCTCCACTCCCTCATTCTTTATCCGTTTCTTTCGTCAACAGACCGGCACAACCCCCTTGCAGTTCCGCAAAAAAGCGTAATACACTCCGGTGCACTCTGAGGAGGGTTATCAAAAGACCTGAGGCTGCAAGTGCGTCATCGCCACGAGGACTTCTGGGCCGAGCGGCGAGCCGACCGCCTGGGGGAGCACTATTTCGGCAAGGATGAATGGTCGGAATGATTCTTGCCGCCAGCGGCGGAAGCGTATTCTGCCCGATATGGACACTGGAGGTATGAATTGTAAATCCGATGGGGGCATTCTCTTCTTTATTGAAGGAGTCGGGCACAATAATCATTGCGATGTTGCGTTATCGAAATATGAATATTAAAGAGCTATATCAATAAGCCCAGCGGGCCGAAACCCCGCCCCAGGCAATAGGCATATACGAGAAGATAATTCAGCGAGACCCGCAGAACTCGGAGGCGTACAATAACATAGGCGAACTTTACGTCAATATGGGACAACCGACGGGCAGTTTAATCGTCAACAAAAAATTAATTAAAGAAAATGTTATGGAGATAACAGTAGAAGACTTCGACAAAGTGGATGTGCGCATTGGCACTATTGTTGCGGTGGATGTCAACAAAAAGGCCCGCCATCCGGCTTACAAACTCACGGTGGACTTGGGCGAGGAAATCGGCACCAAGACCTCGTCGGCACAGATTACTGACCTCTATAATCCCGAACAACTCATTGGGCGGCAGGCGGTGTTCTGCGTGAACCTTAAGCCGATGCACATCGGCTCGGTGAAGAGCGAGGTGCGCATCCTTGGCAGCGAAAGCACAGGCGGCGTAGTGCTACTACAACCTTCGATGCAGGTGAAAAACGGAGACAGGATATTCTGACAACCGACGAAGCATGAAAACCGAGATAACTCCCCAAGACAGCATCCGGGCTGAAGCATTCCGTCTGTGGATGTCATCACCCATGCCGATGGTCACTTTGGTAAAGACACTTGATGTGGGCCACATTGTCAGAACCAGCAAGCGAATGGGCATCAAGTTCAATACGTTAATGTGCTGGTGCATTGGCACAGCCACCAGAGGTATCAAGGAGTTTTATATTCTACCTGAGCATGGTAAGCTGTTCCAATACGACAAACTTGCCATCAATGTCATCGTGAATAATAGCAAAGGGGGTATCAACTCTTGCGACATTCCCTATTCGGATGACCTACAGCAGTTCGCCAATGATTATCAGGAACTGACTGCAGAGAGTGCCAATGAGTGCAAGAGCTCATTCCATGAGGAATGTATGGTTATCGGCACATCAGCAATGATACAGACCGAACTCGATTGTATCGTCAACCAATATACGGACCAGTTCAGTAATCCTATGGTGATGTGGGGAAAGTATCGCAAAGGGATGTTAAGAACAACGCTTCCTGTGTCTTTCCAGTTCCATCATGCTCAGATGGATGGTGGGCATGCAGCCAAATTTCTTGATGAACTACAAAAGACAATAAAGGCACTATGACTATTGCTAACTGGTCGCCCTCTTCAGAAAGAATCTATAACATGATATAAATACTAACTCTAAGATCATCTATGAAACAAATTGCTCTATTATTTGCATTAACAGTCTTGTTTTTGTGTTCCTGCGGTTCCAACGCATCAAAGAACACCATAACAAAAGAAATGGCATACGAAGGAGTCAGCAACTATTGCTACAGCGCGTACGACTGGAGCATAGCCGAAGACAACCCAGACATCATGACTCTCGAGATGGGCGAGGAGACCGACTCTGCCTATCAAGTGGTGTTCCGCAGTTATACCGGCGCACTGGTCTATTTCAACGTCGATAAAGCCAGCGGCTCTACAAAAATGGTGGAGTATGTCCCCAATCTTGATATCCAAAACGACGCAGGGACGATAAATCTATTCGACTACTTGGAGAAATGAGACAAGATGTAACATTGCACAAGAAATCGTTCCACGAACTGACTACCGACGAGCTTTACGAACTGTTGAGAGTGCGTAGCGAGGTCTTTGTGGTCGAGCAGAACTGCGTCTATCAAGACCTTGACGGCGACGACCAGCAGTCCATCCACTTGTGGCTGACTGTCGAAGACAAGGTTGTCGCCTTGGCGCGTGTATGCCCTGCAGGAACCCACATGAAGGAGATTTCCATCGGTAGAGTCATCACAACCGAGCGGGGCAAGGGCTACGGCAAACAAATCATGCTTCATGCCATCGATGCAGCCGTGGAGCATTTCGGTGCAACACTCATCGATATCGAGGCACAGGAATATGCAAAAGGGTTCTATGAAAGCGTAGGATTCAAGCAGTCGTCCGATACCTTTATGCTCGACGGCATTCCCCACATCAAAATGACATGGATAAAATCGGCAAACAGATAATGACTATGGATTATAGAGAAGAAGCGATAGAGTGCGTTAAAGGCAATGTCCTCCAGATGCATAAGCAAATATATGCCAAGTATAATGGGGATTTTGACAGAATCTATACCGAAGCATACAATAACGCCTCCTATATGGGTAGGGTGATTGAACCCGGGAAGGAATATGAGTTGAGTTATTTGGAGTGTTCGTGCCCAAAGGTAAAAAGTGGACTGAGAAGCAATCCAGAGCAATGCGAATGTTCGCGACAGAGCATTTTATTTATTCTCTCGCAGCTAGAACCTGACAGCCATTTTGAAGTCCGGATTGAGAATACAATTCTTCGAGGGAGTGACCGTTGCACCTTCAGGATAACGAAAAGAAACGAAGATTGATTGCTTGATTGTTTTAATTCGTTGTCCGTTGATAAGTTTATCCGACTCGCATCATATCAACGTATTTATTATGTGCTACAGCGCTACAGTTCAAAAACTGCCCCATCCGAATGGCGGTTGAAAAATAATTTCGCTAATCCAAATAAAATGTGTACCTTTGCAAATTGAAAACAACATAATAAACTTGCCTTATGAGCACGCAAGAGATGACACAGATTATAGCAGACTACTTCAAGACGCAACCCGTACTGAAAGCTTGGCTTTTTGCGGAATGCTGATGGACTTGCAGAAACTGCTTGGTCGCAATGTTGACCTGATAGAGGAAGGTTCACTACGCCCATACGCCGCTGAAACTGCCACCCGTGATAATAAACTGATATATGAGAGAGTAAGTTACTAAAACAAACAAAAAAGAACGCAACGAAGAAGCGAACGTTTTCGATAAGCCGAGTGTAGAGGGCAAATCACGCAGTGTTTGCACTATGCCGAGGTGAGAAAACGACTGTTGTGAAGAAGCGAACTTTTATATAAAACGATAAATAAAGTTATGTCAGAGAAAGAACTTAATGCATACCGATTGACATCGATGGAAGAACCTACCGACGAGATGCTTTCCGCCATTATGCGTGAAGCTGCCGAAGAGGCCACTTTACGCTGGAAGGCTGCCGAGCAGCGTTTCTTCCAAGAAATCAATGATATGGTAGCACGCCAAAGAATCGCCGATGCGGTATGACTGAACAAACACATAGACCCGTCTTGATTGTTATTGCCGGCCCTAATGGTTCTGGCAAGACCACCGTCACTTCAAAGATATTGAAGCACGAATGGTTGGAGGATTCGGTATATATCAACCCCGACCAGGTGGCTCAGGACATGTTTGGCGATTGGAATTCGAGCGAAGCTGTGCTTAAAGCCGCTTTGTATTGTGCCGACTGGCGGGAACGTTGCCTAAAGGAGGGGAAAAGCCTGATTTTCGAGAGCGTATTCTCTGCTATCGACAAGGTCGATTTTGTACGTCGTGCCGTGCAGGCGGGATTCTTTGTTCGGCTGTTCTTCGTGTGTACAGCATCGCCAGCAATCAATGCATCCCGCATCGCCCGACGTGTGATGGAAGGAGGCCACGATGTGCCAATTACCAAGGTTTTACGACAACTCCATTGATGGAAGCGAAGCCCAATTGCTTTTCCGAATGACTGCTGGTGAGATAAAAAAGCAATACACCGACAACATACCCTTTTGGGCTGCACCAATATACGGAAATAAATAAAAAGTGCGTTTGCACCACAAAACCAAAACGGAAAGTATGTCATAAAACAAAATAATTAAAATAGACATAAAGACATATTGAAGACTATGCCTTTGGCTGATTTTTCTGCCGGAGGCTTTTTTATTAAGATAAATGGATAATAACTATTACGAAAACTTTAACAACTTTTTGCAAAAAAAGCTTGGTCATCTCGTTTTTTGTATATACCTTTGCACTTGAAAGTAAATAACTAAAAAATAAATGATTGTTATGGAAAATGGAATCGTATATTCACAATTACAAGAAGTGAAACTGCAAAACGATGCAATACAATTTATCTCTCAAATAAAACTAATATTGAACGGAGTTGTAATAATACCCAAGGAGATAGAAGTGTATTACTATAAAGAAGGTGAATTCTCTGATGAATCAGTTCATCGGAATGAATTACAACAAAATAATATGAATCATTTTTATGTGCATCGAAATGGTAAAACAAAGATTGACCGCTACAAGGGAGGTACTCGCACCGGAATAGACTTTGTGGTTAGCAACGAAAAAGGTGTATATTACTCATATCTTATAAGGAGCGCCGTTGTGAACGATAAGACTTTTTATGGTCCCCATAACGTATTGGAAGCCATTCGTATTTCTAGCAATCTCGACTACAAAGGCATCGAGGACAATGCTGTTGTGGTTGAGATAAATGATGTTTCCTATGATGTGATATTATCACAAAGAATCAATCTTGGAAAAGGTTTTGTTGAGAGTAAACTCAGAGCAGTGGTGCTTGACAATGATTTTATAAATAGTAAATATCGTGACAAAGAGGTGCTTATTATCGAAAAAATAAGAAAGAATAATTTGTCCAAAGAAAAAGCACTCTTCTTTGCAAAGAAAAATTTAGGTTATATTCCATCTGTAATAAGAAATTTATGATTACCGACAACCACACCAACCGCGTCTATTTTTCAAGTCTGCTGCCGGAGAAATGCCCAGTTCTGAATGCTCATATTGTTGATGCGTTGCGGAAACGGGATATTCCATTCACCTATCTGAAAGGAACAAAAGACATCTGGTGCCGCGATTATATGCCCATCCAAATCCAGAAGGATAGGTTCGTGTTCTACAGATATACTCCCGATTATCTGCAGGACAAGGCGGGCCTCACCCTCCAAACCAATCCGGAACTCGTCTTCCAAGAGGAATCAAACGAGTTGCCTCGCCTGCTCCCTATGAGCGTGGAGGAAGAAATGCACCCTATCCCAATAAGTCATCCAGTATTCCATAGATTTGAATTGGAATTGGTGATGGATGGAGGCAATGTGGTGAAATGCGGCAACAAGGTTGTGATGACGGACAAGGTGTTTGTAGAGAACAAAGACAAAACGCCACAAGAGGTGCAACGTCAGATAGAAGAAGCTTTCCAATGTGAGGTTGTTTTCCTCCCATGGGATAGGAACGAGGAATATGGTCACAGCGACGGTATCATCCATTGTTTGGGCGACAACCGAGTGCTGATGACCAACTATGCCGACTTCGACAAGTGCATTGCCGATAAATACCTTAGAATCTTGGAAAAGTATTTTGATGTCACCACTCTGAAATATAATGTAAAGCGGATGCATAAGCGCAGTTGGTCGTACATCAACTTCTTGCAAATAGGCACTCTCGTGCTTGTTCCGCAACTAGGAATACCCGAAGATGAGCAGGCATTGGAGCAAATCAGCAGCGCCCTTCCCGATTGCGAAATAGTAGGCATACCAGCGTTGCAAGCCGTGAGTCGAGGCGGAGCATTGAACTGCATATCGTGGAATATTAAAGTATAAAATCATGGCCTGCCCATTGAAATATATGAAAGATAAAGCCTGTTTTGAAGAAGGTAAAGATAACTATCCTCAATACAATGCTGAATGAGGATTGTCCTGCGGGTGGTGGTTATCCGATGAATGTTACTATTTCAGCCATTCAGAGGGTGCTCCTAATCCGATGGGGGCACCCTCTTCTTTGATTGTAGGCATCGGGCACAATAATCATTGCGATGTTGCGTTATCGAAGTATGAATATAAAAGAGTTATTTCAAGAAGCCCAGCGGGCCGAAACCCCGACCCAGGCAATAGGCATATACGAGAAGATAATACAGCAGGACCCACAGAACTCGGAGGCATACAATAACATAGGCGAGCTCTACGGCAACATGGGACAACCAGGGCGTGCATTGCCCTATTTTGTCAAAGCCACTGAGCTGAATCCAATGAAAGGGGTGTATTATAGCAATCTGGCACTGGTGCTGCATTGTCAAGGACATGTGGAAGAGGCAATATCCAACTATTCCAAATCCATCGCTTTGCAGCCAAGCTGGTCGGCCTATAACAACCGCGCCACGCTTTACAACTACCGCAAAGAATACGACAATGCCATTGCAGACTGCACCGCCGCCCTCAAGCTGAATGGGCAGAACGACGAGGTTTGCACCAAAGCCCACCTCTATGCCACACGTGCCGATGCCTATATGGGCAAAGGCGACTACAAAAAAGCGCTGCAGGACCTCAATACCGGTATGGCACTCAACCCCTCGGACGACATCATAGGCTTCTACGACAAGGGCATTCTGCGCTGCAATCTGAAACTGGGCATCAGCCCCTGCGAAGGCAATGGTTGTAAATAACAAATGCTCAAATATATAGTATGATTGTTTTTTCCAAAAATCTTTCTCATTGTCGCGTCCTTTCGGGACGCTGATGGATAGATTCTTCTGTCACCGCACAGCGCTACGCTTGTACGGTGTTATTGATATTCAGCCTCCTCGAGGCTGTCAGAAATCAGTCTTAATTAATACTAAAGCCATTTAATAAACAATCGGCCCCGTCATCCATTGGTTGGAATTGGCAGGGCTCTCTCACCACAGCCACGACAACCTTTATGCCGTGCGTTGGGCCAATCGCCACGCCGCCAGACATTTCTACAAAGACTTAGTCAATCTCTTTTATTCTGAAACAAAAACACCTATTACTTTCACCGTGACTTAGATGTGTCTTCCTTTCTACATCAATACTTTATCATTATTCCAACCGTAGTATAACGCTTCATAAGCGTCGTAAAAGCGTCGATATACCGTTGAAATTCCGTTGAACTAGAGTTGATATAAGGATGGATTATCCGTGGTGGTAGGAATGTGGACTGGGAAAGTTTGAGAGCGAAAAGCAACTTTTTTTGTATATGTCGCGTAAAAGTCGTATTTTTGTAGGCTGAATTATAAGATAAATTAATTAATAATTATAAAATAACAATATGATTAGCAACAATTTCGCCCCGAGACACAACGGTGTCTCCAATCCTGCTGACGAACAGAAGATGCTGAATGAAATCGGTGTCGGTTCGATGGAAGAACTTATCGACAAGGCTGTGCCTGCCGCTATCCGCCTGAAAGAACCGATGCCCATAGCCGACGGCATCAATGAATACGAGTTTCTGAACCGCTGCCGTTCCTTGGCCCAGAAGAACAAGGTTTACAAGACCTATATCGGTATGGGATACTACGGCACTATCACTCCTTCCGTGATTCAGCGCAACGTGTTTGAGAATGCAGGCTGGTATACCGCCTACACTCCCTATCAGACCGAGATTAGCCAGGGCCGCCTGGAGGCACTGATGACCTATCAGACCATGGTGGCAGACATGACCCACATGCCGATGGCCAACGCCAGTCTTCTGGACGAGGCAACAGCCGGTGGCGAGTGCATGCTGATGTTCTTTGCCAGCCGCAGCCGTCAGGCTCAGAAGGACGGAGTGAACAAGATTTTTGTTGACAACGGTGTGCTGCCTCAGACGCTCGACGTGATGCGCACCAACGCCGCTCCCCGCAATATCGAGATTGTGACGGGTGAGGTGAAGGACTTCAACTTCGACGCTTCCCAGTATTTTGGTGTCATCGTGCAGAACCCCAACCAGTTTGGTGAGGTGCGCGATTATACCGAGTTTATCGCCAAGTGCCACGAGAAGGGCATTTTCGTGGGTATGGCTACCGACCTGATGGCCCTGGCCATGGTGAAGACTCCCGGCGAGATGGGTGCCGACTGCGCTTTCGGTAGCAACCAGCGCTTTGGCCTGCCTATGGGCTTTGGCGGTCCCCACGCTGGTTTCTTTGCCATCACCGAGACCTTCAAGCGTGCATTCCCTGGCCGCATTATTGGTTGGAGTGTGGACGTGAAGGGTAATCCCGCCCTGCGTATGGCTCTGGGTATGCGCGAGCAGCATATCAAACGCGACAAGGCTACATCAAATATCTGCACTGCTTCGGCCCTGCAGGCCATCATGAGCGGTTTCTATGCCGCATGGCATGGTCCCGAAGGCATCCGCAATATTGCCGGCAATATCCACAGCATTGCCACCGTTCTGGCTAAGGAACTGGAGAAATACGGCTACAAACAGCACAACCGCGCTTTCTTCGACACTCTGGCACTGCAGTGCCCTGTGCCTACCGAGAAGGTCAAAGTGGTTGCCCTGGAGCACCATATCAATTTCCGCTATATCTGCCCCGAGTGCATCGGCATAAGCATTGACGAGACCACCAGCCGCGACGATGTGAACGAGATTATCACAGTTTTGGCCACCGCCGCCGGCAAGACTCCCGAACTGCTGCAGTGCTCCGGTAGTTGCTGCACCAGCATCGTTTCCCTGCCTGAGGACCTGATGCGCACCACCCAGTATCTGACCCACAGCGTATTCAACAAGTATCACAGCGAGACCGAGATGATGCGCTACATGAAGAAACTGGAGGTGAAGGACCTGAGCCTGAACCGTGCCATGATTCCGCTGGGCAGCTGCACCATGAAGCTGAATGCCGCCGCCGAGATGCTGCCGCTGAGCTGGAGCAAGTTCGGAGCCATCCATCCCTTTGCACCTTCGGACCAGACAGAGGGTTGGAACGAGCTGATTAACGAAATGGAAGATTTGTTGGCCATTGTTACAGGTTTTGCCGGAGTGTCGCTGCAGCCCAATTCGGGTGCTGCTGGCGAGTACAGCGGTCTGACCGTGATACGCAACTACCATATCGACCAGGGACAGGCTCAACGCAATGTGTGCCTTATTCCCGCCAGTGCCCACGGCACCAACCCCGCCAGCGCTGCCAAGGCCGGTATGACTGTTGTGGTGGTGAAATGCAACGACCGCGGCGATGTGGACATCGACGACCTCAAGGCAAAGGTGGAGCAGTACAAGGACAATCTGGCCTGCATCATGATTACTTATCCTTCCACTCACGGTGCTTTCGAAGAGGGTATTCTGGAGATTATTGATATCATCCACGGTGCCGGTGGACTCGTCTATATGGACGGTGCCAACATGAACGCACAGATTGGCCTCACCAGCCCCGGACACATGGGAGCCGACGTGTGCCATCTGAACCTGCACAAGTCGTTTGCAGGTCCTCACGGTGGCGGCGGTGCCGGTGTGGGTCCCATTGCCGTGAGTGCCAAACTGCTCGATTTCCTGCCCAAACATAGCCAGCTGGAAGTGGGCGGCAAGAAGGGTAACGCTATGGCCGGTGCACCTTACGGCAACGCTCTGCTTTTCCCCATCAGCTATGGCTATCTGCTGATGCTGGGCGGCAAGGGCTTGACCGAGGCCACCAAGCACGCCATCCTCAACGCCAACTATCTGCGTGCCCGCCTGCAGAAATACTACAAGATTCTCTACACCAACAAGAACGGTATGTGTGGCCACGAGATGATTGTCGACTTCAGCGAGTTCAGCCTGAAGGTGAGCGTTGGCGACATCGCCCGCCGTTTGGACGACTACGGTTTCCATGCTCCCACGGTGGCATTCCCCGTGCACAACACCCTCATGGTGGAACCCACCGAGAGCGAACCTCTCAGCGAACTCGACCGCTTCTGCGACGCCCTTATCGCTATCCGTCAGGAGATTGACGACGTGATGACAGGCAAGTATGACGAGAAGAACAACCCCATCGCCAACGCGCCGCACACCATGCAGGTGGTCTGCGCCGACGAGTGGAACTATCCCTACAGCCGCCAGAAAGCAGCCTTCCCGCTGCCTCACGGCGACAAATATTGGCCGACCATCAGCAAGATTGACGACGCCTACGGCGACCGCAATCTCCAGCCCGTCTGGCCCGCCGAGGAATAAAATGCACTTTTCTAACTATGCAAGCCCGCCATACGACGGGCTTGCATTATATCATCTAAACCATTATGGCAAAAAAGGAAATACAGGAAGAGCCGTTGGAGAAACGGCTGTGGAAAGCAGCCGACAAACTGCGTAAGAACATCGATGCTGCGGAATACAAGCATGTGGTGCTGGGTTTGATATTCCTGCGCTATATCTCTGTGGAGTTTGAACGTCTCTATGACCAGTTGGTGAAACAGAAGGCCGAGGGAGCTGACCCCGAAGACCGTGAGGAGTATGCAGCCGAGAATGTGTTCTACGTGCCGGAGGGTGCCCGTTGGAGTCACTTGGTGGCACAGGCAAAAAACCCGCAGATTGGCAAACTGATTGATGATGCGATGGATGCCATTGAACGCGAGAACCGTTCCCTTAAAGGTGTCCTGCCCAAAGTCTTTGCACGTCCAAATCTTGACCCCACGTCACTGGGGGAGTTGATAGACCTTATTGGCAACTCCACGTTACAGAACACCAGCACCCGCAGTGCTGACTTGCTGGGGCATGTGTTTGAGTATTTCCTTGGTGAGTTTGCCTTGGCCGAAGGCAAGAAGGGTGGACAATTCTACACGCCTCGCAGCGTTGTGGAGTTGTTGGTGACTATGTTGGAGCCCTACCACGGCCGTGTGCTTGACCCCTGCTGTGGTTCGGGTGGTATGTTTGTGCAAAGCGACAAGTTCGTGCGCCAGCATCAGGGGCGTGTCGAAGATATCTCCATCTACGGACAGGAGAGCAACCAGACCACCTGGCGCCTCTGTAAGATGAACCTCGCCATCCGTGGCATCGACGCCTCACAGGTGAAGTGGAACACCGAAGGTTCGTTCCTCAACGATGCCCACAAGGACGTGAAGGCCGACTTTGTCATTGCCAATCCGCCGTTCAACGACAGTGACTGGAGTGGCGACCAGCTGCGTGGCGACGCCCGCTGGCAGTATGGTGTACCGCCCACTGGCAATGCCAACTTCGCCTGGATACAACACTTCATCTATCACCTCGCCCCCAACGGGCAGGCAGGCTTCGTGCTGGCCAA
>ONQD01000007.1 GCA_900319865.1 uncultured Bacteroidales bacterium | reverse complement strand
CGCATAGGTGGTCACCGTCACATATATCTTGCGATGGGTCTTCACCATTGTTCCAGCCTTGGGGTCTTGCTGCACCACCAAGCCGCCTTCCTTATCCGCATGATACACCGAGTCTATCACCACATATTTGAAATGCAGCGGATTGTGCGACTCCAGCTCTTGCAGCGACTCGCCGTATATATCGGGCAACTCATATTCCTTGCCCTGTCGGGCTATCACTTTTATCAGCAGAAATGCCAATACCACTATCACTACCGACACTCCCAGCATATACAGTAAATGCTTGACAAGGGGGTGTTTCTCAAAGAATTCTTTTTTCATATCTTCAATAACGGAATTAGATTCTTTTTATTGTCTACTATTTTTGTACTTCGGTTGCGAAGCCCTACTGGCCAGTTATCGCATCCTCTCATATCACTCTCTGCCCTCTGCCTACACCAGTTCTCCTTTCAGCGTCGCCGCCGTGCAGTCGGTCACTTTCACTTTCACATATTGTCCGGGCACCACGTCCTTTCGGTCAAACACTATCACCTTGTTCTGGCTGTTGCGTCCAAACAGCTGTTCTTTGCTTCTGTGCGATTCACCCTCCACCAGCACCTCGAATGTCTTGCCTATTTCCTTGCGGTTATTCTCCAAGGCCAGCTGCCCCTGCAAAGCTATTATCTCCTCCAGCCGCCGTGTTTTCTCCGCATCGGGCACATCGTCCTGCAGATGTTTCTCGGCATAGGTGTTGGGGCGCATCGAGAACTTGAACATATAGGCATAGTCATACCGCACCTTCCTAAACATCTCCAATGTCATCTGGTGTTCCTCTTCCGTCTCAGTGCAAAATCCCGCTATCACGTCTGTTGTGATAGAGCAGTCGGGCATATAACGCCTTATTGCCGTAATGCGGTCCAGATACCACGCCGAGTCATAGTGCCTGTTCATCAGTTTCAGCATCCGGTCGCTTCCGCTTTGCACCGGCAGGTGGATGCACTTGCATATATTGTCATATTTTGCCATCACCTCCAGCAACTTGTCGCTCAAGTCCTTCGGGTGCGATGTGGCAAACCTCACACGCAACAGCGGGTCTATCTCCGCCACCCTGCGCATCAGGTCTGGAAAATCCACTGTCTCCTTCTCTCCGCTGGCGTTCTCTACCACAAATCGGTACGAGTTCACATTCTGTCCCAGCAGGGTAACCTCTTTATATCCCTGCTCAAACAGGCTTCTGGCCTCTGCCACTATTGTCTCCGGGTCACGGCTTCGTTCACGGCCTCGGGTGTAGGGAACCACACAGTAGGCACAATAGTTCTGGCAACCTCTCATGATAGATATGTAGGCCGATATTCCATTCGATGCCAGCCGCACCGGTTCTATGTCGGCATACGTCTCGCTGGTGCTCAGTTCAGTGGCCGCCTCTTTCACCCCCATTTCTCTCACCTTGCGCATTATCTCTGGCAACCGCCTATAGGAGTCGGGACCCACCACAAAACTCACATTCTCCTCCTCCACCATCAGCTGGCTCTGCAGCCTTTCGGCCATGCATCCCAGTATCCCTATCCGCAGCTGCGGGTGGCGTTGCTGCACGGCACGCAGTTCGCGCAACCGTTTGCGTATCCGCTGCTCCGCATTGTCGCGTATGGCACAAGTGTTTATCAGCACATAGTCGGCCTGCTCTATTTCGCCCACCATCTGGTCACCCTCTTTTTGCAAAAGGGAGGCCACAATCTCGCTGTCCGCAAAATTCATCTGGCAGCCGTATGTTTCTATATAAATATTCGACATTTCTCTTTGTAATTCTATTATATTATTCTATATCAATCTCTTTCTATCCTAAAACACACTCACTTTCCGGGCGTTTCCCTTCCCCACTCTCACCAGATAAACGCCCCTTCTCATCCGGGGTGTTCTGCACACCGCGGCATCTCGCACCGTCCCCCTATTGGTCCACACTTGGCGACCCATCACGTCAAACACCTCCACGCCTTCCGCTCCCGCTTGCTCCACCACTATGCAGCCCTCCTGGGCATAAATTCTGTACTCGCGTTCCTGTGGTGTCTCCACTCCCGCCGAGGCACCCGGTGCAAACTCGGCCACCAGTGTCACATCCCCTGTAACAACTATCGTTCTGGGATTTTGCACCACCCCGTCTGTCCACCTCACAAAGTGGTATCCCGGCTTGGCCACAGCCCCCAGCTCTACCGCTGTCCCTATTTCAAAACAGCCGTTGCCTGCCGCCACTCCCATGCTCTCGTCGTTCGAATGCAACACCACCTCAAAGCATCGCGTGGTGTCCCATTCCACCAATTCGTGTACTATGTTGTATACCGTATCATATCCTTCCACTGTCACATACACCGTGTCGTGCATCTCCACATACACCGTCTCATGCTGCTCTGCCCACACGGTGTCTCTTCGGGTCACCATCACCGTTACGTGCTCATCTTCCCATACCGTATCCCGCACCACTATCGTATCATGTATCTCTATCAACCGCTTGCTGCTCCCGGCTCCCGGGTCGGTGTCCTCGGCAAAATACGCCGTAAACAACAAGTCGCTACTCATGGTAACCCGCCGTGGATTCTCGCTGCTGCCGTCCATCCATTGCACAAACCTATATCCCGCATTGGCCAGTGCCGCTATCTCCACCACCGTGTTCTTCCTGAAACGCCCGCTACCCGACGCCCTTCCTTGTCGCTGGTTGTTCGAACCCACACTTATCTCAAACACCTCAGCATCCACCACCACAGTGTCATACACCACACTGTCCACCCAATACACCTCGGCCTGTTCCACTGTGTCGTGCATATATCTGTATACCGTGTCCCATATCACCCTTCGCACCGTGTCGGTCACCACATGCAACACCGTGTCGTATATAACCCGTGCTATCGTGTCGTGCACATACACAAACGTCGTGTCGCGCACTATGGTGTCATTGGGGTCCAGCGTGTCGCGCAGCATGATGTCGTCAACATACAGGTCGTACTGATAGTTCGAACAATAGTTCAGAGCCACGTATCTCGCTCCCGCAGGCACCATCACGTCACACCGCTGCCACCCGTCCGTAGTCACATTCAGCGTGGTCAGCGTTTGTCCAAACGCTGCCAAATCGTCCGTAGTGGTACTGTATTTCACTTTCAGCTGCTCCGTTCCCACATACGACCGCTCGTAATAGAATATCAAGTGCAACGCACTCGAAGCCTGCAGTCGCGGCGATATCAGGTACTGGTTGTAGTCCGAAGCCCCGTTATAGCTACTGAATGCAAAATGGTAAATACCGTTGTGGGCTGCGGGCGTACTCCTCACTCCGCACTGGCCGTCGTTGGCAGGATCCATGCTCACAAAATTCCAGCAGCCCTCGGTGCCGTCCTCAAAGGTCTCCTCCAGCGGGAAAGTGCTCACTGTGCCGCACGGCCCTACGCCGTGGGGAGTGAACTGGAAACTCACCGTACTGCGGTCGCTGCTTATCTGTATATTCGTTAGGCTGAACGAGCTGTCCGCCGTGCCGTCACACAGGTAGGTGTGCGGATTGGTCCACGTCCCGAAACTGTTGCGTCCCGACACTCCGAATGCCGCAGCCGCCACATTCCCATCCACCGTGTCCACACTGCTGCCCGGACGGAACAGCCACAACTCGTGCGGCACTGTGTCGAAATCGAAATCAGCGTTGTCTGCAACCGAGGCATCATTATATCTCCACACCAGCAACCCCCTGTTGGGCAGCGAACGGTCGAAGGTGTCGGTCGTGTTCCGGTATTCCAGTATATACCACTGGTGGCGCTTCGACGACTTTATCTTGTATGCATGGTTGGGCCCCGTGGCCAGCGATTGCATGGTGTATGTTCCCGAATCCCTCAATTCCGGTATGCTGTCAAACCAGTTCAGGTATTTATACTTGAACAGCGAGTTCGACTGCTGGGGGTCGGTCTGGTTAGCACACATCAGGTCCCACGTACCCGCCGGCGACACGGTGCTGTAGTTATCGTAGTGGTACAAGTCTGGGCACCCCAACGTGTGGGTCATCTCGTGGCACAGCGTGCTCACCCCGAAATAGTGCTGCCCCGACCCTGCCAGCTGCAGGTTGAACACATACACCTGCTTGCCTGCCAGATACACCGACCTGTCGTATATTGCCCATTTGTGGGGCCACAGCAAGTCACCCCAGCCTGTATAGGTCCCGCTCAACACAAAGCAGATATTGTCCACCAGCCCGTCGTTGTCCATATCCAGATTCAGCCCGGCAGGCACCGCGTTGGTGGCATCCAGCCAGTTTATCGCACGCTCCAAAAGCGAGAATTCCCTATTCCTCCGCTGCGTGTCGCCCGAATATCCTATGGGGTTGGTCGAACTGTAAGGCCTGTAATAGTTGCGCGGCAGGCTGTCCTGAAACGACACCACCGTGCTCCCCGTCGGTGCGGGAAAGAAATGCGTCTTCACCCTCAGCTTACGGTAGCTCGTATGCCAGAAGTAGTTGAACATCGAAACCCTTGCCTCCACACTGTCGTTAAACATCGAGTCTATCGCACTCATCGGGCTGTTGGTGCACACTGTCTCGTCACTGAAACGTATAAACACCACCACATTGTTCAGCACTCCGTGGTTCCTGCCCGATGTTTTTGCCCCAGCAGGCACCATTTCCGCCGGCACCTCCCAGGCTTTCCTCCGCGCTCTCAGCACACTCTTGTCCGGCATCAATCCGGGTGTCAGTCCCGCCAGCGCAGGGTTATCCCTTCCGGGCACCCACGCCGTGGGCCACAGGTTGCCTTCCGCCTTCCGGGCATACACATACCATCCCGTTTCAGCATCCTGCACTATGGTGTACCCCGCTGCGTCATGCATCCGGTGGTAAAACTCATCGCCCGTAACCAGACACTCCAGCGTGTCGCCCGACGGCTGCACCACCCGGGTGGGCATATTCTTCACCGGCCCGCCTTTCACCACGGCGGCCAGCAGCAACAAAACCGTTATCAAAACTATTCTTTTCATCTCCTTAATATCTTATTCTCTATTCTTTCATCATGTCCGCCACCGCCCTCGGTCAGTTCTTGCCATAGGCAACCAGGCGGTCGTATCGGTCGTTCAGTCCGCGGTAGTACACATACACCCTGTAGTCGTTCGGCATCTCGTAGTGGTTGCCCTCCAGGGTCTCGGTCAGTCCGCGGCTCTCGCCCGTAGGCACAAACAGCAGCTGGTAGGCATAATACCCCTGCTTCAACAACAGCCGCAGCCTGTAGGCCTGCATCTCCGGGTCATACTCCATACGGCTCCCCTCGTCCAGTTTCCACTGCGTCAATTCTCCCACCACATGCACACTGCCGTTCATAAACGGGCTCCGCATCGGCAACATAAAGTTCACATACACATAGTCCGCCTCGGTCTGCTTGTTGGTTCGGTCCCACACATTCACCTTCATCCCGCCGTTCAGCGTCTGCTCGGTAATAAAGCTCTTCCCCGACCGGTCCTCCAGCGGCCGCAACATCGCATACCACTCCCCGCCATATTCCTCTATCTGCACCACATTATACATCGCCGTGCGTATATTGCTTATGTCGAAATAGCGGAAAGTGTTCCCGCCCTCAAACACATTCTCGTTCTTGTACCTGTAGCACAGCACTCCCGACTCATACCCCCCGAAAGGCAGCTCCCGCATATTGTCCGTCCGGCCGTTCTGCTGCACCACCACGCGGAAATAAGCCGGGTTCAGCGTCGGCGGCAGCATACTCCCCCTATAATCACGGTTCTCCTTCAGTGCCACATCCACTTCACGCCGCTCGAATATCGACACATTGTCGTACGGCACACCCACCGATACATCCGCTTTCAGCGACCCCTCAACCACACAAAAACGCCTCGTCAGCAGCACACTGTCCGGCTCGTCCTGCCGCGTCACCGTCACCACATAATTGCCAGAAATCAGAAATTGGCTATACTGTGACGGGATATACTCATAATAATTCACATAATCGGTCAGCGTGGTGAACGAACTGTTATAGTTGTTTATCGGCCCCTCCTCGAAACCGTTCATATACTCATAAGGCTCCAACTCGTCCACCTGCCAGCGGCTGTCGCAATGCTGTATCTTGTAGCGGTAACCCTCCACTTCGGCACCCAGCACATCGAAGCGCAGCAGCAACCGGTCCTCGCTTCCCAACACCAGCACCGGACGCTCCCCTTCCACTCCATTCTTATACAAAGTCACCGTCTTCACATCCTCCCTCCAGTTCGAATCAGTCACCACCTGCGCATACACACCCTCGCAACAGCTCACCGCTATCGCACACAATGCCATGAACAATAATAATATATGCCTATTCATAAGTCAATTTATAACATGCAAATTTACACAAAATAATTTGATTGGAAACCGTTTTCCTTCAGCATCTCTCCAATCCATGGTATTCCGCTATCTTTCATTGCCCTACTCATTCCCCTTCCTCTTGCATCTTTTGTTCAAAAAGCTCTTTTTGCATCTCTATCTCGCGGCGCAGCTCCTCCTGTGTGGGCATATAGGTCAAGTATTTGGCGGCATACATCTGTGGATTGCTCGCCAGTGTAGAGAACCGCGCCACATCTGCGTTGGTCTCGGAACAAAGTATAATTCCAATAGAAGGATTGTCGCCTTCGGGTCGTTTGTAGGTGTCGTACAGTTTAAGATACATTTCCATCTGCCCCACGTCTTGATAGCTTATCTTCGTTGTCTTTAAGTCAATCAGCACAAAACATTTCAGCAGATAGTTGTAAAATACCAAGTCGATGTAGTAGTCATCGTCTTGTGTGTGTATGTGTTGTTGACGAGCCACAAAAGCATAACCCTTGCCCATCTCGATAAGGAATTTCTGCAAATGGTTTATGATTGTCTCCTCCAATTTGCTTTCGGTGAAAGCGGCATCTTGGTTCAGTCCTAGAAACTCAATAAGCATCGGATTCTTGACAAATGCCGATTTCTCTTGCTGGTAGACTGCTGTTTTTTCTACCATTTCTTGCTCCACCTCTGGCTTGTGGGCTGTTGGTGTCTGCATCAGCCGGTAGTAATATTGAGTGTCGATATTGCGCTTCAGGGTGCGGTAGTCCCATTGTTGCGACGCAGCCTCCTGCATATACCACATACGGGCATCCTTGTCCGCAACACGCATAAGACGTTCATAATGAGACCACGTCAATAGGGCAGACAATGCCTGCCCTTTTTGCAATTCATCGTTCTTTCCCAAAAAGGCAGACAATGCCTGCCCTTTTTCGGACGTTTCATTTCTTGCCAGGAGGATATTTTTCTCCAAGCGAAGAATCGTACCTTGAAATTCGACAGGCATTGCTCGCTGAATTTGCAGGTCGCTGAATTCTATATAAAACTTGCGATAGCTTTTCAACGATGCCACAGAGTACCCTTTCCCATACTCGGCAGTCAAAGCCTCTGATGCCTGCTTGATAATTTGCTTGCCATATTCGGCACGTTGTTTACCGTGCTGCTCCTGTTCCACGATGCGCCATCCAATAAGCCAGTTGCTGACCACCTGCATTGTGTTGGCCGCACGGTAACTGTATTCTCTTGCCGACCCGACAATGGTCTTTAAGTCTGATACAAAGCTGTTATCCTTGGTTTCCATTATGCCTCATCAATTATTTGTTCTAAAACGTCTTATACTTTGCCCTATTTTTGTTCCAAAAACGCCAGTTGCTTCAATGCTTCAATGCAGCAATGGGAACAATCCACACACCATCACTGCGGCGGAACGCATAGTCGCCAATGGCAGTAAGAACAATCATAAACGACGGCTCGTTCATCCGGTCGGTGTCAATCTTCTGCGACAGGTTCTTCAGGTTCTTTACACCTTCCTCTATCAGCGTGTCTCCTCCAATTTTCACCTCTACAAGCCCATATTTGCCATTGCGCAGATGCACCACAGCATCGCATTCCAAACCGTTACGGTCACGATAATGGCTCACATGCCCATCCAACGCCTCGGCATAGACTCGCAAGTCCCTAACCGCCAAGGTCTCAAAAAGCAACCCGTATGTGTTGAAGTCTGCCAACAGGTCTTTGGGACCGATGCCCAACGATGCTGCCGCAATCGACGAGTCTACAAAATATCGTGTGTCGCTAGTCCTTATAGCCGTCTTAGACCGCAGGTTGGGGCTCCATGCAGGCATATCTTCCACCACAAATATCTTTTTCAACGCATTGATATAAGATGCCACCGTCGCCTCCGAAACCTCTGTGTTATAATTCTCCTTAAGGTCGGCCACTATCGTGCTCACGGGCACCTGCCCACCCTGATGACGTGAGTATGAACGCATCAAAAGGTGTGCCAGCGCAGGATTGCGCCCCACTCCGTCGACACGGGTAATATCGCTATTGCATACAGCATCCACATAGTTCCGTGCCTGCAACAACGAGGCCCTGTCTTTCATTTTCAAAGTTTGTGGCCATCCTCCTCGGCATACAAGATATGCCATACGCTCCACATCCATCTCGGCTGCCGCAACATCCTGTGCCACCCCCTCAAACAACGACTCAAGCGACAACATCCCATTCGATTCGCCCGACTCCCACAAACTCATCGGACGCATGGTGAGCCATGCAAAACGCCCTGTTCCGGTATGCGTTATCTTACTCATGTCGGGAGGCACAGCCGAACCCGTGAAAATAAGCATACCCAACGCCCCACGCCGACTCACTTCAAAGCGTGCCGCGTCCCACAACTGAGGAGCCAACTGCCACTCATCTATCACCCTTGGTGCCGGACCTTCTAACAATACCGAAGGATTGGTCTCGGCAAGTCGCAAGTTGTTTTGCAACTGACGAGGGTCATCCATATAGAGCACACTCTTTGCTGCATGGACTGCCGTTGTCGTCTTTCCGCACCACTTTGCACCCTGCACCAACACCACTCCTGCAGCCTCCAATTGATCTTGCAACAATTGGTCTGCAACCCTATCTCTATAGTCGTCAATATTATCCATATTTTTGCATCAATAATTCACAATGCAAAAATACGATATTTTTTTGATATACAAATATTTTTTATTATTTCATTGTGCCAGTTGGTAGTTTTTCATTATGGCAGTTGGCAATTTTTCATTGTGCCAATTGGCAATTATTTTAAGGCTTCCCCGTGTCCAAGAACCCAATGATGCTCCCCTGCGACTGATGTACTGTGAAGAAAAGCACAGTATACATGTCGCAAGAAAGCCATTCGAAAAACTCAACATTAATTGCGACAAATAAGACCGACACACCCTCTTCATCAGCCCACTCTCAGGACATCCGTACCATTATTATCCTCTAGTCATTTCAATGGAAAATAGCAGTGAATGCCAAAGAATTAACTGTCATTCTTTATTGTCGGTCTTCTCTTTTGCATTTGCATGTGACCATACTACACTTTTAAAAATGGCCACTATCTTAAAATCATCTACGTTACCATTGTCTGCATCTATGACTATTGGATTATAATCTTTGTTTAAAGGTGATAGCGTTACTTTTGTGCCTATTTGGAGGCCATTCTCATCTACATGTTTGTCACGAAAATATTTTTTTATGGAATACGAGCCTCCGTTATCCACATCAAAAAAACTGCGATGTTGGCACAAAACGATATCTCCTTCTCTTGAACCACCTTGATACTTTGTAAAAACACAGTAATCTCCATCACTAATTTGGGGTTCCATAGAGTTACCTTTAGCTTGAGCCACAAACATATCCTCATTCAATCGGCCATGCTCCTCCACTCGAATCCATCCAATAGGTTCAACCATTTCGCCATCTCCAAAATATCCACATGCAGCTCGCAAACTATATAAAGGCAAATAAAGCTTAAATTTATCCTCTTCCTTTATCTCCGATAAAGACAATATGTTATATGTAGACTGATTAGAAACAAACCCCAACACATCATCCTTCATCACAGTATCAAACTCCCTATTCGAAGACTCGTTGAAGAACGGTATTCCCCAAACATGAAACTTTTCGGTTTGAGAACACCATGTGACTTCAGCCATCGCTTTGATTTTCTTCAATAGATCATTTTTCCACTTGTCTTGTTTGAGCAGCCCATCACCCTTGGGTTCGATAAAGAGTTGCAAGTTGTCGTATCTGTCTCCCCCTCCTTTTATTCGCAAGAAAAGAATGAAGTCTGGTTCAAACTTACGTCCATCGTCAAAATCATAGATACAGATGTCTTTCTCATTTCGAACTAGATATATCTCATCATACTTTTCTTCTAGTTTTGGCATTATTCCTTCAATATACTTCACGAGTGCTTTCTCCTCAGAAGTACCGTAATTATCGTTATATGCATACCAATTCACATTCATGAGGTCAAGTGCATATTTAGAATTTCTTGGAGTTCTCATAGATATTCCAAACTCCTTGTTGCCATTTGGGGTGATAGTAACATTCAACTTGATGGTATCTCGGAACTTGTCTTTGAACTGATATGGAGTGAACACCTTAGTACCTCTATATGTTTTACCTCTATTTATCAGTATTGGTTCTAATTCCATCAAAACAGATTTGGCAATTTGTAGCTTATCAATTTGAGAATAATCAGAAATGGATGTCTTTGTTCCAATCACCTTAATATTAAGGTTTGCCAAATAATCATCACTTTTCACAAACTCTCTTATCGATTTCAGATGTGGGTAGAGCTTTTTCAATGCATCGTAATTGAATGAAACAAAACTATTCAATGCTGCCCTTATAACATATGATTCTATTTCCTTAAACCGTATAGACAGGACTTTACTCGTTATTGCCCCTTCAGCCCCACTGTCAGTAAAGACTTGGTTCGTACGCATTTGTCCTGTATGTAGCGAGACATTGAATGTCTTGTTAATAATATCCTTTCCTATAGTACCATCATCTTCTGCTTCAGCTTGTGAAATACGTTTATTCAGCAGCACAACGCCTTTTTTGTATAAACGGCTATCTTTAAAATTTGGTTTCAAGAACAAGTCTAGTTGTATTCTTGAGTCAGGAATTATGCCGTTTTCCCTAAGAGCGGTCTTTAGTTCCTGTATATAGCGAGGATTGTATGCACTATGGTAATGCAGCTTTTCTATTACCCTCAGGGGATTTCCTGCATCACCATCATATTTTCGTCTATCTGGTTCCAATGTCGGATTTGCAGGGTCTTTGAAAGGCATATACCTGGCACCTCGACCAATAAGCTGCGCCTCCTGTATTGTAGTCTTGCCGACTCTGTTATTGGCAGCATCACGAGTATTATACAAGCGTACGATGTCATAGAGATTAAGCACATCCCAACCCTCGTTAAGCATGTCTACAGCAAAAATAGCACGAATGTCATTGCCGGTTTCCTCAAGTGAATTCAACAACTTCTGCTTCTCTGGCGAGATGTTATTACCGTCCACTAACAAAAGACGTTCTTCTGCAAAGTCCTCACGCAGTTCAAGAATAAGATTGCTTGTGGTAATTCCATGTTCATCAAAATAGCAGAATGCAGCAAGCAGGTCATCCTTTGCACGTTTACGTATGTTATCTATACCAGACTCATCCAGTATAGTAAGTACCGAAATAAAATCTGTAAAGATTTTATTATTAGCAAGAATTGTCTTCGACTTAAACAACACTACTGGCTTAATGTTCTGCTTGATTTCTGCAAAGAGCTTACGTTTATACTGACTAAGTATCATTGCCTGCAAGGCCATGTCAAGAGGTTCCAAGTCGCTTTCCAACACTTCAACATCCTTAGAATATAAGTCCTCTCGGAATTTCTTCAGCGGATAATCGAAAATAACTTTATTTTCATACTTCTGAGCAATTGCAGGGTCAGCAAGGTCGGCTGTAGCAGTAAATTCAAGTAATACATTGGGTAAATTACCATTGTCTTTATTGAAGATACGCATTACAGTCGACTCCCAGTCTTTAGTGTGTTGGTCATCGTCTGATGATGTCTCCCTTCTTCGTGTTGCAGCATTCATGTGATGAGCCTCATCAGAAATAAGCACCACAGGTTGGTCAACAAAGTCACCATAGGTAACAGCATTTTCCTTCTCTGAATTCAAATCCGAGTGCAAGCCTTGAATGGTACACAGACAAAGATTAATACAATCTGTTGATGTTCCTTGGA
The DNA here is from genome assembly GCA_900319865.1 of uncultured Bacteroidales bacterium. GTDB lineage: Bacteria > Bacteroidota > Bacteroidia > Bacteroidales > P3 > Colimorpha. The sequence continues at coordinate 79,640 of ONQD01000007.1, read as the reverse complement.
AGTTGTCTACCTTTTGAACGTCAACTCGCTTACTATTGATATTTATCTGTGGTGCAAATAAGTATTTTGAAGATGATGCGTTTAGAAAGTTGTCTTTGGTCTTCTCTACGATATTGGTACTATCAACAAAGAATAGGAAATTCCTATACCCTTGTTCATATAGATATAGTATGGCTCCAGCCATAATTAAGGTTTTGCCTGATCCTGTTGCCATATGGAACAGAAGATGGGGACGTTCTAACTTGCCATCGAAGTCATTCTCTGGATTCATGTATGTCAAGAAGTAGCGGAAACACTCTTCCTGATATGGACGCAATTTTCGTGAAGGGCTTAAGCAGGTATCAAAATAATCAGGCAATTCAAGTTGCGAGATATAGCGCCGTCCAAATTCGCTTTCGAGTTTCTCCTGAAGATTGGCCATGGTGTCTAATTCTTTTTATAAAACTCCTTTGTCAGACGTTTGTCCTCCTCACTAACAGCATACTCTTCACTCTCCATATCACTGACAGGGATATACAGCATATTTTTGTCGAGACATTCTATTAAAAAACGCTTTTGATTATCAAAGCTTAATGACTCAAAATCCTTAGCATTTTCTTCAAAAGTTGATACATTTATCTTGTAGTTAAGATATCCTGTTGATTGCATTTTTTGCCAGATTGCAACCAAAGCCTTATGACTTTTTGCTTTATTTATCTCATCTACGAATTGCTGGTTGGCTTTGGCTAATTCGCAGTAAACAAAAGAACCACCTCCCTGCCAATTGGCAGACTTTGAAATTCCTCCCTGTTCTCCTTCAATAACCTTCTGTAACCGAGGTATATCAAGTGTATTTATATAATCCATCTGCTCAACTCCTATGTACTGACGTTCTAACTTATGTGCAACAGCAGCAGTCGTTCCACTACCTAGATGATAGTCCAGTACGATGTCTCCTTTTTCTGTTGCTACTAAAATAATATTAGACATCAATAGTTCTGGTTTTGGATTATCAAAAGCCTTTTCGTCATTGGTAATTTCAAATAATTTCCTTAGTTCTTCTGTAGCATCCTGATTCTGACCCCAATCTAAAAGAAGATCTGTTATAGTCTTGCCAGCGTCCATTTCATCCTCAGTCTTAAATCTTCGAAATGAACAATTTGCAGTTATATACATTAAATCTTGTAAGCAAAATTTATTAATCTCAGACTGGCTAGTTCTATATCGAGCTATGGCTTTAAAATCATTTTGGGTTCTTCCATCTTTCACTACCACATCCTGTAGAAACTCCGTAGTCATCGTTTTGTTCTGATACTTTCCTTTCTTTATGACAAAATTTGGCTCTCCCATAAACCGGATACCTTTTGTAATTGTTCTTTCAGAATACGGATTATCTGCATTATCTATTCGTTTTGTGGTATCCGTTGTTTGCCCCATCTGCAGTTTTCCAATGTTACTTTCATCTTTTGCATAGATTAAGACTGATTCCATTACACCAGCAATTTTTGAAAGAAATGAAGGTTGTTTCTTTTTCTTCCAGTGCAAATGTCCAATAAAATTTTTACGACCAAATATTTCGTCTAATATGATGTGTAAATATGGCATTTCTGGGCTTCCGACCACACCATTTGCATTATTCCTACTAGTATCAATTGAAATAAAAATAAGACCATCGCTACTCAACAAATCTCTGGCTACCATAAGCCTGGTGCGCATAAATGACAACCAAGATGAGTGATTAAAATTATCGTTATATCCGAAACCATCGTTACCTGTATTATATGGTGGGTCGATATAAATCAGTTTTATCTTATTTGTATACATCTTTCGCAGCGAATATAGAGCCAACAAATTGTTCCCTTTTATGATTAGGTTGTCAGTAGGAAGCAGGTGCTCAACATCATGTTCTCCATCTTTATCATAACGTTTGAATCCCGCAAACGCTTTGGGTTCTGTCAGTCTATTGATTTCGTCCGGGGCCAAAGTCTCGCTCCAAAATATTTCGTCCCGTTTTGCTTCCTCTTTTGTTTGTCCGCCTTCGAGTATACAGTCCTTATAAGGCCATGCGAGAACCACATGGCGACTTTCGCTAATGAAACTACCATCATCCGTTGTCAGACCTATTTTATTCTTGTATGACGTATAACTATCTGGAAGGAAAGATTTGTTCATCACAAAATGCTGGAACTTCACTTTGTCAAACACCATCACCCCATTCACCTCGCAGAAAAAATTCTTTTTCAGACCTTCATGCGATAGAATATATTTAAGCAATTCCGGTTCTAGGCTTAAAGCATCTTCTACTATTTTGTTTTTTATGAGGGTACCGTCTTCCATACAATACCTCGAGTTCATTCTGAGAATGGCTTCTAATTCATGAAACAGATTCAAATTATCCATATACAAAAAGTTATCCGTGAAACTTTAATGTCTACGTGGAGGCTCGCCAAAGCCTGCATTACAAACAAGAAAGCCCACGGATACCCGTGAGCGTTTCCTTTCCTTTTGTAATGCATTTGAAATTTGGCGATTTCCACGTATAAAGAAAAGCAAAAACGCTTCTATATTATGTATTTATTTCTATTCTTTTGCTTCGATATAATGTCTTTTTTCGTTAATAATTACGGTGCAAATTTACACAAAATCTCCGACATACACACAGGCACACGAAAAATTATAATCAATCACACATATTTTCATAACTTTACCGTAATCCAATCCGGGGAGGATTCTTGATGATTGTTGGTTGTTTTCTGTGTAGAAATATTACTTTTCCTTAGGGTTTGTACGGCTAACAGGCTTGTCATATAAAAAAGTTGTATCTTTGCCCCTTGAACCTAAGCCGTACTTTCGACCTCAATTCGCTATATGTTATACTCTTAGATGCTTCGTCAACATTATTTCAACATTACTTCTACGCTCTAAAAGCGTCGAAATAGCATTGAAATACCGTTGAAATAGCGAACGATGAGCGAATCCTCGACGGGGTGCGGATTCGGGTGCAAGGGATTGTGGGTTCAACCCAAATGGAAAAAAGAAAAACTATTAACAAAACAAAAAGCAAATATGTCTGTACTGAAAAACAAATTGATTGTACCCCACGGGACAATGAAGGTGGAAGGTGTGACCTTCTACCAAAGAAAAGGAACCACCGTGATGCGTTCCTCCACCAGCCAGCAACCCCACCGCCGCACGTCCAGGCAGTTTGAGGCACGCCAGCGGATGGCAAACTGCACCGCGCTGTGGAAGGCGTTGCGGGCTGCCACCGAGCCGGTGCTGCACGGGGGCAAGAGCAGCTACGGGCGGTTCTGCACGCTGATGCGCAAACTGCCGGTGGTGTATCTGACCAAGGACGAACGGCTGAAGGGTGCCTCGCTGCTGATGCCGGGGATGCCGGTGAGCGACGGCATGCTGCCCGACATCGAGTGTAGGCTGGGGCAGGTGGAAGGGCGTCCCGCACTGCTGACGTCGCTACGCCTGTCGGCAGGGGCAAGGTCTATACCGTCGTTGCTGTTCGGCCCACGGGCCGAGCTGAAAAAGAGCGAGCGCCTGTGCCTTTTCCGGCTGCGGCAGCGGATGCCGGAGTCGGACCCCGAGGCGGTCCCACGTGTGGCCGTGCGGGTGGAGATGCTGGACATCGAGAACTGCCGCGACCGCGAGCCCTTTGCCGGTATCGAGCTGATGGATGAGGACGGGCGGCTGGCCCTGGTGGGCGACACGCTGGGCGACGACACTATGGGTTGGGCCTTGGTGCGGATGGATGGCGACAACGCGTCGAGCCAACGTGTGGTGACCCGCTGCCGCCTCTACGAGCAGTATATCACCGACCAAGCCCAGGAACGCGCCGCCAAGAGTTACGGCGGCCTCACCCCAAGCCCCTACCTCATGCCCAACGGCAACTGAAATTACAATTGAACAGACAGTAATAACCGGAATAGAACAAGCATTTTTTGACCTATGATTGAGATATATGATGACATATTGAAAGAGGAGTTGGCGAAGATTACGCCCCTCGACAGAGCAACTACGGCACTGACAGACGGGATTGCTGCCAGGATTGATGCCGTGATGAAGCAAAAGGGGATCACCAAGAGCCAATTGGCAAAGATGACAGGACACCGACCGAGCGAGGTTACAAAATGGCTTGGAGGAAACCACAACTTCACCTGTAGAACCATAGCACTGATTTCAGAAGCACTTGGGACAAACCTTGTGAAGATTGCACGATAACATATTCATACTGAATGTAGATACAAGCAGCACGGCGGCAGCGGCACAATAGTCGCGGCAAAAGAGAGCAGAGGACTTCTATAAACCACCCCGAAGGGGTGAGATATGAATAACACCGTACAAGCCATGAACGGTGTCGCGACCGAACGAGAGCAACATCGTTCATGGCGCAGTGCGGTGATTATCAACAGATACTGATGCGTCCCGACAGGGACGCGACACACAAGCAGATTAATAGAACCCGCCAGCAGTCACTAATCCTATAGACCGAGATGGAATAAAAAAAAGCCCCTTGATTGGGGCTTCTGTGTGGTCTGTGGCAGACCACTTAACACCGTTACAATTTATTGTGTTTCAGTGTTTGCAGCCTTTGAAAAACTTATCGAGTAACAAACGGGAAACAAAATTGTACCTTTATAGGCTTTCGGGCTGCTGTTTTCAACTCTCAAAAACGGTGCAAAGATACGCATTTTTTCTTAATAACGCCTTTTGGGTGCTGTTTTTTACTCTCTATTGCCCTCATTGGTTTCTGTTGCGTATTGGTCTATATCTCCATTATGCACCAGGCCCAACGCTGCCTCCAACGTTTCAACACGCCTTTTCAAATAGTCTTGTTGGTATTGGGTTACATTTTCCAACACCTCAAAGGCGCAATAAACATCCCTCGCTGCGGCAACTGTGCAACCCTCTTCCATCAGGTCTGCGGTGTAATGCTCCATCATAGAAAGCAATGCACCTCGGAATTGTGCAACCATCCAATACTCTGTCAGCCCGCAACATTCAACCGGTTCACTCTTTAACATCTTTCCACCGTCACAAACGGTGATAGTCTGAAATGTAGTTTTATTTTCCATTGTATTTGTGTATTTGAAATTTGACGGTGCAAAAGTACACATTATTTTTGAATTAAACAAATACAACATATTGAATATTAATATATTATGATTATATTATAATCACTTTTGCCCGTTGGCTCATCATTTCATTGCCTGTGCATCAGCTCAATGAAAAAATAAATTGCCAAACCTCAATAAAAAGAAAAATGTGTGTTTGGTGGCCGGAAAAAAAATACCATTGTAACACCAATTACACACATTTTCGCTGGGGTTATTACATAACCCCACAACACACATTTTTTGGGTGCAAATCTGTCTGTCTTTCTGTATTGGAAAGTAGAGTATTTATGCAACTTCGCACATATCAGCTCATTATGTGAATGTGTAATAATTCAAGCAACAAACAAGCAACAAATATGATTGATTATCAGTTATGTATGATTATAGTATAATCACTTTCCAACTATTTCCCACAATCATCATCAAACGCCAAACGCCGCATTTCTTCATACCTTGATATTGACGCTTCCACCTCTTCAAGTGTACGCTCGTTAAGATTAGGTGTGTCAATCTCAACATCTGCTCGTACCGTCTGCTGTTTGGGAATAACGTATTGCATCAGCTTTTCCAACATCTGTAATCGGTCTTTCGGTTCTAGGGTTTTCAAATCCCTCTCCATTTGCTTGCGGTTGCTGTCAATCACTGCCGATAGCCACGCCCGCACATCCTGCGTTATCCTGTTGGGTGTTCCCTTTGGTCTGCCATTGGGGTTGTTGGTCTTACCTTTTGGCATTGCTGCCTCCTTTCGTCCAAAACAGTTTGCACCCTTTCAAACATTCTGTTCCAGCGGTGAAACGCCCCGTTCTGTTACCTCTTGCCAACTCCCGAATATCGACAACACGGTTATACCTACAATTGGCACACTCTAAGGTATTCATATACCTGCCTTTTATATACTTGCATTCTTTTCTCGGTATACTCATTTTTGTAAATCTTTGTTTTTTTCAAGCACATTGCAACGATCTTACTTGCTCAATCTTTTGTGTTAGTTCATCAACTAACAGCTCACCGCAACCGTCCACGATTTTACGCAACTCTTTACGCAACCGGTAACGCTCAAACCTCGACATTTTACCGCCCGCTTTCACCAGCTGGCACACTTCGTTAATATATCCCTCTGGTGCATACCGCAACAGGTCGGCAAATATCGCCAATATCGCTGCCCTTGGGGTGCTGGCTGTTCTTATCCTCTCCTCAGTCGGTTTTACGATACTCCCGTATTCTTCGGCCCACAAACACACAAGTTTTCTCCACGGCTGCAATTGTGTCAGTTCATCAACGCGACACGTCCCGACACATCCCCGAATGTCCCCACGGCAACGCATCTCATACCGCAACAGATTGGGGAAACACGCCCACTCACGCGGTATCGTTCCGTTTCGTGCCGTCACCTCTGCCCTCTTGTCATAGAAACACAACGTTCTGCCTCTTTCTTTTTCGGCAAAGTACACCGACCATGTCCCAACCTCTGCCCGTGTCGCATTTCTAAGGCTCTCCAGCTGCCCTAAATACCCGGCTGGCTCATTCTCTACGTTCAATGTGCTGGCAACGTCCACTCTTATTACTCTCCCTGCACCCACGTTTATATGCAGCGCATCCGACAACCTCAACACGCCCTCCTGCACTTGTTCACGGCTGGGGCTGCTCACGTTCTCGCCCTGTACCAACTTCGCCACACTCCCCGACAGCGTTACTCGATTTTCTTCTGCGTACACTCTGTAATTATCCAACCTCCCCACAATATACGCCCCACCGTTCCTCTCATAACGTCCCGACTTCTCAACGTCAATGTAGCGCGACACGCCCAAAGGCTCACCACACACATGTTTTGAAACTTCAATATTGAGGGTGTCAAACATCATTATCAACCTCCCCTCTGTTATTATTGGGTGCGCCTGTGTGCGTACGTTCATTATATTTAGGGAAAGTGTCAGTAACCTCCGTTGGTGTATACATTTTTTGTATACGCTGCGTATACATTTTTTGTATACACTCTTTCCCTGCTGCTGGTGGCTGCGGTTCTGCCGTGCTTTCCTCTTGTCCCTCGTTCTTTGGCTGCTGGTCGGGCATTATCAACCGCCACAACTTATAGCTTTTCTTGTGGCTGTTGTACTCAACTTTCTCATCAAACGTGTAACCGTTCTTTTTCATAGTGCGTATTGTTGCGTTAGGGTCTGTTACTGCTGCCCTCACCGCAATCTGCCTTGACGTGTACCAATCCCCGTTTCTCATAAGCCTATATACTGCCCTCTGTGCGTATGCTGCGGGGTTGCTGGGCTTTGCTATCGGTGTTTTGCTGCAATTCATCTTGCACCCCCTTTCCGTCCGTTCTTGGGGTTGCTGACACAATAGGCTGCTGCCCTCTCCTGTGCTTCTTCCACCGTTGAAACTCGGTGTTTTAACAGCCATCCCGTTAATTCCGATTTTGCGAAATAGTTCTGTTTACCTCCGGCACTCTTATAGTAGGGTATTCGCTTTTTGCATACCAGCCTGTAAAGGTATGATTTTGACAGACCCGTATACGCTGCCGCCTCATCCATTGTTAGGGCTTCTTTTGCCGCAAACATGGATAATATAATTAATTGCTCAATCCGTCCTAATCTTTGCTCGATAGTCTTTTCTGCTGACATTGTTTTTGAGGGTTTAAATTGTGGGGACTGTCTGAGGTGTCAGGCTCAACGCGCCCCCGTCCGTGTCATTCTCTCCAATGTGCTGACAACTCACATTTTCGTTTGAAATGACGTGGCAAAGGTACAAACAAAAACAAACATAAAACCCGACTATACGGGGGTATAGTCGGGGGTATATCGGGGTATATTATCGCTGCAAATACTATATTATAGAGTTAATTACACTTTCTATTCTTTTTTTACTTTTTGTCTCTTTGTCGCTTTTGTAATATGCTTTTTTTAGACTTTCTTTATCCTTGCCAATCATTTTTCCCCAATCATCCCAAAACACTCTTAACCCCGTTTTACGACAAATAGTTTTTGCTACGTGTCCCCAATCTGGCATTGAAGATACAACCCACGGGGTGCAACTTCTATCTATTACGGGCTTACCGTCATACCCCTCCGTTCTCTCCAATGCTTTCAATATCTTTTCCATTAGGTCTATTTTCAGGTATTGAGGTATTGCAAACACGGTGTTCCGCTGTTTCTCCACGCCTTTCTGTGTCTCTTTTACCTCGCCTTTATCAATACCATATAACGCGCAAACATCAACGTATTCGCTCAATATTGCTGCAAAACGGTCTTTCCAATAGTCTGGGGTTTCATTCACAACCATACAAGCAACCGCTTCCTCACTTATTTTTGTGTACAGGTCAATTCGTTCCTGTGCGTCCATTTTCTCTATTATTTTCCTTGCCTCGTACTCAAACACATACTTTTGCGGATTTGCAAATAGTTCACTCAGTTCCATATCATAATATTGTTTATCTGTTATTGTCTAATACAGCAAATAAATAGTTCCGGATATTGGTCTTTAACTGCGTTAGCAAGTTCTTTATTCCCTTGCTCCATTGCGATACTATAGATAACCTTTTGAGAGTGTCCTTTGCTAAATCTCTCTAAAAGGTCTTGTTTAGACCAAAGACCTCTATCGCTACAATGTTCCATCACTACATCATCAGGGAAAAAGTCAAACGGTGTCTTGCCTTTAAGGTTGCAATAATCTGCCATATCTCTATTTTTTTTAGTTATTAATTCAAAGCTCATTCAACAGGTTCACTGCATCCACTTTCTTTTTATCCACTATCTTTGCATAAATCTGTGTGGTGGCAACCTCGGAATGTCCCAACAGCTTACTAACGGTGTAGAGGTCTGCCCCTTTTGTCAATAGGGTTGTGGCGTATGTGTGGCGGGCTGTGTGTAGTGTCAAATTCTTGCTTATTCCTGCCCGTTCTGCCCACGCTTTCAACGTGCGGTTCATTGCTGGTTCTGTCGGTATGTCGGCAAATACAAGCCCGCTGACGGGGTTTTCTCCCTGCTGCGGTAGAAACTCCCGTGCCTTGCTTGATAGGGGCAAATAGAGGGGTGTTTGCGTTTTCTGCTGTCGTATGGTGATAGTCCATTGTTCGCCCTGCTGGTTTATGTCAGCCCACCGCAACGCCTTAACGTCCGATATACGCAAACCGCAATAACACATAAAGAGGTACGCCCGTCTTGTTTCCTCGCTGGCTGTCGGGGTGTTCTCTAACAACTTCAATTCATCAATAGTAAGATACGCCCGTGTGCTTTCGGGTACTTTGATTTTGTCCGCATCTGCCAACATATCACACGGGTTTTTGTTTATTACGCCCTCCCTCACAGCCTCGGACAAGGCAAACCTCAAACATTGGTAACGCTTTTGTGCCGTGCTGGCTGCTAAATGCTGCCCCGTGTTCTGCACATTACGCCCGATAACGTAACCCGTACGCAAATACTCTATAAAGCCCTTGCAAAATTCGGTGTCCACGTCCGACACTCTCACACGCTCACCAGCGTATTGCCTCAACAGGTCGGCAGTGTTCTCAATCGTTCGCCCCCACGTGTGGCGGTTGGCTGCTGTGCTGGCTCTCTGCTCTGCCTGTTCGGCACAATGCATCATCCAATCCGACAACAAGATTTTCGACTGCCAAACACGCTTTAATCCCGCCTCTTCGGCTATGATTGCCCGTGTACGCTCTGCTTTGATAGCGTTTGCAGCGTTCAGCACCTCCAAGTTATGCAGCTTGTCAAAGGGTGTTTTTTCAGGTATTAGATAGAGTTTCAAAAATTCATACTCCCTTTGCCCGTCTTTGTAATAGTCCAGGTACAACGACACATTCCCGTTTGACAGTCTTTTTTCTCTCAAACGTACCGTTTCTTTCGCCTTGCTGGCAACTTTTTTTCTCGGCATACTCGATAAGATTTAATTTTGTTTCCGATTGCAAAGATACAAACTTTTTTTCATTCGAGTAACAAACGGGTAACAAAAATGTACCTTATAACATCAAAACAAGGTAAAATAACACCCAAAACCGCAACGGCTGTATTTCAGTATATTAGCAATGAAAATCAACACTTTATGGCATTAAAAAAGCCCCTTGATTGGGGCTTCTGTGTGGTCTGTGGCAGATTCGAACTGTCGACCTCTTCCGTGTGAAGGAAGCGCTCTAAACCAACTGAGCTAACAGACCGTGACTCGCGTCGATGTTTGTGATTGCAAAAAAGCGAAGCAGTGTTTCTTCGCCTTTTGCCTTGTGATCTGTAACAGATTTGAACTGTTGACCTCTTGCCTGTCAAGCAAGCGCTCTAAACCAACTGAGCTAACAGATCATTGTTGGCACTCTTCACTCTCGAAAAGCGGTTGCAAAAGTACAAACTTTTTTTCATTCCGACAAAATATTTTTTCACAATTCTCACAATAGGCTGATTCATAATAGGATTTTTTTTGTCACGGGAGGGGGCTGCCCTTGCCTGTTCCACTCATAAAAGGGTGCATGGAAGGGGATTTTGGGGACTGAATCGCACATGCAAAGACAAAAAACAGGGGCAAAATTGATATTTCTACCTGAATATAACCACGTTACGCTATTATTTAAGGGCGATGTCTTGCCTTTGGCGCAGAGGGAAGAAAAGCAGCCGGAATGCCTGCCACAGTTGCATTGCAGGAGCATCGGGCAACGCAAGGGGGCACATTGCCATTGGGACAATGCACGAGTCCTGCCGGAGCAGGGGGATGTCAATCTTGGGTGAGGAAAGCTTCCACGTCCCAGAAATGGCGTTGGACTTTGGCGAGGTCGGCCTCGGGGGAGTCCCACCACCGCTTGGCAAGCAGGCGCTGGACGGTGGCTGCATCGAAGCGGTATTTCACCACTTTGGCCGGCACGCCCACGGCAACGGCATAGGAGGGGATGTCGCGAGTGACCACCGCACCGGCACCGACCACAGCACCGTCGCCGATGGTCACACCGTCCAGCACGGTGACATTGGCCCCGATAAAGACATCGTTGCCCACATGGGTGCGTTTGGTTTCCTGATACTGGGACTGGCTGCACAGCGTGGTTCCGTTTTGCCGCGCGGTGGAGTAGAACATGGGGGCGGTGGAGATGCCGTTGGTGGGATGCAGACCCAGACCGCAACAGAAGTTGGGACCGATGCTGCAGAACTTGCCTATCTCAGCATTGGAGAGGCGGGCGTTGGGCGCGATGTATGAGTATTGGCCCAAGTGCACGTCGTGGAGCTGATAGGGGGCATACACACGGGTGTGGCTATCCAGTTTGCAGTTGGACCGCTCGCTGCGCACCAGCGAGTAGCCTGTGGTTTTGCCCGGCAGGATGGCCGGACGGTCGAGCCAACGGCCCAGAAGCCGCTGCACGATGTATTTCATTTTCTTACGCGCCATGGTCCACTATGTCCTATAAGTTTTTTCAGTTTCTTATTAATCAAATGGTAGCATATCTTGCCTTTAGACCAATTGCGCTTGGCGCGCTCGAAATACAGGTAGTGGAACTGCCTGTCGGCCTCGCGCACCACCTGGGTGGAGGATGGGTGCACCAAAGGCAAGATGGGGTGGGTTGGCACGTTGTCGATGATATTGCCCTTGCCCGAGGGGTGGGTGGCGTCGACCACAGTGCCGATATTGCTTGAGAGGTTCACGTTGGGGATAATTCCTTTGCCGTGCTGCAGCCAGATGGACATGAAGAACTGCATGTCCCAGCTGGTGCCGCCCACACCGTCGCGGTGCACCTCGTCGAGGCGGTCGCACCAGTACTCGCGTTCCAGCACATCGCATCCATAACGGCGCAAGGCCTGCGAGAGGTCGCGGCGCGAGGTGTTGAACAGCCGTATGTCGAAGTGCTGCCAAGCCCGACGCCAGGAAGCCCAGGCGCAGAGGTTGCGGTTCATCATAGAGAAATAGTAGCTGCCGTCGCCCCACCGCTGCTTGTCGACATTCATGCTGCCGATGGCCATCACCTCGGCGTCGTCGCGGTAGCGGTTGAGCAGCTGCTCGGCATAGCCGAAGAAATCGGGATGAGGCACGGCATCGTCCTCGAGCACAATGCCCTGCTCCACTTGGGAGAAATACCACGACAGGGCAGCCGCCGGGCCGGGACCGCAGCCCAGATTGTGGTCGGAATAGAAGGTGTGGACCTGAGTGGGGGTGCCTTGGGTCATTTGCTGCACCACCTGCCTCACCTCGGCCAACTTCCCGGGGTCGTCGTCGCGGCCTTGGCGTGCTCCATCCTGAAACACATACAGATGGGCAGGCGACTGCTGCATCACCACACGCAGAACCTCGGCCGTGAAGCCAGGCCGGTTGAAATTAATGAGCAATATAGGTGTATTGAACATATATATACTATTTTTCAAAACAATCGACTACCGCTATCGCCATAGAGCCGCCACCTTTGCAAATGGTTGCCAAACACAATGTTTACAGCAACTTACAACACTCACCACACAACGGCTCAACGGCAGATACCGATTGCAAAGATATTGAAAAATATTGATTTGTCAAAATAATTGTGGCAATAAATGTTGGTGGGAGTAGCTGCAGGGGAGGGTAAAAGGAATAATACAATGCCGCTTGGAAGGGAGCGGCATGCTGACGCGGATGGGCAAATGGAGGAACAGCGGGGAGGATGGGGCAAAAAGAAATCCTGCCTCCGTAAGAGGCCAGGGGGCAGGATTGGCGAGCGGTGATGCCCCGAGGCAGGGCGACACCGTAGGTGTGTTATTTCTTCCGACTGAAACCGAAGTTGGGCAATTCCACGCTGCGGAAGGCAGAGAGGATGGAGTTGGAGGCGGGCTGGGTGTGGCCGTAGATTTCGGCAATAAGGCCCTTGTATTTCTCCATAAGAATGTTGCGCTTGATTTTGAGTGTGGGGGAGAGCAAGCCGTTGGCCGAGGTCCACTCGTCGGCCACGAGGCGGAAGCTCTTGATTTGCTCGTGGGCGGCGAAATCGCGGTTGATTTCGTCGATAACCTTCTTGTACTTCTCCTTGGTTTCGGGCATAGCCAGCAGTTTCTCGTTGTCGCGGTAGTGCATGTGGTATTTGAGTGCCCAGTAGTGGAGGGTGTTGAAGTTGGGCGAGATGATGACTGCCACACTCTTTTCGTTTTCGCCCACCACCATAGCCTGCTCGATATACTCGGACTCGCGGAGTTTGTTTTCGAGCAGCTGCGGGGCGATGTATTTGCCTGCGGAGAGTTTGAAGATGTCTTTCTTGCGGTCGGTGATGCGCAGATAGCGAGGGCCAGTGAGTCCGCTCACAAATTCACCCACATCGCCGGTATGGAACCAGCCGTCGGAATCGATGACCTGGGCGGTGTATTCGGGATCCTTGTAGTAGCCCAACATGACGTGGGGTCCGCGGGTGAGGATTTCGCCGTCGTCGGCAAAGGAGACTTCCACACCGCTGAGCACGGGGCCTACGGTACCTATCTTCACATAGCCCTCCACGGGGTTGTTCACCGCAATGACGGGCGAGGTTTCGGAGAGGCCATAGCCTTCGTAGATATTGATGCCGGCAGCGGCAAAGGTGCGGATGATGCGGGGCTGGATACTGGAGGAGCCGGTGATGACAATGAGGCGGTTGCCGCCGAGACGCTCGCGCCAGTGGCGGTAGACCATACGCTCATAAAAATACTGCGAGAGCTGGTAGCCCAGCGACACTTTCTTGAGGAGGGTATAGTCGTAGCGGGCGCCATGTTTGAAGGCGCGGGTGTATATTTTCTTCTTGAGACCGCGGAAGTCCTTGCCTGCGGCATAGAGTTTGTCGTATACCATTTCGAGCACACGAGGCACAGCGCAGAAGCCGTGGGCGTGGATTTCGGCCAGGTTTTGCTGGATGGTGCCCATATTCTCGGCATAATAGATGCTGCAGCCCTTGTACTGGAAGTGATAGTTCATGCTGCGCTCGTACATGTGGTTGAGCGGAAGGAAGCTGAGCACGCGGCACTGGCTGGTCATGGGGTTGACCTTGGCGTGGGCCAGGAAGTTGCTGCAGAGGTTGCGATGGGAAAGCATGACCCCCTTGGGCATACCGGTGGTGCCAGAAGTGTAGATGAGGGTGGTCCAATCGTCGGGTTTGATATTCTCTTTGAGTTGCTCGACAATGGGGCTGTATTTCTCGCGGGAAGCGATGCCGGCCTTGAGGATTTCGAGTGTGCGGTGCTCGCCTTCGACAGGGGCCAGGGTATAGACCACAGGCGGGTTCTCCATTTTCTCGAGGGCGGGCCGGATGCGGCGGAGCAGAATGTTGTTGCTGACAAGCACAAAACGGGCGCCGCTGTGGGTGAAAATGTGCAGATAGTTGTCGGGACTGAGCGTTGGATAGACAGGGACATGGATGATGCCGGTCATGGCCAGCGCCATATCGATGAAGTTCCACTCGGGACAGTTGTTGGAGATGGTGATGACACGGTCGCCGGGCTGGAGACCGATTTCCAACAGGCCATAGGCCATGTAATGACAATACTTATAATAATCGTGGGTGCTGTAGCGGACCCATTCACCTTTCTCCTTTGATGCCAGAATATCTTTCTTGTCGGGATACTCGTTAACAAGATGTTCGAGGAGGTCGAAGGTACGTGTTATTTCCATTATTAAATGTTTTAAACGCTATCATATATCTGCCTTGAAACATAGCCGGTAAAATGCTCAACAATGCTTGGTTGGCGGACATTATGACACTTGTTGAAAATGCAAAAGTACAAAAAAAAATGAACATATCATGCTTTTTTTGTATTTTTGCACCCGTTTTTAAGAATTAGGATTGTATGAACATTATCATTGCAGGCGACGGCGAGGTGGGCTTTTACCTTGCAAAATCGTTGACCGATTTGAACCACAACATCACGGTGGTTGACCCGGACCAGGAACGTCTGAAACGGCTGGAGAAAGAGTCGGACTTGCTGACCATTGCCGGTTCGTCGACCTCGCCGAGGGTGCTGACGGAGGCGAATGTGGACGACTGCGACCTGTTTCTGGCGGTGCTGCACGAAGAGAGCCTGAACCTGATGAGCTGTGTGCTGGCCAAAAGACTGAAAGCCAAGCGAACCGTGGCCCGCATCACCAATGCCGAACTGCTCAGCCCCAAGCATCGCGACATGTTCCGCGAGCTGGGGGTGGACGAGATGGTATGCCCGGAACGTATTGCCGCCAAGGAGATAACCAATCTGCTGAACAATTCGGTGGCTACAGAGTTTTTCGACTTCTCGGGAGGACTGCTCACAATGTATCTGATACGGCTGGAAAAAGATTCGCCCGTGGTGGGGCACAGCGTGCAAGAGATGGTGCAGACATACAACACCCTGCAGGTGCGCGTGGTAGCCATACTGAGAAACGGAGAAACCATCATTCCCCACGCCGATTTGGTATTCCAGCAGGGCGACCTTGCCTACTTGATAAGCCGCCCCAACCAGCTGGAGTCGATTAAACAGGTGTCGGGCAAGCACGACGTGGCAGTGAAGAAAGCCATGATTGTAGGGGCAGGACGTGTGGGACGCTATGCCGCATCTACCCTGGAGGACCGCATTGACATCACCCTGTTCGAAGAGTCGAAGGCGCGGTGCGAGGAGGTGGCCGGACTGCTGAACAAGACACTGATAATAAACGGAGACGCCACCGACATAGAGCTGCTGAAAGAGGAAGGCCTGCAGAACACCGATGCCTTTATTGCCGTGACCGACTCGTCGGAGACCAATATATTGACCTGCCTGCATGCCAAGAAACTGGGTGTGGGACGCACCATAGCACTGGTGGAGAACACTGGATTCATAAGCCTGTCGCAAGACATCGGCATAGACACCATCATCAACAAGAAACTGATTACCGCAAGCTATATTGCCCGATTCATGGTGCGCGGCGACGCTGTGAGCAGTAAGTGGCTCAGCGGAACCAACGCCGAACTGATAGAGCTGAACGTTGGCAAACGGGCACCGGCCACCCGCCACTCAATCAGGGAGCTGGGACTACCCAAAGGGGCCACGATTGGCGGCATCATCAGAGGAAACGAGACTATTTTCCCCACCCGCGACACCCAAATCATGGCCAAGGACAAGGTGGTGGTGTTCGCACTGCCCAAGGTGGTGGAACAAGTGGCCAAACTATTTGACTAAACGGCATAGCGTATACGTAGAGAGGTGGCAAAGACGAGTTCCCGAAACAGAAGCGGCAAACTGCTGGGTTTGCGCCCGTTCAACCTGAAACTGATAGTGAGGGTGACGGGCATACTGCTGATATATATGGCAGCAAGCATGATGTTGCCATTGGCGGTGTCGCTGTACTACAAGGACGGGGCTCAGTTTGCACTGGTGATTTCGGCGCTGCTGATGCTGATGGTGGGGCTACTGATGCGGAACATACTGGGCCGCAATGCCACCTACGAGCTGAAAGAAAACGAGAGTTATTGTATCACAGTGCTTATATGGCTGGTGGTGCCACTGTTCGGCACCCTGCCCTACATCTTTACAGGCGGGATAGACTCGTTCACCGACGCAGTGTTTGAGTCGTTCAGCGGTTTCACCACTACCGGCTCGTCGGTGCTGGTGAAGCCTGAGCAGCTGCCACTGAGCCTGCTCAGCTACCGCGCCTTGACCCAATGGGTCGGGGGGCTGGGATTGATGCTGATGGTGCTGGCCATATTGCGGAAGCTGACCCAAGGTTCGGTACATCTGTATGAGGCCGAATTTTCGGGTACCCAGCAACGTAAGCTGCACCCGCGCATGTCGAAGAATGTGGCAAGGATGTGGTACATCTATGGATTCCTGACAGCACTGATGGGGGTGCTGCTTTTGGTGAACGGCACTCCGGCTGTGGATGCACTGTGCCTGGCTTGCAGCACTGTCTCGACCGGCGGTTTCACCACCCACAGCGTCGGGCTGGCCACACTGAACAACGGCAGTTTGATAGTGGTGACCGTATTTATGCTGCTGAGCGGAATCAATGTGGCGTTTCTGTACCGTTTCTTCACACTGAAATGGAAGCATCTGGGCCACGATGAGGAGTTGCGGGCATATCTGCTGGTGTTTCTTGTGGCGGTGGGAGTAGGAGTTATTGCTTTCAAATACAACGGCAACAGCACTGAGGAGTCAATACTATACAGCATATTCCACATGGCATCGACCATGAGCACCTGCGGATTCAATGTGCCCAGGCCCGAACATTGGTCGTTTTTGGTGAGTGTGGTGACATTCCTTCTGATAGTGACCGGGGCATGCGCCGGCTCGACGGGCGGCGGCATCAAACTGCGCCGACTGATGGTACTGAGCAAATACCTAAGCAACTACTGCACACGGATGCTGCACCCGAACGCCGTGTTCAAGGTAAAGATAAACAACGAGGTAGTGGAAAACGACTATATCAACAAGATATTTGCCTATGTGTTCCTGTACATCGTGTTCATCATCGGTGGAGCCTTTGTGCTGACTCTATGCGGATGCTCCATTCCCGATGCCACATGCATGGCGGCAGCCAACATCAGTAACCTCGGGCCGTCGAACATAATCAACTCCCTGGGGGCTAGCCTAAACTATGCCGAACTGCCCCATCTGGCCAAATGGACACTCACCGTGCTGATGGTTGCCGGGAGGCTGGAACTATTTGCATTGATAGCCGTGTTCTCGCCCGCCTATTGGAGAAGGAGATAAACAACAATTAAAACATTCATACCGACATCAACGACATAAAGTACATACTACGGTTTTTGGGCATCACAATGATGGTGGAAGGCATTCTGATACTGAGTTGCCTGATACCTGCTTTGCATTTCCAGGACAGCACCTGGCCACAGATACTGGTGTCCGGTCTCTTCCCTTTCAACCTGGGGTTGCTGATGCTGGTGCGATACCACAAATACCGCACTCTGGCCAACCGCCGCAAGGCCTACCTGCTGGTGGTGCTGATATGGGTGGTGCTGGCTCTGTTCGGCACCTTGCCGTTCCTGACCACTGGCACACTCACCCACTTTGCCGACGCGCTGTTCGAATCGATGTCGGGCATCACCTCGACCGGCGCCACGGTGTTTGCATCTGTGGAGTGGCTGCCAGCGTCGATACTATTGTGGCGAAGTATGACCCAATGGTTTGGCGGATTCGGCATCGTGTTGATGGTGCTGGCTTTGGTGCCTTCCATGGGCATCAACAAATACAGCCTCTATACCGCCGAGGCTTCGGGTGCCGACAACACGGGGAAACTGACCACATCGGTAGGCTCCACCATGCGGCAGACACTGGGCGTGTATATACTTCTCACGATGATATTCGTTTACGTACTTCACAAATGCGGCATGCAAGTGTGGGACGCTGTAAACATCACCTTCACCAACATCTCGTCGGGCGGATTCTCAATCTACAACGACAGCCTTTCGGGGCTCACCCCGAAGCAACAATATGTAGTGGCGGGTGCCATGCTGATGAGTGGAGTGAACTTTGCCTTGCTATACAACTTTTTCACCTTCCGTTGGGATAAACTGCGCCACAAGACAGAGCAGCTACTATGCTATCTGGGCATTTACACTGTGTCGACCGTCTTTGTGGTGCTGGCTCTGAAAACCACCATGCAATACGGATGGGAAGACTCCATACGCTGCGGCATAGTACAGACCATCAGTGTGCTTACCACCACAGGCTCGCTGGCTGCCGACACGTCGCAATGGTGGGTGCCCGTGACTTTCCTTTTTGTCATTCTGTCGCTGTGCGGAGGCATGGCCGGCTCTACCACCGGAGGATTGAAAGCCATGCGTGTGCTGATACTGTTCAGGCATGTGCGCAAAATACTGCGCGACAGGCTTCACCCCCACTCGGTCAACCCCGTGAGGCTGAACCGCAAGCCGGTATCGGCCGATATTGCCACCAACGTGGTAGTGACCTTTATGGTGTTCATGGTCACCATCGTGACCAGCCTGCTGCTCCTCATGCTGTGCGGAATCAATGCCACCGAATCGTTCGGTGCCTCCATAGCCTGCATCACAGGTTACGGCCCCGGGCTGGGGTCGACAGGCGGCTTTGGCTGCTATGCCGCATTCACTCCTTTGGCAAAACTGATATGCACACTCCTTATGCTTATGGGACGGCTGGAGTGCATGACTTTGCTGATACTGTTCCTGCCGGCATTCTGGAAACGGTAGCACCTGATATCGAAGCGGTTTGCCCCTTATCCATAAGTAGCGGAAGCCGTACACCTCACACCCTACCGGCAAGGGGAAAAGTCCCCGTCCGGGGAATGTAAACACCCATTCGTTAAAAAAAATACATGCAATCACTTTTTATATAGAAAAAAAGTAGTACTTTTGCAATTTGAAAATTAGTCACCATGGACAACCCAATCATATCGCTAAAAGACGTTACCATCTGCCACGCCGACGGCCCTATACTGACAAACGTCAACCTCCTGGTCAATCCCGGAGAGTTTGTCTATCTGATTGGCAAAAGCGGAGCGGGCAAGACATCTATGCTGCGCACCCTCTATGCCGACCGCGAAATAGGGTCCGGTACCGAGGCCACCGTGTGCGGATACGACCTCATGCATCTCAAGCGGAGGCAAAAACCCATGTTCCGCCGCCGCATAGGCATCGTGTTTCAGAATTTCCGGCTGCTGAGAGACCGCAATGTGTACGAGAATCTGGCATTCGTGCTGAAGGCCACCGGATGGGAACGGAAAGATATGGACGAACAGATTACCAAGACCCTGAAAGCCGTGGGGATAGAGGACAAGGCACAATCCTCCATATTCAAACTCTCGGAGGGCGAGCAACAGCGTGTAGGTATAGCCCGTGCCCTTATCAACAACCCCGACCTGATATTGGCCGACGAACCCACAGGGAACCTTGACCCCGCCACCTCGTCGGACATCATGGAACTGCTTGTGAATATCAACAAACAGACCGGCACCACCATGGTAATATCCACCCACGACTTCATGATGATAAACAAATACCAGTCGCGACTGCTGGTGTGTGAAGACGGTTCTCTGGTCGAGCCACAATAAAAAAATAATTGTTACGTTATACCGAAAATAATAAATCAATGAAGAAACATACACTCATCATCGTACTGGCCGCATTGATGCTGATCCCCACAGCCAATGTGCAAGCCCAATACCGCAAGAAAAAGCCCACCACTGAGATAGTGAAAGAAGGCGCCAACAAACGGATGTGGCTGGGAAACAAGACCGACACCAGCTGGCACCCCACCACGGGAGGATTGTATGAACAGGTCACTATGCCCGAAACAAGCAAGAAGTCGAAGAAGGCTGAGCCCATCATCGATGTCAACGGCAAACACAAAGTGCGCGAATCGGCATACGACACCGTGTGGAAATTCACTGCCTTCGACGGCAAGACCTTCTACTATGTGGATTACAACTACAACAATTTCCGCCCCCTGAAATGGCAGCGCGACAAAGACCGCAACTGGGGTAATTTCGACCCAGTGATGGACTACCTCACCAGTGCCGCCCGTATCCCCATGCATATCTGTGCCATCTTCGCCATCAACCCCTCGGTAACCGACCAGGACCGTCGCGACGAGCTGATTGCCGAAGCCCAGATGGAAGCCCTGATTTCGCTCGACTACTTCCGCGATATCCTCATCGAGAAACAGATGAAGAACAAGGTGAGCTACAAAGTGGCCGAGATTGACTGGCGCTATTGGAAAGACGAAGCCTACTATACCGAGGAGCAACCCACCAACGAGCTGATACGTGTGGGCCTCATTGTGGACTTCAGCTCGAAGAAAGTAGACCTGCTGCCCAGCGCTGCGCAGAATGCCAAGAGTTTCCCCGAAATCAAATTCTTCCCCAACGATGCCACCATCCAGGAGTCGTACATCCCCGAACTGGACGAGATTGCCGCCTACATGAAGCAGGAAAAAGGTCTTGAGGTATTGCTTACCGGATACTGCGATAACGTGGGCACAGAGACCTATAACACCGGCCTTTCCCGCCAGCGTGCCGTTGAGATTAAGAAAGCTTTGATGCTGCGCGGCGTTGAGGAACACCGCATCGAGGTGCTCTACAAAGGTGAGGACGACCCCGTAGGCGACAACAACACCTATAGCGGCCGCTTGGCCAACAACCGTGTCACCGTGGTGATGCAGTAACCGGACGCCCCGGTAGCGGGTTCGTGGGAACAAACTCCATGAACAACAAAGAGACATATAAACATTTATGCGAGACAGAGGGATGCGCCATTCCTCTGTTTCTGCAATATTGGTGGATGGACACCGTGTGCCAGGCGAAGCAATGGGATGTGCTATTGGCCCACGACACACAAGGCAACATCACTGCCGCCCTGCCCTACCTCATAGGACGCAAGATGGGGCTGAAATATATCATCCAACCGCAACTGACGCAATATAACGGGCCGTGGTACAGCCCCTGCTCCGACCGCCGCGATGCCTCCCGACAACTGGCCGCTGCGCTGCGGGAGATGGGTCTAACCCTGTTCCAACAAAACTTCGCCCCCACCGTGACCGACCTCGATGGCTGGGAAGGGTTCTCCGCACAGGCTCGACGCACATACCGCATCGAGGACATTTCGGATACTCAAGCCGTATTCAACGCCTTCGACAAAAGCCGACGCCAACGCCAGATACGCCGTTGCGAAAAGACACTTACGCCCGACGAGAATCTCACGCCCGAACAGTTCGCCTCATTCCACACCCAATACTGGCAGTCGCGTGGGCAGAAAGACCTGCTGGGACAGGAATTCATGATAAAAGTAATCGCCACTGCTTTGGAGCGTGGACAGGGCATCCTGCTGGGTGTGCGCGACGGGAACGGCGAACTGCATGCCGCCCGTTTTGTGGCATTCGACAACCGTTGTGCCTACGCTCTGCTCTCGGCCCTGCATCCCACCCACCACGCCAACGGAGCCTCCGCCCTGCTCTTCTGGCTCATTATCCAAAAGCTCTCCACACGCACCCGCAGCTTCGACTTCGAAGGCAGCATGGACCCCGGCATCGCCTTCTCCTACAGCCTCTATGGTGCCAAGCCCACCACCTACTATCAATTAACACGATGGTGCCACCCCGCTATCGGAAAACTATTAAGCCGATGGATATAATGCTCAACAAGCTGCAACAGCTGGACTACAGCGCACTGCCAATCAGCACCTACAGCAGGGACTACATCCTGCGTATGCTTCCCCATCTGGGCTATTATCTATCGATATACAACAGATTGCTAGACAAAGTGATAAGCCGCCACGGCAACGACCCCTCCAAAATCATATTGGTGGACTATGGCGGCGGGCACGGCTTTCTCAGCATCACAGCCAAGCAGAAAGGCATAGGCACTGTGATATACGTTGACTACAACCCCAAGGCCGCCGAAACCGTTGCATGCCTCAGCAAGGAGGTGGGATTCGGGCCTGATGCCATAGTGGTGGGCGATGCCAAGACATTGCAGCAATGGTGCCTCGAACACCACACCACGCCCAACATTCTGATGGGGATGGATGTAATCGAACACATCTACCGTCTGGACACCTTTTTCAGCGACCTCTTTGCCATCAACCCCCGGTTGGAAATGATATTCACCACCGGGTCAACGCCCTACAACCCACTGGTAGTAAAAAGGCTGCACCGCATCATGTTGCACGACGAGCTGGGGCACGACCAGGTAAAGGGATTCCGCGAGATACGCCGCACCGCCATAGCCCAGCACTACCCGGCAATGGACAACGAGACCCTAAACTATTGGGCCGAGAACACGCGGGGAATGACCATTGCAGACACCCTGAAAGCCGTGGAGCAACAAAAGCCATTCACCGTAAACGACCCATACAACACATGTGACCCCGAAACCGGAAGCTGGACAGAACGGATACTGCCCATCGAAGAATACCAACGGCTACTGAACACCCACCACGCCAGCCTGCAAGTGACAGGTGGACAATACAACGCCACCCGCAAAAACCTCAAAGGCCTGCTCGCCCGACTTATCAATCCACTCACACGCCTCAAGGCCTTCCGTGCGGTTGCGCCCTACATCACCCTTTTCATAAATATGCAATAGTCACTCGCCACACCATGAACATCAAGCTATTAGTAATATCCAAAACCGACACCCCCTACCTGCAGGAAGGCATCGACACCTACGTCAACCGACTGAAACATTACGTCAACTTCCAGATAGAGGTAATCCCCGCTCTGAAAGACCAAAAGGGCGCCACACCCGAGTTGATAAAGCAACGCGAGGCAGCACTGCTGCAGAAACGCCTGGAGGGGGCCGACAGAATCATCCTGCTCGACGAACACGGCCAGAGCCCCACATCGGTGGGCTTTGCCCAATACATTCAGAAACAGATGAACTCCGGTGTGCGGACACTGGTATTTGTGGTTGGCGGAGCCTTCGGCTTTGCGCCCGAAATACACCGCTTGGCACACGACAAGATATCCCTTTCGCCCATGACCTTCAACCACCAAATGGTACGCCTCATCTTTGTGGAACAGCTATACCGCGCCTTCACTATCCTCAAAGGCGAACCCTACCACAACGAATAACCACCCCTCGGCCACACACACATTCCTGATAGCAACCACTCTCAACATCATTTATTTCCAACAATATAAAGCTGCGACACCCAATCCACCAACCGCCGCCCCCAGCCACCTTGCAGAACCACATCGCTACACATCAACTACGAACAATCAAACAGAATCACTCGCAACCGCCACCAACCCCCATCTATCCCCCCACCACAACCATCCTCCGTCCCATCCTCCTGTCGCCCAACAAGCTCCCCACCACCTTCGATATTGAACATATCTTCCTTAATTTTACTTCAGTATCCTGCCATACTGGTGTTCGTTCAACCTTCGCTTTCCGTTAAGCACTACCCCACCACATTCCGATTCCTTCTTCACCACCAAGGTGAACTAAAGCTTACTAAGGGGTTAATTAATGGTGAACATGTAGCGAAGCCGAAATAAAGCTGGATCAATTTGGATTTGCGATGAAATCCAAACTATAACCTATCGAAAAGGGGAAAGAAGATAAAATGATAGTAGTCTTATGCTATTTTTGATAATAGCCATTATTGGAACAATAGCTTAATGGACCATTGTCTGGATTGTATCGGGCATCACCAAGGACTGGCTTGCAATGAAATATGAATATCGGGGGTGCTAAACCACTAATACCTCAACGAGGCAGCGGGGCGGAACGGAAGGCCATGGTGTCGATATAGCGGCCCTCCTCACCTTTGAGTGCCATGCGGAACTCGGCAAAGGTGCGGTGTTCCATGTAGATAACATTGTAGACATCGCCCACGTTGTCGATGAAATGGGCATCGCTGTCGGTTATAAAGTTGAAGCGTTTCAGATAAGCGAACTTCCTGAGTATCTCCTCTTTGGTGGTGAACTTGTTTATTTCCAACCCGTCGGCCTTTAGGTCGGGGGGGACGAAACCCAGCTGGCTGGTGAGGGACGTGGTGCCCTTGTTGATATGCGCCGGAATAAAAAGGCCGCCAATGCGGTGCACCTCCTCGTAGATGCCGTCGATGTCCACATCGATGGCGTTGAGCAGATGGTATTCCTCCTCGCCTACAATCTCATCGTTCTCGTCCACAATGAGCTGATAGCCGAAACGGTCTTCATCGTTGGGGATAGGGGGCAGATGTTGGTCCAGAAACGACTGGAAGGCATCCAGTTGCTCATCGTTCTCAAAAAAGGAAAGGCAGTGGGCCTCTTCCTGGGAGGTAACCTCAACCCCGCCCAATACGAAAAGGCCTTTCTCTCGGCCGATACGCTGGGTGACCTTCACCTGACGGGTGGTGTTGTGGTCGGAAATGGCAATCATGTCAAGCCCGCGAGCCAATGCCCTGTCGACAATGGCAGAAGGGCTCATCTCCAAATCGCCACAGGGCGACAAAACCGTATGGATATGCAAGTCGGCTTTGAACGGGGTTAACATGACTCTTTCTTTTCAGAATGGAACACAACACTCCACACCACCGTCAGACACGAGGATTCGTCAACCGCGAAGTATCGATGCTGACAGCGTCCGGACTGGGACTGGACTTATTTCAACAGCTCGTATATCTTGCCGGCAGTTTCGAAGGTCTCCATAGTAGTGCTGAGGAAAGGAATATTCTCCTCGTTGCTCTGCTCGAGAGTATCTTCGGCAGCAGTCTGCCCTTTGACCAGGATAACGCATGCCAGCTCTTTAAGAGAGGCGATAGCCATCACATTCTTATGCACCTGCAAGGTGACCCAGACATTGCCCATTTCGGCATTGCCCATCACATCGCTGAGCAAATCAGACACATAGCATCCTTCTATTTCGCGGTCTAACCCACCGGCACCGGACAGCACCTTGAGGTCGAGTTTCTCTACAAGATCTTTAACTTTCATAATATAATTATGTTATTTTCGATTTGCAAAGATACAATTTTTTTTCCATATATGCGTTATTTGAAAGAAAAAAGAATAAAATACTTCAGACAATGCAATTCAATCTATCCTTTTCGGAAGTAAAAGAACTAATCCACAAGAAAACCGGCAAAGAACTACCCCTCGCCTATGGCGGGCCACACACACTTCGCATCTCCTACCCTGTGCCGCTGATGGGGTCGGTGGGTCTGGACATCAATGTAGAGCAAATCATGGGCAGCGACATACTGCTGTCGTATAGCGGCGGCAAAGCAATAGAATTCATGATGCGTACCGCTTTCAGTCAATTCCAGAACCAGCCGGGAGCCGAGATACTGGAACTGCTGGACGGCAACCAAATGCGTCTTTCACTGGGCAAAAGTCCACAACTGTCGCAGGTGTTCGACCACATCAACCTGGATGACATTCATTTCGACGAGATGTCAATAAAAATAGACTTCACTCCCAAGTCGCTTTAACCCTCCATGCAACTCCACTACATATATCATAGCTGCTTCGCCCTTGAGGAGACGGATTTCTTGATAGTATATGACTATTGGAAGGACCGCAACGGCCTGCTGGGGACATTGTTGGAGAAATATCGCGACAAAGACGTATATTTCATCATCTCGCACTTCCACGAGGACCACTACAATCCCGATATCCCGGCATGGTGTGAACAGAATGCAAAGTGGCACATACTGCCCTCATACGACACTGTGAGACGCCGCAGAATTGACAAGGAGCTGCCGTTGGCTGTGCTGCGGTTCGGCGAGCGAGTGGAGACACCCCATTTCATTCTCACCTCCTATCATTCGACAGATGTGGGGGTGAGCACCGTTACCGAGTTGCACGACGGCACCACACTGTTTCATGCCGGAGACTGCAACAACTGGCAGTTCCCCGAACCCACCGACGAAGGGGCTGACAGGGTGAAAGTAACACAGGACCAGATGGAAAAACTCTTCCTGTCGATTGTGCGCGACATCAAAAAAAATTACCCAAAACTCACCCATGCCATGTTCCCTGTGGACCCCAGACTGGGGCAGGAGATGATGCGCGGAGCACTGCAACTGCTCAAAAGCATTGAGGTGAAGCACTTCCACCCCATGCATTACGCCATGTTCTCCATCCCGGAATAAACCGTTGGGGCGCACCGTTATTACAGATAAAACAAATGGTCCTTCTACCATTACTATTTCTATTTTGAGAATTGGGGAAATGCGGTAGTTGACAAATTGGGATTAACACTTTTTCATTATTGCCTTTGCGCAAAAATGGGTATCTTTGCAACACATTTGCCAAAGCCTCATGACAAGTAAAATACTTATACTGTTAGCGTTATTAATTACATGCACACCAAAGGTTGCACCATTCTACAACCATGCGAACCCTGGTGAGCAGTCCAGCGAACAGGTATTGGGGCAAACTGACATCAATATCCCATCGTGGGAAGACCTGGGTATGGAAGACCTCCTGGCCAACACTTCAGAGAGTTCCGCCGAAACCGAGTCTCCTGTCAGTTTCAATCATTCACCACATTGCTGGGGCACTACCCCAGCCAAAGGACCGGCACATTCCACACCGGCCCAACGTGGCAATCCGCTACCCCACAGGGCAAGCGATTACTACGTGTATTACCTCTATAGGTTGAGACTCTGATTTGTTTCCCACCTCTCTGATTTACGGTTGACCCAACCGGAATAAAAGAAAACAGCTCCGCACGGCTTCGTTCTGAGTATGTTGCATGCTGCCATGCACACCTTTGTGGTGTGCGGCAAGGGGTTTGGTGCAGTACACGATGCCACAACATGGCACAGACATTGAAGCATGGGGGGCAATGGAAACATTAATCAAGAATAATTATTTTATGACTCATATAGATAAAGCCATATTTTCACAGCCACATATAGCAAAACGGCTGCGGCCACTGAGCAAATGGTATTGGATTGGCGCTGCTGTGGGCGTGGTCTGTTCCGCTTTGCTCCTTGCTGTTGACATTCAGTCCAGCGGATTATCATCATTATTAATCATCATGGCGTCAGCAGGCATACTATGCCTGTTGATTGTCGTTTGCTATTACCTTTTCGGCGACTGCCGTGGTGCCTATTCGACAGAAGTCAAACAGTTTATGGACAGGACTGTTGACTACTATTCCCTCTCGATGAAACAAAAGATAACCGCGGCACTTGAGTCGGGAGACTTCTCGGCACTTGAACAATGCAAACGGATAGCCAACCCGGATTTGATTCTGATACGCTACCACGACTCGCTGGACAGAAAACAATACGCCCAGCTGCTCTCTATGGCTCACGACAAAGAGGTTCCGCTAACAGACGTTTTTGCCTCGTCAACCAGCAATGTCAATCAACAAGAACAATAAACGCATATATAACGAATAAATCAATCAACTTTAATACTGAAAACATTATGGAAGAATACACCAAAATAGAGGACTATCTGCTACTAAACAACGACAACAATATTGAAAAGCGTCGCAGTACCCCTTTCTCGGGCATCTTGTTGCTAGCGGGGGGAATAATACTAATCCCTCTTGGATTGCATGCCGCCATGAGCGATATTATCCAGATGACAATATTGACCGCCGGTTCCATTGCTGCTTTAGCAGGATTGTTTATTGTTATCTTCAACGTAACCTCGAAAAGCAGTCATTTTATCTATAAACCCACCGGTGCAAAGATGAAACGATACAGACGCTATATCAACGCAGATAACAGGCAGACATGCCGCGACAGTATCGCATCGGGCCACTGGGAGGCGTTCGAGAACATCGCTGCCGAGAATAGCACCGGCACACTGCTACACATTTACATGAGTGTGGACGAGAGATTTGCATTGGTACAGCTGGAGGAATATGTGCCTCACGAATTCCATCCCATCACACCAGTCACTGCCGTTACGGCAGAAGGCTGTAAGTCGCTCAGCAAATTCCTGAAACGATAGTGTTAGTGCTTTATACTGCCCATAAGACGAGGGAGTCCGCGAGGGCTCCCTTTTCTATTTGGATTTGCTGGTTAGCTTGAAGCCATACCAGGCATCGCGGAGCAGAACAAACACTTTGGGGGTGAGCCATGCGCTAAACATTCCCAACAAGATTATACCCAATGCCCAGAAGAAACCACGGGAGATGCAGAAAACTACAAACAACACAATACTATAGACCAATGTCAGGCCAAGCCGTATTGCATAATTGATTGAACTACGGAACTGGGGATCCTTCACCTTGGCTTTGGCTATAAGATGGGTGGGGAGATAGACAATAGGATTGCTCAAGAGCCAGAAGGGCAACATCTCCCAACACAACACCACCGCCAGCAACAGCACAATCAACATGAGCATCGTCCGAATAGCCCATGACATACGTGAAGTGGAACTACATTTTGAAGCATACCACAAAGGCACACCCTTGCGAGAACACTCTTCTGCAAATCGTGCCCCTTCAAGATAGCACGCTTCCCTCTCAGGTTCTGACATAGAGGCCACCTGGCGGCTCACCTGTTGCCGTGCCTGAAATCGGTTCCATGCCGTATTGCGTTTTTTCGACTGCCGCAATACCTCTTGTGTTTTGGCATGGCAATAGGCATATTCATCGTTATAATGCTCCACTGAATCCACATGATGGATTTGAGCCTTCAGAGCGGTAGTCAGCGCATCGCGCATCCGATTCAACGCCACAGGTTCTTTGGATTCGAAGTCATCCATAAAGTTTCGGACATCAATGGGCTTACCCACATTCACCATCACACTGCTATAAGGGCGTTCATAATCGTCGTAGTCCAATCCAACCGGAACAATATACAATGGGCTGTCGCCCAACTCCATCTGTGTAGCACCGGCAATACGGAACATACCTTTCACCAAAGGCAGTAACTGGTGCTTGTCATTATGGGTGCCCTCGGCCATAAGACACAACGGCATACCCTCTTCCACAACTTGACGTGCGGTATTGAAGATAGCCTCGTTGTTAGACAGTTGGTCTCTACCGTCACGGATACGGTAGACCGGGCTGATACGCAACCATGTGAGTAAGAAACGCGCAAGAGGCTTCTTGAATATGTCCGCCCGAGCGAGAAACACCACAGGCTTGTTTTCCATATAGAGAACCACCAATGGGTCCATCAAGGCATTCTGGTGACAGGGGGCCAAAATATACTTTTCGTCATCGGGGATATTATCCTTTCCCTTGATAACAATTCGGCGATAATGACACAGCGTAGCAAACTGCACCACTGGAAAGCACAGAGTATAAAAAAGGTTAAAATCGGTCAATTTACTTTTCATGCTGCAAAAATACAAAATATTTTTGACACTTTTGAGTTATTGCAGATAAATATGATGGCTATTATGAAAAGATTTTTCATCCTGACGGCGTTCATCATGCTTTGCATGTCATCCTTACCGGCACAGAATCAAATTGCTGCCGAGCGTAAGGTTCGTTTTGGTATTATTGTAGAAGGCGACACCCTTCCCTACTACCAACTGCACGAAGTGAAGGTGGTTTCGTCCGGGTCTCTTCTTTCCGACATCGAAATAAAGAAAAATCAGAAGCTAATTCGCAATGTAAAAAAGATGCTTCCCTATGCCAAGATAGGCAAACAACGTCTGGACGAGCTTGAAAGACGCATCGCCGGAGTATCCAAGAAAGACCGCAAAGCGGCCATCAAAGCTGCCGAGAAAGACCTTTTGGCCGACTTCAGCGACGAGCTGAAAGATTGTACCATCTCGCAAGGCAAGGTATTGCTCAAACTCATCGACCGCGAAACGGGACGCACTTCGTATGTCCTTGTGGACGAATTGCGCGGGAAACTGCGTGCCGGTTTCTACCAAACATTTGCCCGTCTTTTTGGCTATAATCTCAAAGCTCAATACGACCCCAAAAACAACAAAGAGGACAACCTCATTGAACGCATTGTTCTTTCGGTAGAATACGGCCGACTCTAACTCTATCATCCTTCTCTTTCCGCAATAAAAAAATATGACACGTGCCTATTGTTTTCTCTCTGCCGTTGCCATGCGCCGGGATCCTTCCGACCGCGCCGAAATGGTGAATCAGTTGCTTGAAGGCGACACATTCCAGATTCTCCAACAAGAGGAGAAGTGGTCTTTCATACGATGCGACTGGGATGGATATGAGGGTTGGGTGGACAACAAGCAATGGAAGCCCACCACTCAAGGACCCAATATGGATACCGGACACGAAACCAGCCCATCCGATGTGGCCAGCCGCAATTACCTCGGAGCCCCGTACCTTTGGGGTGGTCGTACCGTAATGGGCATCGACTGCTCGGGTCTCACTCAAGTATGCTTCCGCCAATGTGGAATCATGCTTTTGCGCGATGCTTCACAACAGGCCACCCAGGGAACTCCCGTCCCCGACATCCCTTCAGCACACAAAGACGACCTCTGTTTCTTCTCCAACAACGAAGGTAGAATAATCCATGTGGGAATGTACTTGGGCAACAACCGAATCATCCACGCTTCCGGTCAGGTTCGCATTGACACCCTGACTCCCCAAGGAATAATAAACAATGAGAGTGGAGTCCTTACTCATAGACTCCACTCCATACGTCGAATGGGCAAATAAAACACTATTCCAATTAAACAAACAGATCCGCTATCACTTTCTGATAGTAAGAGTACAGATTCTTGCGCTTTATCTTTAATGTAGGCGTAAGGAACTGATTCTCCGTGCTCCATGTTTCAGTCACCAATTTGAACCGTTTCACCTGTTCATGGTTGCCCAACTTAGCGTTATACTTGTCTATAACTTTCTGGTAACGTGACAACACTGTTTTGTCAGCCACCATCTCCTCACGTGTCTGTGCCGAAACATCATGTCGACCACACCAGTCTTTCAACATGTCGAAATCAGGTGCTATGATGGCAGCCGCAAATTTCTCCCCTTCTCCCACCACCATGGCGTCAAGCACAAACGGCGATTCCTTGATACGCTCCTCTATCACTTCGGGATTGACAAATTTGCCCATAGAGGTCTTGAACATGTTTTTGGTACGTCCGGTAAGGAACATATACCCTCCATTATCCAAATAACCCGTATCGCCCGTGTGGAACCAACCGTCCACATCAATGGCCTCTGCTGTCAAATCAGGGGCTTTATAGTATCCTTTCATCACATTATCGCCACGACACATTATCTCCTTGGTATCAGGGTCGAAACGCACCTCCACTCCCGGCAACACAAACCCCACAGAGCCCACTTTCCGGCCTTCCTTGGCATAGGTGTTGGTCACCGCCACCAACGGCGAACACTCGGTCAACCCATAGCCTTCATACAAATCCAGTCCCACTGCACTGAAAAAGCGTGTCAATCGGGGCTGTATGGATGCTCCGCCCGACACCAACATGTGGAAGTTATTGCCCAAAGCTTTCCGTATCTCATCATACACCAGCTTGCTGGCAATGGCATGCTTCATCTTGTAAACGGTTGTCTGTTTGTGTTCATTCAGTTCATATTCAAAACCCAAATCCAAGGCCCAATCGAATACTTTCTTCTTAAACCCCGTCAGTTTCTCGCCTTTACGGAATATCTTGTCGTACATCTTTTCGATAAAGCGGGGCACAGCAGCCATCATATAGGGATTCACCTCCTTGGCATTATCCGCCACCTTGGCGATGCTTTCGGCATAAAAAATCTCCATACACAGGTACTGATAAAGATAATTCATCATGCGCTCATATATATGGCACAGGGGCATCCAGCTCAGTGCACGGGTCCAATCCTTTCCGGGCGAATCCTTGATTCCCTGCACATTCATCAGAATCCCTCTATGCGTAAGCATCACGCCCTTGGGGGTTCCCATCGATCCACTGGTGTAAATCATTGTCGCCACATCGGTACCCGAAATGCTGTTTTTCACTTCTGCCAGCTTCTCGGGTTGCTTGTGGCTCTCACCCAAGGCGTACAATTCATCAATCGAATGCACTCCCTCTATTGGCTGGATGGTATAAATATCCACCAATGCGTGTATCTGGTCCCTTATCGAAGAAATCTTTTTATACAAGGTCTCCCCTTCCACGATGATATATCTCACCTCCGAATGATTGAGAATATACAGATACTCGCTAATACTGATTGTAGGATAGATGGGCACAAGCACAGCCCCCATCATTTGCACTCCCATGTCAATATAGTTCCACTCCGGTCTACCCGTCGAAATCAAAGCCACATTCTCGCCTCGCTGCACGCCCAATTCCATCAGGGCGTAACTCAGCAAAGAAGCTTTCTCAATATACTCGTCAATAGTATGCTCCACCCATTTGCCGTCTTTCTTATTGGCTAGCACGGGTCTATCGGGACTGAGGGCCTTTCTGCGGTCCAACAAGTCAAATAGTCTTTGAGGCTCGTTCATAATTATTAACTTTTTTTGTTGGTGCAAAATTATAATTCTCTGTCCAATCCGAAAACCCAAATCTCCGGTTCTATTATTAAAAGTGACGAAATACACCTATTTTGGTATCAAACTGCATGAATGTGGGGGGCAAATGATGTTAAAATTGAATTTATCCCACGCAAGATACACCCGATTACAGGCCCAATTTCACCCTTCCATTCTCTTTTAACCTTTTTTTTCATCCCGTTCGACTGATTTGTGGAAAAAAAATAGTAACTTTGCATTTTATTACTAATAGTAACTTTTTATGGCTTTATCTGAAAAACAGCTTTTCGAAGACCTGAAAGCAGCACGCTATAAACCTGTTTATCTCATTACAGGCGAAGAGAATTACTATATTGACCTAGTGTCCGACTATTTCGAAAACAATATCATCGACAAGGATTTCCGCGACTTCAACCAATCTGTCCTTTATGGCAAAGATGTCGATATGCGCACTGTCATCTCCTATGCACAGCAATTTCCCGTCATGTACCCCATAAGGCTGGTCCTGGTCAAAGAAGCCCAGAATATCGAGACCAAGGAATGGGACATTCTCGCCGACTACCTCGACAACCCTCTTCATCAAACGCTCCTCGTCTTTTGCTACCGCCATAAGAAACTCGACAAACGCTCCAAGGCATACAAAGCCATCAACAACAAAGGCTGCGTCTACGAGCATGCCAAAGTATACGACAACGCACTCCCCAACTGGATTGGAACCTTCGTCAACCAGCACGGCCACACCATCACCCAGAAAGGCTCCGTTCTCATAGCCGAATATCTGGGCAACGACCTCGGCAAAATTGCCAACGAACTCTCCAAAGTATTCATCTCTCTCAACCCTGGCGATGTTATCGACGAGCTTGTCATCGAACGCAACATCGGTATCAGCAAAGACTATAACATCTTCGAACTCCAAAGTGCCATCGGCCGCAGGGATGTGGTGCAGTGCAACCGCATCATCAACTATTTTGCCGCCAACCCCAAGGACAACCCCATACAGATGATTCTGCCCTCCCTCTACAACTATTTCATCAAACTAATGATATACAACCAGCTTACCGACAAAAGCGATGCCAGCAAAGCCATGGGCGTAGCCCCCTACTTTGTCGATGCCTACGCCGCCGCTGCACGCAATTACTCACTTGGCAAACTGGCCAGCTGCATCGGCTATCTCTACGATGCCGACCTCCGCTCCAAAGGTGTGCGCAATTCCGGCACCACCACCGATGGTGAGATACTGAAGGAAACCATTTTCAAGATTATTCATTAATGATTCATATACACCCATATACATGAAACGTTTCTCATTCATACTTCTTTTGGCGATCTTTGCCCTTCCCCTTTCAGCCCAAACCGTCAAAGGTGTGCTCACCGACGACGAAACAGGTGAGGCCATCCCCTTTGCCAACGTGGTTCTTGACAAAACCCGCTATGGCGTTGCCACCGACATCAACGGCTTCTACCTCATCAACAAAATGCCCGAGGGCACCTACACCCTCCGGGTACGCTTTGTGGGCTATCAGGAGTACACCGAAGAGATTACCATCGAAAAGAAGCAAACCATCGTCCGCAACATCAAGCTCAAACCCGACAAAAAGATGCTCGACGAAGTCAAAGTGACCGACAACCGCATTGAAGAGCGCAAAATACAGACCCAAGTGTCGGTAGAGAAAATCACTTCTACCCAGATACAGCAAATGCCCTCCATTGGCGGCACCGCCGACCTTGCACAATACCTACAAATCCTCCCCGGCATCAGCTCCACCGGCGACCAAGGCGGACAACTCTACATCCGCGGCGGCTCTATGGTTCAAAACCTCTGCCTACTTGACGGAATGACGGTATACAACCCCTTCCACTCCATCGGTCTTTACTCCATATTCGAAACCGACATCATCCTCAACGCCGACGTCTATTCTGCCGGTTATGGCGCTCAATACGGCGGTCGAATCTCCTCCGTCATGGACATCAACACACGCGACGGCAACAAAAAACGCCACGGCGGAAAACTCAGTCTCAACACCTTTGGCGCCAACATCCTGCTTGAGGGTCCCATCAAGAAAGAGACTTCCGAAAGCCCTTTCACCATTTCCTACCTCCTCTCCGCCAAAAACTCCTTCCTCTCACGCTCATCCAAATTCCTCTATAACCAGAGTCTCCCCTTCGACTTCCTCGACCTCTACGGCAAAGTGTCGGTCAACTCTGGCTCTGGCAGCAAAGTCAACCTGTTCGGTTTCCGTTTCGACGACCAGGTGATAGGCTATCAGTCTCTCGCCAATTTCCATTGGCAAAACTACGGCCTCGGCACCAATTTCATGATTGTCACCGGCTCCAGCTCCATACTGGAAGGCCATTTGGCCTATTCCGACTACAAAATCAAGATGACCAACCAATTCGAAGACTCCAGCAGCATCAACAATTTCAACATGGGTCTCGATGTCACCAATTTCGTGGGCTCCAACAGGCTCAAATACGGTCTCGACATGCAGCTGGCATCCACCTATCTCTCCTACCACAACTCATACAACCGTCTCATCTATTTCTCTCCCGTCTCAACCACATCGATTGCAGCATACATCACCTACAAGATTGCCACCGGCAAATGGCTCATCGACCCGGGATTCCGCCTCATCTTCTACGACATCGGTGTCGCCAGCCCCGAGCCCCGCATCTCGGCCAAATATAACATCAGCGACCTTTTCCGCCTCAAAATGGCCGCCGGCCTCTATAGCCAGAACTATATCGACACTCGCTCCGACAACGACATCGTCAACCTCTTCAGCGGCTTCATTAACGCCAACGCCAACGTATTCCCCGACTCGTTCCGCAGCAACACCGCCAACACCTGCATCCAACGCTCCCAGCACGTCGTTCTGGGTGCCGAATACGACTTCACCAATCACCTCACCACCAACATGGAGTTTTATTTCAAAAACTTCAACCAACTGCTCAATCTCAACTCCAACAAGATGTTCGACGAGAACGATGCAGCCTACAAACCCGGCGGCGCCTACGAAAAGCCCGAATTCTACCTCTCCAACTATGTTGTGGAGTCAGGTTTCTCTTATGGCATGGACTTGAGCTTCTGCTACGACATCGACTGGCTCTACCTCTGGGCCACATATTCTCTGGGCTGGGTACACCGCAACAACGGCGTTTTCACCTATCACCCCCACTACGACCGTCGCCACACCATCAACCTGCTCACCACCATCCGCCTCGGCGAACTCCATGAATGGGAAATCAGCGGTCGTTGGAGCTATGGCAGCGGCTTCCCCTTCACTCAAACCCAAGGCGTCTACGAAAATGTCTCGTTCGCAGATGGCATCAACACCGACTTCACCCGCACCAACGGCATCTACGGTGTCGTTTACGGCGACTACTATGCCGGACGCCTTCCCAACTACCACCGTCTCGACCTCAGTGTCAAACGTAAATTCTCTATCGGCAAACGCTCCATCCTTGAAGTCAACGCCAGTGTGACCAATGTTTACAACCGCAACAACATCTTCTATTTCGACCGTCTCACCTTCACCCGTATCGACCAGCTCCCCTTCATGTGGTCGGCCGGCCTCACCTTCCGATTCTAATTAATACTGCATCAACAATACCCGGGCTCTTCCCAACCGGAGCCCTCCTCCCCAGAATAAAGAAGTCCCCCCAACATCGGAGGGACTTCTTCTATCTGTTCAGCAATACAATCTGCCAGTCGGCTCAGCTTATCCGGGTCCAGTCTATCGGAGCCAATCCTTGCTGCTGCAGCAACGCGTTGCACTGCGAGAAATGACGGCAACCGAAGAATCCCCTATAGGCCGATAAAGGTGAGGGATGGGGGGCCGTGAGCACATAATGCCGCGTTCGGTCAATATACTGTGCCTTGCTTATGGCAAAACTGCCCCACAAAAGAAACACTATCCCGCTACGTTTCTGCGCCAAAGCCTGTATGGCGGCATCGGTAAAGAGTTCCCACCCATGGCGTTGGTGCGAACCAGCCTGATGCGCCCTCACCGTCAGCGTGGCGTTCAAAAGCAATACCCCTTGATCCGCCCAACCCGACAAATTGCCACTGGTCAACGGTATCTGCGTCCCCAAGTCGCTGTTTATCTCTTTGATGATATTCACCAGCGAAGGCGGAACCGCCACCCCTGCCGGCACCGAGAAACAGAGTCCATGTGCCTGGCCGGGCTCGTGGTATGGGTCTTGTCCCAATATCACCACCTTCACCTTGTCGAACGGCGTGCGGTCGAAAGCGGCAAAGATGTCGCCCCCTTTCGGGTAACACACATACTGTTGCCGTTCAGCCACCAGAAACTCTTTCAGCTGGGCAAAGTAAGGAGCCTCAAACTGCGGCCGCAACACCTCAAGCCACGAGGGTTCTATCTTGGGATTTATCATATCAGGAAACCGTTATACAGGTGCTCTTCCCCTATCGTGCTGAGTTCCCCGTGTCCGGGCAGCACCTCATATTCGTCGGGCAGTGTCATAATGCGGGTCTTCAGTTTGTCCATCAACACGCCATAGTCGCCTCCCGGCAAATCGGTGCGTCCTATGCTGCCCCGAAACAGGGCATCGCCCGTTATCACCATCTTCTCCTCATGCAACACAAAGGCCATACTGCCCGGGCAATGTCCCGGCACAGCGCGGCATTCCAGCCTACCCGCCCCCAGCTCCAGCACGTCGTTGTCGTGCAGTTCGCTCACGGGCAAGTCATCCATGCTCGTCACATCGAATCCCATCACCGCGCCATAGGCTTCGGCCTGCCGCAACAGCGGGAACCCGTCGCGATGCATACTCACCGGCAACTTGTACAGATTGCACATCTCCCGCAATCCGGCTATATGGTCTATATGGGCATGGGTAAGCAATATCATCTTCGGAGTCAATCCCTGCTCGGCAATGAACTGTGTCACCTCTGCCTCCTCATAGTTTGTCTCGGCAGCCGGATCCA
Source organism: uncultured Bacteroidales bacterium (assembly GCA_900319865.1). Classification (GTDB taxonomy): domain Bacteria; phylum Bacteroidota; class Bacteroidia; order Bacteroidales; family P3; genus Colimorpha. The sequence continues at coordinate 41,824 of ONQD01000007.1, read as the reverse complement.
CTATGGCACACTCTTTCGTGCCCTCGTCCCACACCACAAAGCAGTTGGTCCCGAAATGGTTCAGCGTAAACTGTTTCACCTTCATAACGGACTCCTCCCCTATAGTCTTTATTACTTGCCTATCCAGCTTTCCACGGCCTCTTTCTGCACTGGGGCAATGTCCAGCTTGTTCTTTTTCCTCAGGCCGTTCAGGTCGTTATACAGCTTGTTGGGGTTAGCCTCTTTGAGTTGTGCCAGCGTGTTGATACCGGCCTTGCGCAGCATGGGCACCCACTCGGCTGCCACGCCATGCTTCACAAACTCCTCGTCCGAGGTCACTTCGGCTTTCTTCTCGGGCTTCATCTGCGGGAACAGCAGCACATCCTGAATGCTCTGTTCGCCGGTCATCATCATCACCAGCCGGTCTATACCTATGCCCATGCCCGAAGTGGGAGGCATGCCGAACTCCAAGGCACGCACAAAGTCCATGTCGATAAACATGGCCTCGTCGTCGCCCTTCTCGCTCAAACGCAGTTGCTCCTGGAAACGGCCCAGCTGGTCTATCGGGTCGTTCAATTCGCTATAGGCGTTGGCCAGCTCCTTGCCGTTCACAAACAGCTCGAAACGCTCGGTCAGATTGGGGTTGTTGCGGTGGCGTTTGCACAGCGGCGACATCTCAATGGGATAATCGGTCACAAAGGTAGGCTGTATCAGGGTATGCTCGCACTTCTCGCCGAATATAGCGTCTATCAGCTTGCCCTTGCCCATCGTCTCGTCGGTCTCAATACCCAGAGCCTTGCAGGTGTCGCGCAGCTGCTGCTCGTCCATCCCCTCCACATCGTAGCCCGTCTGCTCCTTAATCAGTTCGCACATCGGAGCTCTGCGGAACGGCGGCTTGAAGTCTATCTCGTTGCCCCACACGGCCACCTTGGTGGTGCCGTGCAGCGTCATGGCTATACGCTCCAGCATCGTCTCCACAAACGTCATCATCCAGTTGTAGTCCTTATAGGCCACATATATCTCCATGCAGGTAAACTCGGGGTTGTGGGTGCGGTCCATGCCCTCGTTGCGGAAATTGCGGCTAAACTCATACACGCCCGCATATCCGCCCACTATCAGCCGTTTCAGGTACAGCTCGTTGGCAATACGCAGATAGAGGTCTATATCCAATGCATTGTGATGCGTGATAAAAGGCCTTGCGGCTGCTCCGCCGGGAATGCTCTGCAACACCGGGGTGTCCACCTCCAGATAGCCCTGCTCGTTGAAATATTCGCGCATGGTGTTCACTATCTTGGCCCGTTTCACAAAAGTCTCGCGCACATGGGGGTTCACTATCAAGTCCACATAACGCATGCGGTAACGCTGCTCGGGATCGCTGAATGCGTCGTATACCACACCGTCCTTCTCCTTCACTATGGGCAACGGGCGCAAACTCTTGCTCAACACCGTCAGGCTCTTCACATGTATGGAGGTCTCGCCCATCTGGGTCACAAACACATATCCCGTCACTCCAATAATGTCGCCTATGTCCAGCAAACGCTTGAACACCGTGTTATACATCGTCTTGTCCTCGCCCGGGCAAATCTCGTCGCGTTTCAAATACAGCTGAATGCGTCCATACGCATCCTGCAGCTCCACAAACGACGCGGCACCCATAATGCGGCGGCTCATGATGCGACCTGCTATACTGATATTCTGAAACAATGTGTTATCCTTCGGATACTGCTCCAGTATCTCGCTCGACTTGGCATTCACTTCATACAACGCTGCGGGATAAGGATTAATACCCAGTTTCTTCAATTCGTTTAGCGAATTTCTACGGATTTGTTCTTGTTCGGTCAACTCGGCCATGTTACAATATATTATTTATAAATAATTTACGTTACTTACTACCTTTCAATGCAGTTTACAAATATACAAAAAAAATGTCAATCCTCATCATTCCTTTCTCCTTATTCTTTCTGCCCGCCTGTGGCGCCCCTCCCCGGCACACTCGTTCATGGTCCAAACCAAGCAGTCACAGCTCACCTCAGCCGCTCCTGTGCCACCCTCCGCCTCCGGCAGAAAGAAAAATCCCACACTTCTACAGTGCGGGATTCCTTTTGTTGTCCAACCAGGACTCGAACCTGGACTGACAGAACCAAAATCTGGAGTGCTGCCATTACACCATTGGACAATCCACAGACATTATTAATAAAGTAGCAAAATCATGCAATCGAGTAAAAAACAATGTTATACATCATTATTCACGCTCTTGTGACCCTTGCTTTGAGGTTGCAAAGATACGACTTTTTTTTTAATTACCAAAAAAAATCTATTCAAAAACTAAATCCTCGGTATCTTTGTCCGAAGTCAAGCCCAAGTTGATAGTGGAAACCACATTGCGGTCTACGGTCATATACTTGCCGTCCTTCAGGCTCTTAGTGCACACCTTGCCCTCGGGGGTCGTCAGCTCAATCTTGAAGCTATTGTAGCAGTTGGGGGCCAACACAAGGTAGAGATCCTTTCCCTTGCTGAAGTCAATCTTGTCCAGTTGGGTCAGCACCACACTCTTCTCTGCTCCATTCGTGGCGGTAAGCACCGGGAAGGGATAATTGTCCACCGTGAAGTTGCCGGCCATATAGTTCAGCGAATCCTCGGTAGAGAACTTAATGGTACTCACTTTCTGGTGGGTGCACAGATGCAGGCAAATGGCACCCGTCATGGCTTTGAAGGCCACATCCGTGCCGTCGCCGGCCACTTCGGCATAGCTGGGCAGGTCGGTCACTTTCATGCAGGCATTCTGCTTGGTAGGAATGGCCACCACGCCGTTGCCCTTATACATGCTGGCAGGATGCACAAAACGGCATATACCCTGAGTCTCCACCGAGTCGTTCAGTGTAAACTGAGCCATACTGCGGTCTTCACCCAGTTCGTTGACGGCAATCTGCACCGGCTCCATACTGTCGTCCCACATCACTATGGGCTCGCCAGCCTTCCAGGAAATGCGTCCATTTTCAAGGCTGTTCACATCCTCAACCACAACCTTATACTTTGTGTCGCTATTACCTTTACACGACACCAGACCTGCCACCACAGCGGCAACGGCCAAAAAACTGATGATTGTTCTTTTCATAGCAGTAGTATTTAATAATAATACCCATAACGCCGCATTCCCTTTTTTATTGTAGCACCGCAATAAAAAACAGAGGACTTCCATCAATCACCCCAAAGGGGTGAGATATGAATAACACCGTACAAGCCATGAACGGTGTCGCGACCGTACGGGAGCAAAGGCGTTCATGGTGCAGTGCGGTGATTAACAGCAGCTAAATGATGCGTCCCGATAGGGACGCGACACACTAGCAGATAAATAGAACCAACTTACATTCAATCCAAACCCGGCACACTAAATGTGGTTTCAAGCATCACGGCGGCAGCGTAAGGGATACAATTGGCCAGACAAGCATCACAGCGGCAGCGTGGAGACTAAAAGTGTGGTTTCAAACGTCACGGCGGCAGCGTCCCCTTTTGAAAGGGGTGCCACGACAGTGGCGGGGTATGTATCCCGCTGGCGGAGCCAGCACAAATATCACTACCGCTTATAAGGACTTTCTGTATTTGTTTTACGATACATACCCCCCGGCTTCGCCGTACCCATCTAAAGAGGGGACTCGCAGCAGCAGTCAGCTCGACATAGTTACAGGATCCAAATCAGTCATTCTTTTAGTCCGGTTACAGTATCATTACCTAACGGACTGTTTCTGCTTTCGTTGTAGCTTTGATTACCTTTCACTCCAAACTAACCCTATCTATATCAATTCTTAAACCCAAAGGTTAATAAGAACTTATGATAAGGTAAATAAGAGGTGAACAGTAAGCGAAGCGAGAATAAAGAAACAGGGAAAAGGCGGAGGGTAGAAAATGGACAAGGTGTGGGAGGCGAGAATGGATGAGGTGAAGGAAAGGATGGGAATGAACAAAAAACGGGCGGCCAAAAAGACCGCCCGCAGAAACGCAGTTCTATGATAAAATCAAACAAAAAAAAGTCGTCAGATTATTTGCTGCTGGAAGGACCCGTTCTGTTGCAGTTGGCGTAGGTATAGCCAGGAGCGGGTTTGACCAAACGGACAGAATTACCATAAAAAACCGCACCGTCAGCGGTGGTATTATTTGCCGCATAGTTATTGGCAATATAATTATATTGCATATAATAAGCTTCTGTACCGGCAACTGGAGTGGCTGTCCAATATTGTCCCAAATTATAGGAAGTAACTGCATCAACCCAGTTGTTATTGAATCCTCCAACTTCACGATAGCCAGCTTCAGGCAGGAGCACACATCCGACAGCCTCAATACGTCTGAATTCTTCATAGGTAAGGCTGTTCAAAACATTTTCAGTCAAAGTAATGCCGGAAGGCAGTCGATCAATGGTCCAGTCATCAGGGAAGAGAAGGCAACCATGGATAGTGGTTTGACCAGTGGAATGATTGGGAATGTTGGTGATATTAACATTGATACGCAAGCCACTAGCACCAGGACGAGAGTTCAACAAATATTCCCACTCAGCCTTTGTCATAGTGAACCATGTGTTGGCAGGGTCACCGTCGATTTCCATGGTTCCCCAGTCCAAAAATTCAGGATCTTCCCAATAATAATCGTCAGCCTCTTCTTCTGCACGGAGTCCATAGGAATTGGTACCTTGAGTAAACCAAGAATTATAACCAGCATCTTCATTGCTAACACTCCAACAGAAAAGGTCTACATTGTCGGTAAGCGCATTCCATCCATTACCTATATTACCACGGCCGAAATAGTCATATTGGTTGTCGGCAAAATGCCAAGTGCTGTTGTCAGCATAGGTGTTAAGGGCACCGATATGCTGCAGATTGCCTTTGGAGAAGACTACTTTGCAATGGTCGGAGATGGAATAGTAGCCGGAGATTTCGGTGTCTTCCTCGGGAGTGCCGGAGTTAGTAATAAAATAGATGCTGTTACGCTCGATATTGATTGAAGAATAGTTCACTTCAACGTTGTCGCTGCCAGTATTGAAGCGGATTTTGACGGTGAAAGGAGTGCCAGAGGTGTAAGGAGGAACGATGACATACATTTTAGGACTGGTGGTATGTGCGGCGACCTCGATGCCATTGGGCATTTCGAGCACCACGCGGCTGTTTTTACCATTGTAGGGGATGTCGATTCTGGAGTTGGCACCATCGATGGTTGCAGTGCCTTCGCCCCACAAACCTCTATCCACGGCAGTAACTTCAATGCTGCGGATGGTCTGGGCATTGTCGGTAGGGTTGGTCCACTCCACTTCAATAAGCGAGCAAAGGTTGCGGAAACGCAACACGCCATCGCCATTGCCAGCGAGCGCAGCGGCACAAGGCAGGTTGATTTTCTGCTTGACTACGTCACCAACGGTCTCGGTTTGCCAAGTCTGGAGGTGGGGAAGTTTGATGGCGGTGGAAGCCTGAACACCGTCATCGTCGGTGACGATACTGGCTGGATACATGGCATAGTAAGTACCACCCTCTTCAACAGCTTGCACACCCGTCACCGTATAACTGGAAGTGATGGTGTAAGGATTATCATCGTTGTTGACTCTGATTTGCTCACCATCAGTGAAAAACTGAGGCACATCGTTGGGGTTAAGATATATTTTGGAATTGGCACCTATAGGTTCCAGTTTAGTGCCAAGATTGACAACCCCGTTGGATTCTTTTTTGCAGCCAGCAAAAAGAACCATGCATGCTGCCAAAGCAGCTACAATTACTTTACTATTTTTCATTTTATCGATATTTGCTTTGTTTTGGTATTACAAAATAATGGATTGGACAAACATCTGAATATTAATTTCCGCCTAACTCTCTGCGGAACATACCTTCGGCTTGACCAGACTGATCACCAGGAGCCTGCGCTTCTAATGTTTGAGATTGCTGGCTTTTTACTTCCATGGAAACGAATCCATTCTCAACTTTGAAACTCACCACCTTCACAGTAGGAGTCATGTACTGTTTTTCTTTTAGATCTTTCATCTTTAATTATTACTTTTATGTTCTTCTTATTTGGGGAAAAAGAATCAAAAATGAAGTGAATATCGATTATTTTACACTTAAAGACACTGCGTACAAACGTTACTTCGCACACTGTGTCTGTCACTTACCTCATTTCACCTTTTTCTTCTTTCGTTTGCAAAAATACACCTTTTTCCCTTTTCAGACTCTATTTATGGTCTTTTTAGCAGACAAATTATAATCATTTAATATTCGATATATTTACATCATTATCTATAGAAATAAGTAATAATGTCATAAAATACATATATTGTGGTATGTTACATCATATAATTAAAATATATTTTGCAAATAAAACGAAAACTATACTCTGTGAATAGTTTCAAAATAATCAGAAAGTAGAGGGCGGAAAGGATAAGGGTATAGAGAGGTACGGCGAAGCCGGGGGTATGTATCGTAAAAACAAATGCAGAAAGTCCATATAATTAAAAGACTTTTGCAATTTGTGCTGGCTCCGCCAGCGGGATACATACCCCGCCACTGTCGTGGCACCCCTTTCTAAAGGGGACGCTGCCGCCGTGACGTTTGTCTGGTCAAATGGAACCCACACTCTGCCGCTGTTACGCCTGAAACCACATTTATTGCCCCAACGCAGCCGCTGTGACGTTTGAATACTCTCTTGATGTGCTGACGTTGCCTCCAGGATGATTATGAAAAAAGGGATTGCACCATCGCTAAAGCGGCGGAGCGGATAGATGCTGCACGGACAAGGAGGGCCTATAGTGACGGAGCAGGAACAGGCAGAAGGGAAACAAGAAGGGCGAAACGGGTGGCGGGAGAGATGCGGTGGGGATGGGACGTGCGGTGGCCCACAACCCAAAGGATGGCATCGGTGGAGTCGACAAGAAGAAGCTGACGTTGCTTGTCGAGCAGGCTGAACTTATGGTTGGAGAAGAAATCGCTGAGGAGTTGGGAACCACGGGACATGCCGAAAGGTTGGAAACGGTCGCCCTGCCGCCAATGACGCAGGGAGAGCGGCAGACGGACGGTGTCGGCATCGAAAAGGGCCTGGGTGGGGGGCAGAGAGCGAGGATTGAGGGTGAGGTGGGAGATGGGGATAGACTGAAGATGGATTGGGGGCAGGAGTTCGGAGGCAGGGGGAGCGGAGAGGGGAGTGATGAGGAGAGCGTCGCGATCGAGAATGGCGCAATGGGAGGGGGAATAGAAGCGGCTGCCGGAGCGGGATGCAGCGGAGATGGTGGCGACGGTGGCGGAATTGAATCCCAAGGGGTGAAGCATTTCGAACAGCAGCTGGAAGCGCAGATTGGGTTGGGCAAGGGCGGGCAAGAGGTCGGCGAAGTTGAGGGAGAGCCGGTATGTGCCATCGGGGAGGGAGGAAAGAAGCTGTTTGGTGAGCGGCTGGAGCAGGACTTGATAGAGATGCTCGGCTGACTGGAGGTGGACTATGGTGGCGGAAACGGTGCGGTCGGCAGCGGGCTGCAGTTGACGGAGGAGTGGGAGCAGTTGGTGGCGCACCTGGTTGCGACGGTAGTCGAGGGAGGCATTGGTGAGGTCTTCCACATGGTCGAGGTGGTGGCGGGAGGCATAGGCTTCGATGTCGTCGCGGCCAAAAGGAAGCAAGGGACGTACCGCATGGGCCTGCACCGGCAGGATGCCATGGAGACCGGAGAGGCCAGTGCCTCGGAGAAGGTTGAGGAAGAAGGTCTCGTTGGAATCGTCGCGGTGGTGGGCGGTGAGGAGAGCTGGATAGCCATGGGTTTGGCAGAGGGTGAGGAACCAGTCGTAGCGCAGACGACGGGCAGCATCCTCGACGCTGAGCTTATGGGTGTGGGCGTAGTGGAGGGTTTGAAAGTGCTGCACATGGAAGGGAACCCCATACTGGAGAGCCAGATTGCGGACAAAAAGCTCGTCGCGGTCGCTGTCGCCCGGACGCAGGTTGAAATTGCAGTGGGCAATGGCGAAAGGGAAGTGGGCACGGTGCATGAGATGGGAGAGGACCACAGAGTCGACACCTCCGCTAACAGCAAGCAGCACCTGCTGCCCCGTGGGGAAGAGGTGCTGCTGAGCCACATGTGCTATGAATTGCTGAAGCACTATTTAAGAATCATCTTGCGCAAACGGCGCTGACCGTTATACTCAATGCCATAGTAGTAGACACCCGAGGAGAGGTTGCCCTTGTTGAAGGAGATGGTGTTGCGGCCTCCGGAATAGAGGCCAGTGCTCTCGTAGACCTGACGACCCACAACATCGTTGACGAAGAAGCGTACCTGACCACTGGACGGGATGACAAACTCGATACGGGTAGAACCATCGAAGGGGTTGGGATAGTTCTGCTCCAGACCGAACTTGAAGTCCTGAACCATGGGGACATCCTCAAAGTAGTTGACGACTTCGATAATGGTGGTTTGATCGTTGGCGGGATTAGCGTCGGGGCTAGGCGGTCTCAGAAGGCCAGTACCTTGATAGGTGCGGGTGGGCGACTTAGGAATCTTGCGGTAGTTGCCCTGATTATTGATGAAATCGAGATGGATAGTCTGACCCGGTTCGATATATCTGTCGTAACGAGGACGCGAGGTCTTGATGGGGTCACTGCCATTGATGACAGCCTCAATATTGATGTTGTTGTTGTAGGGCAGGTTGGCCGTATTGGTGAGAACGGCACGGATGCGGCAAGAGTCGGTCCTGTTCTCTTCCACCTGGAGTTTGATAATACCTAACTCGGTGGTGAGAGGCAGAATAGTGAAGGAGGTGTCGTTGGATTGATTAGTATCGTTGGGGACAGAGACATAGGAAGTGATATAATCGTATGGGGCGGAACGTTGTCGAACGGCCCTAGTGACGTAATGAACAGCACGTTCGCCAGAAGCAAGGCCGTTTTCACGGTAGAATGTTTGCTCCATACGGTTGGAGGTGTCATTATCGTACCAAAAGCCAATGGTGAAGTTGTTGACCATACGAGCACCTATGTTTTTGACTGCAATACCCACATTTTGCCAATACAATGTGTCGTTGGGGTCATGATCGGTATAACGGATATCCACAAAGGCACCTTCGACTTCCACATCGGTAATGGCCGAGACACCGGAAATGAGCATGGAGAGAGTGTCGTTGTATGGATAAACATCCTGTGCGTATTCGCCCCAAGTGGTGAGTTCCATGGTACCCATAGTGGAGCGTTCGCGGTGGCGGAAGGTATAGTTGAAGTACTCGCCAGAGCCTAGCGGATGACCCAGATAGGTGTTGAATTCGACATGCTCGCGAACGGGAGTACCAGCATTATAGGAGTAGACCATGTCGATGGCGTTGATTTCGTTCTGGCCGAAGTTACGCATACGGACCGTGATGTACATGCTGTCGCCAGCCACTACACTTCTGAGAGGCGACACGATGCTGGAGAGCTGGAGGTCGTTCTGCAAGGGCGAAAGAGTGAATGTCTTGGTGGTTGAGTCGTTGTCGTAGTAGATATCGTGCTGCATGCGGGTGAAGGCAGTGATGTCAAAAGTATCGGGGAAGGCATTGGTGATAATGAAAGGATCGGGGAACTCGAACTCGATATCGCCATCGATGGGGACAGTGTCGGGACATACCGCCTCACGAGCAAGGTAGGTGCCATAAGGACGATAGCTGACGGGAATATCAGAAACTGCCTTCAGACCGTAGTTGTGGATGAGGATACGAGGATGGATGGTCTGACCAAATTGCGGGTGGACAGGATATGTAATATCGACAACACCCACATCGTAGTCGCGACGGGCACGGCCAATGACCAGATTGTCGATGGCTGCACCATCACCGAAGCTGGCGGAAGAAGAGGTGGTGACAGGCGTGGTGAAGATGAAACGGAACTGGAGGCGTTGCGGGAAGTTACCGCTGGTACCAGTGGTGGGAATGCTGACGGGGATATACTCACCGTTGTTGGTAGAGCCTGTCCAGCCTTCCTGCTGGTCGTACCAGCTGGGGTTATCTTCTGCGCCCCAACGAGCACTGGGATGGTCGAGAAGAACCCATTTCTTTTCATAGTTGAGATATTCCATCCACATGAAGGCACCCTCGGCCATATCCTTGCTGATAAGGAACTTGATGGTGTCGACTTTAATCTGCTGGATGTTGATGATGGGAGAGTAGACCACACTGCGGTTGCCATGGACACCCGTGACCACCGACTCGGTGGTACTGGTGATGAGCGCATTGGGCTGAGAGTAGGCCGAAACGATGTGAGACTTGGCAGGGATGCCACGCTCGAAATAGTTGCGGGTGTAGTTGTTGTAGCCTGCAGGCACATACCACTTGTTGATGCCCACATCAAAGCTATCGGCCACAGTGGCTTCGACCACAAAGTAGCGGTGGAACCGATAATGAAGCTCATTGTTGGCGGTATGGAAAGTATCGCCCGGCACGGACACGGTGCAAAGGAGGTCGGTGGTGCCTTCATAGAAGTCGATAGAGTCGAGACGGACAGGAACGCTCTTGCCCGGGTCGAGGTTACCAGTCCAATTGATGGTGCCTGACTGGGCAGGATGGTAGTTGTCGTTGAAGGCATATTCAATGGTGGCGCTGGTGAGAGGCGTAGCGCCCTTGTTGGCCAGCATGACAGTTACATAGTGGTTGTTCTCGGTAACAATAGGATTGCGCGGAGCGGCCACACGGGTAAGGGCAGCATCAACAGAGTCGAGTTCGACATCCTCCTGCACGTACAAGAGGTACTGCTGAATCTGGCCGTTGGCGTGAGTGGCATTTGTGGGATAATCCATAAAGGCAGTAGAGTCGCCTTCGACCCAAACAATCATACGCTGATAGCCATAGTGAGCATATTCAGGTACGGTATAAGGAATGCTGATGGGGCGACGGCTGCGCACCTTATAACCCTTGCCCAGGAGAGAGGGCTGGGGATTGATGTTCTCCTCGTTGACGAAGTCGTAGAAACCATCGCGGTTGTAGTCGATGGCCACAAAGAGGCTGGCAGCGGTGCTGGAGTCCATCTCATTCTGGTTGTTGGCCACCTCGATGGTGATAGTGTCCTGCGTGCCGCGACGCACAAAGAGGGTAGGCACCTCGGCCTGAGCAGCATTGTAGGAGCCCAGCCAGAGATTGTCGTAGCCTATCATGTCGGGCATTTGATTGTCGATTTCGTTGAAGGAGACATGCTTAATATCGAAGCCTTCGGTAGCGGTGATATACCAGTTGTTGTCGGTGAATAAGTTGTCGTAGACAGATTCGGGCAAGGCTTTGAAGTTGTGGATATGTCGGAGAGTGTCGTTGCCGCGCTGCTGGTCGTCGGGATGGTAGACCCAAGCGTTGAGGGTATACTGTGTCTGGACGAGAGCCGAAGCGGTGTTCTGGAGCAGAGCAGTATCGAAGGTGAAGTCGTAGTAGCTGACATTGTCGCCTACACGGCCAGGGATGGTAGTGCGGACGGTGTCGTGGACTTCGAGATAGGTGACACGGCCGTTGGCGTTCATGAATTTGAATGCAATGGGGATATTGCTGATGGCCTGACTACCATAGTTGACCACGCGGAGGGTGACGGTGTCTTTCTCGAGATAGACACGGCCAGAGGCACGAGGCGAACGCACTTCGGAGATAGAGACATCGTAGTAGAGCGGAGGATTGATGCCCACGTTGATGGGAGCATAGTAGCTGGTGCAGTTGCGGGTGCTGAGGCAGGCGAGGTAGTAGGTAGAGTCGTGGAAATATTGCGGTGTTTCGCTCCAGTGAGTGGAACGGTTGTAGTTGTTGTTGCCGTTGTAGAAGAAGTTACCACTGGTGGTGTCACGATGCCAACGGATAGTGCGGTTGGCGTTCTGGGTGGCATAGAGATTGCCATAGGTGCCATAGTCGACCATGGTGTCGTGGGCGATGGGCATTTCGGGAGTGTGGTTGGAAGTGATGTTGATATAGTTGGTGGTGTCGTTATGATACTTGACATCGAATTCATGATGTACGAAACCACGCAAACGGACGGTGATATCTCCGATGTAGCCGGTGGGATAGAGGTTGGGCTGGTTGGGAACGGAGAGCAGGACATCGCGGTTGGTACCGACAGGCAGGTCGTTGCCCGAGCCGAAGGTGTGGACATCGGTATTGTCGCTTCCGGGGAAGTTGGGGAAGCTCTGAGTGGAGGGCTGGTGACAATAGTAGTCGTAGCCGAGAGTGAAGGCGAAATCGCCCGGGAAGTCTTTCTTACCGGCATTCTTGAGGGTGTAGCGGAGAGGTACCTGGTACATGCGGCAGTGTTTCTCGTCCACAGTGCTGTCGACGGCCACAGAGACCAACTGGAGGTCGTAGGCCGGATAGATGAAGAACTGGGCTGTGTCGAAATTGTTTACCATGTCGCAGTCGGACGAAGCGGTAGACAGATTGCATTCGACAACCATATAGTGGGTGTCGAGGATGCCAAGAGGCGAAGGTACCTTGACGCTGTCCTCTATCAGACGGCCAATAGGCATATTGCGGATGGTGCGTACCTCGGAAGAGATGGTAGGTGAGACATTGGCGAAATAGGCCGACCAGGTAACATTGGTCTCAGGCGACTCACCATTATTATAGAACCGTACATGAACGAGGATTGAATCGGTCTCGATGTTGAGTACCTCGGGATTATTGCCCGTGGTGATGGCAGGCATGACCGGGGAGAGGAGCTCGGCGACAGAGACGTCGTGCGAACAACGGATGAACTCGTGAGCACCGATGGTGGGAGTAGGAATCTGAGGACGGGTGATGCCAAAGACGTCGGTGATGACATCGGGATTATACTGTGCCTTGTCGGAGAACTGGGCAAGTTTGAGCTTGAGGTTGGTGGGATAGTAGACATAGTAAGGATATTCCTCGATGGAGTTGGTCTCCTTACCATTGATGGCACGGAGGCTGTCGAGGCAGACAGGTTCGTTGGCTCCCCACTTGGCGAACTTGCGGGCACCGGTGGTGGGATGAGGCACAGCGTTGGAGTAGTAGACGTTGAAGTTGGAACTGGCGATACAGGTATCGATGGCCACATAGTAGGCATAGCCCTGACTGCGGTTGTCGAAGATATTGTTGAGTACGTGGATATTGGACGAACGCTGGCAGGAGAAAGCCATAGTGTTGGGCTGGGTGGGACCTGCATAGACAGCTGCCGTGTTGTAGTAGACATTGACATTGCGACAGAGCGAGTCGATGTAGATGCCAGTGGAGACAAGCGAGGCGGCAGCGGTGCCATAGACAGTAATCATATTATTATAGAGGGTGACACGGTCGATATTGGTGCCACGGCAGTTGCTGACAACAATACCACGTTTACCACCCGTGCGCTGGTCGGTAAGAGTTACGAAGTTGCGCTGGATGCTGGCTTGAATACTATTGGCCACATAGATACCGGTGAGGGGTTTGGCATTAATAGCGACACCTGAAGCGATGCTATCGCGAGAGATGGAGACCGTGTCGGTGTTGCGCAGATGAATACCCTGATACCAGAAGTGGAGGATTTTGTTGTTGGAAATGGTGATATTGTCGCTAAGATTGTTGTTGAGCGAACGCACACCATAGTAACCACTATCGATGATACAGTTGTTGATGGTGATATAGCTGTTGGCATCGCCAAGCAGGATAACATTGGCGTTGGTGCTGCTGGCGGTTGAAGCCTTGGAGCGTATTTCACAATCATGAATGTTGATGCGCTGAGAACCACCGATACGGAGCACGTTGGCATAGATGCTGTTGCCTGTACCAGTAGTATAGTTAGCATAGAAGTAGAGGCTGTCGAAGGTCACATAGGAGGCACCCTCGATGGCAAAGACATAGTTGCTGGCGTTGGTGGGATTGTGGGTAATCTTGGCATAGGTGGTAGCTCCGGCCTCGGTGGTGAAGCGAACCGTGTTGGTTGGACTGGTACCCACAATGGGACCGAGAGTAATCTGTTCGTTGAACACCTCTTCGCAGAGACGGAAAGTGACAGCACCTGCCACACCGGAGTGCTGGATGGTATCCATGAGCGTGGTAAGGTTGGGATACTGGCTGCCGAGGCAGGAACCGACGAGATACTCACCACCGCAGAAACGGACGTTGACGGTACGGACAATTGTGTCGTTGGTTGGGACGCTGTCGCCCGCAACATTGATGACCGCAGTGATAGTGTGACGGCCGGGAGTGAGAGGCACTTGGCAGAGAGGAACGATACGATAGTAGCTGAGGGGCAAGTTGTTGGCGTTGCCAGTGGTTTGTGCCCATGCGTTGTTGTCTATTTTGTATCGGAGGATGTATTCGTTGATGTTGTTGGAACCGAGGTTGGAGAGTTTGACAGTAAAGGCATTGGAGTCGCAAGAAGTATAGACCACAGTGTCCATGCCATCGGGCCAGGTGATGGAAGCATCAACAGCGGGAATGCCGGTGACCTGAATATGGACAGCGGACTCGGCGCTTTCGCAACCTACGGGTTCAAGGAATCCGAAGATAATGTCGGGGCGGTTGCCACCGCGAGCACCGGTAGGTTGAGCAGCCTGGTCGGTAGAGGCGTTCTGTTTGGTCACAACAGTATTGGCCTGAGCGGTATAGCGGGTATTGGCACCTGCACTGATGCCTGCCGTGCTCAAAGCACGGGTCACCTCGACCACAATGTTGGATGTGCCGTCCCATTGGTAGGGAGTGTCGAAATCGTGCTGCACCCAACCAATATTCTGAGCAGAGAGGGTGAGGTTGGAAGCAGAGTAGACTTGAGTGAGGCCTGTGAGGAAAGGAATATTGCTTCCTGACCCAGTGAAAGTGGAAGCAGTGGTGGGGCCTATCTTGATGGTATAATAGTCGAAAGTGAAGGAGTTGACATTATTGCCCAAAGACTCGAGATAGAAGGAGATGGAGCCGATTTCTCCAGCTTGGTGGCCTGCGGCTATAATCTGATCGGCAGTGTAGATGTACTGCTCTTTGACATAGCGGGTCTTGGGATTGTAGGGCGAAGGATAGTTATTGTTGGCTACAGCGGTGAGGTTACCTACATGCGTGGAGGGCACATTGCGCAAGGCGATGCTCTTGACAAAGAATGTGTCGGGATGGTAGATGTAGGGAGTGGCAAAGACGCCTGTAGTGGTGTCGAGTGCCACATGGTGGGCATCGTACCACGCCACGCGGGAATTGGAGGGCAGACCCAGAGCCTCGAGATGAAGAGTGTCGCCATAGTTCACTGTGCGGGGCGAGACAACCACAGGAGGTTCGGGAGTGTAGGCCGAGTAGTAGTAGCCTTCGTTGGTATCGTTGGAGTGAGAGATATCGGAAGTGACAGCATCAACCCATACCTTGACATGGAATGTAGTGTCGTGGCTGAGGTGCATGTTGAGTGTAGAAGAGAAAGTGTGATATACCGAAGAGCGAGATCCAATGCCGGAAGCGATGGTGTCGGTGCAAGCAATTGTGGCGCCGCCGTCAAGACTATAATGCAGCACTACGGGAGCAACCGGAGAGGATCCATAGTTGTGGACCAATACCGAGACTGGCTCGGCGGTGGAGAGGTTGCAGCCGGTATCAACGACGGGATAATCAACAGCAAGGTCGTTGACAGGGACATTGGTGACACTGATGGTGACCTGAGAGCGGGCACCTTCACAACCGTTGTCGAAATAACGTATGAGGTTTTCTTCAACCGTGCCTACCTGCATGGGAGTATTCGCCGTGGCAACCTGCCAGAGGGTGGCGGTAGGAGTGGGTGAAGATGTGGGACTGTTGGTTGGCCAAGCTATACGGCGGGCACCAGCAGTGGGTGTGTTGACCGGCGGGGTTGCCGTGCTGGCTCCCTTGGCCAGGTCGATGGCATTGCCCTGCCATACTGATGCGGGGATATTCTGATTGCTCCATGAAATAGCCTGAGTGGAAGGCGTAGTAATGACTGCATTAAAAGGTACTGCATCGGCAACGCCATGGCCGTCACGATAGACAACAGCGAAGTTGGCCGTATAAGCGGGAGTGACTTGAGCCGAAGAGGGAGCATAAATGGTGCGAGTGGAGTCGGAAGGATCGTTGTTGGTTTTGAACTGGAGCATCAGACATGCGCCGGGTTGTATAGTTACATTGGGCAACACCCAAACCTTTGCAGCCTGGTTGGACTGGATGACGAGTACGCTGTCGCCTTCGAGGTTGGCAGGGTAGTCTCCAATATTGGTAAGTTCGATAGCGAAATTGGTCTGGGCATGCATCCACGATGGCATGGGGGTTGTTACACCAGGATAGGCTTTGTTCACCTGCACCTCGGTAATCTTGACCAAGGGGAGATTACGCTTCTGGGAGATAAAGAAAGTTGTATCGTCGTAGAGCGGAGTGGTGACCAAAGTGGGACCATAGTAGAATTTTTCGGGGTCGTCCATAGAGTGGTACCACGAAATACCGGAACGCTGCTGACGGGCGGTGCCGGTGGTGTAGTAGTTGACCGGCCACGACACAATGCCCAAAGTGGGAGTGATGGTTGCGGCAGTGTTATAAGGAACCGAGATATTGATGGGGGTGGGAGCAGGAGCAGCATAGCGTGAAAGAACCGTATAGACAGAAGTGTCGTTCAAATCGTCAGGGTCAAGGCTGCATTTCACCCACCATTTAATACTATAGGTGCGGTCTGTGTTGTTGGCTCCGCTGGGCAGTGCCATGGTGCGGGTGGACAGGAAATGGATGGTGTCCATGGGGCCGCAGTCGCGGTTGACAGTGAAGGACTGCACAGGACCATTATCGATACTATAATATATATAGATAGGAGTGGAACTGCTATAAGTGTATGTGCCATTACCAGTATTGCGGATAGCCACCTCGACGGGGATAGATGCGGGTGCACCGCAGTAGTCGGGCTCGGGTGAAACAAACTCAACCGGAGTAAAGTCGATGGAAAGTGCTGTTACCTCATAAGCACCGAGGCTGGGTGCAGTGGCATTACGGGTGGTTCCGAAAATGTCGTCGGTTACCTCTGGCACGGGAACACCCACATTGCGGAGCAGAGCATTGAAAGAACGGAGGTCGACACGGCTTACAGAACCGTTAGTGTAGTTGGGGTTGCCATTCACCGATCCAACATCGCTGGGCAAGGCTGAACGCCAAGCATTAATGTTGTGGTAGTTTACACCCGTTATCTTATTGAGTACGCCACTGGCGGAATAATAGCAGTTGTGGTCAACATGGAGGTTGGTGGGATTATCGCCGGGCATGAAGTTGAAAGCGTAGTTGGTGGAGTCGAAAGAAGCAATGACATTGTTCTGGAAGTAAATGTTCGAAATGACATCACTACCCAGTGTAGCGGCTGCCACATTCACAAACTGAGGCGAGTTCATCCTTACTGAGTTGAATACCACCTTGAGGTATGAACCCTTGATGATGTTCAGGGGGGTGGTAAGCATGTTGGTGCTGCCATCGAAGAGCGATACCACCATATTGTTTGCAACAACGCCGTAGCCACTGGCCGAGCCATGCATGTCGGATACACCAATACAGCAGGAACCCTTGCTCGAGAAGACTTTGTTGCGTGTGATTCGGCTTGAACCATATACATACTGACCCAGCACTATGTAACTGGCATTGGTTTGTACGTCATTGGCAAAGTTGCTATCAACCAAAACATTGCTCTGGTTAACAACACTAATGGCAGTATTGACCTGATGAGTCAGGTTGTTATACTGAACCACATTGCCGACAGAAAGAATGTCGGGAGCGGCACCGCGAACATCAATACCGATTGTACCACCATAGAAAGTATTATTGACAATGGTCACAGAGTCGGAGTAGCCTGTGTGTATCAATGCGCGAGCCGAATTGTTAATCATGTTGCTGTCGACAAACGTGCAGTTTTCAAAGTGGCAGTGGGCACTGTTGCTTCCCAACTGAACCAAGACATTGCATCGGTTATCGGCAAAGCGGCCATTGGCAAATGTAATATTATTGAACCGTATGCCATGAGCCTCGGACATATCCACCAAAGCCTCTGCATTGGAGTTGATACCATTACGGGAGCGTCGGAAAGTAACCGAAGCTTGGCCGGAGATAGGCTCGAATGTAACAAGGTTGGTAGCCGATGTGCCGGGAATGTAGGGGAATGTTGTAACATCGTAAATACCAGCAGGCATCTTGATTGTCAACGGGCCATCAATACCGCAGCGGCTAAGAACATACAAGCACTTCTCGAGACTCTCGAAATGGGCAGAAGCGCCTGTGCCGATGGTGCGTTCTCCATGATAAGGGCCATCGCATGAGGCAAACCGGGAGAAAGAGGTATCGTTGTAAGGTTCGTGGTCACGCACTCGGATATTATCCTGGGTAATGGTAAGAGTGTCGTCTACCCAGGCACGAATGGTGTGGTAACCCACAGAAAATGCCTGATTATCGTTGAGGTGAACTCTCACACTGTCGCCTCCAGGAAGCGAACCTGTCCAGTCGTAGAAGATAGCCGGCTGGTTATCGATACGATACCACATGCGGACGGCGTTAATCTCCCTGACACCATAGTTTTTCAACCATACAACCACAGAGTCGGTTCCCACATTACACGGAGTGGTCTCACTGGGATAAGAGAATCCCGAAACACCGCAGTCATATATCAGCGGCACATTGGCGGTCTCAAAGAATTGTATCCAGGGTCGGGTATTTGCCTCAGTACCGTATTCAAAATATGAAATATCAGTAGTAAAGGGGTTATAATGCAGGTGTGCACCCATTCCCTCAGTAAAGAGTGAGAGCTTCTGGGATGCCACAGGCACATGCTTGACCGGAGTAGCTGAAACATCAACATTGCCGTCGTAGAAAACCTGTACAAGAATGGCACCGCCAGCATAGAAAAACGTATCCTGAAGTTCAACCATCTTGTATGAGCCAGCCGCTGCCTGTTCAATAACGAATACCGAGTCATACACTATCTGCATCGATGAAGCGTTGAATTTGGTGTTATCACCACCACTCGTACGACCATAGTAATTGGGCACATTGGACATGCGAATCTGCAGACGTGGTCTTGTCACAGTTTGTGGAGAAGACGAAAGGATGAATCTGAACCTATTGATATAGCCAGGTTTGAAACCGAGGCTGGCCATCGTTGTACTATCATAAATATACTCCGAACGGGCGTCGGCATCATTGGGGAATGGGAAGGCACTGACGTTGGTCTGATTGCCTGTCATCTGACCCGTATTGGTCGATCCACGCACACATTTAAATGTCAGCCACTGATTTGAATTCTTCGGATATGTTGTGGTATTATGGTTTGTAGTAGAGTCTTGCGCAACAACATGGTAGTGAATCAATGTGTCGTATCCATAGAACGGGATGCGTCCAGCAAAGCGGTTGGCCACCCCGGTACGGGTCATAAAGCTTCTATACACCGTCGGGTTGTTTCCAACACGGTAATCAATAAACACAGAATCACTGTTAATTCCCTGCAACACAGTGGTGGTAACATCTCCCTCAACATGGGCACCACGGCTGCTGGGATAATTCAATGCATCGGGGAAGAGGCGCATATCGATAACAGGTGCCACAATGGCCTGACTCGAAGCACGCACACGGATATCGTCTATATACCAAGCATCGGTTGACGTGGCGGCTGTTCTTGAGTTTACGATAAATCGGATAATCAGCTTCTTGTCTGTCACACTCACACCCTGAAACAACTGTTCCAAGTCGAAACGCTCGGCCTTCCACATACTGTTGTTGGGTACGTTATCCTGACGCCACTCCATATATGACTGATTACTAAACGAACCCGTCGACACAAACTCTTGACATCCGCCTTCAGTCATGTTATAGTTTGTACTGTTCAACTGTCTCCATGCGGTCTCGCCAGGGCGTTTAACCTCAATATAACACACTGTTGTACGAGCCGATGACAGCGTAGGATTGACGAATGCAATATGCATGAATTCCAAGGTGTAATAGTTCAGAGTCCCATCCACCGAGAAGTCAATGGTATCCAGCGTCATTATGATCTGTTCGCCCTGGGTGTGAACCAATTTCATCGAACGGCTACCACCCGACACCGTTGTCGCTTGCGTTTGGGCGGATGCCGCGTTCGATACAGTATAGTTCACCGGACTCCCAGTTTCGAAATCCTGTGAGAAAAACTGTTGGATCTGTGCATGGGCAGTGGATACTCCCAAAGCAAAAATCAATCCCAAAAGTAAAAAACTTTTCTTCATCGTTATTATTAATATTATTTTTATTTCCAATATATTACACACACAAAACGACCATTTTTCCAAAGGAAATACGGCAATTTTGAATTTACAAATTTACAAAGAAAAATCGAATTGACAACATTTTTTTTATTTTATATACAAAAATAGGCATGCCCATATTAGTTTTGTTTTTTTCTATTCCGTGTTCCATGTCTTCAAATCATAATGTTTTCAACTGCGCATCAATCACTCCTTTCCATTTGGAATTGTCTTCCAAGCCAATCCTCTCATCAATCCCAAATATCCTTTTCATCTCAGTCTTCTATATGTGTCAAAATTGTTTTTTTCGGCTCTCTTATCTCCCATTATTTAACATCATTTAGCACCACACCCAACAACCGTTAATCATCCACACCACCCCCTGTCTTCAACCTCATGGAACAAAAAAAAGAAGAGTTTTCCTCGTTCTTTGCAAACAAAGGAAAACTCTCTGGCTGTCTTGTCGTTGCAACTATTCTGAAGCTGCAACACTTTCTCCAGCCAAGAAGTCAACCAACTTCAAGTCAACACAGTGTTGGACAACAGTCTATTTTGTCCGGCGCTGACGCAGGGCCTCGTACATAAACACTGCAGCAGCCACCGACACATTCAACGACTGCACCTGCCCCAGTATCGGCAACTTTGCCCTCACATCCGACAATTTAAGCAATTCGGGGCTGATGCCTGTTTCCTCAGCCCCCATAATCAATAGGGTCGGCTTTGCCAAGTCCACATCGAGATAATCGGTAGCTCCTTTTTCTGTTGCTGCCACCACTTGAAGGCCACACTGACGTGCCAAGTTGAGCACCGTCTTCAGGTTGCTCTCCCGGCATACGGGCATCCGCAACAACGCTCCAGACGAGGTCTTTACAGCATCGTCGTTCACCTGGGCACTGCCGTGGTCAGGAATAATCACTGCATCTACTCCGGCACATTCCGCCGTACGTACTATCGCACCGAAATTGCGCACATCCGTCACATGGTCCAGCATCAGGAGAAACGGCACCTTTCCCTCATCCATCAATTTTGGAATCAAGTCTATAGCCTGCTGGTAGGCAATCGGCGCAATCAACGCTGCAACCCCCTGGTGGTTGCCCTTGGTCATACGGTTCAGCTTCTCCACCGGAACAAACTGAAACGGAATATTCTTGTCCCTTATCCTACCCTTCAGCTCTCCTGCCAGTTGGCCTGACAGTCCGTTTTGCATCAGCACCTTGTCTATCTGGACACCCCCGTCTATCGCCTCTATTACCGGTCGCAGTCCGTAAATTGTGGTTTCCTGTTTTTTAGTCCCCGTGGCCGCTCCTGCTGCAACGGGCGTTTTCTTTTGTATCATGATCGTTACTGTTCGTTACATATTTGTCCATCCTTCAGCACTATTTGCCTGTCCGACTTCTGTGCCAAAGTAGTGTTGTGGGTTACAATTACAAACGTCTGCCTATATTGGTCCCTCAGTTGGAAAAACAAATCGTGCAGCTCTGCAGCATGCTGTGTGTCCAGATTTCCCGACGGTTCGTCGGCAAGCACCACCGCCGGGTGGTTTACCAACGCCCTTGCCACTGCAAATCGCTGCTGTTCACCGCCCGAAAGCTGAGCAGGCTTATGCCCTGCCCTGTCGGCCACCTTCAGGAAATTCAGCAGCTGCATTGCCTCCTCTGTTGCTTCGCTCATGCTTCGCCCGCCTATCAGTGCGGGCAGGCACACATTCTCCAGCGCCGTGAACTCGGGCAATAGGTTGTGGAACTGGAACACGAAACCCACATTCTTGTTCCGGAATTGCGACAGGGCTCGCTCGTCCATCCCTGTCACATCCACATCATCATACAGTATCCGGCCACTGTCGGGCTTGTCCAACGTTCCCAGCAGCTGCAGCAAGGTGGTCTTTCCCGCCCCTGAAGCACCCACAATACTCACCACCTCGCCCTGCGAGATACACAGATTGATGTCGCGCAGCACCTGCAATGTGCCATACGACTTGTTGAGATGTTCTACTTTTATCATACTTCCTTGCCGTTCAGGAAGGTACGGCTCACCTTATTCTCGCCATAGGCGTATGGCAGATACTCATAGGTCGGAATCGGGGTGGTGATATAGAAATTGGCCTTCTTACCCACCGCGATCGAACCAAGCATATCGCTCACTCCCATAGCATAACCGCTATTGATTGTCGTGGCGTTGATGGCCTCTTCCGGTAGCATCCTGTAGTTTACACAGGCAAAGGAGAGTATCAGCTGCATGTTGCAAGAGGGGCTGGAGCCGGGGTTGCAGTCCGACGCCATGGCCACCGGCAGACCTGCATCCATCATCTTGCGCACGGGGGCATGCACCATATTGAGGAAAAAGGCGGCACCGGGCAGTACCGTAGGCATGGTCTCCGAGCCGAGGAGTGCCTCTATTTCGGCATCGCCGGTATATTCCAAATGGTCGCATGAGAGGGCATTGTGGCGCACAGCGCATTGTATGCCGCCACTATAGGCCAGCTCGTTGGCGTGAATCTTGGCACGAAGCCCGTATTTGGCACCGGCATCAAGCATCCGGTCGGTGTCCTCAACGGTGAAGAAGCCCTGGTCGGTGAATACATCGATATAGTCGGCGAGACCTTCTGCTGCGGCCTGGGGAATCATTTCGTTGATGACCAAATCGACGAAAGCCTCTTGACGGCCGCGGTATTCCATGGGGATGCCGTGGGCACCGAGAAGGGTGGCCTTAATGGTGAGCGGAGAGGTTTCTTTCAGCCGGCGGATGACGCGCAGCATCTTCATTTCCGCCTCGGTGGTCATGCCATAGCCGCTCTTGATTTCCACTGCACCCGTGCCAAAGGATATCATCTGTTCGAGGCGTTTCATGGCATCCTCATAGAGCTGTTCTTCCGAGGCCTCCTGCACGCGCTTGGCGCTGTTGAGGATTCCGCCTCCGCGTTTGGCAATCTCCTCATAGGAAAGCCCACGGATTTTGTCGATATACTCTATCTCGCGGCTGCCGGCATAGACCAGATGGGTGTGGGAGTCGCAGAAAGAAGGCAGCACCATGCGCCCGGTGGCGTCGATGACTGTGTCGGCATTCTGCTCTTTAAGCTCCGACATGGGACCGAAAGCGGCAAACTTGTCGTCCTCGATAATCAGGTATGCATTCTTGATGGTTTCCATCTGTGCCATATCCTTGCCACAGACGCGGAGTTTCGGCTGGCGTTCCACCTGCACCAACTCCTTGATATTCTTAATCAGTGTTCGCATATTTTTACGTTTTTATTCCCAGTATTCTATTTCAAATTCGTTGATTCCTTCAGGACTCTTATTATAGACAAGGACACCCCGTTCGTCATATCGGGAATGACTATAGTCATGGAAAAGCTCGGAAGCGTCCTCGTAGCTTGTCCAGCGTGCTATGCTTTCTTGACGTGTGCCGTCAGGCCGGAAAGTGACAGTAACCTCGGCCCCCATATCTATTTCATAAATGTGGCCAGTTTGCGACGTGAGCACACCATGTGAATCGTAATGGTAATCGAGAGTGTCCCACGACTCATAGTACGTATTCTTTTGTGCAACAAGGCGTCCTGAGGCATCATAGAAATAACGAGTGTCGTGATAACCGATTAAATTCTCGATGTCGCAGTATGTGCTTAGCAGGTGGCCAGCATCGTCATACTCACGGCGGAAACGGATTGTGTCAAACGCCCCCAAATAATAGATACATTCTGTCAAACCAAAGCGAGGATGCTCCTTTCGCGAAAGCAGAATCATGTCATGCTGTTCCATAGTGCCTTCCCCTGTATAATTCTCTGTCTTGATATGCTGCACTGTGCCATCTGGGGAATATGTGATGCTGCATCTCCAGATGGTTTCACGGTGCGGATTTGCACCCGTGGTAGGGCTGACCCATTGATAGGACTCCGTCATGGTAAGGCGGCCTTGGTCATCGTATTCATTATGGCAAGTGGAGTCGTCGCGGTAGCCATACCGGTCAAAATGCTCCGTCAGCTTCAGTTGCCGTGTTCCTGTCAGGGAGTCGACAGCATAGGTACGGATTGTACGGATATGATTGGTGTCGCGATGAATAAGCCACGTCATCTCGTCCAATGGCCATTGCCCCATGGTAGTCATCGCCAAAGTCATAAACACCGTCAATAGACAACCTTTTCTAATCATTATTTCAAAATAATTCTTGTTGTTGTCCGTCGGTTTTCAGTTTGCCGAGGTGCTGATAGGCCAACGGGGTTGCCTCGCGACCGCGGGGAGTGCGCTGCAGGTAGCCTTCCTGTATGAGGTAGGGCTCATATACCTCCTCGACAGTTCCGGCATCTTCCCCCACCGAAGTGGCTATATTATTTATGCCCACCGGCCCTCCGTGGAATTTGTCTATAATGGTGGTCAATATACGCAAATCCATTTCGTCCAATCCGTTGCTATCCACATTCAACGCCTTCAAGGCATATCGCGCTATGTCCAGTGTAATGGTACCGTCGCCTTTCACTTGGGCAAAATCCCGCACCCTCCGCAGCAGCAGATTGGCTATTCGGGGGGTTCCCCTGCTGCGTCGCGCTATCTCGAAGGCAGACTCGGATGTTATCTTCAGTTGCAACAATCCGGCCGACCGGTTCACAATGCTTGCCAGTGTCTCCGGGTCGTAATACTGCAACCGGCAGGTAATGCCGAAACGGGCTCGCAACGGCGCCGTCAGCATTCCCGACCGCGTGGTGGCTCCTATCAGGGTAAAGGGCTTCAGGTTCAGCTGCACACTTCGTGCCGCCGGCCCCGACTCTATCAGGATATCTATCTTGTAGTCCTCCATCGCCGAATAGAGGTACTCCTCCACCACAGGCGAAAGTCGGTGTATTTCATCTATAAAGAGCACATCATTGGCTTCCAACGATGTGAGCATGCCTGCCAAATCCCCCGGCTTATCCAGCACCGGCCCCGAGGTCATCTTGATGTTCACCCCCAATTCGTTGGCTATAATATACGACAACGTGGTCTTGCCCAGCCCCGGAGGTCCGTGCAGCAACACATGGTCCAGTGGCTCGCCACGCTGTTTGGCCGCCCCCACAAAGATACGGAGGTTGTCCAGCACCTGCTGCTGGCCAGCGAAACTGTCAAACCCTTTGGGTCTTAACGCCCGCTCCACCTCTCGCTCCTGTGCCGACTGGCTATGCCCTGTTGCGTCCAAATTATTGTTCATTCTTCTGCGCTTTAAAAATGCAAAGATACGAAAAAAATAGTAATTATTATTTTTTTTATTTAACTCCCCATACTAAACACAGCAAATCAGCGTTACACCAATAAACGAATAATTATCTATTATATGAAATCAATCATTGTTGGAACGGACTTTTCCAAAGGTTCATACGTGGCTTTGGAGTTGGCGGTCGACATAGCCAACAAAATGAAGTGTGGCATCACCGTTATCTGGGCCAAACGCGAAAAGATGCTGATGGACGAAGAGCAGCAAACCGTCATGACCCTCCTCGCTGAAGAGAAACTGAAAGACCTTTGCGAGAAGCATCAGCCCAACCTCCTCTACGGCAAGATTCGTTGGCAAATCTGTTCCGGTCGCGTGGGAGCCGTCCTGGCACGTCAGGCACGCCACGAAAACGCCCCCATGATGGTTATCGGCACCAACGGCGCCTCCGGATTCGAGAAATACTGGATGGGCAGCACCGCCGTACGCATTGTACAGGAAGCCCCCGTCCCCGTCCTCACCATACGCCAGGGATTCAACTTCCACAAGGACCTCGAGCGCATTGTGGTCCCCATCCGCGTCAATGTCAACTCCCGCCAGAAGGTACCACCAGCAGCCACTATGGCCAAAATCTTCGGCGCCGAAATCCACATCCTCGGACTCTCCGACTCCCCCGACCAACTGCCTCAGCTCCGCGCCTACATCATGCAGACAGCCGAATTTCTCGGCAACGAGAATATTAAATACACCTCCGCCATCAAGAACTACACCAACTACAGCGATGCCGTCCTCTCCTATGCCGACTCTATCAACGCCGACATGGTGGTCATCAACACCGAGCAGGACCGCATCATCTCTCAGTTCTTCCTCGGCACCAATGCCCAGCAGATTGTGCACAACTCACAGATTCCCGTGCTCTGCGTCCACCCGGCCGACATTTTCTCATTCTCCATTCTATGAGCAGAGTCATCGTCATTGGCGCCGGTGCCGCAGGCATGATGGCCGCCATCGCCGCCGCCGACCAAGGTGCACAAGTGGTGTTGGTCGAGAAAATGGACCAGCCCGGTCGCAAACTGCGCATCACCGGCAAAGGCCGCTGCAACCTCACCAACACCGCCCCTCTCAAGGATTTCCTCTCCCACATTGGTCCCGACGGCCGTTGGATGCGCAACTGCTTTGCCCAGTTTTTCAACACCCAGCTCATGGACTTCTTCGAGCAGCGCAACGTGCCGCTGGTCGAGGAACGAGGCCACCGCGTCTATCCACGTAGCGGCAAGTCGCTCGACATATTCTTGGCCCTCATCAACGACCTCGAGCAACGCCCCAATGTCGAAATTCATAAGAACTGCGCCGTCAAGAGTCTCACCGACGACCGCCACGGCGTGCGTCTGCAGGACGGCTCCTCACTCCGCGCCGACGCTGTCATCATCGCCACCGGAGGCCTCTCCTACCCCACCACCGGCTCCACCGGCATCGGCTACCGCCTCGCCCTCGAGGCCGGCCACACCGTACTGCCCCAAGTGCCTTCCCTCGTCTCCCTCTCCTGCAAAGAGCCCATCCCCGCCGACCTCGTCGGGTTCGTCCTCAAAAATGTTCGTCTCTCTGTCACCCACACCGACGGCAAGAAAATCTTCGACGAGATGGGCGAGATGACTTTCGACAACAAAGCCATCGACGGCCCCTTGGTACTCTCGGCCAGCCGTCTCGTCAGCCGCATGCTCAACAATGGCGAGACCCTCCTCGCGCATATCGACCTCAAACCCGCCCTCACTACAGAAACCCTCGACCACCGGCTCATCAACGACCTCAACGCCAACGGCAACCGACTTTTCCACGATGCCCTGCGCCTGTGGCTCCCCGCAGAAGTGATTCCCCTGGCACTCGACAGACTCCATATCGAATACTACAAACGCCTGCACCAAATCAATGGCGCCGAACGCAAACGGCTACTCAATTTCCTCAAGAATGTGGAATTCACCCTCTGTGGCACTGGCGACTACAATACAGCGGTGGTCACACAAGGCGGTGTGGACACTAAAGAAGTCAACCCAAAAACCATGGTGTCCCGACTGGTGCCCGGCCTCTACTTTGCCGGCGAGGTTCTCAACCTCGACGCCGACACTGGTGGCTACAATCTCCAGATAGCCTTTTCCACCGGCTTTGCCGCAGGCCGAGCCGCCGCACTCCAACCATCTGCATCCTAATTACATTCAATCATCACGGCAACAGCTTTGGGACAAAGAGTGTGTATACAAACGTCACCGCGGCAGCGTCCCATTTTCAAAGGGGTGCCACGATAGTGGCGGAGTATGTATACCGCTGGCGGAGCCAGCACAAATAGCACTTCCGATTATAAGTCTTGAATATGTGTTCGCTACACTTTTCTCAATACGCCTGCCACCAACCTACATTCTGCCTTCTTGGAAATCATCCACCGCAATGGTAGCCTCTTCCCACGCATCCATTTGTTGGTCCAAAAGGTCTTTCAGCGACTGATATTCGGCATAGAAACCACTGTCCTGCGCACTTCCCGAAGCCAGCACTGCCTCTTTCTCGGCAATCAGCCCCTCCAACCGCTCTATCTCTTTCTCTATCTTCTCCACAGCACCGCGCAGTTTGCGCAATTCGCGCTCGCGGTCCTTGCTCTGTTCATAGGCTTTCCGCCCCTGCCCCGTGCTCCCGGCCGTCGTCTTGGCATTCTCGCTCTTTGCAGCCGAATTCCTGACCGCCTCTTCTTGCCGCCAGTCCAGAAACTCGAATATATCGCCCTTAAACTCATGCACCGCTCCGTCACGAAACTCATACAGGGTGTCCGTCAGCCCTTGCAGGAAATCGCGGTCGTGCGACACCAGTATCAGTGTCCCCGTGTATTGGAGCAAGGCATTTTTCAATATATCCTTCGAATCCATGTCCAGATGGTTCGTCGGCTCGTCAAGTATCAGCAAGTTCGACGGCGTAAGCAGCAACTTGGCCAACGCCAGCCGCGCTTTCTCTCCGCCCGAAAGCACCTTCACTTTCTTCTCGCAGTCTTCACTGTCGAACAGGAAACTGCCCAATATATTTCTTATCTTAGGCCGTATATCGCCCACGGCAATATCATCAATGGTCTGGAACACGGTCTTCTCGCCGTCCAGCATGGCCGCCTGGTTCTGGGCATAGTAGCCCAGCTGCACCTGTGCCCCCAGTTTGAACATTCCCGTATAGTCTTTTATCTCACCCACTATGATTTTTGCCATTGTCGACTTACCCTCGCCGTTTCTTCCCACAAACGCCACCTTGCTGCCCGAAGTAAGCAGGAAGTCCACATTGTCAAACACCTGCAATTCTCCGTATGCCTTACCCAACCGCTGTGCCTCTACCACTATCTTGCCGCTATGGGGTGCCGGGGGAAACCGAAAGTGGATACTCTCGGTACTCACCTCGTCCACTTTCACAGTCTCCATCTTCTCCAACATTTTGATGCGGCTCTGCACCTGTTTGCTCTTGGTGGCCTTGTAGCGGAACCGCTCTATAAAGGCCTCTATCTGTGCCACCTGTCGCTGCTGGGCCGTAAGCTGTGCCATCTGCGACGCCCGCCGCTCCTGCATCTGCACCACATACTCCGAATAGGGGCATTTATAGTCATAGATGCGCCCTGCGGTGATCTCGATGGTTCTCCGTGTGATATTGTCCAGGAAGGTGCGGTCGTGCGACACCAGCACCACTGCCCCTGGATAGCTTCCCAGGAAATTCTCCAGCCACTGTATCGACTCTATATCCAGGTGGTTGGTCGGCTCGTCCAGCAGCAGGAAATCGGGCTGGCTCAACAGCAGTTTAGCCAACTCCACACGCATCTGCCATCCCCCGCTGAATTCCGCCACCGGCCGCTCAAAGTCGTCATGCTTGAATCCCAACCCCAGCAGCACCTTCTCACATCTCTCCCTTCGGCTGTCTGCCCCCAGCATCGACATCTGCTCCGTCACTTCGTTGTGTCGGTTCAGCAGCTTGGTATATTCGGCCGACTCGTAGTCGGTTCTGTTGGCTATCTCGTCGGTCAGTTGCTGCTGTAGCGCCACCAGACGGTCTATCTGGCTGAATGCCGTCATGGCTTCGTCCACCACCGTGCGGCTGGTATCGGGCACCATCTCCTGCGGCAGGTATCCCACCGTCTGTCCCGATGCAATGATGATTGTGCCCGTTTCGGGCTGTTGCCATCCACACAGGATTTTGAGCAGTGTCGATTTCCCGGCTCCGTTCTTGCCCACCAGGCCTATGCGGTCGTGGTCGGCGATATTAAAGGTCACATTGTCAAACAGGTTTGTACCCGTAAACTGTACTGATAGGTTGTTTATGGCTAACATTAGGGGAGTATTATTGATAAACTGCTGCCGGTGCGGCACCATGTACGGCACTCAGCAAAACAAGGGCTGCCCCACTTGAGGGTGGGCAGCCCTTTATTAATCTGTTGTGTTGCTTTGGCACTCGGTCTCGCCTGTGCCCCGCAACATTAGTTCAGACTGAAGTCAACAGGCAGGTTGAACTGTGTACGGACAGGTTTACCGCGCTGTTTGCCGGGTTTCCACTTGGGCATGGATTTCACCACACGCACAGCTTCGGCACCGCAGCCGCCGCCAATGTCACGCAGAATCTTCACCTGTCCCACGCTGCCGTCCTTTTCTACCACGAACGACACAAACACCTTTCCGGTGATGTTGTTCTCTTTGGCCAGCTGTGGGTACTTGATATTGCTGGCAAGGTACTGCGAAAGAGCACTCAAGCCACCCGGAAATTCGGGGTCGTCCTCAACCACCAGGAACACTTCCTCTTCTACCACTTCCTCTTCTTCTTTCACTTCCACTTTTACGAAAGTCTCCTGTGCCTTGTTGGCATTGTCGTCTGCATTAATCAGACCTACTTCATTGATGGGTTGTTCATCGTTCTCCACAACCTTCAGGTCGGTGGCTACGATTTCCTGCTCGGGGGGAGGTGGCGGGGGGAGTTCTTCGGGAGGTGTGTTCAGCACTTCTGCATCAATCTCCGATTCGGCCACACGGGTGTTCACTTCCTTCACCTCTTTATCGTACGACTTGATGTTGAAAGCGACCAAAGCAAGGGCCAAAATGACCACCAAACCGATTTCCAAATACAGTCCTCTGCGTTTTTCGAGGTCTGCCTTAGGAGTTTTCTTTGCTTCCATTGTTTTGATATTTAATAATTTATTTTGATTTTCGAGTATTGTTTCACCTCTATTTTTCAACCGCTAAATTAGCAATTTTTCTTGAATTATCAACAATTGAATGTAAAAAAACTTCAAAAAAATGCATTTTTAACATTTATCCCGCACACCCCCTCTCCATGCCCCGTTCCGCCATACATACTCATATTGAAAACTTCTAATAAAAACCCAAACAGAGCAGTCGCCGACACGGCTACCGGCATCGCCTACACAATACCGGCACAAAACAGATATGCCCCAAAAAAAGCAAAAAACAAACATCCATTAGGGGACTTCCATAAATCACCCCAAAGGGGTGATTTATGAATAACACCGTACAAGCCAAAGGCGCAGTGCGGTGATTATCAGTAGCTACTGATGCGTCCCGATAGGGACGCGACACACTAACAGATTAATAGAACCTGCTATTATTAGAATAATCCTAATACATCCTATCCACCCATGCCAGTACGCTCCCTCCACCCCTCCCCTCAGCATCTCGCCCTCTTCCCGCCGACTCTTTTTTCACGGCCCCAAACGCCCATTCACCTTCCACCAGGCACCCCCATCGTCCCTTGCCTGCCATTCTTCCCGCTTCTATAAATCCATGGAAATACGCATCATATATTTTTATTTTCCATACACCGGTATGTAATTGATGTTTTTTTTGTATATTTGCAATTTGTTATGGATACCAGTCGTTTTATCATTTGTCGTGCTTCGGCGGGCTCGGGCAAAACCTACACCCTCGTCCGCCAATATCTGGAATTGGCCTTCTCGGCCACCGGCGACGCACTCGCCACCCGTTTCAGCCGCATTTTGGCAATCACCTTCACCAACAAGGCCGCCAACGAAATGAAAGAGCGCATCTTGCGCGAGCTCAACACCATTGCCCTGAAGGGGGCGGATTACGACATGGGTGCTGACCTTGCCCTTGCCCTCGGCATTGACGGCGACACCCTTCGCCAGCGCGCCGCCATCGTCACCAAAGGCATACTCCACAACTATTCCGATTTCGCCGTGTGCACCATCGACAGCTTCATGCACGGCGTGGTGCGCACCTTCGCCCACGACCTCAACCTACCCATGGCTTTCGATGTCTATCTCGACTCTTCCGACCTGATTCAAAACGCCGTGGACGAACTCATGGACCTCACCGGCACCGAAGGGCAGGAAGAACTGACCGAAGTGCTGTGCGAATTTGCCGAACGCCGCATGGAAGACGACAAGAGCTACCGCATCGACCACAGCCTGAAATCTCTGGCCAAAGAGCTTTTCAAAGAGGACACCCCCCGCTACCTCTCCGCACTCAAGGAACTGCACACCGACCAGTTCCGACACATTCACAGCGAGATGACCGCACAGAACCGTGCCTACGAGCAACGCCTCAAGGCCTTGGGTCAGAAAGCCATAAAAGCCATTGCCGATGCCGGACTTAACGACTCCGATTTCTACCAGGGCGCAAAAGGCACCGGTGCCTGGTTCCGCAGACTGGCCAGCGGCACCGTCTCCAACCCCAACAGCTATGTATCCGACTTCCTGGAAGGCGACAAACTGGGCAGCGGCAAAACCAGCCCCGACACCCGCCAACGCCTCGCCGACGTGAAACCCCTCCTGCAACCCATATTCTCCGACATCCAACAGCTCCGTGCCGACGGCGAACGCCTCTACAACACCCGAAAACTCCTGCTGAAAAACATCTATTCGCTGGCTCTCATCAACAAACTGAACGAGTTGGTAGGCTCATTCTCCCGGCAAAACGAGATTCTCCACATATCCGAATTCAACAAACGCATCGCCCAGGTGGTGCAGAACGAACCCACCCCCTTCATCTACGAACGGCTGGGCAACCGCTACCTCAACTACCTCATCGACGAATTCCAGGACACTTCCCGCATGCAGTGGCAGAACCTAGTGCCGCTCCTAGAAAACGGCGTGGGGGCAGGCCACACCTCCCTCGTGGTGGGCGACGGCAAACAGGCCATCTACCGTTTCCGCCAAGGAGAAGTGGGACAGTTCATCGCACTGCCACATGTCGACAACCCCGTCCACGGCCGCCTGCTTGAGCATCCCGGCATCAGCCAAATCTCCCGGCTCGAAAAGAACTTCCGTACCGCCGCCACTGTGGTCAACTTCAACAACGACTTCTTCGAATGGACCATCCGCAACCGCTTCGGTTCCAACCCCTACCTGACCGACATCTACATAGGGCAGGAAGAGGGTGCCGACCTGCTGCAGCAACCCGTGAAACAAGGCGGTTATGTACAGGCCGCTTTTGTCGATCTCGACAAAGACCACACACCCCTGTGGCAGGAAATAGTGCGCGACATCCAGTCACTCACCGCCCAACAGGGCTTCCGCTACCGCGACATCATGCTGATGGCCCGCAAGAAGAAAGTGCTTGCAGAAATCTCCTCCTATTTGCAGTCCGCCGGCATCCCTGTGGTGTCCAGCGAGTCATTCCTGCTCTCCCAAAGCCGCGTGGTGATGGTGCTGGACAACCTGCTGCACTACCTCTTGGACTATAGCAACCGTGTGGCGGCGGCCAAAGTGCTGCTTGGACTGAAATCCCTGGGATTGGTAAAGGCAAACCACGCCCACCAGTTCATTGAACGTTACGACGCTGTCCCCCTCGAAAGCATCCTGCTCGACGAAGGCCTTGAACTGAACTGCGCCCGTCTGCGCTCGCTCGACCTCTACGACTGCTGCGAAGAGGCCATCCGCATGCTCCACCTCAACGGCCTCGAAACCTCCTATGCCGCCACCTTCCTCAACGAGGTGTCCAAATACTCCAACAACCACCGGCAGGACCTTGCCGAATTCCTGGAATGGTTCGACGAGAAGCGTGAATCCCTCTCCACCAGCACCGCCTCCGAACTCGACGCCATAAAGCTGATGACCATCCACAAAGCCAAAGGACTCGAAGCCCCCATAGTGCTCTACCCCATCCTCAACGAGAAAGACCAAACCGACGACATCTGGGTCGAAACCCAGCCCGCCGACGGCCTCCCCCTCCCTGCCGCACTCGTCACCCCCAAAAAAGACTGCCCCACACTCTTCGACAACCAGTACAACGACGAAGTGCTGAAACGGGAAATGGACGCCATCAACATACTCTATGTAGCCCTCACTCGCCCGCGCGAAAAACTGATGCTCTACTGCCAACAACCACCCAAGGAATCGGGCAACGGCTACACCTCGCTGCTCTCCGACTATCTGACCCAACGCGACGACACCTTCGAAGTGCGCCCCGGTGTGCTCGGCATCGGCACCAACAGCCCCAACGCCTCCTCCGCATCCGCCCAGCCCGCCCCCAACGGCCCCGTCCAGCTGGACAACGCGCCCATCCGCCTCGGCAACCACATGCACGAACTCCTGGCTCACATCAAATCCGCCAACGACGCCGACCGCGTACTTCCCGAATACCTACAGCTCAACCCTTTGACTCCCGACGAAAGCGCCCTCATCCAGAACCGCCTCCACGCCATGCTGCGACACCCCGAAGTGGCCCGTTTCTTCAACCCCGACTACCCCTGCATTAACGAATGCGATATTGCCTTCAACGGCACCGTTATCCGCCCCGACCGCATCGTCTTCACCCCTACCGAAGTGTGGGTAGTAGACTTCAAAACCGGCGCGCAAAAAACCGAACACATTACTCAGGTGCTGCACTACTGCGACGCCCTCCAGGCCATGGGACACCCCTCAGTGAAAGGTTACCTCATCTACCTCCAGGATGACAACTGCCAAGTGGTGACCTGCTAACCCACCTCACCCCGCTCCCCTCTCTTCTCCATCCACACTTAACCCGGCACCGACTCCACTGCCGGCCGCTTGTGTCTTCGCTACCGTCCGCTCCACCTTCCCTCACCGTGCACTCCCCAGTCCCCCACCCCCCGCTCCACCTTCCCCACCGTCCGCTCCACCTTCCCCAACCCCCCGCAGCAAGGCATCTCCGCATCCCCACCCAGCCGCCCCACCCATTCCGTCGCCCTAATTACCTATCAGCCACCCAATTCCGTCACGCTTCCTCTCCCCCTGCCCCCTCGCTCACCCTCAACCCCTACGCCAGCACTTCCCAAAATCCTTTTCACCGCTAAGCTTAGTAGAAGCTCACTAAGGGCTTAATAAGCAGTGAACAGTCAGCGAAGGCGAAACAGAATGTGTTTTCCTGAAATCGCTTGACAGATTGTTGCGGATTAAACCCAAATCGGTCAGTAGGCTGACTTGTTTTCTTGCTTGCTTATTCATGACCCTTTATGATATATCAGCATTCCTTTCGGCATCTTGTCTACATCGCTGCCACGCCGTTGCCCGCTACGCTTCCGACAGCGATGCGGAAATCTTTTTAAACAAATACTAACATGTCACAAATTTTATCGCCCGATTTGGGTCTATGGAATGTTAAAAATGCGAGAAATATAAAAAAAAATGATAATAGTCTAAATAATGTTTGTATATTTGCAGCATCGTATATTATGTCGAAGCGACATAAGTTCGTGAAAAATAACAATTAATAAACAAAATATAGTTAATAACCTCTAAATATCTCTTTGTCATGAAAAAATTATTATTTTTGATGTTGCTGATGCTATGCTGCATTGGCATTGCCTTTGCAAAGCCTGTCGGTCCCGACCAGGCAAAGAAGGCTGCATTGACCTACATCAAGAAGGCTGTACCAGCCTATGCTAAATTAAGTGCCGAGAGACTTGTCGATATCACATCGACAACGCCTTTCCGCGAGTTTTATGTCTTTTCTATCGACCAGAAAGGGTTCATCCTGGTGTCGGGCGACAACAACGTTGTGCCCATTCTGGGCTACTCCACCTCTGGCAACTTTCCGGGCGAAAACATGCCGGACAATTTCCGTGGATGGCTACAGGGCTACGAAAGAGAGATAGCCTACATTCGCGAGCATTCCGTCGCTGAAAGTGAAGAGCTCAACTCGCAGTGGCGGCAGCTGCTCGAAGATGACGCACCCGATTTCGAGGTGATAATAGAGCCACTGATTACCACCACCTGGAAACAGACGGCATACTACAACAATGCCTGCCCTCTTGACGCAAATGCCCCCTCAAGCTTCAACGGACACGTGCCTGCAGGACCAGTCGCCGTGGCAGTGGGCCAGATAATGAAATACTATAGGTGGCCTGATTACGTGCCGGAGCATTCCTATACCCATTCCTCTTACGGAACCCTATCAACTAATCCTAACTTTCCAATCTATTCCTACATGCCCGACCAGTTGGTCGCGTCAAGTCAATCTTACCAGATGGATGCCGTGTCGAACCTGCTATATAGTATCGGCGTGTTTCTCGAAACAAATTACGGCGCCTCCGGCAGTTCGGCGAATCTCTATGTGAGTGACACGAGCTACCCCAGTGCCTATAAGTTACTGAAGTATTACAGCGATTACATCTGGGTAAATCGTATTCAGAAATCGAGTTACAGCAACAGCAGTTGGATTTCCAACATGAGACAACAATTATGGAATGAAATGCCGGTATTGTATAGTGGTTCTGGTTCGGGTACTGCCTCTGGCTCACATGTATTCATCCTTGACGGTTACACCAGCGACAACCAGTTCCACATCAACTGGGGCTGGGGCGGAGACTGCGACGGATACTACACTATCGGATCGCTAAACCCAAGCGACTACGATTTCAATTCAGGCAACTACGCCTTGGTGGATATCAGACCCCCAATGCATAATTTCACCGTGTCGGTCAACCCGCAGGGTGCCGGCCAGGTGGTGGGAACCACCGACGGCCAACACCCAAGCGGCTATCAATATGAGATGGCCGTAGAGCCCACCGAAGGATACCGTGTTCTGAACATGACCATTAACGGTATTGACGATGAGTATTATGCACATACTTTCGAAACCCTTACCGAGGACGTGCACATCACCTACAACCTGGCTCCGGTGGATGCATCCGATCAGTACTATTATTGCACATTCAACGGGGATGACACCGCAGGGTGGGTGCTGGTGAACGACAACCAGACCAACAAATGGTGCATTGGAAATGCCACCTCATCCGAATGGTATGGAACAAGCCTGTATATTTCCGCCGACAACGGCGTGACCCAAAGTTACAACATTAACAATGGGTCTGTCGCGTGGGCATACCGCGAGATGACCTTGCCGGCCGGCAGATATTTTGTACAATATTACTGGAACTGTATCGGAGAGCATTCCGCTAATGATTTCGATTATATGCGAGTATTTCTTGTACCCGCCTCCGTCACGCTGACCGCAGGAACGCTTCCCGGCACACCCTATGTTCACGAATTCGCCCGTATACTGCCTGACGGATGGATAAGCCTGAGCGGGTCAAGTGTGCTGAACAATTACTTAGGGGGCGGATGGGAAAGGTTTTCTGACGAGGTTGAAGTGCCCGTATCGGGCGATTACAAGTTGGTGGTTTTGTGGGTCAACGACGGAAGCGTAGGCATCCAGCCACCGGCGGATATTGACCGTATCACGTTCCGCCCGGTCACACGCAATATCACTGCGATAACCGAGTACGACCTATTCGATAACACTTACTATGGAGGAGACGTGACCGGCTCAGGAGAGTACTACGCCGGCAACACATGCACGCTGCATGCCACACCGTGGGACAGGACGGTATTCAGAGGATGGTACGACGGTGATGGGCAGCTGTTGTCGAGTGCCCCCACCTACAGCTTCACCGTGACGGACAACGACACCGTGTATGCCCGTTTTGAACACAACAGCAGTTATTACTCCTGCATTTTCCACCCCAGTGACACCTCCGACTGGGTGTTTGTGAACGGCAACCAGACCAACAAGTGGTGCTTCGGACAGGCGGCAAGCTTGTGGAATAACGGCTATGGCCTGTATATCTCCAACAACGGCGGCGTGAGCAATTCCTACAACACCAACGCAGGCTCTATCGTGTATGCCTACCTTAAACAGCCGCTTCCTGCGGGCGATTTCCATTTCTCGTGCGGTTGGAGGGCTAACGGCGAGAACAACTACGACTATATGCGCATTTTCATTGCCCCCGTGACTGACACACTGATTGCCGGCGTTTTCCCGGACGGCACCTCCAGTTGCTACAATTTCCGCGAAACCATACCCGACGGATGGACACAATTGGGCTCCACTCCAAATTTCAACGGGGATACGCTTTGGTACGACTACTCGTGCGATATGCATATATATAACGGCTGGGGCTACCGGCTGGTGTTCATGTGGTGCAACGACAACAGTGTCGGCAGCCAGCCCCCGGCAGCCGTGGGGCGTGTCAGTTTCGAGCCTATACAGTACACTGTTGCCGCCTCGGCCCTTCCCGCCAACGCCGGCACGGTGCTCGACACTGGCACCTTTACCAGCGGCTACTACTGCACGCTGACTGCCGTGTCTGCCCCAGGATACCGGTTTGCGGGTTGGAAAAATTTGACTTATAACGTCATGGAATCCACCGACTCGGTATATAGCTTTAATGTGTGGAGAAACGAGAACCTGCAGGCTATTTTTGTGCCATCCAATCCCATAGAATACTGGTGCGCTTTCGGCACCACCGGAGAGGACGACACCACAGGATGGGTGCTGGTGAACGACGGCCAGACCAACCAGTGGTGCATCGGCAATGCCACTGCTGTCGACAACAACCGCAGCCTCTATATCTCCAACGACAACGGTGTGAGCAACGCTTACGATAATCGCAGCACTTCCATCTCGTGGGCTTACCGCGAGTTTGACCTGATTGCCGGCATCTACGAGGTGAACTATGACTGGAAAGCCCAAGGCGAAAGCAGCTTCGACTGGTTGCGGGCATTCCTCGTGCCCGATGAATACACGTTGGAGGCAGGCCAATTCAACGGCAATAGCTATTCATCGCTCGATAGAGACGTCCTGCCAAATGGCTGGATAAGCCTGTGCGGACCAGACAAACTCAACCTCCAATCGGACTGGCAGCAACATGCCGAAGATGTAGAAGTGACGACGGCAGGCCGCTATAAACTGGCATTCATGTGGGCTAATGACGGAAGCAGTGGCAGCCAGCCACCGGCAGCCGTGGACTACATACAACTGATACAGCCCACATGCCGCAAGGTCACCGGGGTCACCGTATCCAATGTCACCAACTACTCATTCGACGCGGCATGGAATGCCAACGATTTGGCTACCGCATGGTATGTCGCCGTAGATTTACCCAACGGTGGGGACACGGTATTCTATAATCTTGTCTCGTCGCCCTCCTGCCATATCACAGGCCTAAGCCCAAATACTGACTATGAATTAGTAATCGCCCCACTCTGCTCTGTAGGCACCACCGGCCAAAACCTATTCATCCCGGTGCATACTGCGTGCAATTCCATAGACCTACCCTACACACAGGACTTCGAGAATGAGGTAACCGGCGGCAGCACCAGCTCCTCCTTCGCGGAATGCTGGCACCGACTAAACAACGCAACTACCTATTTCGGTATTCCCTACATCTCCGGGACATCCTCCAACAGCCACACCTACAACGGCAGCAAAAGCCTCTATTGGAATAATTCCACCTCATCCTCCTATGGCGACTACCAAGCGATTACGCTACCTTCTATTGATGTTTACACCTATCCTACCAACACGCTGCAACTCTACTTCTGGGCACGCAGAGTCTCAGGTAACCCCGTCATAAAAGTAGGTGTGATGTCCGACCCCGACGACATCACCACCTTCACATTGATAGACACTGTGAACGTCACCACCGACCAGGCTTGGCATGAGTACATGGTTTCGCTGGAGAACTATACGGGCAGCGGTGAATTCGTGGCCCTGCGCGCCGACCGCCCTGAAAGTGGCTCTTGGACTATATATCTCGACGACATCACACTCGAACAACGGCCTGCCTGCCCACGGGTGGAGAACATTGCCGTGCAGAACATTACAACCTCTTCGGCCAACCTGACGTGGACCGAGCAGGGCTCGGCAACCAGCTGGTCGGTGACGTACCTGCCCGAAGGCGGGTCACCCTCCGATGCTGTGACGTTGAATTCCTACAATAGCAATATTACCATTACCGGATTGGAGCCGAACACCTTATACACTGTTCAAATTACACCTTTCTGCTCTTCTGGCTCAGGCGGAACCAACCAGACCATATTCCGCACAAACTGCACCAGTCTCGACAATCTACCCTACACCATGAACTTTGAAGAGTCGGAAGGCGTGACCTCAGGCAGCAGCACCAGAACCGCCTTTGTGGAATGCTGGCACCGCCTGAACAACGCCACAGTCTATTATGGTTATCCCTATGTGTTACATTCATCTATATATAACCACACTGACGACGGCAGTCAGGGGCTTTGTTGGTATTTAACAACCCAAAATGAATCCTATGGTAACTACCATGCTGCAGTGTTACCCGGGGTCAACACCACAATCTACCCCGTCAACACACTACAACTCTCCTTCTGGGCAAAGAATAGTTCCTACAACAACGACTACGACAACACCATCCAAGTGGGCGTGATGACCGATCCCAATGACATTGCCACTTTCTCCTCCTTGAAAACCTTCACTTTGAACCATGACAATGAATGGCATGAATACACTTGTTCATTCGAAGGCTACACCGGCAGCGGTGCTTTTGTTGCCCTGCGCGCCGACACAGTGCCGAGCGGCAGCAACTCACGGAATATATACATGGACGATTTCACACTCGAAGTGATACCCCAGTGCGGAAGCCCCAGAGATTTATTGCTTAATAATGTGACAGCGACGTCGGCGACTATTTCCTGGACTCCATCCAGACTTAGCCATAACAACTTTGTCGTTGCTTACGGCACAGGAACCGACCCAAGCACTATGGCCACCGTGTCGGCTACAGGAACAAGCGCTACACTGACCGGCCTGAGCGATGCCACCCAATACAACGTGTTTGTTAAAACAGTGTGTGGCAGCGGTCTGGAGAGCGAATGGAGCGATGTTCTATCATTCTCCACAAATACTTTACCTTATGTTATCACTCAAAGCAATCCCTATATCGAAAGATTTGAAGGCACCACCAAATGGCAGTTGATAAACGACCAGACTAACAAGTGGACTATCGGCAATGCCACCAACAACGGAGGCACCAAAGCCCTGTACATCTCCGACAACATGGGCACGACCAATGCCTACTCCATCTACAACCTCCAGTGGTCGTATGCCGTCAAGCCCTTTGACTTCCCGGCAGGCAGCGTTTATTTCTCCTTCGACTGGAAATCCTATGGGGAAATAAACTTTGACTACCTCCGCGTGTTCCTCGTTCCTACCAGCAAACAACTCCTTCCCCACATATCCCCTAATGGGCAATCGCCTAATGCCTTTAATTCTACTATTCCCGAAGGCTGGATAGCTCTCGATGGTGGCTCTCAATTGAGCAAGGATTCCACTTGGAGTACAATTATCGACACCGTTGTCTTTGATGCCGCAAGCACGTACAACATGGTGTTTATCTGGTGCAATGACGGCTCTGCCGGCACCCAGCCCCCCGCCGCCATCGACAACATCATCATCACCACCGACGCCGTCGCCTGCAGCCCCATCACCCCCGCCGACCTCCCCTACACGGAGAACTTCGACTCCTACACCACCTCCACCACGGCCAAGACCCGCGTGTCGGTTCCCTGCTGGACTCTAGCACACCAGGATGTCGCCATTACCGACGAGTACAAGCCCATGGTTTACTACTCCTCCGCCAACGCTCACAGCGGCAGTTACTCTCTCATCCTTAACAAGCGCGGCATATTCGTAATGCCAGAGTTCGATGGTGATGTCAGCAGGCTGCAACTCTCCTTCTACGTCAAGCAGTCCATGGCCAAGTACCAGCTCCAGGTGGGTGTCATGTCCGATCTCTCCAACGCCAGTACCTTCGTGCCTGTCGCCACTATCAACAATTCTTCCACCACTGCCTCTGTCCTGCAGACTGTCGACTTCGCTTCTTACTCAGGCTCCGGTCGCTATATCGCTTTCCGCAATGTCCTCGCCTCCGGCTATTCCGGCGACTTCAGCCTCAACTATATCGATGACATCACGCTCGAGCTGCGGCCCTCTTCATGCCCGGCCATCACGGCTGCCGACCTGCCTTATTCCGATAACTTCGACTCCCATACTACCTCCACCACCGCCAAAACAGGCGTGGCTCCCGACTGCTGGACCCTCGCACACCAGGATGTAGTCATGACCGACGAGTACAAACCCATGGTTTACTACGCCTCCGCCAACGCTCACAGCGGCAACTACTCCCTCATCCTCAACAAGCGTGGTATCTACGCCATGCCCGAGTTCGACGGCGATGTCAGCACACTGCAAC
>ONQD01000010.1 GCA_900319865.1 uncultured Bacteroidales bacterium | reverse complement strand
CCTTCCGTAAGTCTTTGCGAGGTGTCCATGACCTCTGTTTCTTTTTCTTCCGACTAACTAGAATCTACGCCTAAACACAGAGGTTTGCAGGTGAACCGGTGTTTCCACATCTGTTGAAGCTCCCTTTGGAGTTCGCCTTAGGTTCGCTCTAGGGGGCGGACCTATAGCGAAGGTAGAGCGAACCTACACCGAACCTACAGCGGTAGGCTTTCAAATGCTAATCTGCCATAAACCCTAATGACCGATTTGGGTTCATGTATTTCTGTTTTACAAGCTGATAGGAATTCTCCGTGAGAGAACGGAGAAGCTGGGAGCTGGCCATTGTGGGGTCGACACCAATCCAATGTTTTGACGACATATTGTAGGGATTGGAAATGCATGGGTATTGCTCCTTAAGACTGAGAATGCGGTCTGGCTGACACTTGAGATTGACGATGGTGAAATTGTCAATATTGAAATATGAGAAAATATGCCCCTTGACATAGAAAGCGAGCACACCCTGTGCAGCCTTGAATGCACCAAAGGGCATGCGTTCCTCTATATCGGACCCCAACGAGAGACAGAAAGAGCGGTATTCTTCAATATTCATATCTACAACGTAGCTAAAGATAGAACAACATGCTGAAACATAAAGTATAAAAGGCCCGCAATCTGTCGAGTCTCTGGATGCAAAGATAAGAAAAAAAGCGGAATATGCTACATTTCTCATTATACAGATTTTCACAAAGAGGTGACTAGAATGGGAAAACAACTAACAACACAATAACAATCAATGAATTAAAAGACAACAAAGAATTTGGAAACGTCTAACAATCTGTGTCTGAACACAATTATAAATACCTCTATTTTGCATTGTTGTGAAATAGTCGATAAAAAAAGAAAGAGTATTTTTTTAGTAGTAATTATTATAGGAACAAGAAAAACTATTATTACAAAAAAATCATGATAATTATGCACATGGCATATTATTGATTCATAAACTATTAATTACATAATGAACAAGATAGTAACATCTTAATATAATAAAAAAACAATTGTAAAATAAAAAAAAATAGTATATTTGCAAGTTGGATTAAAAAGTCTATTAATGACACATACATAGGAAAAAAGCCTTACTGAATGCCGGTATTGGAGAGCCTGATGCCGGAGAGTAAAATGCAATTACCTTTGTGGTGTCTATTTTTTTATTGAGAGGACAAACAATTTAAAACAATATATATGGATGATAAAACTATAAGAAAGTATTATTTGCCGCCCAAAGTCACAACGGTCAAATTCAAGGTTGAGTTGGGTACTGGGGCAAGTGGTGGTGATTCGACATTTGAATTACCATCGCTAATAAATTACAATTCTGTGAATAACAACTCAGACAAGTTCTGGGGTGGCAACGATAATAACAATTCATCCACAACAGACTATAACCCCTTTGGAGGAGAGTCTGGGTGGACTTGGTAAAAACAACACAAAACGTTTTAATTGAAATCAATAACAATATGAGAAAAAGAAATATCAGTCTGTTAATTTTGGCAGCAATAGTTACATTTCTGATGGCTGGATGCAAAAAGGACACCACTACCCTAAAAGCACGCATCAGTCCCTTCAGCAATGAGTCGAAAGTATATATATATGGCACAAGCACACCCCGATGGGAAACGGGCGACCTTGTAAATGTGAATGGTACTCCATGCACTGTCAGTGTTTCAACAACAACATCCACAATCGAGGCACCCACCAGCAATGCCTATCAGGCAGTATACCCGAATGACTTGGTCGCAACCAATGGAAACCAATTGGGAAATTACACTGTCACTTTGAATATCCCCCGAGTGCAAGCCTACGAAACCACCACAAACGGACAAGTAGTCAAGGCTCCGATGGGGGCATTTGTAAGTGGTTCCAGCAATCTTCAATTCACCAATATGGGTGCATTGCTGGCAATTGCTGTGAAAAACGACAAAAGCGACCGCAACAACCTTGTGATTGACTCCATTGCTGTGCAGACAGTCGGCACCAGCCCCGTGCTTTTGTGGGGAACCGCAACGGTGAACGACATCACTTCCTCAGACCGCGCATACGAAGTTAGCAGCACAGGCCTCACCGAAACAGAGATTGCAAATCACCGCATCATAAGCCTTGCAAAGCTAAGCGAACAAGGAAACTTAGATACTTTGGTAACCAACGAGACAAAGACCTTCTATTTATACGTGCCTTCGGTATCGGGCAGCATAGACAACAGATACAAGATAACTATCTATTCCCATATCGGTGGCACCGTATATATCTATGAGAAAGAACAATCCAATGCTGGTTCTGGAAACGTAGGCCTCAGCCAATATGCCGCTGTTCCCTATATGACAAATAGCGCAACAGAGACCGCACAGGCAGATACATGGATTGCAGGATCTATCCACAGCTTCTTTTCTGACCAAGGAAACAATTCCCGCCACAAAGTCATGTTCGCTCAAGGAAATCTGGTATGGACAGGAAGTAGCTCTTACGCTACGGGCGTATACAGCTTTCACACGTCGCAAGAAAGTGCTTTACATTCTGCAGCGACAACCAACACAGACTTATTCTATCCTAATGATATGAATAATCACTCTACCACCTACGACATTGGTGCAAATATTGCCATAAAAGTTGGGGATATAACCTGCCGAACTGGAGCATGGAAAACCCTTTCAGAAAGTCAATGGCTTAACATTCTCGGTATAGCTGGAGGAGGACACCCAAGAACAGTCAAGGGAGGACAAGGCGAAGGTTATTGTTTTAATATTGTTAGACTCGGCAACATATTAGGATTATTGCTTTATCCCGACAATTACGCTGGGACTACTTATCAAACTAATCACCCTAATTCATTAAATGCATATCCAGACATTCAACAAATACCCGAAGGATGTGTCTTCCTGCCAG
This sequence comes from uncultured Bacteroidales bacterium, assembly GCA_900319865.1. Classification (GTDB taxonomy): domain Bacteria; phylum Bacteroidota; class Bacteroidia; order Bacteroidales; family P3; genus Colimorpha. The sequence goes on along the minus strand of ONQD01000010.1, from coordinate 61,001 downwards.
CTACAGGAAAAATATCTAATAGTAATAGTGGATATGAGAACGAAGGTATGGGTTATTATTGGACAAAAGATGGCTCCTATAGTCGTAATAATTATTACTTTAAATATCTTTATTTCTCAGTTGGCAGTACTACTGTTGCTTCTGCTATTTTTGTAAGTCAACTAGTGAGCAGCTCTCAACCATATCCCAAAATGGCCTATCGCCTTGTTCACGACACAACACTTGCCCAATAATTTTTGATATACGGGCATAACAATATCCTCGCGATGCACAAGGGCATCGCGAGGATATTGTTTTTATTAATAGGTATATACATTCATTATGCCGGCCAATGAATCCTTTTAGCCGGCATATATTCGTAAGAAAAGACAATCAACTACAATGTCTCGTACTGGTCGGCCAAGTCCTTGGCCATATTGAAAAAGAATGCAGCCACTTGGTTAAAATCCATATTGAGGTCCTTGCTGAGACCCACACGGTCTTTGAATATTGCCACATTATACCACTGCAGGCATTGGAACGAGCGGTGGAAATATAGGCGTTGCAGCTCCTCCCGGGTAGGCTGATGCCCCACATAGGCTTCAAGCAGCGAGAGGGCCTTATCGAAACCGGCATTACCATAGCAGGCAATATCGTAGAACGGGTCGTTCATGCCGGCAAACTCCCAGTCGAGCACATATAGTTTGTCACCGTTTACCACCAGATTGGTCGGCTGATAGTCGCAATGACAGGGCACCATCTTGACCCCTGCATGGGTCTGCCGCATTGCATTGAGCTTGTTGCGCAGTTCCACGTACTCCTTGGGGTGGGTGAACCCCATCTCGCGGCAATAACGCTCATAATCGTCAAGGCGCCCGAAGGCGTTATAATCCTTGAAGTGAAGGTCACTATTGTGGATATGCTTCAGTGCCGCCACCGACATGTCGTTATAACTCACCACGTCGGTTTCGGACAAAATAGTCCCCTCCACATATTCCGCCAACTTCTCACCCGAAATAATCTCCACATAGGAAGTAGCATTGTTCAACCCCAATTTATTCACCTCCTGGATATTGTCCCACTCTTCCACGCGGTCCACAAACTTTTCGGCATACTTTCCTGGTACTCGGTAGGTATACTTCTTGCCTCGGGTTTCAACCACATAAGTATAATTACTCATGCCGCCTTCAAGTCGTTTCACAATTGCCGCGTCCTCGGTATGCATAAGGGCATTGACGCGCGCGATGATATATTCTTCTACGTTCATATAGATTGTATAATAAGTGTTTGAATTAACCTGTTCTCTGTTCTATCATGCCGGAATATCATTCCGATAAGAATCACTTCCGCCTCCAGCTTTTATCCATACCGCTCTCAATCCGGCATAACCTATCATGCTATTCAATCACAATTTCGTCAACAAAGAGATAACTGTCGCCTCCCTTGCCGGGATGCCATTGGGGCAGTTTGCCGGGATTTTTGGCCACCACTCGCAGGTAACGGCTGTTGACTTTAAGGTTACGTATAGCATGCGTATGTACAATGGCACCATAATAGTGGAAGTCGGGCGTGAAATGCTCGGTGCGTATCAGTTTCCAATTCGTCCCGTCGTTTGAAGAGTAAACCTCTATGGTTTCGGGAGCCAGAATCCAAGCATTGGTATTCTGCAGGAAACGCATCGTGATGGTTTTCACCTGAGTGGTGTTCCCGAAATCATATTCTGCATCTACATCCTGCCCCCAGTAGCCCTGCCAATGGCCGTCGTCGTATGCCTCGTCGCTGCCCAGTATACCGTCGGATAGGGCATTGTCGCCCCCGCCGCTATACACATTGCGGTAATCACTATAGTGCGTATTAAGACGCTTTATATTGCCGATGCCCTTGTGATACAGCAAATACTGCTCGCTGTACACGGGTTCATCCCACTTGTTGAAACTCACCGCACGCACCGTGAAGCTACGCCCTATGGTGAAAGGCCGCTTGTACAAATTGGCACCCTTTGAGGGTTTGCGACCATCTACTGTAAAGTATATCGGGCGGTCGTCGAAAAGGGTCTTGAGTGTCACATACATCTTGCCGTCGCGATACTCGTTTGAAATGAATACCCGTTGCCGGGCCTCCTGCACCTCGCGGCCCAAACGGTCGTAGCGGTTGCAAATGGTGTCGCGGCTATAGTCGGTACACTCTTCATCCCAAAGCCTGAGGTATTCCCGTTTCAAACTGTGAAGATGATAGAAATACTGCCGGCTGGCAGCCTGGATATTATATTTCAGCTGCACATAGTCGCCGTTTTCCTTCAAGGCTTGATAAAGCATCACCCGCAGCCGGCTCTTCTCCGCCACACAGAGAATGCGATGGCAGGCATAGGCAAAGTGCGGCACCATTGCACTGTCCACATTACGCAATGTGCGGCGAACCACCGACTCCACGCTGTCACAGCGGCGCAGCATGGCTTCGTCCACATCGGTAGGATTGAATTCCAGCAATGGCTGCATCAAGGCACGGGTGTTAAACCAGTCGCCCACCCAGGGATTGCTGTTCAAATCACCTACCGCATAAATCATGCGTGTTATGGATTTGGATTCGATATTTTGAATGTCGGGATTGGTCTTGCGCATCTCTAGTGCCACCAGTCGGTCGTAGTTGGCATTGAACTGTTTCTCGCGCCGACTCATTTCCTCACGGGCTTGCTCAGGGTCGGTAGCGGTAATAGGGTGCCATGCCATCTCTGCAGCCCAGGCCATAGCATGCCACGAATCGCCCAACAGCGACTCGCCGCTGTCGTCCCATGCGGTATTCATCAAACCACAGGCCCCTGCCAAGTATCCGTCGCGGGCCAGATAAGCAATGTTTTGGATATAATTACGCACCTGGGGAGTACTGCTCCAATGGCTCACTCCTGGAGCCACCCAGAATGCGTTGCCCTGCTTACGGTGAATGGCGGCAAACGGAGCTATCATATGGGCATAACTCTCCTGCGCCCCATAGCTCCATACAATATACTGCATGTCGGACGGCAGTTTCTGAAGCATCTCGGGATTCTTCCCCACAATGTCGCCCCACATCAACACACCCATTTTACTGTTGATGCCATGAGCTTCGCGGTAGCTTTGCTGTATGATGTCATACACCCGGTTGATATGCTGACAATATACCTCATCGGCACCATGCTCACTCACATAGTTCCGTGCACGTCCGCTGCCCAACGCCTCAGTCTCATCGCAGTTGATATTAAAGAAACGACTGCTGTAATAGGCAGCCACTGCATTCTCTATCTGCTCGCGCAGAAAAGAGTATGTCTCCTCCTTGCCGGGATTGACATTCGTGGGGCTGTCCATAATATTCTGATAGTAGGGTATGCGAAGCGTTTTTTCGAAATGGGCAAAACATTGCAAGTTAGCCATCATATACGGGTCATTGGCATATTCATAGTCGCCGATGCCGCTGTTGCCCGAAATGTCCGGATACTCTTCGTTGTACAGGGTGTGTTCGGTATAATAGTTTCCGAAATTCATTTTGTATCGTTCTGCAAAACTTCTCGTCTTCTGACGGAACAGCCTGCTCGGTATAGGCCCGCGGCTGATGTCGTCAAGCCATCCACGGTACTCGTATGCCGGCCAGTCGGTTATAGTCATGCAGGGCACATTGTCCTTGTATATCTTTTTCAGTTGGTCAAGTGTCTTCATGGCATAGCCCCAACCCTCGTTGCTCACACACCAAACCCGCACTCCGTCGGGTGCTATCTCTATCTTGTATGCCTGTGCCTGATTGCTGGCCCCCTCTATCGATTCCACAAAGTTGCGCCTTGGGGCACTCTTGCCCAAAGCCACTGTCCCCTGCCCCATCACCACCTGCTGGGGAGTGGGTATCACACCAATATTGGTACTACCCGTTTGGGCCGCAATACTGCCTGACATAAAGAGCAATGCAGCTACCACCACGCCTTTCAGCCTTTGCCCTAACCCCTTGCAAGGTTTGCTGGGCAATGGTTGGCAATCATCCATTGGGCACATGGTGGCACTCATGCCAAAATGTATGCTGTGCGAGTAAACCTCCGCATAAGATGTTGAATATTCAGAACCTTTATTCATATATGTCGTTTGTGCTATTGTGAAAACAAATTGCAAAATTACAATTATTTTTTGTATTTTTGCACTTTCAACGGAAAAAAAGATGAAAAAGATACTCTTTATTTGTCACGGCAATATCTGCCGCAGTGTAACTGCCCAATTCGTATTTCAACAACTGGTGGACAACGCCGGCTTAAGCCATCATTTCCAAATCGACTCTGCCGCCACCAGCACCGAGGAAATCGGCAACCCCATCTACCCCATGGCTCTCCGCACCCTTGAATCCCACGGCATCAAAGGGGCTAAACACTCCGCAAGGCAAGTGTCTCCAGCCGACTACAACCGTTTCGACTACCTCATTATAATGGACCGCGAAAACCTCCTCGGCCTTCGCCGCATCCTGCCCAACGACCCCGAGGGCAAAATCAGCATGCTGCTCGACCATACCGACCCGGCCGACAAAGCCCACCACCATCGCGACGTAGCCGACCCCTGGTACACCCGCAATTTCGATGCCGCCTGGGAAGATATCACCATAGGCTGCCAAGCCTTGCTGAACGAACTAATTCCTCTCTTGCCATGATATACAGGCTCGACCCCGATTATCCCGGTTTCCCCAATCCCGAAGAGGCAGAGCCCGACGGTCTCCTGGCCATAGGCGGCGACCTCTCGGTACCAAGACTCATCAACGCCTATTGCTGTGGCATATTCCCCTGGTTTTCGGACGGAGAACCCATCATGTGGTGGTCACTCGACCCACGCATGGTGCTGTTCCCCGACGAGTTCCGCTATAGCAAAAGCCTTCGCCGTGTGGTTTCGTCAGGCAAGTACGAAGTCCGCATCGACCAGCAGTTTGAAGAGGTGATGCGGCACTGCGCCAACGTGTCCCGGATAGCGCAACACCAATACGGAACATGGATTACGGAAAGCATGATTGACGCCTACGTGAGACTCCATAGGTTGGGACTGGCCCACTCGTTCGAGACCTATCACGACGGAAACCTTGTCGGGGGACTATACGGCCTCAGTCTGGGCCCTTTCTTCTTCGGCGAGTCGATGTTCCACACCATGACCGATGCCTCGAAGGTGGCCTTTGTTCGGTTGGTAGAGTTTTGCAAGGCGCATCAGTTCCGTCTTATCGATGCACAACAGGAGACAGAACATCTGTCCAGCCTCGGCGCACGCCCCATCCCCCGCAGCGAATACCTCAAGGAGCTGAACGCCATCCGAGCTGTCAACACCTTGCAAGGAAACTGGAGCGAGATTGGTTAGCCAGCCCAGTGGGCTAAAGCCTTCAGCCCACGGCACTCACAGCCTGGACTACCAATTGTTATAATGAATCCTTGATGCATCCCACTTGTCCTTCGGTTGCTCATCTCCGGCGGGATAACCAATAGGCACAACGCTATAAGGCACCACCGTGGCGGGCAATCCGAGAGCCTTCTTCACAGGCTCCATGCGGTCTGCGTAGGGATAGCAAGCGGTCCAGCATGCCCCTAGGCCATGAGCCTCCACAGCCAGCAACAAGTTCTCGGTAACGGCACCCATGTCATCGCGCCAAATGCCGTTGGGTTGCTGCACTGCCGGTGCATCGGGATTGTCGCGCGGAGGACGCACTACAGTGGTGTCGGCACAAACCACCACCACAGCCGCCGACTGCTTGTACATGCCCATATTGAAATTCTCGCCGAATATCTCGTCATAACGGCTGGTATCGTTCAACACCACAAAACTCCACGGCTGGATGTTTCTCCCCGACGGGGCCGCCATAGCCGCACGCAGCAAGTTCTCCATCACCTTGGCAGGTATGGTGTCGCCCGTGTATGAGCGGACGCTCTTACGGTTCAGTATGTTTGTCATCACCACCTCGGCGGGGTCGTTGACGACGGGTTGTGGTTCGGTCTGGCAGGCTGCGGCCAACAGTGTGGCGGCTGCCAACATAAGAATTGTTCTCTTCATAACTCAGATATTAATGGGTTAAAACTATTAACGCAGGCACTGCAGATAGCGGTGGATGGTCTCTTCAATGCCCAAGTAGAGGGCATCGCTGATGATGGCGTGACCTATGGAGACTTCATCGAGCCAGTATATCTGTTGATGGAAATACTGGAGGTTCTCCAACGAAAGGTCGTGTCCCGCATTGAGGCCCAAGCCGCACTGTCGTGCAACGGTTGCTGCCTCAACATATGGAGCAATTGCCTTAGCCCGGTCGGCAGGATACTGGCGGGCGTATGCCTCGGTGTATAGCTCCACTCGGTCCGTACCCGTCCGTGCCGCCATCTCTATCATGTCCGGCACAGGGTCGATAAAGATACTGACACGGATACCGCACGACTTGAACTCGGCCACCATCTCGGCAAGAAAGGACTGGTTCTTGACAGTGTCCCATCCGGCATTGCTGGTAATCACGTTTTCGGCATCGGGAACGAGTGTCACCTGTGCGGGCTTGATCTCTTTGACCAACTCCACAAAACGTGGCACGGGATTGCCCTCGATGTTGAACTCCGTAGTGAGCACCGGTTTCAAATCGAACACATCCTTGTAGCGGATGTGCCGCTCGTCGGGTCTTGGGTGGACAGTGATGCCCTGTGCCCCGAACCGCTCGCAGTCCAAGGCAAATTTGACCACGTTGGGCAAATTGCCCCCGCGGGCATTGCGCAACGTGGCCACTTTGTTGATGTTTACACTTAACTTTGTCATTTGTTTAATTTTATACTGTGTTCTATTGTCTTTCAGCACTTATCATTGTCGTACCTGCGCTTGGGATTGCGCGGAAACCAACCCCTCTCCACCCTTTTCTTCTGTTTGAACAGCTCTATAATTGACCACAGGCTTGAGAATCCCGCCACACCCATCAATGTTGGCAGATACAGCCCTTGCACAAACAGAGAACCTACCACGCATCCCATTCCAAACAGCAGGAACACCCACCAGCATTTCACGCCCCAGTAGTATTCTGCCTTAATAACTATCGGATGGAATACTCCGATGCACAGAAAGGTGGACAACCCGATAATCAATCCTGTAAAATTCATTGTATATGGGATTAAAGAAAACATTCTATTTCAAACCGAAAGCTTCGCGTATTTGCTCCACATAGTCCAATTTCTCCCATGCAAAGAAATCCACCGTCTTGGTGTATTCCTTACCCTCGGCATCGTAGAGAGTGACAGGAGCACTATAGGGGTCGCGCCCTATATGGCCGTAGGCGGCAGTGGGTGCATATATGGGGTTCTTCAACCCGAAGCGTTCAATGATGGCATACGGACGCATATCGAACAATTGCCCTATCCTCCGGGCTATCTCGCCGTCGCTCATTTCAACGTGGCTAGTGCCATAAGTATTCACATACAAACCTACCGGCTCCGCCACCCCGATGGCATAGGCTACCTGCACCAGCACTTCGTCGCACACTCCTGCTGCCACCATGTTCTTGGCAATGTGGCGTGTGGCATAGGCTGCCGAGCGGTCCACCTTCGAGGCATCCTTGCCCGAGAAGGCACCGCCACCGTGGGCTCCACGGCCACCATAGGTGTCAACAATAATTTTGCGTCCCGTCAAACCCGTATCGCCATGAGGACCGCCTATCACAAACTTGCCTGTGGGGTTCACAAATAGTTTATAGTCCTCGCTGGCAAAGAGAGCACGGTTCTCGTCGCTCAACCTGTTCAATACTCTGGGGATAAGAATCGCCCTCACGTCCTCCTTGATACGTGCCAGCATCTTGGACTCCTCGTCAAAATCATCGTGCTGGGTCGAAATCACTATAGCCTCGATACGCTGGGGCTTGCCGTTGTCGTTGTATTCTATTGTAATCTGGCTCTTGGCGTCAGGACGCAAATAAGTCATCTGCCGCCCCTCCTTGCGTATCTTGGTAAGTTCTTGCAGAAAAATATGTGCCAATGTGATAGGCAGCGGCATCAACTCCGGGGTCTCGCTGCAGGCATAGCCAAACATCATGCCTTGGTCGCCTGCCCCCTGCTCTTCGAGGGTACTGCGGTCCACACCCTGATTAATATCGCCGCTCTGTCCATGAATGGTGGAGAGTATGCCGCACGAGTTGGCCTCAAACATATACTCGCCTTTGGTATAGCCGATATTGCGTATCACGTTGCGCACGGTATCCTGTATTTCTACATAGCCGTCGCACGTCACCTCGCCACTCACAACCACCAAACCGGTGGTAACAAGCGTTTCGCAGGCCACATGGCTGTTGGGGTCCCGGCGCAGGAACTCGTCCAATAAGGAATCGGAAATTTGGTCAGCAACTTTGTCGGGATGTCCTTCCGACACAGATTCAGATGTGAAGAAATAGCTCATAATACTTTTACTTTTTTGATGAAACCATAAAAAAGCAAAGGTGGTAAGAATAAGTGATTGTGAAATTGGAAATCATGTGTTTAGCATTTTTTCACGTGGTTGCAATCATTACAAATCTATCCACTTTGCGGGTGCAAAGATACACTTTTTTTTTCAAATAAAATTTTTTCTTACCAAATACTCAAATTTCCACCTGCACCTCACCTCATTTTCATTTAAAAGCATTAACGAATCCTCTCCGCACCAACAATCAACGCCTTCTGTTCAAAGGAAAGACTATTTCCAAAATAGCTGAGTCCAGCCCCCCGCAGGGAATATCACCATGAGCAGAAAGAACATCGCAATAACAAACACCCCAATAGTTATCGCAACCTTAAAGAACTTGTATAAACAGCCTGGCTTGCCCTCCCTCTTGCGGCTGTCGAATTCCATTGTCATGACGCTGATTCCCTTTTTTGAAAGTATACAAAAAGCCCTTAAGACTATCCGGTACTTCAGGGAGAGTCTTAAGGGCTTTAGTTATGAGCAGACTACCAAGCGAAAAGCGGACGGTTCTGCATCATCTCGTTCACCTGTCCGGTAATCTTGGCGCGTACGGCCTCGTCTGTCGGGTTGCAGAGAACGGTGTCGATCATATCAACAATCACCTGCATGTCGCCCTCCTTCAGGCCACGGGTGGTGATAGCGGGTGTTCCGACACGCAGACCGCTGGTCTTGAAGGCGCTGCGGCTGTCGAAAGGAACCATGTTCTTGTTCACAGTGATGTCGGCTGCCACCAATGCGTTCTCAGCCTCCTTACCGGTCAACTCGGGGAATTTGGTGCGGAGGTCGATGAGCATAAGGTGGTTGTCGGTACCGCCACTGATAACCTTGTAACCCTTGTTGATGAATGCCTCGCACATCACTTTGGCGTTCTTCATCACCTGCTGGATATACTGGTCGTAGCTGTCGGTAAGAGCCTCGCCGAAGGCCACAGCCTTGGCAGCGATAACATGCTCCAGAGGACCACCCTGGGTGCCGGGGAACACAGCGCTGTCGAGCAGAGCGCTCATCTTCTTAATCTCACCCTTAGGAGTGGTCTTGCCCCAAGGATTGTCGAAATCCTGACCCATCAGAATCATACCGCCGCGGGGTCCACGAAGAGTTTTGTGGGTAGTGGTGGTAACAATGTGGCAATACTTCAATGCATTGTTCAGATAGCCCTTGGCAATCATGCCGCTGGGGTGGCTGATGTCGCCCATGAGGATGGCGCCAATCTTGTCGGCGATGGCACGCATACGCTCCCAATCCCAGTCACGGCTATAGGCGGAACCGCCGCCAATGATGAGCTTGGGATGATGCTCGAGAGCCTTCTTCTCCATATCGTCGTAGTCAACCATACCGGTCTCTTCCTTCACCTGGTATCCAACCACCTTGTAGTTAATACCGCTGAAGTTGACGGGGCTGCCGTGACTGAGGTGACCGCCGTGGTTCAGGTCCATGCCCATAAAGGTGTCGCCACTGTTGAGGCAGGCCAAAAACACTGCCATGTTGGCCTGTGCACCGCTGTGGGGCTGCACATTGGCCCAGCAAGCGCCATAAAGCTTCTTTGCACGCTCTATAGCGATAGTCTCGCTCTGGTCAACAATCTGGCAACCACCATAGTAACGCTTTCCGGGATAACCCTCAGCATATTTGTTGGTCATGACGGAACCCATGGCTTCCATCACCTGGTCGCTTACAAAATTCTCAGAGGCAATGAGCTCAATGCCTTTGGTCTGACGTTCTCTTTCCTTCTGGATGAGATCGAAAATTGCTGTATCTCTTTGCATATCAATTAATAAATATATTACACAATTATGTTTACAAAATGCAAATATACAAAAAATTCTTAATAAAAAAGTGTTTTATGCCTCCCATTTTCCATCCTCAAAAGACAAAAGTCTATGCACCAGCCTGTTCAATCTATTTATCCACACAATAATATTCTGCCACAAACCAATCGTTCCCTCCCTATACCATGTTCTTCCCCACCCCAAAGTTCATTTTTCACTCTCCCCAAAGTTCCGTTTTTCCTCTTCCCGCAACATATTTTTCCTCCCCTCACACCAATCCATCATCCGCCTTACTTCCGCTCTGCTTCCATCCTGCCTCCGCCACGCCTTCGTCATCACTTCACCCTTTCTTCATTCCTTCCTTTCCTTTTCTAGAAGCTTGGGCTCAAGAAGAACTAACTAAAGGCTTAATAAAGGGTGAATATTTAGCGAACCTACAGCGAACCCAGAGGCAACAACCAGCGGCTCCTAAATTTAAGAATATGCAGCTGATTATCAGGCAGCAAACAAATAGTCACGTCTAACGGAAGAAAGGAGCACGTGTGTGGGGACAAAGCTCAACTTGGTGCAGACTGTTGTCACTCGACGGTTCCAGGCGCTTCCGCCTCGCAAATAGGCTCATACACCAATCATTCTTCCCTATGCAACCGACTGGACGACTGAATGGGGGGGATTGTTCTGCGTTTTTTTAACATTACGGTGCAAGGATAGGGACACAACAAATACTAATTTGGGAAAAAACAATAAGACTATGGAAAAACTGCGTCACCCAACCGCCTTGACACCACCCTGATAAAGGCTTGGAACAACAATGTTGCCCTGTTGGCACTGATTATTTTTAATAATCAAAAAAAAATATGTATCTTTGCAACTTTGAAATATTTGAAATATGAAACGATACATCTTCATCCTCACCACTTTATGCATGCTGACCGGCAGCGCTTTAGCTCAAACGTTAGCCTTTGATGATATCGGCATGAAATATGGTTACAAAAACAGTAACGGCACCTGGCAGATAGCTCCGAAGTACCAGGTGGCTTTCGCTTTCCAGCATCAAGACCGCAAATTTGCCGTTGTGAAATACGACGGCCGTTGGGGTTGCATTGACGAAAGCGGAAACATGATAGTCCGCAATATCTTCCGCACCAAGGAGGAGGCTCAGGAAGCTGGCGACCAATGGTATACCGCCGAGGAACCGGGCAAATGGATTTACCCTGCCGAGAATCCTGCCGACCATAAATGGGGATTTGTGAATTACTATGGCTTGTGGAAATATGAGCCTCAGTATGAAGGGGCCGGGAAATACTATGGCCAAGAGCCCATGAACTTTGCACCCGTAAAACTGGAAGGACGTTGGGGATGCATTGACGGAAAAGGCATCTTGGTTATAAACAACGTGTTCGAGAACGAAGAGGACGCCACCGAAGCTGGTCACCAGTGGATTGTGGGGCGTCATTATGACACATGGCGCATTGCCGTGACCAATCCCCGCAACGAGAACCAGTGGGGCATAGTCAACTACTTGGGTCGCTGGGTGGTTCAGCCGCAATATGCCATGATACGCCAATTTCCCGGCGAGCACAACTATATCTACACTCAAGCCTTGAAGGGCGGCCGCTGGGGCAATATCGACCGTAACGGCAATGTAATCAGCGACTTCATATTCAGCAACGAGAAAGACTGTGTGTATGCCCTGTCCCAGATAGAGCACGGCCGCGACATTGACGGCTGGAGATTGCCCGAGATGCGCACCGACACCAATCTGTGGGGCTGGGTGAAAGCCGACGGCACATGGGCCATACAGCCTATATATCTGGAGGTTTCCAACTTCCCCAACGACACAGGCCTCTTTGCCACCGCAAAGTGCGAGAACGGCTTCTGGGCCAGCATACACGAGGATGGCCGCCTGTTGTCCAAACCCGTATTCACCCTTTCGAGCGAGGCTGCCAAGGCTGGCAAGGAATGGGACGACAACCAGAAAGGTATAGAGGATGCCGAACTGGGTCACTGGCTCTTCCCCATACAGGAACCGGGCACCGGCCATTGGGGATATGTGGACTTTGAGGGCGAATGGGTGATACAGCCCCGTTTGGAGGATGCCAAACCCTTCATCTTTAAATGGAACAACCGTGTTGCTCCCGCCAAACAGGAAGGCCGTTGGGGCTGCATAGACCATACCGGTCAGTTTGTGGTGAAACCCATCTATAACAACTCGGCCGACGCCTATGTGGCAGCACGCCAGTGGGGCACCAAGCGCAAGTTCTAAAAGGTTCGCAATGGACTATATCATCAAGAACGGCACAGTGGTCAATGAAGGCTGCTTGACCAAACGCGACCTCTACATACATGAGGGGCGTTTGGTGGAGCGTGAGGAGATGCTGCGCAAGCCGCAGATATTCGAAGCGGGAGGGTGCTATGTGCTGCCGGGAGTTATCGATACGCATGTGCATTTCCGCGACCCCGGATTCCCTGAGAAGGCAGATTTCGCCACCGAGAGCCAGGCTGCTCTGGCGGGAGGGGTTACGTCGGTGATAGATATGCCCAACACCGACCCACAAACCACATCACTCCAGACCCTTGAGGCCAAGGAGCGCATAGCGGCCACGAAAAGTGCGGTGAACTACGGCTTTATGCTGGGAGCCACCAACGACAATATCGACGACCTGCTGTCGATACCGGTAGAACGCTATGCCGCCATCAAATTGTTTTTGGGCAGCAGCACGGGCAATATGCTTGTGAATCAACCCCAAGCACTGGACAAGTTGTTTGCCGAAAGCAAAAAGCTGATTGTGGCCCACTGCGAAGAGGAAAATATCATACAGGCCAATCTGCACAACTACAAACTTGAATATGCCAACACCGACCGCGAAACAGCCGCCCTGCATCCAAAGATTAGAAATACAGAGGCCTGTTTCGTATCGTCGTACAAGGCCATAGAAAGAGCCCGCAAATATAACACCCGGCTGCATATAGCCCATGTCAGCACATCGACCGAGCTATCGCTGTTGAGCAACCGAGACCTTGAAGAGAAAAACATCACAGCCGAGGTAACGCCCAACCACCTATGGTTTGACGACCGCGACTATGAGGAACTGGGCAACAAGATAAAATGCAACCCAGCCATCAAGAGCAACGACGACCGTCTGGGTTTGTGGGGCGGACTTGTGGATGGACTGATTGATACCATTGCCACCGACCATGCACCCCACACGCTGGCGAGCAAAGAGAAACGCTACTTTGAGGCACCCGGCGGCATTCCCTCAATCCAGCACTCGCTGCAGATGATGCTGGAAGGATTTTTCAATCCGGCAGCTCTCCAACGGGAGGACCACGACGAGGTGCTGCAGGAATGGCTTCCACTGCTGGTGGCAAAAATGTGCCACAATCCTGCCACACTTTTCGGTATCAGCGAGAGAGGCTTCATCCGGCCAGGATACTATGCCGATTTAGTGATTTTGGAGCCGGGCGAGACCACTGTGACGCGCGAAAGCCTACTTTACAAGTGCAAGTGGAGCCCATTGGAGGGCAAAACGCTGCACACGAGGGTGCGTAAAGTGTTCCTGAACGGTATGCCGGCCGAACAGAGTACTGCCATGCAATTGAAATTCATTAAATAACACCATTTTATACATCAAACAAATTCCCAACATTATGAAAAAGTTCATCCTTACATTACTCACTTTAGTGTTGATCGCCGGAAGTGCCTATGCTGACGGTCGCAAAAAGGTAATAGACCCCGACCGCTTGCCCCAAGCCGCCACAACCACCATTCAGAAACACTGGCCATCATGCGTTATCGATATGGCCTATATCGATGGCCGCGAATACGAAGTGCTGTTGTCGGACGGCACATTGATTGAGTTTGACATGAAAGGTGTGTGGAAGGAAATGAAATGCACCGATGGTCTTCCCGTGACTTTGGTGCCCGGCAACATAACCCGTTATGTGGTTAACCGTTTCCCGAAACAGCTGATAATAAAATGTGAGAAGATGCGTGGAGGATATGAAATAGAATTGGCTAACGGACTTGAGATACAGTTTGATATGCAGGGACGTGTCACTCACGTTGACGATTAAGCATGACGCCCCGGCATTAGGGGAGTTTCAAATAAGAGAAAAGTGTTCCGATTGAGTTCGGGACACTTTTCTATTATGGAGGGATCTATAAAAAGGGTTCTATAATGATTATATATATATATGTCGCGTCCTTATGGGACGCAATTCTCTGTTATCTGAGTATCACGGTACTGCGCCTTCGGCTTGTACCGTGTTATTAATAGTCTCACCTTCGAGGTGATTTATAGAAGTCTTCTTATTAAATAGCAGAAGCGTTCTGTGGCGGAATCTATAGCAGGGGGGCGATGATGTGGGACATTGACTCCTTGAATTTGTTTGCCAAAGGACGACGACTCCACAGCTGCGGATCTATGTAGAGCGACTGCCGTTCGTCGGCAAGAAATATTGCCTTCATTTCTTTTGCATAGTCGGGATGTTGAACTATGGCAGCAACCTCTTGGCACAAAAGATAGCTGCGGGGGTCAATATTGCAGGAAGTAACCACAGCCTCCCTATCATCGGATACGATAGTCTTGGAATGGAGGAAACCTGCCTGATAGGTGCCGATTTTCACTCCTGCCGACATTGCGTGGGCATAGTTGTACATGGAAGCATACTGAGTGACCTCTCCCCTATCTCCGCGGAGCGGTTGCAGAAGGCGGACATCAACCCCACGGGAGGCAGCATTACACATGGCTTCCATCACCTCGACGGGCGGAAGGAAATAGGGCGATTCGAAATAGACGTACTTTGTGCTTCGATTCAGAAGATCAACAGTATAGTGCATAATGTCCGGCCCCGAACCAATAGGGCCAGAGGTGATAATTTGTATGGGATAATCACCCACATGCGGCACAACAGGGAAGAAGGCTTTAGAATCTATCAACTGGCCTGTGGAATAACACCAATCGGCCAAAAAGGAATGCTGTAGTGCTGCTGCAGCAGGCCCCTCGATACGTATCATCGTATCGCGCCAACAGCCCCAAGAGAGGCCTTGCCCGTAGCGGTCGGCGATATTCATACCACCTACATAAGCCACCCGACCGTCGACCACTACCACCTTACGATGATTACGGTAATAGTCGCGGGGCTTGATAAAAGGATAATTAATCTTGCCGAAAGGGGCGGTCTGCACTCCTTGTTCGCCTAAATGATTGTAAAACCATTTCCATGACCGGCTGCAGAAATCATCATAAATCAAACGGGTTTCTACGCCTTGTCCCGATTTAGACACAAGTGCATCGCCCAACCGTTGACCCGTAGCATCAGCCTCGAACTTGAAAAATTGAACATGAACATGATGTTTTGCGCTGTCAATATCCTTCAACATCTGATTGAACATGGGTTCAAAAGAGGTATATGTTGTCACCCAGTTGCCGTCCACCACATTGTCCGGCATGACTCTTTCCAGACGGGATTCATATTCCTGATCAATTAACTTGATATTACGGGGCTTGCCAATTATCCATACCAGCCAGGCTGTCAATAAAAACAATATTATGCCTAATACTTTCATATTCTACTTTTATTACCGATTGAAAAGCCTAGAAGAGAATGCCAAGGTATTCATCAAGGCAATTCTCCGGATGCATAACCTTTTAAGACAATCATTTTGTATAACGATGAAAGACCAAAAATATTGTGTCGACACAAAAACGCTCATACTTCGAACCTTATTCGGTGAAGCAGAGTATTGACAGGATGGCAATGGCAACACATTCACATGCGAGCAAACAACGGTATTCGTCAAAAAAACAATAGGATATCCATATAATCATAGATATCCTATTGAAAGACTCGGCACTATCCACAAAGGGGTAACACCGATGGAGAAATTAGAAGACAATATTAATCTCTGCGGTCACGCCCGAACAGGGATCCAATCCAATGGCGGTTCAGACGGGCTATGTTTTGGCGTTTGATTTGCTTGGGGCATTCGGCTTCGCAGGCATAGGTGTTGGTGCAACTGCCAAAACCCAGCTCATCCATCTTGCACACCATCTTCTTAACACGGTCAGCGGCCTCCACTTTGCCCTGGGGTAGCAAGGCAAGATGACTCACTTTGGCACCCACAAAGAGCATGGCACTGGCATTCTTGCAAGCTGCCACACAAGCGCCACAACCAATGCATGCAGCAGCATCCATGGCCTGGTCGGCCTTATGTTTAGCGATAGGAATAGTGTTGGCGTCGGGCACACCTCCGGTAGTAGTGCTAATATAGCCGCCAGCCTGAATAATTTTGTCAAATGCAGTACGGTCAACCACAAGGTCGCGAATTACAGGGAAGGCCTTGGCACGCCATGGCTCAATCCATATTTCATCGCCATCGTTAAATTTGCGCATGTGCAATTGGCAGGTAGTGATGCCATCGTCGTTGCCGTGGGGTCTGCCATTGATATAGAGGCCACACATTCCGCAAATGCCTTCGCGGCAGTCGTTGTCGAAACAGACAGGATGGGCAATTTGGTCGTTCACCAAGTGTTCGTTGAGAATGTCAAGCATTTCAAGGAAAGAACACTCTGGCGAGATATTATCGACTTCGTATGTCTCAAAATGGCCCTTGGCACGGGCATTTTCCTGCCTCCAGATATGTAATTTGAATTTCATGGCTTATTTATAATTACGTTTTGCAATCTTGATATATTCGTATTTGAGGTCTTCCTTCGACATGGTCTCTGGAACATCGTGTCCCTGATATTCCCAAACTCCAACATACATGAAGTTCTCGTCGTCGCGAAGAGTTTCACCATCCTCTGTTTGATGTTCTGTACGGAAGTGGCCACCGCACGATTCCTCACGGTGCATGGCATCGGCGATGATAAGGCGAGCCAACTCGAAATAGTCGGCCAAACGGTAGGCTTTCTCCAGCTCGGTGTTGAATTCCTCCACCTTGCCGGGAATAAAGACCTCTTCCCAGAAATGTTTCTCAAGGTCGGCAACTTCGCGCTGGGCAATAGTGAGACTCTCGGTGTTGCGGGCCATACCCACATATTCCCACATAATCTTGCCCAAAGCCTTATGGAAATGGTCTACGGTGTGGTGTGGCTGTTCTTTCTGGCCTATGGTCATAAGAGCGTCCAAACGTTCGCGAACATCCTTCTCGGCCTGGTCAAACTCGGGAGTATCAGAGGAAATCTTGCCCACATAAATCTGGTCAGCCAAATAGTTTTGCATAGTATACGGCAACACGAAATAGCCGTCGGCCAATCCCTGCATCAATGCAGATGCACCCAGACGGTTGGCACCATGGTCGGAGAAGTTGGCTTCACCGGCGGCAAAGAGACCAGGGATAGTGGTTTGTAGTTCATAGTCCACCCAAAGACCACCCATAGTGTAGTGGATTGCGGGGTATATCATCATGGGATTCTCATAAGGATCTACGTCCACAATCTTCTGATACATCTGGAAGAGGTTACCATACTTCTGCTCCACAACATCGCGTCCCAAGCGCTGAATGGCATCGGCAAAATCGAGGTATACAGCAAGGCCAGTCGAACCTACACCATAACCGGCATCGCAACGTTCCTTGGCGGCACGCGAAGCGACGTCGCGTGGCACCAGATTACCGAATGCGGGGTAACGGCGTTCAAGATAGTAGTCGCGCTCCTCTTCGGGAATGTCGTTGGGGCCTTTTTCGCCACGACGAATTGCCTCGGCATCCTCTTTCTTCTTGGGCACCCAAATGCGGCCATCGTTGCGCAGACTCTCACTCATAAGGGTAAGTTTCGACTGATAGTCGCCATGCACAGGAATACATGTGGGGTGAATCTGAACAAAACAGGGGTTGGCAAAGGCTGCACCCTTCTTATGGCATACCCAAGCCGCACTTCCGTTACTGTTCATGGCATTGGTCGAAAGGTAATACACATTGCCATAACCACCTGTAGCAAGCACCACAGCATGGGCGGCATAGCGTTCCAGCTCACCGGTTACCAAATTGCGTACTATAATGCCACGGGCACGGGGCTTACCGTCCTTGTCGGGCACCACCACCAGGTCCATCATCTCATGACGTTCGTGCAGTGTAACACTGCCACGGGCTATCTCACGGCTCAGTGCACCATAAGCACCCAGCAACAACTGCTGACCGGTTTGACCGCGGGCATAGAATGTTCGGCTCACCTGTGCACCGCCAAACGAACGGTTATCAAGCAATCCGCCATAGTCGCGGGCAAAAGGAACTCCCTGCGCCACACACTGGTCAATAATGTTGCCACTCACTTCGGCCAAACGGTACACATTGGCCTCACGGGCACGGTAGTCACCTCCTTTAATGGTGTCGCGGAACAAACGCTCCACACTGTCGCCGTCATTCTGGTAATTCTTGGCTGCATTGATACCACCCTGTGCAGCGATGGAGTGCGCACGGCGCGGCGAGTCCTGAATGCAGAAAATATCCACTTTGAAGCCCATTGCTCCCAAAGAAGCAGCGGCCGAGGCACCGGCTAATCCGGTTCCAACAACAATGATATTTATTTTCCGCTTGTTGGCGGGATTCACCAGCTTCTGACTGGCTTTATAGTTGGTCCATTTTTCTGAAAGGGGACCTTCGGGTATTTTAGAATCTAAATTCATGTCGATTGTTGATTGTTAAAATAATACATTAACATTCCTGCTGTTGCTGAAGCAAAACCATGCAACTGTCGGCAGTTCAGTTTTGTTGGCTACAAGCCAAGGTAAACCAGTATCACCACAGCCGCGAACATCAGACACACTACCCATGCGTATATCTGCCCTATCACATCAATGGCTTTGCTGTATTTATAATTGTTCAACCCCAAAGTTTGGAAAGCCGAAGGGAATGCATGGCGCATGTGAATCCACACAACCACAAAGAAAATTAGATAGAACAACACCATGAAGGGGTTCTTGAATTTCTCGCGGGCCATATAATAGAAGTCAGGCTCAGGGTCGCTCTCAGGAGCCACCTCGCGCAACAACTGGCGTTCATCGTAAGTAAGGTGGCGTATCCATTTCTTGTCTGCGCTCAGATTACCTTCATCATAGGCTCTCTGCACAATATTCATCACTCCCAGCTGGTCTCTCAGATTAGACACATACTCTTCTGCTTCGGCCATTTCCTCTTCAGTCTCGGCATACGAGCTTGCATTTTCTTCCAAGTAGTTTATAAGCTCCTCCGGAGTCATTTCCATATTCGATGCCAGTTCCATCATGCCTATGGCATCATCTGTGGCAAGCTTGTCAACTTTTACCATGTAATCGCCTTTCACCCATCCCATTTTCACAAAATAGAAATCGGTGAAGTGGACAAACAGACATACGAAAATAAGGATACCGGTCCACATCATGAGTTTGGACCCCGGATGGGTCTTGCTCTTCCCCTGTTGGTGATAACGCACCGGTCTGGCCAGTCGGTTGGTAAGCCACAGCCATCCAGTGAAACAGATGTGGAGCAGGATAGTTCCTATCAACACCACCTCGAACACCTTGACTATATAGTTCGTGCCCATAAAGTGGCAAAAAGCAGTGTACCATGCACCGTCGTCATGACGCAATATGCACAGGTTGGCACAGGCATGGAACAACAAGAAGATTAGCAGGAAACCGCCCAGCAGTGCCACGCATATCTTCTTGGAAATGGAATGGATTTTTGGTAAATTCATTATTGCTATGTTTGGGTTTATATTAAAATTAAAATTGTCTTGTTTGTCGGTCCGCTCCACAACCAAACTTGTAAGCCTAATTATTGGATATCGTTCCCCAACACTGTGATTTGTTTATTTCTTGGGTGCGCCTCCTCCAAAATCGTCGTACAAAATATTCTCGGGTGCTACGCCCAAATTGTCCAGCATATTCACCACTGCCGAACTCATTGGGCCGGGACCGCACATGTAGTACTCAATATCCTCGGGGGCGGGATGGTCCTTCAAATAGGTCTCGTACATCACGTTATGCACAAACCCCGCAGTGTAAGGTACTCCTGCCGCATCGGCTGCCGGGTCGGGACGGTCCAACGCCAAGTGGAAATGGAAATTGGGAAAATCCTTTTCCAATTGTCTGAAATCGTCCAAGTAGAACACCTCGTTCAAAGCTCGTGCACCATAGAAGTAATGCATATTGCGGTCGCGGGTATTCAACGTGCGGGTCAAATGCATAATCTGGGCACGCAACGGAGCCATACCGGCACCGCCACCCACCCATATCATTTCGGGCTTGTTGGGCATATCTGCCGGATGGTTCTTGATATGGAAATCGCCATAAGGACCGGACATTATCACTTTGTCGCCCGGCTTCAACGAATAGATATACGATGAGGCTATACCCGGATTCACATTCATAAATCCTGAACGGTCCGGCTTGAACGGTGGGGTTGCGATACGGACGGTGAGCATGAACACATCACCCTCATCGGGATAGTTGGCCATGGAATAAGCACGCACTGTCGGTTCCGGATTCACACAACGGAGGTCGAACATATGGAACTTCTCCCATGCAGGCAGGTACTCCTCCCCTATCAAATCGCGGTCATAATCGGAATATTTCAAGTCGAACTTGGGAATCTTTATCTGCGCATACGAGCCAGGTTCAAAATCCATATGCTCACCGGCAGGCAGCTGCACCTTGAATTCTTTCATGAATGTGGCAACATTGCGGTTGCTAATCACGGTGCATTCGTATTCCTTGATGCTCAGAATCGAGTGCGGTACTGCTATTTTCAAATTCTCTTTCACCTTCACCTGGCAGCCCAAACGCCAATGGTCCTGTATCTGCTTGCGTGTAAAGAATCCCACCTCTGTGGGCAGGATGGAACCGCCACCCTCCAGCACACGGCATTTGCATTGTCCGCACGACCCTTTGCCTCCACAGGCCGACGGCAGGTATATCTGCTGTTCGGCAAGTGTGGATATAAGGGTGTTCCCTGTCGGAACAGTCAATTTCTTATCGTCGTTAATGGTGATGGTCACATTGCCCTGCGGTATCAACTTGGCTCGCAGGAACAACAACAATGCCACCAGCAGCAGTATTACAGCCACGATGACAATGAGTGCAGTAAGTATTGTTGTAGTCATATTATTTTTGTGTTAATAACCTTGGAGCCTGCTCCATCATAATTTTATTCCCATAAAACTCATAAAGGCCATTCCCATGAGTCCTGTAATTATAAACGTGATACCCACACCCTTCAATGCAGGCGGGATATGCGAGTAGCGCAGTTTCTCGCGTATGGCTGCAATGGTCACAATGGCCAAAAACCAACCTATGCCGCTGCCCAGCGAGAAGCTCACCGCCTCTCCGAAATTATATGCCCTTTCCTGCATAAAAAGCGACCCACTCATCACAGCACAGTTCACTGCTATCAAGGGCAGGAATATACCCAGCGAGTTGTATAGTGCCGGCGATGTCTTCTCCACTATCATCTCCACCATCTGCACTATGGCCGCAATCACGGCAATAAACATGATGAGGCTCAGAAACGAGAGGTCCACATTGGCCAGCTTGGGGCTAATCCATGCCAACGCACCGGGAGCCAACATATATTTGTTGACCACCCAGTTGATGGGCACGGTTATCAGAAGTACAAATGTTACGGCGATACCCAAACCCGCCGACGTTTTCACCGTCTTCGACACTGCCAAATACGAGCACATGCCAAGAAAGAAGGCGAAAATCATATTGTCTACAAAAATAGACTTGATGAATATATTGATGTATTCCATTTTCCGAATGTATTTTTATCGTCCTTCGCCGTTCCGCTACACCCACCGTGTCATGGGAGGGTCCGCATCAGCGGCTACCGACTTGTTGTCACATCTCTTTCTTATTCACATAGGTCTTTGTTGCGGGTGCGCTGTATCCAGATGATTATTCCCACCAATATCAGTGCCATCGGGGGCATTATCATCAATCCGTTGTTTTCATACCCGATATTATAAATACCCAGTTTTTCCATCACGGGATAACCCCATACGGTACCGCTGCCCAACAGCTCGCGCACAAAACCCAGCGTAACCAGAATAATGCTATATCCCAGTCCATTGCCTATACCGTCGCACAACGAGGGAATCGGAGGGTTACTCATGGCGAATGCCTCCAGTCGTCCCATCACTATGCAGTTGGTAATTATCAGCCCCACAAACACCGAGAGCTGCTTGCTCACATCATACACATAGGCCTTCAACAACTGGTCCACTAACACCACCAGCATCGAAACCACCACCAGCTGTACTATAATACGTATACGCGGCGGTATAGTTTTACGCATCAACGAGATGATGAGGTTCGAAAGAGCCACCACCACCGTCACCGATAATGCCATCACTACGGCGGGCTTCAGCTGCGCCGTCACTGCCAAACAGGAGCAGATACCCAACACCTGTACCGTCACAGGGTTGTTCTTGTTCCACGGCATCGTTATCAATTTCCAATTCTTATTGCTCATGGCTGTTGGTTGTTTGCAACCCGGCTTCCGGGTTAAAGTTGCTAAGTAGTGTTGAATAGTCCTCGAAGGCTGCTGCCAGCATGTTCGTCACACCGTTGCTGGTCATAGTGCCTCCGCTTATGGCGTCCACCTCGTAGTTGTCCTGCGGGTTGGCATGTTTCTTCAGGCGGATGGGCTGTGTGTCCATCTTCTTACCCTCAAAACGCGCGGCAAACTTGTCGGTAGAGATTTCTCCACCCAGTCCGGGAGTCTCGCCCTTGTGGTCGAACACGGCACCCAGCACCGTGCCCTCTCCGTCCAAGGCCATATAACCCCAGATGGGTCCCCACAAACCGGTTCCCCTCAGCGGTATCACCACGCCTCCGTCAAACAGGAAGTACGGCTTCCCGTCCTCGGTCTGCGTCTCTTTGATATATTTCGAATACAGATCCTCTGCATCCGCCTTCGTGCTTGCCACTCCTATCGTGCGGAGCAGCATCTGTTTGGTCTCCACCCGCTGGTTGCGCTCCTGCATCGGTTTCAGCGATGTGGCAACGACCGCCAATATCACGGCCACCACCGCCACCAGCACTGTCGAGTATATAAAGATATATCTGTTGCTGAATGTTTTCATTGTCTCACCTCCTTTCCCAAAGCGCGTCTCTCACGCATCTTTACATTACGCTGCACCACACAGTGGTCTATCAGCGGTGCAAAGCAGTTCATTAACAGAATGCTCAGCATCATGCCTTCCGGGTATGCAGGGTTCAGAACTCTCAGCATCACTGCAAAAGCTCCTATCAGCAAACCGTAAATCCACTTGCCCGCATTGGTCTGTGCCGAGGTCACCGGGTCGGTAGCCATAAACACTGCTCCGAAGGCAAAGCCACCCATCAGGAAGTGATAGTAGAAAGGCAATTGCATATAGTCGTTGGCACCGATGGCGTTAAAGAGAAGACCCATTGCTCCGCCACCCAGCACCACACTCAGCATCACCCTCCAGCTGGCTATGCCGCTCACCAGCAGCACCAATGCACCCAGCAATATGGCAATCACCGAGGTCTCGCAAGTGCTGCCCGGCACCGTACCTATAAACATATCCAATGCCGAGGCCGACGGACTCATACCCGTGGCCAGCTCTCCCATAGTGGTGGCACCTGCAATGGCATCTGTCCCCCACAAGTCGGCAGCTATCCACACTTGGTCGCCCGACATATGGGTTGGGTAGCTGAAAAACAGGAATGCTCTCGCCACCAATGCTGGGTTCAGGAAATTCATGCCGCTTCCGCCAAACACCTCTTTGCCTATCACCACAGCAAAAGCCACTGCCAGAGCCAACTGCCACAAGGGCGTAGTCACCGGCACAATCATCGGTATTATCAATCCCGTCACCAAGAAGCCCTCATTCACCTCGTGGTGGCGTATCTGGGCAAACATAAATTCTATGCCAAGACCCACAACATAACTCACCACTATCAAGGGCAACATACGCAAAAAGCCGAACCACAGGCAATACCACCAGCTGGCTGCCGTCCCCGGCTCGAAAGGCCAATTCTCACCGTGAAGCATGGTCTGATACCCAATGTTCCACATGCCGAACAGCAAAGCGGGCACCAACGCTATCACCACAGTTATCATTGCCCTCTTCATGTCCACACCGTCGCGCACATGGCTACCCTTTGCCGTAACCGTGTTGGGAGTGAAAGCAAAAGTCTCAAAAGCCTCAAACGTACTTTGCAGCCAGCCAAACTTGCCGCCTTTCACAAAGTTGGGCTTTATCTTATCTATAAATCCTCTTAAATTGTCAAACATCACAAAGCCTCCTTTCTTAATTTTTCCAACGCCTCGCGGATGATAGGCTGTATATCCGTCTTCGACGGGTCAATATACTCACATAGAGCGAAATCCTCAGGCTCCACCTCGTATATTCCCAGTTTCTCCATCAAGTCAATATCGCCTATAATGCAGGCCTTGAGCAGTTGCAACGGGTAAATATCAAAGGGAAACACCCTTTCGAAATTGCCTGTAAACACCAACGGTCTCACACCGCCGTGCATGTTAGTATCGAACTTGGGTGCCATCATGCGGGGAACCTGTCCGAAAATATCATGCATAAACGACGGCACAAATCCGCTCCAGAACGTACGGGAGAAACTATACTTGTTCAGTCCCGGCAGCAGCCAGCCCATAAAGTCATAGTAATTCCCTTCGGGCATCAGGGTTAACAAACTATCGTATGCACCCACAAAACCGTCATCCTCAATACAACTGCCGCTCAACACATTGCCCGAAATCACCCTGACTCCTTCAACCTTCTCTCCGTTGGTCAATGCCGGATAGTTGGGGTTGCTGCGTTGCGCACTCACAATCCCTTCCACGCAGGCTCCAGCCACAATGCGGTAGTAGTGCGGGCTACGCACCTCAGGGCCAGCCACAGCCAACAGGCGTTCCGGACAGTACTCACCGCTTCTCATCAAGCGTCCAAGCACCGCAGCGTCCTGCACACCCATCGTCCAAACCACATCACCCTTGTCTATGGGGCACAGATGCGCAATCTGAGTACCCACGTTACCTGCCGGGTGAGGACCGTCGAAATACTCCACCGAAATGCGCCCGCTCTTCACCAGCCTTTTCTCAGCCTCGCGGCCCAGCCGCTGTCCAGCCTTGAAACAGGCATAGAGCTTGCCGTCGGTCAATGTGCTCAAAGCCTCCAGTCCCTCCCACAAGACCTCTTCGCGGCCCTGCATCACATAGTCGTAGTCGGGTGCCAACGGGGCACTGTCGAAGCAGCTCACCACAATGGCCTTCGGCCGGTCGTCGGGATTGGCCACCGTTCCGAACGGACGCTGACGCAAAGCGGTCCACAAACCGGTCTGCATCATACGCTCTTTCACGTCGCCATCGAACCTAAGCAATGCCTGCTCGTCATGTTTCTCTACCACCACCGCCAGCAGAAGTCTCTTCGGACCCCTCACCACAGCCTTCACACGGCCTGCAACCGGCGATGTAAAACGGATTCTTTCATCTCTTTTGTCGCAAAACAAGGCATCCCCCACCCTCACTTCATCACCCTCTCCTACCAACAGGCGGGGCACCAAGCCGACAAAATCGGTAGGCTTAATACCGTAGCAGGCTATACTGCGCGCATCCGTCGTGCGCTTCTCCGCAGCTCCCTCTATCGGC
The DNA here is from genome assembly GCA_900319865.1 of uncultured Bacteroidales bacterium. Lineage (GTDB taxonomy): Bacteria > Bacteroidota > Bacteroidia > Bacteroidales > P3 > Colimorpha. The sequence goes on along the minus strand of ONQD01000010.1, from coordinate 35,199 downwards.
AAATCCAAGCCCTTTTTTATCTTTATCATTTCACTATATCTAATTTATTCTGTTTCTTGTACTAAAAACCATTCTTCTCTACCACAAAAGCCATTCTCCTCTACCTTTCTCCATACTCCGCGTCCATTCTTCAAACATCATCTCTGCCACCTCTCCAGTCCCTCAATACCCTTATCCCCGGCTTCCGCATATACTCTCACATCCTCCATCCACTCCGCCAATCTCTCCTCTCCTCACCCAATTCTCAGCACCCTTCTCCAACCACTATTTCAATGATGTTTTTTTTCAACAACCACCAACCTCTCCACCGCATTTTTCCTCATATTTCAAACCCTCAACACCTTTTTCACACCCCTTTATTTCACACCATTTCGCTGCATCTCTTTACCACATAAACAATTGTGTGGGCAATGCCCACAATTTTCCATTTGCAAATTTACATAATTTTCCCGATATTATCACTCCTTTTTAAAAATATAATTTCACCCCACCTACAATCGCTGCAATTGCATCCTCCCACGCCCTACACTATTTTCACACCCTCATTCCATCCCCAACCGCTGTCCGCTCACCCCTCACCACTCTCTCCTCCGCGTCCACCCTTCCCTGCACAAATTCCCCCTCACCAACCCGACCGATTCCTTGACAAGCCGAAATAGCCAAACCGACAGTCATACACATGAAAAGCAGATGAACCATCCCGTACCCAACCGCCACTAACCCTTCTCGCCCATCGCCTATAGTCCCCATCTTTACCCACCAATAATCAATCACATACACATCAACTCGCCAATCAATCCCGCTTTGTTCCAAATTCGCTAATATATAAGCACTTGTCTATCACATGCTTAATCCTTATTGTGTCTTACGCTTAAGAGAAACTTATGAGAAGCTTAATAAGAGATGAAGAGATAGCGAAGCTGCACTTGAACGGGAAAGGAGGCGGGATGCTGACGGAACGGCGCGGCAGCGAAACTGTTGGTGGTGGGTTGAGAGTGAGAATATTCGAGAGAAAAAAAATTTTTAGCAAACAATACCCATATAACAAAAAGTATGTATCTTTGCACGTCATCTTTGATGCCTTCGGAAGGGGAAAATGCCACATTTCCTTTTCACAAAAAGGTGTAATCCAATTAATTGATAGATAGAAAAGATTTCACAACAAAGAATAATAGATAGCGAAAAAATGAAGAAAACCATTATGACACTGTTGTTCACCGCAATTGTGCTGGCTGCGGCGGGGCAACACGTAGTGACCGGTAAAATGGTCAGCAACAAGGACAAGCAGCCTTTGATGTATGCCAATGTGGCCATGTTGCGCGCCGAAGACAGCACTTTTGTCCGGGGAACGGTGACGGACGAAAAGGGTGTATTCAGCCTGAAGAACGATACCGTACCCACGGTGCTCCGTCTCTCCGCCATGGGATATGGCACAATATTTGTGGCAGTACCGAACACACGTTACGGGGGACCCACAGGGCTGGGCACCATCGACATGGGCACCATTGAGCTGAGCGAAGGTGCAATGCTGCTTGATATGATTAAGATAGTGGACACACGGCCGCTTTATGCCGTAGACGGCGAGAAAGACCTGTACAATGTGGCCGAGGATGCCACGATACAGACCGGCAACGCCAGCGATGCTCTGCAGAACGCCCCGGGAGTTGAGGTGGATGTGGAAGGCAACGTGACGCTGAACGGTGCGACAGCGACGGTGTGGATTAACGACCGCCCGTCGAACCTTGAAGGGGAAGCACTGAAGCAGTATATCAAAACTCTGCCCGCCAACAGTATAGACCGCATCGAAGTAATCCGCAACCCATCGGCACGCTACGGCAGTAACGGCCCGGTGGTGAACATAGTGACAAACCAACGCATGATGCGCAATTCGTTTGTAAGTTTCGGAGCCAACGGCACCTCACGCCCCTCTATCTCGCCCTGGGCATCGTATGTATTCAGCAACGAGAAGTTGCACATCAGTGCATACTTGAGCTACAGCGGGGCGAACAACACCACCATAGAATCACAGTCGGGCCACATGATGCACAACACCATAGACACTGCCCGCATCTGGAGTTCGAGCGGTGCGGATATCTCGAGTCGTAACAACATCTGGGGAAACCTGAATGCCAGCTACGAATTTGACTCGATGAACAGCATTAACGGATGGTTTGGCGCCTATCCCGGCTGGCGGAGAAGCAACGAAAGCGACACTACCATACGCACCGACTTTATGCTTCCGAACCTTGAGCCTGCCAATTTCAACTACATTACCCAAAGCAAGGCAAACTCGTTCAACCACGGTGGATATGGGGGATTGTGGTATACGCACAAGTTCAACAACGAGGGACACCAATATTCCATCTCGACAAACGGAAGCTGGTGGGGTTGGAAAAATCAGAGCAGTGACCTGCGACATTACGAAAGGCAGACCCAGCTGAACTACGACCAGAATTCAAACAGCAACCAAATGAGCGGAAACGGCTCATTGAGCTTCAACTACTCGCTACCCTACAGCAAGAACGGCGAGATTGAAGCTGGCGTGGAATTGGGACTGGGAAGGGACTTCCACTACAAGTTGCGCGACACACTCACCGCCGATAATGTTTGGCGCACGGATTTGCTCCGTTCGGACAGTGCCCGCGACAACAGACAAAGCGCCGAAGCCTACCTGACCTGGCGACGCAAATGGGGAGGTTTCTCTCTGAAACTGGGCATGCGACTCAATTATAGTCACAGCACCTCGAAACACCTGTATAAACCGCAATACGACGTAGACACACATTCGTGGGCACCAGTACCTTCCATCCACTTAAGCTACAGCACCAAGAGCATGCACAACTTCAGCTTGAGCTATGTGATGCGCACCAACCACCCGGATGCTTCAGAATATTCGACTTACGAGGATTACGGCATTGAGAGCTATTCGACCGGCAACCCCGTACTGCAACCAATCTACAATCACAATGTCGATTTCTCATGGAACAAGTTCTTCACCAAATTCGGCTCGGTGGGGGTGAACAGCAGTTTCCGTTCCAAGATAAACGAATATTCCATACTGACCGATGCCCGCTATGTAGACTTTTTTGGACGGGTAGTGACCTATTCAAAACCCAACAACGTTGGAGACACCCGCCGGTTTGACTTGAACTTCAACATTATGTACCGTCCCTCGGCGTTGTTTAATGTGCGTCTGAGCGGTGGATTTGCCTATGGATGGTACCGCCTGCAGCTGCGGCCTAACGAGAATCCTGTAGAGAACGGTGTTCCCTCCTGGAACGCGAGGATAAGAGTATGGACCAAGTTGTGGAACAAAGTAGAGGTATTTGCCTCGGGAGACTACAGCAGCCGCGGACTGAGCGCGTGGTCACTGATGAGTTTGGACGAGCCACGTAAGGGTTTGAATCTGGGCGCCAGTGCCGACTTCTTCGACCGTAAATTGTCACTCTATCTGAACTGCAACGATATATTCAACTGGAACAGCTGGAATACCACCGAGCTCAACCCCTACAACAGCAGCACGTCGAACTATAAGTGGACCAGCCGATACATTAGTTTCGGCCTGACGCTGCGTTTTGGCAAAATGGAATTGGAGAGCCGCGCCAAGACCGGAGCCACCGAAGACACGAGCCGATAGGCCGCATGCTTCGGCTGCATCATCTCCGAGAGACAGCATAACGGGCATTGAGCCCAAGACAATAAACTGGAAGTGGGTGACCCAGGAAAATTCTGAGTCACCCACTTCTTATAGTACAGAGACCAAAAGGCTAAAAGCCGAAAGCCTTCCAGTTGGAGGAGGATTCGACCGAGGCTTCCACATCGTCGTCGAGAGCCGGAAAGATGTCGCGGTCGAGGATTGACTCAAGCTGATCGACCGTGCAGGTATAACGACGCAAAGACTGGTGACCCGAACGGTTGGGCATGACGAAAGCCACAGCATGGAACGAAGAACCGTCGTGGACCAGGACAGCTTTAAAGAAGGCATCGGGCACCTGCACCATAGCATCTCCGATGGTGCCATAACGGCAAGAGTCTATCACAGGGCCACACACCACCCACACACATCCATAGCGCTTGGCCCAACGGCGAACCGATTTCTCGAGCGAGTTCCAGTCACCTCCGTTGAGATTGTGGTTTTGCGGACATATATTGGGGAAATAATGGCTTTGCCAGTAGGCTTTTTCCGACCACCTAAGGTCGGCTTTGGGGCACATGTGCCCTTTGTCCCATCCAGAGTGGGAGTAGTCCTCGCGCGAGGCCTGACGTCCCTTCAGATTGGGGTCACGACTGAAAATGGAACTCTTGTTGTTGTAGTATCCGTCGAGTTCGTCGGCAGTGAGTTGATAGGCCACCCAGTTGGGGATGAGGGTTGAATGGTTGTACGACACAGTGAAACCCTCGTAGCATATAATATCCTCACCATTACCATAGTTTGGAAGCTCCAGTGAGGTTGGGAAAGATTCGGTAGAGTCGGCCTCAGTCCGGGCAGCCGGAAAGGAGCAACTGCCCACCAATAGGGATATCAGTGAGCAGTAGGCCAAATAGTGCGAAAACAGAGTCATTTACAAATGGAATTACTTGTTTACAATTTTGAGCATGGAAGTGCCGTTGGCGGAAGTGGCGTGCAAGAGATACACTCCCTGAGCGGGCAGAAGCAGCTCGACGGGGGCACCGGAATAGTTTATAGTTTGGATTAACCGGCCATCGGTGCTGTAGAGTTTCAGCAGAGCGGGAGCGTTGTCGGAAAGGGTCACCGTGCAACGGCCATCGGCTGGATTGGGGCTGACCGACAACGACAACGCATCAGCCTCGGCAATGCCGACAGTGATAGTGGTGAATTCCACATAGCGCACATCACCATAGTTGCCCTCTCCACACAGAGGCATAACATCCACTGCATAACGTGTGTTGGGCATAAGAGGTGGCAACTGGAACATAGGCTCATTCACCGTCACAGTCTGCATAGTAGAATTAGGCGAGCCATAGCCCACCAACCACTGATTAGTGCCGCTATTGTCAACCCATGTCACACTGTAGCCCTCTATGAGATTGTCAGCATTGACGCTGATATTGTCGTCAACCAACGTAAGGTCTTCCACAGTGGCGCAGAATGTGCGGTAGTGCACAGAGTCCCACTCGCCATACACACCATCTTCACACGCAGAGCGAACATAGAAGTCGTACCAAGTATTGGGTTGTAACACTCCCTGCTCTTCCAAATCATAGATGGCTAAACTGGTCGCATTGGTTTCAACCAAGGTGCCGCTGCCCAGTTCGAAGCCTTGCAGACCGTACTCCACTTCCCAGTGGTCGGGCTGGGATCCACCCTGCCATTGCAATTCTATTTGGGGGAAAGGACCATCATAACCCGCCACATTGACCGTCTCAATCCAACGCACGCTGGCGCAAGTGTCGGGAAGGGTGGAGAACTGGATTGAAGTCCAGTCGCCATAAATGCTGTCATTGCAGCGTGTGCGGAGGTAGACATCGTAAAGAGTGTTGGCATCCAAGCCGCTGAACGATACAGTATTGTTGGTGAGGGTCATAGCAGTGCCACTGCCGCGGACAAACCCTGCAGGGCCGTATTCCAAGTCGAAACCACTCACCACATCGGTGGTGCTCCAATTGAGAACGGCCTCGTGGATATCGGGAGTGGCGGCAAGAGCCACTATGTCGGCACAGGTGCTGGAGTCCACTACCACGGTAGTGTCGTTCCAAAGGGCCAGATTATCAACACAGAGCCAGGAGCCCTGTTGCATGGTCGTGCTGGCCGAAGAAAGTAGCAGAATGACCAGTGAGTCGGGAGTTTGGTCGGGGAAAGAGGCATCAAGGTCGTGGAGCGACATATAGTCCACAGTGAACGGGCTGTAGTTGGTAACATCGTTTAGAGCGATATTGACACCCCCACCCACCACATCGCGACGGTGGGTAGTGGAGTTGTAGCGTGTGCCAAGCAGGAGTACACCTCCGTTGTCGCCACTGCCAGCAGCATGGTATTTATAACTGCCGGTCATGCGGGTGGGGAGGAAACCACCTAGGGCAATGCCACCAGAGACCATGTTGTTGACGTTGATAGAGGCCAGCGACATGAGTATGCTTTCCACACTGTCGAAGTTGGAGAAGAGGTTGGTGACAATAGGTATGAGCGTATCCAGATTGACAGCACCGGTTGAGAGGATGCTGGGGAACACGGTTTGAGTGAGCATGGTGTCGAGCTGGGGAGCGGCCAGAGTATAGACAAGACCAGTGACTATGTCGTTAAGCATGAAGCTTTGCAACTTGACTGCATAACTACTATCGGGGACAACGCCCGTCTCCTGGCTCACTTTGATTAGGGGGAGTGAAGTGTTGATGGAAATGGAAGTGCCATACACCGAAAAACTCTCGTTAACAGGATATGACAGATGATTCCAACCGTTGGGTATGGAATAGCTTTCGTACACTGGAAGGGACATGCCCAGCACAGAAATGTTGTAGCCGGACTGGGTGGTCCAATGTTCAAAACTGCCGTTAGGAACGTTCATACGTGTTTGGGAATGAAGGGTGCCCACAAAGAGAAACAACGAGGCAAGCCCGAATAATAAACATTTTCTCATCATAACGTACAATGTTTAAAAGTGAAATAATGTGCAAAGATACGCACTTTTTTCTATATACAAAGAAAAAAAACCGGTGATTAGGTAAATGTACTAATCACCGTTGGGATTGCTTGGCCGGATTATCGGGCAGCTATTTCTCAACAAATTTCACACTGATGGCCTCAGTGACATTGATAACATAGTCGGCCAGTTTCTCGTAGAGGGCATAGAGACTGCTGTATGCGTTGCCTATGGCGAAATTATATGTGCCATGCTTGAGAGCGTCGAGATGCTCGTCGCGGAGAGTGTCGCGGTAGTGGTTCACAGCCTCCTCGGCCTCGGTGGCATGAAGGATATCGGCATGAGAGTAGTCGTTGTTGAGATTTGCATCCATGATGTCGAGGGAGTGCTGCACCAATGAGGTCATGTGTTCCAGGTTGTCGTTTAGATGCTGGTCGAAATGGACGGCAGTTTCACGTTTGTTTTTACGTGTAGCGGCAATTTGGTAGACGGTGTCGCCGATACTCTCAAGATTGTCCACCACACAGAGCATAGCACTGATGCGCTGAGAGCCTTGATGCGAAAGGTCGCCTTCGGCAATACGGGTGAGGAAGGAGGATATTTCCATTTCCATACGGTCGGATATCTCCTCGTACTTTTCGATACGCTCCAAGGTTTGATTAAACTCCTCGTCGGTTTTGGCGGTGCGGAGAGTTGGCAGGAACGAATACATGCGGAGGATACGCTTTGAGAACTCGGTAATCTCACGCTCGGCAGCCTGGAGGTTGAGTTCGGCAGTGCTCATCCAAGTACCACCGATGTACTTGAGTTTGTAGATGTATTCCTCGTCTTCGGGCTGACCTTTGACCATCCAGTTGACGATGCGGAGGATGCCGGGGATAAACCAAGCCAAAATGAATGTATTGACCACATTGAAGAAGGTATGGAAAAGTGACAGAGCCATAGGAATGGCATTGGGACTATAGCCAGCGGCATTGACAGCGGTGTAAGGGCTGCTGCCTACTATGCCAACAGTGAAATGAGCGATGAGATCGAGTACCGGACGGAATACCGCCAAGGTGATAAGGACACCAATAACATTGAAAACCAAATGGGCACGGGCCGCTTTCTTACCATTGGTGTTGGCCACCATGGCGGCAATGTTGGCAGTGATGGTGGTGCCGATATTCTGACCCATGACAAGTGCCACCGCAACATCAAAACCAATCCAACCATTGTAGCACATAACCAGAGTAATGGCCATCATGGCAGCGGAAGCCTGGACAAGGCAGGTGAGCAAGGCACCGATCAGGATAAAGATGAGTATGGACCAGAAGCCGAAATCGGACAGGCGGGCAAGAAAAGCCAGAAAGTCGGGATACTGCTCAAGATTGGGCATTGCCTTCTGGAGAAAAGTCATGCCGACAAGCAACAGAGCCAAACCAATAATGAACTCACCTATATACTTGAGACGGTCGCTCTTGGCAAACATGAAAAGTAGTGCCACCGCACCCAACAACATGGGGAGAGAAAAAGCACTGGTACTCTCACCCAAACCGAAGAGAGTGATAATCCATGCTGTGACGGTGGTGCCAATGTTGGCACCCATGATTACGGCCACCGCGCCTGCCAAAGAGAGCAGACCCGCATTTACAAACGAAACCACCATGACTGTGGTTGCCGAAGAGGACTGGACGGCAGTAGTCACAGCGGCACCGGTGAGGATACCACGGAGCGGGTTGCTGGTAACCTTGCCAATGATGGACCTCATTTTGTTGCCAGCAAACTTCTGCAGACCCTCACTCATGAGTTTCATTCCGAAAAGGAAAATGGCAAGAGCGCCTGCAAAATTGATAATGATGATCAGGATTTGACCGAGATGCATGACAGTAATTGAATAGAATGTATGTAATCTAATTGTTTATAATTAACGCCGTTATTGGTTTCCCCAAATGTGCGGACGACATCCAAACGACATTGCAAAAATAGCAAGCGGGAGGAAAACAGCGGTTACTTTTCGGTTAAATAATTGTTACGTTTTTGTTGCATCGCCAAATCGAATGCACAATTATACCGAGAAATAGCGATTGTGGGGAAATGGGAAAAGGAATACTTTTGTATGCAGAAAAAGAAAAGTAGAATATTATGCAAACACCAAACAATCAAAATAATGCAGTAGAAAAACCTCTACACAAAGAGGAACAAATGCATGACCATTGTCATGAGCACCATCACGAAGACGGACATCACCATGGTCACGGACATCATCACCACCATCATGTTCCTGCCGGAGAAATGGGGAAAATATACGTGGTGGCCATAGTAATAAACTTGCTTTTTGTGGGAGCAGAGACAGTGGCGGGCATAGTGGGGCACTCGATGGGACTGCTGTCGGATGCCGGGCACAACCTGAGCGACGTGTTCTGCCTGTTGCTTGCAATGGTGGCGCTGAAACTATCGCAGACACATGCCACAAAACGGTATACGTATGGGTATAAAAAGAGTTCTGTACTGATTTCGTTGCTGAACGCCATTATATTGTTGGTGGCTGTGGGGGGAATTGTGGTGGAGAGTGTTCGCAAATTCTCGCATCCAGCCGATGTCAATGGGGCATTGGTAACTTGGACAGCAGTAGTAGCCATATTGGTGAATGGACTGACCGCATGGATGCTATCGCGAAGGCAGCACGATATCAATACCCGTGGGGCATTCCTGCACATGCTGGCAGACACGTTGGTTTCGGCCGGGGTGGTTGTAAGCGGCATAGTGATTACTTATACCGGATGGACGATAATAGACCCGATAATGGGGCTTGTGATAGCCGGAGTGATACTGGTGTCGACATGGGAGTTGCTCTCGGAGAGTCTACGAATGAGTGTAGATGCTGTGCCAGAGGGGATTGAAGTGGATGAAGTGGTGGAGCAGATGATGAAACAAGAAGGAGTGATGGATGTGCATCATGTACACATTTGGTCCATAAGCACCACTGAGACCGCTCTGACCGCACATGTTGTTATAGCCGATTGTCAACAATTGGATAAAACAACACACCAATTGAAAGAGATGCTCGAAAAAGAAGGTATAGCCCACAGCACCCTGGAGATGGAGACACCACTATCTCATTGCCACAGTCACGACTGCTGAGAGAAATCCAAATGACCGATTGGGAGGGAATGGAACTGTAGCAACTGAAGCTGTAGCACGGGGAGTTTCCAATCCTGTTGAAGAGACAATTTGTGTCCGCCTTAGGTTCGCTCTGAGGGGCGAAGGTAGAGCGAACCTACTGCGGTAGGTTTTCAAATGCTAATCTGGCATAAACCTTAATGTCCGATTGGGGTTAAACTCTTTTTTCTTTCAAAATAAGAAAAATATGTATATTTGCATTATGAATAGTTCATACACTCATATTAACTAATTTACAAATAATCAAACTAATATTGTAAATATATGGAAGAAGCTACTATATTAATTATATTGGTGTTCATTGCGATAGTGGGTATTATTGTATCGTATAATGATAAGAGAGACAAAAAACATGAAGTTGACATGGAATTGGCAAAACACGGCGTTACCAGAGACACTGTCAACACAAAACGAGTTAGGAATAAAAGTACACAAACAAAAAAACAGCCGGATGAGAAGAAGAAGAAAACTGTTTCCTCCGGTATAATCCAGAATATTGTCAACACCAAAGCCAATGAATTCAAAGTCTATGGCGCAGGGAACAAAATGCTTTGCACCGTAAGGACTAAAGGAGAAGTTGTAGGATGGGGGGATGATTTTTTCTTGGTAGACGACAAAGGGAAAATCACCACATACAACTATGAAGGCGACTTACTGGGACAATTAAAATACAAGCCCGAGAAAGAATACATAGGCAGTATACGCCAAAACGGTTTCACCATCGTTGACATTAAGAAAGACACTCGGCGTAAGACATACAACAAACTATGCTATTGGGAATAGTCTGATTAAATGGATAGGGCAACAATCACTATCAATAATAAACAAAGGTGTTGAACCAATCGGCTCAACACCCTTGTTATATCTAGGTAAATAGGAAAGATGTTTAGCTATTCATTGTAGCTTCTATTTCCTGAACTGTCTTGGGAATGGGTTTGCCAAGGACACGACAGCCGTCGGAAGTGACAAGGACGTCATCCTCGATGCGGATGCCGCCAAAGTCTTTCCAATGCTCCAACTCGTCGAAGTTGATGAAATCCTTGTTGGTGCCATTGGCATGCCATTGATCAATAAGAGCAGGGATGAAGTAGCAACCGGGCTCATCGGTAATGACAAAGCCGGGTTGCAGTCGGCGACCGCAGCGTAGGCTTCCTAGACCGAACTGGGTGCTTGGACGTGTCTCATCATCGTATCCCACGTTAATCTGGCCATAGTTCTCCATATCGTGGACATCAAGACCCATCATATGGCCAAGACCGTGAGGCATGAGGAGACTATGTGCACCATTGGCCACAATGTCGTCAATATTGCCACGAAGAATGCCAAGATCCTTATAGCCTTGAGCCAATACACGGCTGGCGGCAGTGTGAACTTCTTGATAAGTGATGCCTGGACGGGTTACACGGATGGCCTCCAGATTGGCGGCAAGGACTATCTCGTAAATACTTTTCTGACGTGCATCGAAACGGCCGCCCACGGGTACAGAGCGTGTAATGTCTGAACAATAGCTCATCTCTGTTTCGCAGCCGGCATCCATCACAAGCATACGTCCAAGCTCGAGTTTGTGATTGTGGTTGTGATTATGGAGTGTTTCGCCGTGAATAGTCATAATGACCGGGAAGGAGACAGGACCGTTGCCTTTCCATGCTTCGCCCTGCATGAAACCTGCCAGCTCATACTCATAGCGACCAGGCATAGCCATCTTCATGGCTCCCACATGCATGTTATAGGCTGTGGCAATAGCTTTTTCGATTTCTACAATCTCCTCGTCACTCTTGATGCTGCGTTGTTTGACACAGGCAAGAATCAAATCCATAGAGGCATGAGTCTTTACCGAATCGTAACGGAGACCGAGCAGGAGACTGAGCTGACGCTGGTTGTCGGCCCGGTAGGGAGGTAGATAATGGATGCGACGGGCTTGGCAAACAGCATTGTTGCAAAATGTCTGTAACGCTGCCAAATCACCACTGTTTTCAACACCCACACTTGCTGCCAATTCCTTGACACTGGGCAGGGGACCCGTCCAAATAACGTCGTCAATGTCGTAGTCGTTGGCGAAAACATAGTCTTTTCCACTATCGCAGTCGAGTACACCGATTAAATCTTCGCGCTGAAGACCGAAAAAGTATAAAAAAGTACTGTCTTGACGGAACCAATAAGTATTATCAGGGTAGTTGCAAGGTGCTTCATGGTTGCCCTGAATGATAATAATACCATGGCCGATGTCTTTACGTAATTGCTCACGGCGAGCAATATAAGTCTCTTTTTTGAACATAATAAATAATTTTTCGTTTGAGATTGCAAAGATACGAAAAATATTCGTATCTTTGCAGTCCCAATTCAAAAAAATAATTCATATGACACAAGAAGAACTGAAACTTAACCCGAACCGACTGGTGCAATTTCTGCAAAAGCCCATGCGCGAGTTCACAAAAGCTGATATCCTCCGGGTCATCGAGGAGTTCGAAATAGAGATGATCAAGTTCCGCTACATGGCGAACGACGGGCGTTTGAAGACGCTGAATTTTGTAATAAACAGCCTGCAACATGCCGATGAAATTCTCACTTCCGGCGAGCGGGTGGACGGAAGCAGCCTGTTCCCCTTCCTGGAGGCCGGTAGCAGTGACTTGTATGTAATACCCCGTTTCCGCACTGCATTCCTTGACCCCTTCGCAGAACTGCCAACACTGGACTTGCTGTGCAACTTCTACACTAAGGACGGAGAGCCTTTCGAAATGGCTCCAGAATATACCTTAGCCAAAGCAGGCAAAGCATTCCGTGAAACCACAGGAGGCATGGAATTCGAAGTGATGGGCGAACTGGAGTACTACGTCATCGCACCCAAGGAGGAACAATATCTTACAGCCGACCAGCGTGGTTATCACGCCTCTTCCCCCTTCTGCAAATTCGAGAACTTCCGCACCGAAGCCATGAAACTCATTGCCGAAAGCGGCGGTCTGATTAAGTATGGCCATAGCGAAGTAGGAAACTTCTGTGTTGGCGACACCATGTACGAGCAGAATGAGATAGAATTCCTCCCCACAACACTGGAGGATGCTGCCGACCAACTAGTGATAGCCAAATGGATTATGCGCACCTTGGGCTACCAGTATGGTATCACCGTCACGTTCGCACCCAAAATCACTGTGGGCAAAGCAGGCAGCGGTATGCACATCCACACCCGCATCAGCAAGAATGGCAAAAATATGTACATCAGTGAAAACGGCTTGACCGAAGTGGCCCACAAAGCCATTGCCGGCATCCTGAATCTGGCTGGTTCGCTCACTGCATTCGGCGACACCAACCCGACAAGCTATTTCCGTCTGGTGCCCCACCAGGAAGCCCCCACCAACATCTGCTGGGGCGACCGCAACCGTAGTGCAATGGTGCGCGTGCCCCTGGGTTGGACCAAAGGTAGCGGCAACATGATGGCCCATTGCAATCCTTTGGAGAAGAACGAGGAAGTGGATTTCAGCTACAAGCAGACCATCGAGCTTCGCACTCCCGACGGCAGTGCCAATGTCTATCTCTTATTGGCTGGTATGACAGTTGCCGCCCGTCACGGCTTCGAGATGGAAAATGCAGTTCAATATGCCAAAGACCGCTATGTCAGCGTGAATATCTTTGAGCACGAAGAGGTGCTGAAGCGTCTCGATGTGTTGCCCGATAGCTGTGCCGCCAGTGCCGACCTGCTGGAACGTGACCGCGCCATCTATGAAGAGAAAGGCATTTTCGCCCCCGCCCTTATTGACGGTATTCTGAAAGAACTCCGTTCATACAACGACCGCACCCTGCGTGCCGAAATAGGCAACGACCCGGAAAAGATTCTCAGCCTAGTTGAATCCTTCATGCACTGCGGTTGATCCAACTTCACTGAAATAACAAATTCATTTTAAGTAACTCATTTATTAATCAACAAAAACTAAAAAAATGAAGAAAACATTGTTTGTGGCCTTTCTGGCCTGCATTACCATGATGTTTGTGTCATGCAAAAAAGAAAAAACCTTGATCGGCACCAATTGGAAGGCCCAAGTCGTTACCACTGAAGACTGGGGAGACGAAGAAGAAGAAGCCACCCTCACCATCACCATTAACGGCGCCCTCAAATTCATCGATGCCTCCAAAGCCTCTATGACCCTGACCACTAGTGCCACCGCCACCATGGGTGGCCAGACCATGCCTATGCCTGGAATGAATGAATCCTTTACCACTGACTTAACCTACACCTTCGATGGTGAAAAAGGAACTCTCACCGGCGTAGATGAAGAAACTGGCAAGCCCGAAACCATTCCTTTCACCTACAACAAGAAAGACAATACCATCAAAATCTCCCAGACCGGAGTCGAAGAGGATGGCGAGCCCTTCACCATCGAGATGGTTTTCAACGAAGTGAAATAATGTCACCTCTCTATCTGCTTATCGGCGGTAACCAAGGCAACCGCCAACAGATAATAAGCAATGCGACAGACCTGATACAACAACATATCGGGTCTGTCCTTGCTTCTTCTCATATTTACGAAACCGAACCATGGGGCAACTTCCAAGACCCCGACACCCAGCCGTTCCTCAACATCGCCCTCCTTGTAAACACCAACCTTACCCCCCTTCAAGCACTCTCCGCCGCCCTCCTCATCGAAAAAGAACTCGGCCGCCAACGCATCGGCCTCCCTTCATCCAGCAACCTCCGCACCTACTCCTCCCGCCCTATCGACATCGACCTTATCTTTTTTGGCAACCTCGTCATCAATACCCCTACCCTCACTCTTCCCCACCCCCGCATGCATCTGCGGCGCTTTGTATTGAAACCCCTGTGCGACATCGCACCCAATTATATTCACCCATTATTAAACAAAACATTATCAACACTTTTATCAGAATGTCCCGACACCTGTTCGTGCTTTTGCTACTGTTGAGTCCCACCCTGCTTTGGGCACAACATACAGTAAGCGGCACCATCACCGACCAATCCACCGGCGAGACACTTATTGGTGCCACGGTTCTCGACACCCGCAGCGGCAAAGGCACTATTACCAATTCCAATGGTCGGTATACCCTCACCCTCAAAGGGAATGAAGCATTACTTCGCATTACCTTTGTGGGCTATGAACCCCTTTATGACACGGTTCCACTCACCGGCAACCCCTCACGCAACTACAATCTCCGACCCAGCATCACACTCAACGAAATTGTCATCACTGCCGAACGCATCAATTCACGCGAATCGTCTCAAATGAGTGCTCTCGAAATGCCCGTCGAACAACTCAAGGCTGTGCCTGTCCTCTTTGGTGAAGCGGATATCATCAAGGCCATCCAGCTGCTACCGGGAGTGCAATCGGGCAACGAGGGCACAGGAGGCATGTATGTGCGAGGTGGCGGCCCCGACCAGAATCTGTTCCTTCTCGACGGCATTCCCCTCTACAACGTGAACCACCTAGGCGGCTTCTTCTCTGCATTCAATGCTGACGCCGTAAAGAACGTCACCCTCTTCAAAGGCAGCTTCCCCGCACGGTTCGGCGGCAGGCTGTCCAGTGTGCTGGATGTCACCACCAATAATGGCAATGATAAGCATATCCACGGCAACGTCTCGCTGGGTGCCATCTCGGCCAAGTTCAACCTTGAAGGTCCTATTATCAAAGAGAAGACCACCTTCTGTCTATCGGCAAGGCGTACTTACGCCGACTTCCTTATGCGGCCACTAATCCGTAAACTCGCCACCGATGTCGACGGTAAAACCAAGCTTTCAGCAGGCTATTACTTCTATGATGCCAACGCCAAACTGACTCACAAATTCTCTGACCGCAGCCGTCTGCATGCCACTTTCTATATGGGCAACGACGATGTCTATACCCGCCTGCGTACCGAAAGCAGTCTGGCCGAAGACCAATACCTCGACTACACCAACAACTGGGGCAACATTGTGGGTGGCCTCCGTTGGAACTACGTCATCAATCCCAAACTGTTCATGAACCTCAGCCTATCCTACACACAGTATACTAACACCATGAATGTGGGCATAGAAAAAATCGCCCAGATTACTACAGACAGCGTGCAGAACTCCACAATCACAGGCAATTATCTTTCCCGTATACAAGACCTCACCACTCGGCTCGACTTCTCCTACACACCTCTCCCCGAACACAACATACAATTCGGATCCTATTATACGCGTCACCGCATCATCCCCAGTGTGGCCACTGGTAGCGTCGACTACTACGACCAAATTCAAATGACCGAACCTTGGAAAATAGAGGCCAACCTACGCGACGATACTACACGTGCCAACGAACTGGTTGCCTTTGCCGAGGACGACTGGAGCATCAACGACATCTTCAAAGTCAACGCCGGCCTCCACTTCAGTGCTTTCGAGGTTGAGAACATCTTCTATCCTTCCCTTCAGCCACGCATCTCCAGCCGCGCTCTTCTGGGCGAGAACCTCTCTGTGAAACTCGGCTATGCCTATATGTCGCAATACATGCATCTGCTTTCCACCACCAGCGTCAGCCTCCCCACCGACCTCTGGGTACCCTCCACCAAACGCATTAAACCCATGACTGCACAACAAGTGGCTGCCGGAATAAACTACACCATCCCCATGATTGTAGACCTGAGTGTTGAAGGTTACTACAAGCACATGAACAACATCATCGAATACCGTGACGGAGTCACCACATTCGGCTCCACTGCCGGTTGGGAAGACCTTGTATGCATCGGCGACGGCTGGACCTACGGCGTTGAATTCCTTGCCCAACGCACATTTGGACGGCTTACCGGTTGGCTCGCCTATACCTGGAGCCGCACCACACACCTCTTCAACCGCCCCGGTCAGGAACTAAACAACGGCAATCCCTTCCCCGCCAAATACGACCGCCGACACGACTTCTCCATTGTTCTGACATACAAATTCACCGACTGGTGCGATGCCAGTGCCACATGGGTATTCTGCACCGGCAACACCGCAACCCTCGCCATGCAGAAATATCCCGTAGCTTCCGACGACCCCGATGCCTACGACGGCAACTCCAACCTCTCCAACACTCTCTCCTATGTCAGTTCCCGGAACAACTTCCGCATGCCCAACTACCATCGTGCCGATATCAGCGTCAACTTCCACCGCAAATTCAAACGCAAAAACTGCCACCGCACCATCAATGTGAGTGTCTATAACCTCTACAACAAGCAAAACCCCTACATCACATACACCAGTAGCCAATACTCCTACCAAGGCTACAGCAAAGCCCTCATGCAGCTTTCCATCTTCCCCATCCTGCCCTCTGTGGCCTACACGTTATATTTTTAATCACATATCAATATGAAACAGCATAAATCCACCCGCATATCCATCGTCCTCTTTCTGATTTGGATGCCATTACTTTTCTCCTCCTGCGAGAAAATCATCCCTTTCGACCCCTCTTCATCTCAACCCGTGCTGGTACTCAACGCTGTGCCCTCGGCCGAGAAACAACTATTTGTCTATTTTTCTTATAGCCACCTATTCCTCGACACCAGCAACTACCACCCCGTCTCGAATGCCGACATAACGGTCTTTGTCAACGGCCGCCAATACCAACCCACCCGTATCAACCGTTGCAACTATTTCTTCGACTATATCCCTCAGGAAGATGACCAACTTTCTATCCGCATACTGGTGGGCGATGATTCAGTAACAGCCTCCACCTACATCCCACGGAAGCCACGCATCAGCACCCCGCAAATTATCGACACCAATAGCTCTTTCCGCTTTAAGAAAATTAGATTCAATATCGACGACCACCCCAATTATTCCGATTACTACCGCATCTCTATATCACAACGCGACAGCGGATGCCGCTATATCCCATTTCTTGATAAATACGACACTATCGACACTGTCCGCACCACCATGTTTTTCTGCACCGACCCTCGCCTCACTTCTCTTGCCAGCCAGTCGGACGACTTTTTCTCCAGTGCCACCGCCGATGTTCTCGGCACTTTTATGTTCACACAATTGCTTACCGACGATAAAGCCTTCGACGGGCAAAACATCAGCACAACTCTCTATCTCATGATGTTGCGCGACACAAACGAGGTGGGATACTTCCTTCACCAGTATATACTCAATATCGAGACCATCACCCCCGAACGCCTGCGCTATCTCCAATCGCTCAACCAATCTACCAGCATCACCCAGCTCATCACAGAACCCGCACCCACCTACTCCAACATTCACGGTGGCCTCGGAATCTTTGCCGGCAATGCTAAATACACCTACCAGTTGCCCATCATCCAAGACTCCCTCTGGACCGACTCCTCCGCCCTTTCTCCTGCTTTGCGGCAAGCGTTCAGGCGCAAAACACCACGCCCAATAGGTCAATAATCTTTCCTTGCTATCATGAAATACTATCTCATCGGCTATATGTATAGTGGTAAGACCACTATCGGTCGCAAACTGGCAATCAAATTGGGCTATCGATGGCTTGACCTTGACCAATTCTTCGAAACCCAGTTCCACACCTCCATACCTATCTTCTTTAAACACTATGGTGAAGAAGCTTTCCGCAAATTGGAACAGAAACTACTGCACACCACTGCCGACCAAGACAATGTGGTCATTTCCACCGGTGGCGGAACCCCCTGCCATTTCGACAATATGAATTGGATAAACACTCATGGGTGTTCCATCTACTTCGATGTTTCGGTCGAAACCCTCCTACGCCGCGCCGCCCAATCAAAAAAACCACGTCCCATCCTCGCCGGCAAGTCCGAAGAAGAACGCGCCGCCTACATCCAACAGCAACTCGACGCACGA
This sequence comes from uncultured Bacteroidales bacterium, assembly GCA_900319865.1. GTDB lineage: Bacteria > Bacteroidota > Bacteroidia > Bacteroidales > P3 > Colimorpha. The sequence continues at coordinate 16,653 of ONQD01000010.1, read as the reverse complement.
ATGCCCTTCTACAAAAAAGCTCATATTATCTTCCCTGCCGACAAACCAGACCTCAACCAACTGGCAGAACTAATCTCCGCCAGTCATTAAACAATCCGGTGCAGGCTACAAGACAACAAATCACCGTTGTCGTCATACAAGTGCAACCCGTTTCCCTCGCAATAACGCCACACCTTGCACTTGGCGCACTGACCCTTCCGGGCCCAGCTACGGTCGCGATACTGCTCAAAACGGTTTTCCCACACATCCCAGAAACTATCCTTGTAAATATTGCCCTGATGCATATTGCTGCGGATACTCGTACAGCCCGAAATACTGCCGTCACACAGCACCGACGCCACCTCAACACCCGCCCGGCAATAAAAGTATAAATCCCTCACCTCCTTTTCGTACGACCCTAAATAGCCCTCGCAGGCATAATTGCATATTATTCGGCCTTCTTCCCGCGTGCGTTTCACAAAATCCAGCACACCCGTAAACATATCATCCCCCAACTGTAGTTCAGGGTCGTTTGCGGCACGTCCCATCGGGAATATGGCAAACAGTCGCCATCTTTTCGTGCCCAACGATATAAGGTATTCCTTCAACTGGTCCAGTTGTCCATAATTTCGTGGATTTACGCATGTCACCACATCCCAAAGCAAATCCTTTTCCTGCCCCAGCAGCCGGATGGCCTCGCTGGCATGGGCAAAACTGCCGCGTGTTTGCCTCATCCAGTTATGCTCTTCTTCCAAACCATCCAAACTGATGGTGATAGAATGCATACCGCTTCTCAGCAATCCATCCAGTTTCTTTTCGTCAAGCAGGTAGCCATTGCTCACCACCCCCCAAGGATACTCCCGTCTATATAGTTCCAACCCACACTCCTCCAGGTCGGGGCGCAGCAACGCCTCTCCGCCAGTAAACACCACAAACACCTCATGAGTGTTCACATGTGGGGTAATCTCGTCTATCACCCTGAAAAAGTCAGCAGCCGGCATATCCGGGGTCTCGGCACTCACTTTGCAATCGCTACCGCAATGCCTGCAATGCATATTGCATCTCAGCGTACACTCCCAGAAAAGGGTTCGCAGCGGATGCAACTTCGCATTATTGTGGCGGTACTGACGCCACAGTTCCTGTTTCAAATCCATCAGCTCTCTTATTCTATCCTGTTTTTCGACCTCTGTGTAATTAACCACATACTACCATTCGCCGATTCTCTCCGAAAATGGCAATCAAGGCAGGCTGCTGCAAAATCCTGTTCTTACTTTTCCGACACTTTTTTCACAGTAATGTCCACATCCTTGGTACGGGTACCCATATACCAACCCTTGCGTTCTCCGGTCTGATCGGCCTCTGTGAAAGTAATCTCCACCATCTGCGACTCAAACTTCCCGTTTGCTTCACCGTCCACATCGCGAATAATGACACGCTGAACCTCTCTCGGAACGTCTTTCACATGGCACTCGAAATTACCCGTCCCGTCGGTCAAATCCGAAGCCTCAGCGATATAATCCTGAACATAGGGATTATCCTCCTGCATAGACTCGGGAGTAATATCCACCGTACCATTTACCAAAATCACCTGCATTCCGCTCACTGGGTTACCCTTCTCGTCTTTCACCTTTCCTTTCAACACAAAATCCATCGTGGGCACACCATACATCAATGCTGTTTCAGAGCGTTCCTGTGTGTCGTATTTAACCGTAGGAGTTCCGTACATCACAACCGCATTCCCTATCTCTTCGGATGCTTCGGATGCATTCTTGCCGTTCACCTCCTCTGGCTTCACTGCCGACTTGCTGCTTTGGCAAGCTGTCACACCAAACAATCCCATTGCCGTCAACAAGAGCCAATTTTTCAGTTTCAAAAAACGAATTTTCATTTCTATATAGAGTTTATATTGTTTATTACTATTGATTATTACTCTCTTTCAGTGAATCTGTATACTCCGTCTGCACACGCACACTCTCCGCATGTATCTTCTCATACATCTCCTTCACAAACTCCTCACGCAAACCCAATTCGCGTGCTGTATCCATACGCTGCTGCAATAACGAGTCCCACCGCTTAGGTTGAAAAACTGCAAGATTATCCTTTGCTTTCACTCGCGCTATCTGCTTCGAAACCTCGAACCTGGCAGCCAATATCTGTAATGTCTGTCGGTCCAGATGATCTATCTGTTCCCTCAACACTCGCAGCTCCTCGTCCGCCTTGCGACTGTCCGTGCTCCGCAGCACCAACTGCCCCAACATCTCGCCCAGTTCCTCCGGGGTCACCTGCTGCTCGGCATCGGTCAACGCCTCAGCCGGGTTGGGATGAGACTCCACCATCAACCCTTCAAAGCCCAAATCCATCGCTGTCTGGGCAAGCATCAGCAACAGCTTCTTCCGCCCGGCAATATGGCTTGGGTCACACAATATCGGTACTTCAGGCATCCGCCTACGCAGTTCTATCGGTATCTCCCACAATGGGTTATTTCTGTATTTATCGTTCTTAAACACATCAAAACCTCTGTGCACAGCCTTAACATCTTTTATCCCCACTTGCATGCAGCGCTCCAACGCGCCAATCCACAACCGCACATCCGGACTTGGCGCATTCTTCACCAACACTGCCAATCCCGTGCCGCGCAATGCCTCGGTCAGCTCTTGTACCATAAACGGATTTGCTGTTGTTCGCGCCCCTATCCATACTGCGTCCATTCCATACTTTATGGCTTTCTCCACATGCTCGGGTTTTGCCACCTCACAGCAAAACGGCATCTCCTTGCGGATTTTCATCTCTTCTCGCAATTCTCTCACCCATACCAATGCTTCCTCTCCCCAGCCTTCAAATCCTCCCGGCCGGGTACGAGGTTTCCACACTCCACAGCGTATCATCGACACCTGTGGCATCGCGGTCAAAGCAGCCACAGCCTCAGACAACTGGCTGCGGCTCTCCACACTGCATGGACCTGCAATTATATATGGTACTTTTTCGCTCATCGTCACTTTAACGCAAAACCGTTCTATTTATTGCACACCCCTATCATATCTTTCCCGCATATCGGTCTATTTCATCTTCACCCTCACTCCACACATCGCTCTTCCCCTATACCGACAAACCCAAATACCAATCCACCAAAGAAATCTATTCCAACCACAAACAAAAAAAAGCGCACCCCGGAAGGCACGCTATTTTCTTTCTTTTGGATTACCTAATTTATTCGGCAGCTTCGGGTATTACCGAAACAAACGAACGGTCTTTACGTCCTTTTTTGAACTGGACGGTACCGTCGCAGAGAGCATAAAGGGTGTGGTCCTTACCCATACCTACATTATTGCCGGGATTGTGGACAGTGCCACGCTGACGGATGATAATGTTACCAGCAACACAGTGCTGACCGCCAAAAATCTTTACACCCAAACGTTTGCTTTCGGATTCACGACCGTTACTGGAACTACCGACACCTTTTTTGTGAGCCATAATGAATGTTTTTAAAAGGTTTGTTACTCTACTTAATTAATTGATGCTATCGATCTTTATCTGAGTCAGATAGTCACGATGGCCGTTCATCTTCTGATAACCCTTACGACGGATTTTCTTGAACACCAGAACCTTGTCACCTTTGAGGTGTTTCAGCACGGTGGCCTTTACGTTAGCACCAGCAATATAAGGTTGTCCAACCTCCACATTGCCGTCATTGTCTTTAAGCATCACGGTGTCAAAAGATACCTCGCTACCCTCGTCATTGTGCAGACGGTTCACAAAGATCTTCTGATCTTGAGCTACCTTGAATTGCTTTCCTGCGATTTCTACAATTGCGTACATTTGCTTTATAATTGTTTATTTGTTGATTATTGCACATTTACGGATACACAGTATCCACAAAAGAGATTGCAAAGATACAACTAATTTTCAAATCCACAAACTTTTTCTCTCAAATCCCGCAATTTTTATCATTCATTAAGAAAACACCGGTGCATCAACAGCCTCAATCTCTACCCGTTGTACCATCGTTGCAACTTAATTCTTTGAGTGTTCCTATGCCGTTCCCTGCATCGGGCCAGCAACGCCCCTGCTTCGTCAACACAGCGTGCCGACCTACTTGTCGAAACGAGCAGGGACCAGCACAATAGGTTACAGGACAGGAAAGAGGGGTGGGAAAATTAACATTTTTTATCTTCTGGAATACCAAACAACACGTTCTCAGTACCGAATAAAAGAAAAAAAAACATCACTTATTATCAATATCTTACATACATAAACCATAGTAAAACTTGTAAAATAAAATATTATTTGTATTTTTGCATTTTGATAACTACAGATATAAACAATTCAAAATCCAATAAAATGAACAAAAACAAGAAACAGGAGTACACCACTCCGAAAGTAAAAGTTGTATCCTTTCTAATAGAGAGAGGATTCGCCCCCTCTGATTTGACCACAGACAAACAGGTAGGTCTAGACAAAGGAACCCAGAAATTCGCTTCCACCTCATTGAACGGAGATGAGGGCTACTTTTAGCAGATATTATCCATACAGGTAGTTTCACTTTATAAACAGATTAAAGAACATGAAAATAAGAACAATATCAATTATAGCAGCCGCTATGGCTATATTTATTGCCGTAGGCTGCAAGAAAGAAAGCGAAGTTGTAACCCTCGGAGCAAGCATTGCAAACGACAATAACATCGCTAAAGTACATCTTTCCTCCGACAACCAACCTTTGTGGGATTCCAATGACCCTGTATGGGTAAATGGTGACGATACGAGGGTAATTAGCGATATCAGCACCAGCGACGGAACCTATGCGAAAATAAAGGGTGTGACATCAAGCACTTCCTATTTGGCAATCTATCCTGCCGAAATGGCTACAAGCAACGCCAGTAACGCCAGCATCATCATCCCCGCCTCCCAGACATATGATGCCAACAAGATAAAGTTTCCCATGGTCGCTTATTCCGACAATAGCAATAAGCATCTATTCTTCTACAACCTCTGCTCGCTGTTGAAAGTGTCCGTGTCGAACAACATCACCGACGGCCCTACACTATCTCTGAAGAAAATTAGCGTGCGTTCCTCGGACAATCTTCTCTGTGGCACAATGGCTCTCACGGTTAGTAGCAGCACTGTAACAGCCGGCACACCCACAAACGGTGGGAAAGAGGTGGAGCTCGACCTCGGCAGCGGTGTGAGCGTAGCACCCTCTGCCACATCACAAGACTTCTACATCGTTGTAGCCCCATTTGCTGCAGAAAACGACATCACCATTACCGTCACCACCACCGACAACAAAGTATTCAGTCGCACCCGCACAATCTCTTTTTTAGACATCAACACCATCGCATCCGCCCGCCTGAATGTGACAACTGCCGCCCAATTGGATCCAATCGGTGCCACAACAGTAGGCACCCTGAAAGTAATCTCCGCCCCCGGCAACTTACAGTATAAAAATCACACGTGGGATTTTGGTGAATTTAGATTTGCCGCCCATCAATATGATTTTATCGGCAGCAGCAGCGTTACTGGCACTGTTAGCGGTTCCAATAATTATATCTATGCTAAGGAAACCTATTCTAAACATACATTCGCCACTAATAACGCCGGGACCGGTGACAAGTGGATAGACCTCTTCGGTTGGGGCACAAGTGGAGTAGGGAATTTTACAGGAGCTCAAGCCAATAATTCTGATAACGGCCATTATGTTAGACTTGGTTGTTATGCCAATACTACCAACTCTAACTATGGTCCCGGTAGCACCTCTATAGCTGGTACTGCTTATGACTGGGGAGTGAACGGTAGTTATCATTTGGGTACTGGCTGGCGCACATTAACCCCTGATGAATGGAATATTTTGATGAACACCCGCAATGCCTCACCCCTTAACGGCACTGAGAATGCCCGTTTCGCATGTGTGACGCTGCATATTGACAACAAGGACATTAAGGGAACCTTTATCTTCCCCGACCAATTGCACTGGCCAGTTAATGTACCATATCCCAACTCTATCAACCAAGTAGACGTCAATTTTAGTTCCAGCCACCCCTATACCGCTGCAGAATGGGCTTTGTTAGAAGAAGAAGGTGTATGGTTCCTGCCTGCCGCAGGATATAGAAGCGGTACCAACACATTCAGCGATATTCAAACCACTGGATATTATTGGACTACCCAAGGCGGATCCGGAAGTGGTACTACTGCTAGATATATAGATGCAACCACTGGAGCTGCAGCTTGGCTTGATAGAAAGAAAGGTTGTTCCGTCCGTTTGGTAAAGAATGTGCAGTAATCTATTGGCGACAGTTGTCGCTCCTAGCATCAAGACCACCCTTTAAACCCAATTCGGCCATTAGGATTTATGTCAGATTAGTATTTGTTTCGAACAGATTGGCCGCATCGCTGTCGAAGGTGTGAAAAAAGCATCCAGTGGATGATTTCGATAGCGAATCGGAGAAAACAAGGCTACGGCAAGACTGCGATGAGGCCAAGATGCCGAAAGGGAAAGTTGTCCTAATGACCGGATTGGGATTATTCACCCCTTCAGGGTGAAACCATCAATATCACTGTACAAACAATGTACGTGTAGCAGCCCAATGGGCGCAACATCTTATATTGTTCAGTAGAGTATTATCAACCTAAAAGCAACTTTTCCATCTCCATTCCAAATCCGCCAACTCTTAAGCTCTTATTACCCCCTTAGTAAGCTTCTATTCACCACAGCAGTGAAGAATGCCTTAAAAAAGAGTGATTTGAAAGTGAACAGGAAGCAAAGCTGGATTTTTCTCAGAAGATTACTATTCCGCCTTCGTAGCGTGTCGGTGTGCATTCTTACCACAAGGCACCAGATAGTCTTTTTGCACCTAATGTGTATTCCGTTTTGCATTATATCGAAAAAGATACGATAGAGGGGATAGATATGATAGATTGGATAGGGGGATTGTGGAGGGAGATAGGGGCTGCGTGGAAGGGCAGCCCCTATCGCTCCACGGTTGGTTATTTCTTTACGAGTTTGAGGTAGGTGATTTTATCGGCATTGTCGTGTTTGGTTTTGATGCGGACGATGTAGGCGGCGGAGGGGAGGTTGGAGATGTTGAAGTGGTCGGAGCCTGTGAAGGTGGCCACGGTGCGGCCGTTCATGTCCATGACGAGGATTTCAAGGACTTTGTAGGAGGTGCCGACGACGGAGCCCCCTGAAAGGGGATTGCTCATTTCAATCGCGACCCCTGAAAGGGGGTTGCTCATTTCAATCGCGACCTCACCAGTGGTGGGGTTGGGTTTTAGTGTGAGGTCGGGAGAGCCGTCAGCATCGCGTCCAGCCCTTTCGATCGGGGAGGACTTGGGAGATGCCAACAAGTCAGCCACCGGGACACAGTAGTAGTAGATACAAAGTTTCTTATCGACACAGACAAGGGCATATACACAGGCGGTCACGCCATCGGACAGGTCACCTTGGCTGAATGCGCACAGTCCGTTCACTCCTGTGCCCGTAAGGGTGTAATTGACAACCGACTGCGGGTTGCTCCATACAGCCAACACATCCGTTACCCCAGACACATTGATGGAGAAATCGCAATAGATGGTATTAACACCTGTGATAGTGCTGTTGGGTGTTATCGACCCAGAAGCCAGTTGCGAACAATTGATGTCGGGAGTGAGGTCGATGCTGAAATCCACGTTGCATTTTCTTCCCTCAATCATAAATGAGGCCACCATGGGGTTGAGTGCCGACACCTCAAGTTTAAGGGTGAAATTGTAGCAGTTGCCAGAGCTGATAGAGGTAGCGGTAAAGGTGTTACTAATAATTGTTATATTTCCAGAGGTAAGGTTAAACAGAGGTGTCAATGTGTTGAAAGTTCGTGTCGTATGTGAATTATTGCACACCGTGACCTCAATCTCATAAATCAAGTGGCAGTCTTTGACGTGGCTATCTTTGCACACATAACGGATGTCGATGCTGTCGCACTTGCATACATCATCCTCTTGAAGGACAAAGGGTTTTGAGGTAGATTTGCATTCTTCAAAATAGTTTACCGAGAGGTAATAGGAGCCGAAGCCGTTCAATGGCAGCATCAAAGGATAGGGTTGATAGCCGAATGGTCCATTTTGTGAGAGGTAATTGTTATAGTACCAATCCCAACCATAAGGTTGAAGTAAAGGTAACAAACCATACACAGGCAGACTGGTTTCTGCTAGAGAATCGCAAACCTTATAGCAGCCTGTCAGCAGGGCGTCGAAGTCGGGAGCTGCGGGTATATTGATGACAGCAGAATCGGAGCGGCAGCCGGACACTGGGTCGTAGTAATAGGCGATAGCTGGGCCGGGATAATGGTAGTAAGCGGTGTTGCCATAATCGCCGTTACTCCAATGGAGCAACTGAGACGGGTTGTCGCTAATCAGTTTGAATGGGTGCTGGTCGATGCAGTACTGGTCGGGGTCTTTGGAAATTCCCGGAGCTGGCGGCGGCGCGACAACTCTGATAGTCACTGGTTCGGCCTGAGCGGAACAGCCCTCATTGTTATCCGTAACGATCAAGTCCGCGGTATAGGTACAGCCATTATCACCTGTGGGGAACGAAATCGAACCCGTGTAGTATGTTGAACACTGGGATGTCGTGTTGTTGCACACTGTCCATTCATAACTATAATTACTTTGCGATTCCATATCAGGCTGTCCATAGAAAGTGATGGTTTCTCCAACGCAGTAATAATATTTTTTAGGGATGATGACAGCAGAGGGTTTGTTCTTGAAGGGGACATTAACGGTCGCCTCGGTTTTGCAGTAGTGTTCGTTGGAGACGATGACGCTGTAGTCCCCCGTGTGGCTGACGGGCTGCGTGTAGGAGTTCATAGACGGAGTAACACTCCAATTGTAGGTTGTGGTGCAACTAGGATTATACAGAGGACTATTATTTATTCGGCATTCAAGCAATATTTCATTCCCAGGACAAACTGGTGCGTTTGCCGGCACCCATACAGACGGATCTTTTAATTCATTTCTAAATGAACTAATTGTTAAGCCTCCATCATGTACACAACCATTTACATCGGTGACAGTTACAACTATATGGTATTCTGTATTATCCCCAAAATTATGTCTAAATGTATGATAAGCGGTATTGCTATTATTGTCAAGGCAGGTACCTTGGTCGCCAAAGTTCCAATAGGTATGGCTAATGGCAGTGGGTGGCACTAGCGACGCGGTCAGCTGGATGGCAGTGTTGTCGCAGGTCCAATGGTCGCCGTTCACGGGATTGGCGGAAGTGACGCTCACTGTCAGGCTGCCGGTGTTTTCGATGTTGACCGTGCCAATCGGGCAGGGCGGTACCAATAGATTTCCGTCATACATGTACAATTCGAAGGTAAAATGTCCCCCACTGCCTGTAGGATATGTGATTACGGATTGACTGACGGGGAAAGTCAGGTAGTCGATATTACCGCCTGCTTCTGTCACTTCTATCTTGATTACCTTGCTGTCATCAATGCATTGGGAGTTGTTCCGGATGACGATGGAGGAACAGGCCTTCTGCAAAGAGAAGTCTGGTAGGAAATCGACAGTGAACATTTTCGTGGAAGAGAAGCAGGGCTCGTCGGCCTCCGCCCGAGCCTTTACCACAATGTTGCCGACGGAATAGACCGGAAGCGTCAGGGTCTCATTAAGGGAACCGCTGATGATTTGGCCGCCGACATCGCCCGAAAGGACACTCCAGACAATTGGCATCGGGGGGGTGAGCACACTGAACGAGACCGTCTTGTTGCAATAGTCGATGGATGGAGGACCCAATTGGAGCGGCTGACACAGTATAGCCTCGTTTTTCACTTCCGTGGTGCATCTTGGGTTTGTGCGACTAATAATCATGCAGGAATAGTCCACGCCCCCACCCAGCGAAGCTGGCACCGTATTGTTGGTATCAGCAGTGTGGCCCCAGCGGATGGCATAGTCCGTCGAGGACAACAGTGGTTCTAAGAAGACATTGGTGCCGTCGTAGCCGATGGAGTATGCTGGCGGGTTGGGGACTACTTTTATGATGCCGGTCACCGACGGCAGATAGTTGCTGTTGTCGCAGACATCATAGGGGTTGCAGGTGAGCGTCACGAGGATGTCGCCGGGTTTGTCGAATGTGTGGTATATGGTCTGTGCTGTTTCGGTCTGTGGGCTATCGGAGAAAGACCATGTGTACCTGCCTATGGCGTTGGCATCGTCACAAGTGGTACACCCTGAGCCATAGAGTTGGACTTGGGTGTTTTGACAAATTGCATCTTGTGGGTTGAAACTCAGCGACGGGTGCTGCATCGGGTATATGATTATTTGAACCGTGTCAATTTTTTTGTCGCCACAATAGCGTCTGGACAGATACAATTGAAAAGGGACAGAATCGAACGTGGTATATATATCACTTACCGTAAATGTATTGGGGCCGCTGTGAATACTCCCGTCTACGGTTATATAACATTGTTTTTCATCCTCAATCTGCCACTCGTACAGTACCATCTCTTGTGCCGGCACGATATCGTTGCCCCAGGTGATTCTTGTGCCGGGGCAGACGGTGATGCGTTTTGGGAGATGGGTCTCCGCGAGGGCGAACTGGGCGACCTGATGGGTGTAGGCGTCGAGGGAGCGGCACTGCAGCTCGCGGTCGTAGTGGTAGACCTCCACGTTGCACACCTCCGAGCCATAGGTTATCGAGACCTCTTCACCCGAGACGGAGGTTGGCGATGCCGAACCACAAGTCGGTTCCCAAATGAAGTTGTAATAGGGATTAGAGGGGGTGGCGTTCAGGCGTATGGTCGAATTGGGGCAAGCTATGGTGGGGTTATCGGGATCCATCTCTGCCACGGTGGGTGCGGGCGGCGGGTCTTTGATGGTGAGGACGAACGTTGCCTCGTTGCAATAGTTGCTGTTTTCGGCCGTGATGCGGTATCTGCCTGCATTGGGGATGACACTGGAGGCAAGTTGGTCCGTCGGCGAGGGAGAAGTATAGACGAGCTGGTTGTTGGCGAGGTCGTAAACGTTCCAAGTGAAGAGGTTGTTGTTTTCGTCGTTGGTGGTCAGCGTGATGGTGTTGGTCAGGCAGACCTCCTTATCGCCAAGTATTTCGAGTCGGGGCTTGACGACGACGGTGAGGGTGTCGGAGCGGAACTCGCCACAAGCCAGAAAGTCGCACTTGTATTTGACGGAGATGCGGAAGGTGTCGGGTGTGTTGAACAGACATGTGACTTTATTGGCACCATTAAGAGGGGTAACGCTCACCCCCGTGGAGGGTGTGATGTTCCAGTCGTAGTGTGTGGAGCCGTAGAGTGGTACGCTGTAAACCACCGCCTCGCCCACACATGCCGTGTTCTGTCCATCAACTGAGACGCCGTTTTGGATGATGGGGACGCGGACGCTGAGGCCGCCCTGACAGGCGCCGTTGCCGCAGATGGGGCCGTCGAGGCTGATGATGCCGTAGCCGTCCAGCGGGCTGTCCCAAGTGACGGTGATGTCGGGTGTGCCCTGCCCGTTGACGAGGTGTCCGCCCTCGATGCTCCAAAAGTACTGGGTGCAGGAGGGAGAGGTGGCGTGGTAGGTGACCGTGCTGCCTTCGCAGACGGTGCCGTAGCAGTCGAGTTGCAGGGGATGCCCCTGCAGCACTTTAATCAAGAATTCTTCTTCGTCGTAGCAGCCGCAGTTGTTGTAGACGCGGTGTGTGACCGTACAGGGGGTGGTGACATTTTGGAGGAGGAAGGAGCGGGTAGAGGATGTGCTGCCGCAGCCTTCCCAGAGGTAACCGGCGATGTCGCTGCTCTGAGTGTGGGACTGATCGGTGAATTCGACATCCATGCCATAGCAGACATAGATGGTGTGAGAAGCGTCGTATTCGGGGACGGAGGATGCCACGGCGACAGGTTTTTCGACGATGCGCACCGCCTGATGGCGCGTACAGGTGTAGCCCGAGGCCATGGTGATGGTGACGGACAACATGCCTGATTCCTCGGTGCCCCAGAGGACGGTGGCGACGTTGTCGTTGTAGGAGACCGACGCGGCACCAGTGACCAGCCATGACCAGCTGACGACGTTGTCGCCATCGGTGCTGGCATAGGCTGTGTATGTGACCTCCTGTCCTTGGCAAGCCACCAAGACATGGGGGAGCTCGTCGTAGTAATACTGTCCCTCGTTGGGGAGGAGGCATTTGGACTCGAAGTCGCTGTTGATGACGACATTGTACTGGTGGGAGCCGGGGTTGGGGTCTGGGTCGGGAGGTGTGACCCTATCTTCCTGTGCTCCGGCATGGAATCCGACGGAGCACATCAAGAGGAGTGCCGCCAGATGTTTGATTTTGAGTAAGTTTTTCATTTTTTCAGGATTTTAAATTGAAAATTATTTGATGTGGTAATGATTGAAAGGAAATAGACACCTGCGGGGAGGTGGGAGAGGTTGATTTTGTTGTTAGAGAGGGTTACCTGTTCCTGCCTGCCGAGGGATGATAGGAGGCGGACGGCGGTGATGGGTTCCCCATTGGGGATGACGAAAAGGGCATCCGAGACGGGGTTGGGAAATATCTGTGGAGAAGAGTTGGCGAGGGCATCCGTGCCCACGTCATTGACTTGAAGGGTTTTTGTGACTGGCTCGGCCGGGAGGAAATAGTAGTCTCCCTGTTGGGAGGCGGTGACTGTGGTGGTGCCGTTTCGAAGGAGGTAGAGCATGGTGCCGTCGGAGTAGGCGATGGAGCTGTCATTACAGGTATAGGTAATGGGCAGCCCGCTGGTAGCGTTGGCGGTTATGAGAATCGGACTGTCTGTGAGATTGAAAGAGAGTTCTTGTTGCCATACGATGGATTGCTCCTGCCTGCCAGAGGGATGCACGTAAGGATGTGCAAACTCAGGGTCAACATACTTGGCAATATACACCCGACTGGCATTTTGGTTGTGGGTTATTGTGATATCACCAAACGTGGCATTCTCCCAAATACTCCCAGTAAGATACACAGTGCTATCCAATGCATGGATGTCAGAATAAATATTCCCCTGATAGCCAGTATTATATCTGGAGAATATACCTATTTCTCGACCATCGTAGTCCCATGCAGCGTATGCTATATCCCAGTTAGAGTAAGGTGCGTATATTGTTGAGTCACCCCAAATCAAACTATATAGAAAATGGAATTGGGCATGAACTCTATTATTGCTTGCTGCTATCCTTGGTGCGCCTCCCTTACAGTCTTCTCCGGTTAGAGCTCGTCCATAAGAGAGAAGGTGTAGGTCATCCAAGTCCAAACGAAGCCAAAAAATTGTTTCATTCGGTAGGTCAAGCGTGTCATTATTATAGATAATATGGTTGACAGTTTCAGTCCAACCAACCAGTCCCGGAATGAACAATGAATTTGTACTGTTGTCAATATATGGAAATAGTAGTAGCATCTGTGGGGGTCTTGTGGCTGTCCCATATGATAATTGGACCAATCCCGTTGCCTCCAAATTAGAGTTGTATTTGAGAACCCAGGTCGTCCTCAATGCACTATCGCCCAAATGAAGTGAATTGTTGGAGTTGGCAATAGGAACCCTTCCGGGGAAATGGAGACCTTCCATGTTTATATACAAGTTGTTTTGAGCATCCATCTCAAAAGCGATTACATTGGGAGAGTTAATTGTATATGTCAAGGCCGAGTCGAACACATACACGGCATCAATTAGGCTGTCGAAATGGGGGGAGAACTTCAAAATCTGCTGGTTCCCGGTAGAGGTGGGATAAGGAATGGGGTAAAAGATATTGTGCGTGCCGTCGACCACAATCTTCAATGCCCCGATGGTGCCTTCATCAATCCTCCACCAAGAGACATCATTCGTGCTATGATTATACTGGCCGTAAACGGCATCGCCAGACTGGCGCACGACATAGATGTTGCCCTCGTTATCGACATTGAAACTTTCCCACGACAGGGCTTCTGCACGCAACTGGTCGGTATAGGCAGACCCCAATGTGGAACGCCAGGTCAGCGCATTGCCGTTGGTGTCGGTATAGCCCACACAGAGGAGATGCCGCTCGACGGCATTCCCGTCGAGGTCGAAGGTGATAAAGGCGGTATAGACCGGACTTTCCACGCTGTCTGTGGGCATCAGGTAGTCGCCGTTGCCCATCAGCAGGGTGTCGAGATAGTAGAGCCTTTTTTCAAACTGGCTATAGCCGTTGTCGAATGGCAGGCAGAATCGCACCATCGCCATGATGCTGCTATCGCCCACCATCCGAAGGGCATGGGCATAGCAACTCTCCTTGCCATTGTAGATGGCCTTGTGCCATAATAAGTCGCCTGACGGGGAGAGTTTTGCAATTACGATAGCTCTCTTGATAGGTGTTGTAATGACTTCCATCGGTAGAAGCCTTTCACCGCAAAACTGGGCTTGCGGAGAGAACTCACCAAGGATGTAGAGATTCCCTGCCGAGTCGACGCAAGAACCCAATATCTGGTTCGTCGTCACTCCATAGGTGACCTCCTCTCCCGTGTAGGTCTTCACCCAGTCGAAGTGTTGGGAGAAGGCGGGGAGGGAGGCGGCGAGGAGGAATAAGAGGGAAATGAATTTTTTCATAGGATTTTGAAAATTGAAAGTTGAAAGTTGAAAAATTAATAGAATTGATAGATACGATAGATATGATAGATTTGATAGAGGGGAGGGGTGGCGCGGTTGGGGGTTTTCCGTCATGCCCCGCCGGTGGCGTGGCTGCCTTGGATGGTGGCGGGGCATGACGGAGGGGTATTACCGTTTGAAGGCATAGCAGGTGTAGATGCCTGTCTCCTCGTCGAAGACAACGGTGACGGTGTAGCCTTCGTTTATCTTTTGCTCAGCCCATTGGTACGCCTCTTCTTTGTTGGAGGTGGAGTGGGTTTCGACCACCTTGGAGGGGAGGACACGTGAGGCGGCTTCTTCGTTGAAGAAGGTGACGGTGTGGCCTTCTTCCGCCAAGGCGAACATGCGAGAGAGGAAATCGTGCCAAGCCTGGTCGCCGACAAGGGTGAGGCGGTAGGATACGCCATCGATGGTGTAGACGACCGTGCGAAGGGCAGCGTTGTCGACGATGACGGTGGACGGGGTTGCGGAGGTGATGTCCGCTTCTTCTTTCTGGCAGCTGACGGCCAGAGATGTGAGCACTGCAAGGAGTGCTACAGTGATGATGGTTTTCTTCATGATGTAGTTATTTTTGATTTATAGATTTGTCAATGTTGTGATAAATAACGGCGTGTAACTCGTCTTTGTTGGTGACATGGAAGAGGGTGACGGTCTGGCTTGTGTAGGAGAATGCCAGCAGTTGTGAGTTGGGGCAGGTGGAGTCGACGGATTGCGTGTAGTCGTCCTTGTTGACGCGACATGTGAAGATGGGGTCGAGGCCGCAGTCGATGAGTTGTTGCAGGGCGGGGTCGAGCTCGGCGATGTTGAAGTCGTTGCGGAGGGTGCGCCAGCCGGCGGAGTCGAGGGCTTGCAAGAGTGTGACGTTGAGGGCGAGGGTGTCGTTGATGGGATAATCCTTGAAATAGGTGGCTTTGATGCCCGGTATGTGGTTGTAATGGCGTGAGAGTGAGGCATCGTCGGAACGAGGCCAAAGGATGACGGCGGCGGCAAAGCCGAGGATGAGGAGGCAGAGGAGGGCGGTGCCGCGCCAGCTGGAGAGGAACGAGAGGTGAGGACGGTGGGTATTCATAGGGGCTTGATGTTATTGATGACTTGGTTGAGGTGCTGTGTGGAGAGGAGGTCGGGAGCGGGAGCTGCATAGGGGGATGGGGAACAGGCGATGGTGAGGAGAGAGAGGATGAGGATGCCGCAGAGGCAAGCGACACGGCTGAAATGGGTGAGGACAGCATGGAGGTCGGGGGTGGCGGGTTGGAGGGCGGGAGTGGCGGGTTGGGAGGTGTGGGGCTGTTTCGCCTGTCGGCGTTGGGCGCGGAAGGAGGAGTGCTGGGGCATGTAGGGGGAATACATGTTGAAGAAGCGGGCATAGCGCAAGGTGCTGTGGAGGGAGGTGCGTGCGGGATGGTGAAGGAGAAAGGCGAGGACGGCGACAGTGGCATGGACGGAGCAGACGATGAGGATGATTTCGGCGATGATGTTGTAGAGGATGTAGGCGTTGTCGTAGTTGTAGTTCCAAAGGTCGAAAGCCCAAAAGATGGTGATAGAGAGGCTGAAGATGGCGAGGGGGAGCCAGCAGCAGAGCATCAGCCGACGGAAGGTGAGGGCACGGCGGTAGTTGAGTGTGGGGAGCTGTGCGGCGGGCTGGCTGAGGAGAGCGGAGAGGCGGCGCGACTGGTCGTCGAAGAGTGGCTGGAGGTCGGAGAAGAGGGGGTCTTCTTTGAATGTTTGAATGTGGGAATTCGGGAATGTGTTAATGTGGGAATGTGTTAATTCGTTAGTCGGGGGATGTGGGGGATTGCTTGATTGTTTGATTGTTTGATTGTTTGATTGTTTGAATGGGGGGATGGGGTTGTCACCACGCTGCTCCCCACACTGCGTTTCGCTTAGTGTGGGGTTGCTGAGAGGTCGTGCCTTATTCACTTCATCTAATTTATCTTCAGAGGTGTTCATCACCCTTTCAGGGGTCGACACTTTGTTTTTGTTTTTATTCATCTTGTTCATCGTTTAACTGGCTTTTGAGGGTGTCTATTTTATGACGGAGGCGGTAGAATTTTTGTTTTACAGCGGCTTCGGTGGTGGAGAGGGTTTCGGCGAT
>ONQD01000057.1 GCA_900319865.1 uncultured Bacteroidales bacterium | reverse complement strand
CGACTTCGTGGCCGTCCACGTGCCCAGCTACCTGCGCAAGTATGACTGCCTGCGCGGCCTGAAGGACAACGGCACCTTCCTCTACAACAGCCCCTGGACCGTCGAGGAGACCAAGGCCCAGCTGCCTGACTTCGTGAAGAAGTACCTGGCGCTGCACCACATCACGATGTACATCATCGACGCCACCAAGATTGCCGCCGAAATCGGCCTCGGCAACCGCACCAACACCATCCTCCAGAGCGCCTTCTTCAAGATCTCTGAGGTTATACCTTACGACCTCGCCGTCGAGCAGATGAAGAAATTCATCGTCAAGAGCTACGGCCGCAAGGGTGAGGACGTGGTCAACAAGAACTACGCCGCCGTCGACCGTGGTGGTGAGATCACCAAGATCGACATCCCCGCCGAGTGGGCCAACCTGCCTTGCAGCACCGACTTCGCCGTCGAGAAGCACGAGGGCGACCCCGAGTTCATCGCCAAGGTGATGCGCCCGATGGTGGCTCAGACCGGCAACGACCTGCCCGTGTCGGCATTCCTCGGCTACGAGGACGGCACCTTCCCCGCCGGTACCACCGCCTACGAGAAGCGCGGCGTGGCCACCGTCGTCCCCGAGTGGAATGCTGCCAACTGCATCCAGTGCAACCAGTGCTCGCTGGTGTGCCCCCACGCCGCCATCCGCCCCTGCGTGATGACCGACGAGGGACTGCACCGGCTGCGGCAACTGCGCCGACGTCTGCCCCGCCAAGGAGAAAGCCCTCGTGATGAAACCCTTCGAGAGCCAGCTCCACGAGGCCGCCAATTGGGATTACGCCCAGAAGTGCGTCACCTACAAGGACAACCTCATCGACAAGAAAGCCA
The DNA here is from genome assembly GCA_900319865.1 of uncultured Bacteroidales bacterium. Taxonomy (GTDB): domain Bacteria; phylum Bacteroidota; class Bacteroidia; order Bacteroidales; family P3; genus Colimorpha. The sequence goes on along the minus strand of ONQD01000057.1, from coordinate 11,089 downwards.
ACGTCAAGAACAGCCAGTTCGCACAGCCCCTGTTCGAGTTCAGTGGCGCCTGCGCCGGCTGCGGCGAGACCCCGTACCTCAAGTGCATCACCCAGCTCTTCGGCGAGCAGATGATGGTGGCCAACGCCACGGGTTGCTCCTCCATCTACGGCGGCTCGGCTCCTGCCACTCCTTACTGCCGCAACTACCGCAGCGGCTTCGGTCCCGCCTGGGCCAACTCGCTGTTTGAGGACAACGCCGAGTTCGGTCTCGGTATGGCCACCGCCACCCGCCAGATGCGCGACCGCGTGGAGCGCATTATGAAGGAAGGCCTCCAGTGCGACTGCTGCAGAAGTGCGGCTGCGACATCTGCAAGCAGCTCCTCGAACTCCGCCACAGCCTCGTCAAGAAGAGCCAGTGGATCTTCGGCGGCGACGGCTGGGGCTATGATATCGGATTCGGCGGTCTGGACCACGTCCTGGCCAGCGGCGAGGATGTCAACGTCGTCGTCGTCGACACCGAGGTGTACTCCAACACCGGCGGACAGAGCTCGAAGGCCACCCCGGCCGGCGCTGTCGCCAAATTCGCCACCTCTGGTAAGAAGATCCGCAAGAAAGACCTCGGTATGATTGCCAAGAGCTACGGCTACGTCTATGTGGCACAGGTGGCTATGGGCGCCAGCCAGGCTCAGTACTTCAACGTCATCAAGGAGGCCGAGGCCTACCACGGACCGTCGCTCATCATCTGCTACGCACCCTGCATCAACCACGGTATCAAGATCGGTATGGGTCGCACGCAGAACGAGGAGAAGAAGGCCGTCGAGTGCGGCTACTGGCACCTGTGGCACTTCAATCCCGCTGAGGAAGATGAAGGAAAGAATGGCTTCCACCTCGACTCGAAGGAGCCCGACTGGAGCAAGTTCCGCGACTTCATTATGGGCGAGGTCCGCTACAACTCCCTGATGAAGACCTTCCCCTCCGAGGCCGAAGAACTCTTCGTCGCCACCCAGAAGAACGCCCAGTGGCGCTACGAGGGCTACAAAGCCCTGGCCGAGATGAAATAAAACAACGTAATGCTCGTAAAGCAAGCGGCGGGTCGGGATGACTGACCCGCCGTTTTGTTTTCTTTTCGGCGGCTGAAGCCGCCGGCACAGAACGCATGTGGACATTGTTTTCGGGAAAACATTATCGTTTGAGGCGGTGGAGAAGGAGTTTGATTGTGGGAATCAGGAGGAGGCCGAGGAGGAAGGTGAGGAGGTGATGTTTGAATGGGTGGTAGGTTTCGGAGGGGGCGATGGAACGGAGGGGGTTGGCGGGGAGCAGTGGGGCGGTGGTAATAGTGGATTCTTTGCCGGTGGTCTCGGAGGTGGAGAGGCGGTTTTCGGTGGTGGCGGCGGAGCGGTCGCGGTCGGTGACGGACTGGCGGTCGCGGAGGGTGGTGAGGCGCGTGGTGTCGCCGTCGGCATTGGTCTGGACGGTGATGACGGTGGTCTCGCGCAGGGTGTCGCGGACAATGAGGGTGACGGTCTGGCGGAGGGTGTCAGCCGAGGTGCCGGTCTGTGTGCTCTGCATGACGGATCTGCTGCTTCTGCAACTCGTCAAGGACAGGGCAGCCACCGCTATGAGGGCAGTCGTTAATCTTTTGTATGGCATTGCGCAAATGTTTTATTTCGTCTTTCAGTTCCCTGACTTCATGTCGCAGGGGATCAGCTATATTTTCCCTGAACTCGTCGACATACATCTTGGAGAGATTCATGTCTTTCTGCCGGTTGTCGGCACGAAGGCTCTCGACCTCCTGCCGGTGGCGGCGTCGGTCGAAGAGCCAGCCGCCACCGGCGACGAGAGTGAGCAGGGAGGGAATGAGGTTCCAAAGGTTGTTCATGATGGGGTGTGTTTACAGGTTGTTATCTTTGAGCCACTGACGGACATCGAAGCATGGGCAGGCTTTGTTGGCGTACTCGTTGTGGCCGTGGTTTTCGGTGACGGCATACTCTTCCATCAGGTCACGGACAAGTTGGAGCAGGACAATCCGCTGGGCTTCGGTGCGGGTGTCGGCAGGACGGCCGTCGTCGTCGAGGCCGCCGACATAGGCGATGCCGATGCTGCGGGCGTTGTGTCCGGGGCAGTGGGCGCCCGCCTGCTCGACGGGGCGGCCGGAGTGGACGCTGCCGTCGGGGTAGATGACATAATGATAGCCGATGTCGTGCCAGCCGAGGCTGCGATGGTATCTTCTTATGCTCTCCACGGTACATTCGGCATCGGGGCGTGTGGCGGTGCAATGGATGATGATTTCGGTGATTTTTCGCATGGGGTTTCCTTTTTGTTTTTGCAAGGCACGAATGCCTTGGCACGGGACGGATAATTTTTCTTTCGGCGATACAATCGCCTTGCAATGGACACAGGGGCGAGGCTTCTTTGCAAGACCTGAAGGCCTTGCCACGGGACGCATTCTTTCGGGGGAGGACGGGTTGGGGGCATGGCTTGGAAGGGGTTAGGCGGTGAGGTAGAGGACGTTGACGGTGTCGCCCTTGGCATAACGCTCAGGGTCTTTAAAGGTGAGCTTGTTGTCGGCAAGGGTGTAGTCGGCGGGCGGCTGCATCAGGCCGTTGACGAACACGGCGACGGCACTCTCGGCAAAGGGCGGTTTGGTGAGGGTGATCTCGGCGGTGTAGTCCATGCTGTCGAGGGTGAGGACGGGAGGATTGGGAAAGGCGATGGTTTTCTCGGTGGCCACGACCTTGCCATTGGAAAGGGCGAGGCTGACGACAGCCTTGGTGGTGGTGCCGCTGCCAGCGGTGTTGGTGGTGTTGACACCCGTAACTGGGAGGGCGGTCTTGGCTACCTTGACAGCGGTGCCTTCCTTGGTGACGGCAGAGACATACTTGCCACTCTCAGCATTGCCGCCGGTGACGGACTGGAGGGCTCCGTCCATGGCGCCGCTGACGGCATTGTCTATCTTTGCGCTTGTTGAGGCAGCGGTGGCAAGTTGTTCGGTCAATGCAGACCAATCGTCAGATATTGCGGGCGATACTACGCCGTCGATTTGTTTAATTTTTAACTTTTGCATGATTCTTAGTTTTTCTTTTTATTTTTTTGCAAAACCTTAAGGCTTTGCCACTGGACGTATTTTCTTTTTGCGTCCTAATTGATGACAGGGATGGCTTTGAGGATTATCTCATCGCTGCTTTCTATTCCAGGTAGTTCGAAGCCGTCGGCGGTATCGTCGCCCGCCAGTTCCTTGTAGTCCCTGACTGGTAAGTATCGTAGTCCGTTGACAAAGACCTCGGAGGTGCCAGGTACGAAAGGCTGGCGGGCGATGAAGATGCCGTTAATGAAGTCGATGCTGGCGGCAGGTATCTGTTGCGGCAACAAGTCGGACATGCGGACTTGTGCGGCGTTGCCGTCGGAGTCGTAGCCCATAGTACGAAGCTTTGGAATGTCGCGACAGTCGGCGACTGGCAGGGTGGTAATCTCTAAGTCTTCCACGGGACAAGTTAATTTTGAATTTTGAACATTGAATTTTGAAATTCTTTTTGCGGCGGCTGAAGCCGCCTACACGGAACACATCTTTATCGGATGCCGGTGAGTGTCAGCCGATGGCCACGGAGGACGATTGAGCGGCCTCCGTGGAGCAGACGGCTAATTACGGACAGTCAGGGCGTAACTTCGAGTGCGGCGACCTCGGGCTTGAGGTAGACGGCAGCGGAGTTGATGCCGCCATAGCTGTTGACCGAAGCCGTGAAGGCAGTGCGTCCCTGATAGGAGGCGAGGGCGGCGTTCTCAACAAAGAAGAGCTGTGTGCTGACGCGGAGCGTGCCGTCGCCTTCCTCGCGGCTGTGCACCCATGCCGCCGCCCCGTTGGTGATGGCTACGGAGGTGGCGAGACAGTTGTCGGCCACGGAGAATCCGATTTTGTCCACCACGTCCCAAAGCTTGGCATCGGCGGCGGTGTCGAGGACGACCTTGTAGCCCTTGATGGTGGCGCGAGGGGTACGGGTTACGCTGTCGATGGTTTGCCTGCCGTGGAAGAAAGTGAGCTGATCGCCCTCCAGGAAAGAGTCATTATTGTCAATGACCGCCTGTGAGAACTGTCCGACGGTGGTGTTGGCATCGATGGCGAGGGTGCCGAGGGCTACGCTGCTGACGAGGATGTTGGAGGCGTTTTTGGCCATTCCAATGCTGGGGAGGCTGCCGCGAGTAATCTGGTATGGTGCGAGGATGGCACCGCCGTTAAGCCGTATGGTCTTGGTGATGTAGACCTTGACCACATCAATGTTGGCCTGGATGAAGGCGTTGTAGACAGACATCTGCGGAGGCAGGTTCTCATAGCCCTTGCGGAGCATGGCATCGAATTGCTTGTAGATGGCACCAAGATTGGCCCACTGTGCGCGGCGGTCCATCTGCCTTGCGCTACGGCGTGGAATGACGGGCTTGACAGGCAGTTCGCTGACAACCGTGCCAGTCCTGGTCTGACGGTAGAGCAGTTGCCCCACCTTACCGCTGATTTTGGTATTTACACCGAAGATTTTAGCCATAAAGGTTTCCTTTCTTTAATTTTTGTTGTACTTTCTTTTCAGTCCTCTTGGCGATGCCCGATATGTGCACCTGTCAGGCTTGGCTTTGAAAGACGGGGCAAAAATAAAGCGGCGGGAAACAATGGGGTATGGATTTGTCCTCTTTCTGTACTGATTCTATATGGATAAATACCTGTTTCTGTACTGTTACATATGGTGTGGACAAAGGGTAAAATAAGGCTTGCAAGGCAGGTTTTTGGAAAAAATTGGGTAGATGAGATTGATATATTGAAAAATACAAAATATTAATATTCAATTTATTTATCTAAAATATCAAAAAATATTTTGCAGGAATGAGAAAAAGTTGTACTTTTGCATAAACATACTTACCTCGTTTCCCATAAGAACAGCGCGCTCAAGGTAAGTTTTTTTATATAGTCTTTTCCACTGGGGTGACACAACGGAGTTTATTGACGGGTGCAGATTGACGGTGTGTTGGTAAGATTGTCAGCGGTTTTCTTTCGAGGACGAATACGGCAATCTGTGTGGTGGTTCGCTACTTACGGAAGTCAAGCGGATTTGTTCTTGTAGTTTACTTTTGAAGAGGCGGATTACCGACGACAAAAATGAAAAGATATAAAACACAACCCTCCCCGAGACGTAACTAATGGCGTTTCGGGGAGGGATTTTTTGACGTGGGGTGCTTACGGCTTGCAGAGGTGGCGGCAGATAATCATTTATTCTCCACTATTGTTTGCTCTGCTCCAATCTGCATATCCCAACTAGAGTGGGTTGATGCCGGAGCGTGTTTTTACGACAGACCTAAAAGTTGAGATGCGATGCAGCACCTTCTCGTTTTCCAAAAACATTAAATATGATTTGATTTGGAACTAATCATTGAAACATATAAATTACATTATTGTATTTATATCAATTAGTTATATGCGATACCATTGCTATAAAAACATTGCAAAGTTAATGAATGAAGAATCTTTTGAATGGAAGGATTTCTGGGATGGCTTCATCGCTATTACAAATTCGTGTACTTACAAAGCAGCCATCCCCTCCAGAATAGGAGGGGATGGCTGCGAGAACTCTTATGGTGACTATCAAGCCTTTATTAATTTAAGGTAATAGATGCCGTCAGTGGATTTGATTTTAAGGATATAGTAACCTTTAGAGATGGTATGTATGTCCATTGTGTTCTTACCCGATACAGAAAGCAACACTTTGCCATTCATATCTATCAGCGTGAGCGTCTCTATGCTGTTGGCTTCTATTCCCACCACGCGTACTTCGTTACCAGCGGGATTGGGCACTAAATACGGCTCGGACTGTCCAACGTCAGACATCCTACCGAAATCCTGCCTACTGGTCTTTGCTCCGTTCACAATCTGATCCAAAAGGTCTTTAACCTTCACGCAGACTACGGCAAGACACAGTTTGTCGTCGTCGCATATCAAAACATGGATGCAAACCACCGAGTCGCCCGATTCCTGCATCTGTTGGAGCCTTCCATAATCGAGGACGAGCAGCCCCGTGACGGTGGGCAGCGAAGTCGCGTCGTAGTCTACCACCTGGCTGGGCTCTGAGTACACACCCAGGACAGAATTGGTTCCCGTAGGCAATGTCAGTTTGAATTTAAATGCTGCCGAGGCATTGGGACTGCTGATTGTGGGGTTGTATAGTATTTCGTCGAGTTTAATTTCGCAGTCTGTCCCAACACATGCCGAGAAATCGATGGGCATGGAGATTTCCCTTTCGCAGTCCAATGAAGTGCTGATGAGGCTGAAGGCGATGTGGGAAATCTGAAGGTTGGTAAGCCTGAAACCGATTTGGACAAAGGCTGTAGCACCGGCACCGATAGTTAACGGCAGTGGGCTACTAATGACAGTAACTCCAGACATAGTACTTATCTGGTCGAAGATGACAGGAGCCGAGGATTGGTTCGTTACCTCCATAGTCAGAGTGTAATAGAGCTGGCAGTCTTTTATATAACATTCATCCTTGCCCAGCGGCATTACCTGTATGCTGTCGCAACCGCACATATCATCCTCCTCAATGGTAAGCGTGGGGGATTCTATCTCGCAATTATCGCCAAATCTAACATTCATGCTGTAATTGCCGTATTGTGGCAATGGTAGGTAAATATTATGATTGTTAGTCCCGTTGGCAATCCATCCTCCTTCAAGCGACCATACCCACTTCAGCCCATCCGGACTTAACATATAGACAGGGAGTGTGTCTGGAAGACATCTTGTATAGCATCCCGTGAGCAATGCATCGAAATTGGGTGCATGGGTGATATAAATCCTGCTGGTGTCGCTCCTGCAGCCGCTGTTCTGGTCTACAATGAAAGCGGTAGCATATCCCGCAGAGTAATAGTTGGCCTGATTGCCCAATGAGCCGTTGCTCCAGCTGGCGTATCTGTCGGATACGAGGTTGACCGGTGGCTTACAGATACAACTATTTTCGCCAAAGCTCAATACGGGTGGGGCTGGAGTTTTATACACATGGAAAGTCATGGTTGCCGTTTCCTCGCAATTTTGGTTGTGGATGGTTAAAGAAATCGTATAGTCGCCATCTGTTGACGGAACGAAATATGGGTCTGTTGAATGGGGATTGGTTAACGATACTGTTGTCCCTGCTTTTGTCAGAGTCCAGTCGTATGAAATATAGCTATTGTGTGTAAAACATGAAAAATGTATTTCTTCGCCAGTACAATGTTTCTCAATGTCTTTGATGAGAACTAGCGGCTTGTCGAAGAATCCCACGTTCACCTCTCCTTCTCCGATACACCCGTTCACGTCAACAACTCTGACGCTGTAGTCACCAGTATAATGCGTGTTATATTCATAAGCGTTGCCTGTCAGGTTTGAGGGTGTGGGAGTGGGTGAAAACAAATAACCTGAAGATTGAACTTGGTTATAAGAATAATGAGAATTCGTTTGAGAGTTTTTATAAACGATTAATCTATCGTCTCCCATACATACTGGATTGGTGGATTCTAATATAAGATGTCCCTTCTTAAGGATATCCGAATAGATTTTATATATTCTGTTTTTACTAGTAGTACATCCATTAAAATCGGTTATCTCTAAACTTACTATGAACTGCGTTCCCATTGTTCCGTAATAGGTGTGATCTTGATGCGAATGATTAGATATTGCATTATCACCAAAATTCCATAGATAACTGTTAGCTGTTCCAGAAATCTCGGCCGAAAAATTAAATGGAACATCGGCGCACAAATTGGTTCTATCAGGATTTATTCTGAAAATGGATGCTTGGGGATATAAGGTAAACAGCGTGGAAACGGAATAGCCACAGTCTTCTATTCTCGCAGTAATAATGAAGTTAGTTTCAACCGTAGGTAAAACTATATTATTGATGCTATATGTATAAACACCAGGCAGCATTGCATAGTCTGCGTTGTTGAAGTTGAAATATAGAGTTCTGGACCCTTCAAAAGCAGGGTCATAGTAATAAGAGTTATCAGTAACCACTATCCGGGAGTTCTCGCAGTCGTATCGTGCGGAAACATTGAGTATGTATTGTACCAAAATTGTTTTAGAAGCATAATGACAATTATCACATTCATCGTTGGTTGTGGCCTCTATGACATGGTACCCGACGGTGGTGTATTCCACTCTGAACATCGTTGAGGAAAGTTGTGTGATTTGTGCATTCTCATCATCGGTTGTGATAATCCATTCGCACCCGACATCCTCCAACTCAATTCTCACCACAGCACCGCAAACATCAGTTATCATTGTGGATTGTTCGCAATCGTCCAATATCTTCTTGCACACCTTATTATCGCATCCTGTCAGGTTGTTTGTAATGGTCAGACAGTATTCTCCTGTTCCGATAATCGGGCATGTCATTGTTGTAGAAACGGGCGTACCGTCGTATGTCCAGGAATATGAGTAAGGGCTTGTCGCAGTGTTCTCGCTGTCATAATTCATTTCCCGTGAGAGGATGTTCCCATTTCTCACTATTACGAAACTGGGCTTGCGTATGATGTGAATTAAAGACGTTGCGTGAAGATTATTGCAGAAATGGGTGTTGTCATTTGTATTGTAGGTGAGGTCAATGGGAATATTCCCGGCTTGAGTGAAAGTGTGGCTTATAGGATTCGAAGAACCAATATTTATTCCACCCACTTTCCATGACTCCGCCTCGAAGGAGGTGCCACAGTTGGCACATGTTGCTGTTAGCGTTACCGCTTCCCCTTGGCAAGATGAGGCAGGATTAATGGTTACGACAGCATTATTCTCTCCCACCACGACATTATAGGCTACCGAATCTTTCAGTCCGTAGCAATAATGTCTTACAAGGGACAGGACGAATGGCGCATATATGCCATTTTCCATTGTGTTGACAATGACATCCACCGATGCCTCCGTTTTGTCACCAATGACGCTTGCGCGGTTTTCTGGCTGCACCTTCCATTCATAGAACACATTGTCCTGTAGGGGTGCATCGAGATGCATTATGGATTGAGGACAGGCATATAACGTTTCGGGTACTATACTCGCAAGCTCGAAGGCTGTCACAGTATGGACGGCAGCCTCCGACCTGCACCCCGTGCGGTTGTCGACGGTAAACACATTGACATTACACACCTCGTCGCCGTATGGGACTGTGAAAATATTGTTAGAAATGGGCGTCAAGGTTGCCTGTGAACATGGCGCTGCCCATTCCAGATGGCAGCCCTCGCCCACACCAGCTCCACTGCTAATAGTCAGGTCAAGTGAATTGTTGCGGCACACGATGTGTTTGCCCTCTATCATGCCCACGCTTATTGCCTCCGGGGGAGCATTGACCTCGACATAGTATACGGCCTCGTTGCAATAATTATCGCTTGAGGCGGTGATGGTGTAGGTACCAGTCTCTAAAAACTGGTATGAGAGGGTGTTGCCATCCGATGTCTGACTTATGCCGGAAGGGGAAAGTATCTTCCATTGTAGAATACCATCCGGCTCATTGGTGCTGTAGGTATATGAACTATTGAGACATACAATTTTCTCTCCATTGATGACAAGTCTTGGCAACACATGGATGGTGTCCACTTGGGAGGTAAACCCCACACAACCCAGAAAATCGCAGCCATAGTTGACGGTGATAGTATATACACCGTTGGAATCGAAGGTGATGATTCGCTCGTTTATGTTGTCGCCGTTGACTATCGTCACGCCGGTCGAGGGCTGTACTGTCCAGTCGTAATAAGTGCTGCCCCACAATGGAAGACTGTATTTGAAGAATTCTCCCTGGCAGAGTTCTTTCTTTCCCATTATGCCGATGTTATCGGATATTATGGGTATCTTTACGGACATAATACTGTTGCACACATTCTCATCGCAAAATGCACCGTCGAGTCCGATTGTCCCATAACCGCTGGCTGGATTGTCCCACAGCACCTCAACGGATGGAGTGCCCTGGCCTGTCGTGATGACACCCCCATCTACAATCCAGACGTAAGGACTACATGCAACGTTGAGAGCCGTGTATTTTGCTGCCGTTCCCCCACAAACAGTGCCATAACATGACAATTCAAGATTTTTTCCGTCCTTGAGTTTGATGCGGAATGTCTCGGTGGTATCACACCCACAGAACGAAGTCAGAATGTGTTTCACTATCATTTCTGTGTTTATGTCTTCAAGCGTGTAATTTCGAGTGCTCTCAGTGCTAATGCTGCTTTCCCACAGGAAACCCGTAGCAATGGTCTGGACGTTCACGCTGTTGTCGATGAATTCCACAGAGCCGCCTTTGCATATTTCGATTATTTTGTCACCATTTTCGTCAATGTAATAGCTTGGCAGAGTTTGCGTGTTGAGGTCAGGTTTACTGATAAGGACGACGTTCCTTGTCAGTGTGCATTCGCTGCCGTCTGAAAGGGTAACCGTTATCTGCAATTGTCCGAAATCGCCATTGCCCCATTTGATGGTTACGCTTTCACCATTGTCGTTCGAAGTTATATCACCGCCTATTGCAGTCCACAGGTAACTTTCCATTTCTGTTCCGGTGGGATGGTCGGTCAGTGCGGTGTACGTCACCTCATCACCCTTGCAGGCAGCTATGGCGTCTGCATAGTTGTTTTCTTCTGTCAGCAGTTGCGGATAAAACTGATCAAGGTAAGATGTGAGGTCACATTCCTGCTGGGGGCCGAGAATTGTCACCATGCAGTTTTGCTGGATTTGATTTGTGTCGCTGCTTGTAATGGGTATCGTGGAACAAATTGCTTGTATCGGCACCAGCGAGAGCAACAAGGTTAGTGTAATGATAATCTTTTTCATGCTTAGGGTTATTTTTTAATAATTTTCTTTGTGGATGTGCCATCAGATGTTACTATTTTCAAAAAATAAATGCCATCATTCAGGCCGTTTATTTCGATTACCGACTGACCGTTCAGGGAAGATCCTCTCTTGACAAGAACGGCTTCTCCCTTGACGTTGTAAAGCACCATATCAGATATGTTTTTCCCTGCCTTTACCATTATTTTGTCGGATGCAGGATTGGGGTATACGGAAATGTCTTTATTCTCAATGCCGGCGATATTCACATCATGATTTGTGTTTGTGTCTCCCCAAGGAT
>ONQD01000011.1 GCA_900319865.1 uncultured Bacteroidales bacterium | reverse complement strand
CATACCCCCCGGCTTCGCCGTACCCCTCTCAAGAGGGGACTCGCGGTGGCAATCCGATTGTCTATGCCTGAGTATTATAAGTGTAGAGGTGGCGGGGTTAAGGATACAAATGACCGTACAAGCGTCACGGCTGCAGCGTCCCCTTTCGAAAGGGGTGCCACGACAGTGGCGGGGTATGTATAACGCTGGCGGAGCCAGCATAAATGGCAATAGTCCTATTCCATCATAACATTGGAATATCAACTCCAATCTCAAAGAAAATCCTCTGTGCTGCTTCGGTTGGATTCCGTCTAACATCCTGATCCGGGATTCGAACTGTCCTAATGCCTATAAGAGCCATTTGTCTGTCACGCTCAACATCGTCGATATAGTCTTCCTCTTCAAAATGGGTAAATCCATCCACCTCAACCACTGTCCTCAATTGATGGCAATAGAAATCTGCTATGAAATTCAATATCGGCTTCTGCCGAGTAAATGTATATCCCGTCTGTTGATTCTTCAGCACTTTCCACAACATGGCTTCAGCCTTGGTTCCTCTGGTACGAAGATTCCGTGCTAATGGTATGAGACGGGGATTATATGGAGGAAACTCACCGCAATAAACCAAACCGTCAGTATCTATACCCAGTGCTTGCAATACAGATTCATTGTAAATCATATTCGATTAACGACACAATACCCAATTTAGTATTTTGACTCTTTGTATTTGTTTTCGGATACATACCCCCCCGGCTTCGCCGTACCCCTCTCAAGAGTGGACTCGCGGTTGCAGTCCGTTGTACATGACCGTACAAGCGTCACGGCGGCAGCGTCCCCTTTCGAAAGGGGTGCCACGACAGTGGCGGGGTATGTATAACGCTGGCGGAGCCAGCATATATTGTAATAGTCCTTTTATTATATGGACTTTCTGTATTGGGTTTACGATACATACCCCCCGGCTTCGCCGTACCCCTCTCAAGAGGGGACTCGCAGTGGCGGTCCGTTTGTCTATGCTTGAGAAAACTCTATGGACTTTCTGTATTTGTTTTCGATACATACCCCACGGCTTCGCCGTACCCCTCTCAAGAGGGGACTCGCGGTGGCGGCGTTGGGCGAAAAATAAAATAAAAACCGGACCATGAAGAGGGGTTCATGGTCCGGCAAAAAAAGGTGTCGATTAGAAAAAATATCACATTGCCTTGATTGCATATTGCCCCCAATGGTAGGAGGCTTTGTATTGGTCGAAGGCCTGGGATTTCACATAGATGGGGATTTCGCGGCCAAAGGCGGGCTCGCATTCGGGTTCGGGAGGGATATTGCCGAAGAAAGTGACAGTTTTGAGGTTCACATAGCCATCGAAAGCGTTGCATCCCAATGCAGTGACCGAGGCAGGGATGAAATAGTCGGTCACCGACTTGCAGTTCATAAAAGCTCCTTCGGGTATTTCGGTCAGACCCTGCGAGATGACAAAATGGCGCACATTGTCGCAATCCTTAAAGACATTGGCACCCATCTCTATCACGGAATTGGGCATAACTACATCGATTAGCGAGGTGCAGCCCTCGAAAGCACTTTCGCCGATAGTGGTAAGGGTTTTGGGCATTTGAATCACGCGGAGGTCGGTGCAATGGAAGAAAGCACGGTCGCCGATGAAGAACATGGTGGTGGGCAGCTCGATGCCCTGGATGCGGATGCAGAAGGCAAAAGCATTGTCGCCGATGCCGGTAACAATATAGTTCTGACCCTCGAACTTCACCGTGCGGGGAATCTTGATATAACCGCCCAGGAGCTCGGGGTTGTCGCTGTGGGGCCACACATGCACCTCGCCGTAATCAATAATTTTGTAATATAACACCTGTCCCGAGGTGGCGACAGACGAAAAATCCGCCTTGACATCGGACTGCGCGAAGAGCATGCCCATCGATGCCACGACTAACAGACAGAGAGAGAATACTTTTTTCATTATTGTACTGTTTTTAATTTTGTTTCTTGATGTATAACGTAAAAAACGATAGTTTAGTGTGCCTCGAGCCAATTGTCGCCCACATCTATGCCCACTTCAACCGGAATGGAGAGGGGCAAGGCGTTGACCATAGCCTCCTCCACAATGGCGCGCACCTGTTGCTCCTCGGGCTTGTAGCAGTCGAACACCAATTCGTCGTGTACCTGGAGAATCATTTTCGACTTGAGGTTGAGCTGTTGGAATTTGCTATAAATAGTGTTCATTGCAATCTTTATCATGTCGGCCGAGGTGCCCTGGATGGGCATATTCACGGCATTGCGCTCGGCAAAGGTGCGTGCCGAGGCATTGCGCGAGTTGATGTCGGCCAGATAGCGGCGGCGGCCCAGAAGGGTTTGGGCATAGCCGTGCTCGTGGGCAAAGGCAATGTTCTTGTCGATATAGTTTTTGATGTCGGGATACTGGTTGAAATACTCCTCGATCAATGTGGCGGCCTCCTTGCGAGGGATGCCCAGCTGCTCGCTCAGTCCGAAAGAGCTGATGCCGTAGACGATGCCGAAGTTCACCGACTTGGCGTTACGCCTGAGGTCTTTTGACACCTCCTCGATGGGTATCTTGTATATCTTGGCAGCGGTGGCGGCGTGAATGTCGTAGTGGTTTGCGAAAGCCTCGATCATGTGGCGGTCGTTGGCCAGAGAGGCGATGATGCGCAATTCAATCTGCGAGTAGTCGGCGGCCAGCAGGATGTAGTCTTTATCCCTGGCCACAAAGGCTTTGCGTATCTCACGACCACGCTCGGTGCGGATGGGGATATTCTGTAGGTTGGGGTTGCTGCTCGAGAGGCGGCCTGTGGCGGTGACAGTCTGGTTGTAGACGGTGTGCAGGCGTTGAGTCACGGGGTCGATCAGCTTGGGGAAACTGTCGAGATAGGTGCCGATGAGTTTGGTGAGCGAGCGATACTCCAATATCATCCCGATGATGGGGTGTTTATCCTTGAGCTTGAGCAGCACGTCCTCGGCGGTGGAATACTGTTTGGTGGCGGTGCGGGGCGGCTTGTCGGTGATTTTGAGACGTTCGTACAGCACCTCGCCCAACTGTTTGGGCGAAGAAATATTGAATTGGCCTCCAGCCAGCTCGAAGATGGATTTCTCTATCCCGTCACGCTCCTCGGACAGGCGGCGCGAATAGTCCTTCAAAGCGTCGACATCGATTCGCACACCTTCCTCCTCCATACTGATAAGCACATCGACCAGCGGCAGTTCCACATCGCTGTAGAGGTGGTTGAGGCCGGAATCGGACATTTGTGCAGCCATGAGCGGATAGAGCTGCCAGAGAACGGCGGCCGATTCCAACTCGTTGGCGGGCTCGCTGCCCAACACCGACATAGAGATGCTGTCCAGCCCGTGACGGGCTTCGGCATCAATCAGATAGTGCGCCAACTGGACATCGAACACCTGACCCTTCAAACTTATACCCAACTCTTTGAGAATATACTTCAAAGCTTTCAGGTCGTGGCACAGTTTCAGACTGCTTTCGTCCTCCAGCAGTTTGCGAAGACGTTCCACATCGATGTCGCCCACAAGCGAAGAATACACCTCATCGGCATTGAATGCCAGCACGATGGTGGCACCGGAGACAAAGACGGCAACATCGCCGTGGTCGGGAAAAAGGTCCATCCTGTGTATTTCGGTGGCGCGGGAGTCGTCGATATGCGCCTGCTCGAACAGGGTGGGTTGGTCGAAGAGGGTGGGCTGCTGGGGCTGGGTGTCAGCCGACTTTGAAGCACGCTTGGCCGAAGCCGCAGCGGGTTTGGAAGCTGCAAAACGCTGAGCTTCGGAAGGGTCGTTGACCGAGAGGTCGGTAAACACCCTTTTGGCCAATGTGCGGAATTCCAACTCGGCAAAAAGGGACTGCACAGCGGCATAGTCGGGCTTTTTCACCTCCAATTGCTCGTCGCTCAGCTCAACGGGTGCATCGAGCACAATGGTGGCAAGTTTCTTGCTGAAAAGGGCCTGCTCGCCATACTCCTTCACCAGGTTGCGAATCTTGTCGTTCTTTATCTCGTCGGAACGCTGCACCATTTCCTCGACGGAGCCGAATTGGTCAATCAGCTTCTTGGCCGTTTTCTCGCCCACACCGGGAATGCCGGGGATGTTGTCCGAGCTGTCGCCCCAGAGGCCCAGGAGGTCTTTCACCTGAGCGGGCGACGACACGCCGAACTTGTTGCAAATCTCCTCCACGCCCATAATCTCGTCGGGGCGACCCATACGGCCGAAGCGGTACATGTGGACGCGGGAGGTTACCAGTTGCCCGAAATCCTTGTCGGGGGTGACCATTATGACCTCGTCGTAGCCTTTCTCGTCGGCCCAGTGGGAGGTGGTGCCTATGATGTCGTCGGCCTCGAACCCCTCGCAGGTCAGCACCGGAATACGGAAGGCCTGCAGGATGCTGCGGATATAGGGCAGCCCCACCTGTATGGCCTCGGGCATCGCTTCACGGTTGGCTTTGTATTCGGTGTACATCTCGTGCCTGAACGTGGGTTTCGGAACATCGAAAGCCACAGCCACGTGGGTGGGTTTCAACTTTTTGAGCAAGTCATATAAAGTGTTGGTGAAACCCAGTACCGCCGAGGTGTTCAGCCCTTTGGAATTCATCCGCCCCGAGCCGTTCAAGGCATAATAGGAACGGTAGACCATCGCCATCCCGTCAAAAAGAACCAGCTTCTTCATTGGCCATTCGTATCGTTAGAATATCAATTGTTTTTCCGCCATGCAGAGGGGACTTATCGCAGAGGGTCGGCGGTGAGCTCGTCATACTCTTTCCTGTTGCGCAGGATGTTGCAAGCCAGGAACACAGCACTGCGGAACGACTGTTCGCTGGCCTTGTCCTTGCCTGCAATGTCGAAAGCGGTGCCGTGGGCGGGAGAGGTACGCACATAGGGCAGGCCGGCAGTGTAGTTGACACCCTCGGTGAACGACATGAGTTTGAAAGGAATAAGACCCTGGTCGTGATAGAGTGCCAGCACACCGTCGAACTTATTGAACTCGCTGCTGCCAAAGAAACCATCGGAGGGATAAGGTCCATAGGCCAAAACGCCTTTGTTCTGCACCTCTTCTATCACCGGCTTGATTACGGTGTTGTCCTGAGTTCCCACCACACCGTTGTCGCCGGCATGCGGGTCGAGGGCCAGCACTGCAATCTTGGGCATCGGGACACCGAAGTCGCGCTTGAGCGACTCGTTCATAAGCATAATCTTGTCGAAGAGCAGATTGTGGGTGATGGCGTTGGGCACATCTTTGAGGGCCAAGTGGTTGGTAACAATGCCTATGCGGATACGGTCGCACACCATAATCATAAGGCTGCTGCAGCCGAACTGGTGGGAAAGGTACTCGGTATGGCCGGGGAAGTCAAAGTCCTCCGACTGGATATTCTTCTTGCTGATGGGGGCAGTGACCAGAACATCGACCAGACCTTTCTTCAAATCCTCGCAGGCGCGGTTCAGCGACAGGCGGGACTGGGCACCGGCCACATCGGTCAGTTTTCCCATATCAATCTTAATCTCTTCGTTGGTCAGATTCACCACATTGAACTTACGGTCCACCGCCTCACTGGCGTCATGTATACCGTTGAAGGTGATGTCCTGATGAAGGGCAAGGAGTTTCTTGTGATAGGAGGCCACCTTGGTGGAACCATATAGCACGGGAGTGCATACGTCGAACATGCGGTTGTCGCTGAATGTTTTGAGTATCACTTCATAACCTACTCCGTTTATATCGCCCTGCGTGATGGCCAAACGCACACGGGGATTGTTTTTTTTCTCTTCCATATCAATATCTAAAATGAATAAAAAGTTAATATGTATTATGTCTGTTGATGAGGCTGTTAATCATGATGGCCGAAAGGCACTTCGGGCCATAAGACCCTCACCAACCTTGAATGTTCATTGTGTCACATTTTGCCCTTGGAGGCACCTTCGTACATTTGGATAAAGGCATAGAGAAGTCGGATGCCGAATCCCGACGCGCCCGGGGCGTAATACCATTGCTTTTTGCTGAAATAGGCCACACCGGCAATGTCGAGATGGATATAGGGGGTTTCTTTGGCAAAGTGGGCCAGGAACTTACCCGCAGTGATTGTGCCAGCCTGTCCGGGGCCACAGTTCTTCAAGTCGGCGAAGTCCGACTTCACATGCTCGTCGTAGTCGTCCCAGAAGGGGAATTCCACTACCCTTTCGTGCACCTGTTCACCGATGATACGCAGCAGCTGGAAGGGGTTTTCGGCGTGTTGCTGCATGGCGGCAATGCCATAGGTGCCGATGGCACGCACAGCTGCACCGGTGAGAGTGGCGGCATCAACCACCAGCTCGGGGCTGTAGTTGCGCACCGCATAGGCAATGGCGTCGGCCAATATCAGACGGCCTTCGGCATCGGTATTCACTACCTCAACAGTGGTGCCGTCATACATGGTCAGAACGTCGTCGGGAGCATAGGCATTGAATCCCGGACGGCTGTCGGTAAGCGGCAGCAAGGCAACCACATGCACCGGCAACTCATTCTCGGCGGCGGCAAAAAGCACCGAAGCCATAGTAGCGGCTCCCGCCATATCCGACTTCATCTCCGACATATAGTCGCCTGTCTTGATATTCAGTCCGCCGGTGTCATACATCACACCCTTGCCCACCAAGGCGAGCGGTTTGGTGTTCACAGCGTGGCGGGGCTTATACTCCATCACCACAAAACGAGGCTCGTCGACGCTGCCCTGATTCACGGCAAGCAAACCGCCCATACCCAACTCCTCTATCTTTTTCTTGTCGAATACGGTGCAGTCCACCTTGAGGTCTTTGGCAATATCGTCAAGTTCCGAGGCAAACTTCTCGGCGTTGAGATCAGCCACAGGCATATTCACCCACTCGCGGCACCAATAAATGCGGTTCCACAGACGCACGTTGCTGTCCAAATCCTCTTTGCTGAGGAAATTCGACTCCACATACACCTTGCCCACATGTTTGGGTTCTTTGGTCTTGTAGCGGTCAAAGCTGTAATCGGCCAGCCACATACCTTCCATGAAAGCCACAATCTCTTCGGGAATCACGCCCTCGCCGGTCAGAGCAGTGTCGCAGCATTCCTCATCCAAACACTCTTTCTTGATCATATCCACCACCTTGGCGGCATTCTTGCGAAGATGCTCCTGCGATACCTGTGCGGGCTTCTCGCCGTCAAAACATACAACATAGAGATGATAGGGCAAGCGGTCGAACACCACAACCGCCTCGGGGTCGTTCTCACTATGACTCTTCAAGTAGTCCAGTTCTTTCTTGGTCAACGGCAGCTTCCTGTCCGAGACATCGTTCCCATAAAGGAATATCACATTCCCTTCAAATTCTTTGGGTGCTATTTCTGATAATTCAAAATGCAACATATATCAATTCTGGTTTTAATTGTTTCGTATAATACATTGAGTCTGTCCACACTATACATGCTTAATCAAGATAATCACCTTCCGCTGTTCCTTCAGCATTTCAAGTGTTTTGTAAAACTTGTCGCGCGACGGCACATCCATCCAGGCGGTAGGCTCGTCGAATATCAGCACGGGGGCGTCGCTATAGAGCTGACGGGCTAACGCAATGCGCTGCCATTGTCCCATGCTCAGTTCCTCGCCGTCGTCGAACATTCGCCCAAGAGGGGTATCGAAACCCTTGGGCAACTTGTTGATGTATTTGTCCACTCCCGCCAACTCGGCAGCGTACAATACCCTATCGTGGTCGTAGTTCTCTATATCGCCAAAGGCAATATTCTCCTCCGCCGTACAATAGAACCGCACATAATCCTGAAATATGGCACCAATACCGTGCCTCAATCCCTTAAGGTCGTACTCTCTCACGTCCACCCCGTCTATCAGCACTGCCCCTTGGTCGGTGTCGTACAGTCGGAGCAACAGTTTCAGCAACGTGGTTTTACCAAAGCCGTTCTCGCCCTCTATCTGCGTCACCTCACCAGCGCGCGCCGTCAGGTTAAAATGGCTCAGCACATCGCGTTCCATTTTAGGATAGCGGAAAGTGATATCCCTGAATTCCACACTCGTCACATGTTTCGGGAAAGGCTTTGCATCTTTGGGAGACAAAATGGTAGGCTCCAAATCGAGGAACTCGAACAGGTTACCTATAAACAGGCGGTTGTCGTACAACCCCGTGATACTGCTCACCAAGCTGGTCAGTTGCGACTGCCCACGGCGGAAGGCCTCAAATAGCACGACGAACGAACCCACGGTGATGGACCCGTTAACGGCACTCATTATCAAAAACATTGTTACAAAGAACAGTGCCGCAGTCTCCACAATGGCACATATCGAGTCGTATACCCCCAACCGGCGGGATATACGCACCAAATCGGTCACCAGCGCTTTGCGGATGTCCACAAACCGTTTGCGGAAGAAAGGAGCCAAGCCGAAAGTACGCATCTCCTTGGCAAAGTCACGTCCGCCAAGAAGGGAAGTATAATAACTTGTGCGACGATAGTTCTGGGTATTGTTGCGCCTGAAAGCATAAATCTGTCTCGATTTGATTATCCTCACAATAAACGAGGGCACCACTGCCGCCACCATCACCACGATAATCCAGCCCGAAGCTGTGGCAAGCATCATCACAATAATGGTAATCGAAATCAGCGACCCCAAAAGTCCCATGAACCCGTTCAATATCTGAATAGGACGGTACGAAGCCTCCTGCTGGGCTCTATGATAAGTGTCGTGATAGGTGGGATTGTCGAAATACGACATATCCAAGCGTGCCGACTGGTGCTGCATCCGCTCACTGATATAGTCTATCAGCCGCTGCTGCATGATGTCGTTGTTCACACTGTTCAGCACCCCTACAAAGCGGTTCAGCAGAAAGATGGCACAGAACAGTCCCAAAGTGGTGTACACATCCATCTGCACCCCCATTATCACGGCCACATTCCCCTCGGTCACCGAATCCACAAGGAACTTCAGTATATAAAGGTTCAGCATGGGCAATGCATTCAGTATCACCACATATATTATACGCAGCCAGAACGACTTCTCGTCGCAAAGCCGTATCATGTTCAATGCCTTTAATACCTGTTTCATTCTTTTCTTAATTGTTTATTCATACATCATTGTTTGCCACTCATGGCCATATCCCCTCTTGTGAATAGCACTATCTTTTTCACCGCATTGCGCCCAAGCGTGTGATTGATTGACTTTGTCAACCCTTCGCGTCTCATCCACAACTCGTCGCGCAGTGCCGGCGACGCGATACCGAGCCTCAGCACCCCGTCCTTGAACTGAATCGACCACGTGAGTTGATTTATCAAATTGCCAGCCACTTGACGGTAGGCATATTTCACATCAATCTCATTTGCCGTGTCGTCCATATCCAGACGGTGGAAGGCCTGCTTCAGCAAATCCTGCAATGTATGTTCGTTACTATACATTTGTTCCTTCCTGTTTCAGTTCCAACTTTCCGCGCGTCACCTCGAATATCCGATGCTCCACATGGGGTATTTCGGCAAAGATATCCTCCACCCTTCCGGGCTGTGTATCGGTCAGAAACACCTGACCAAACCGCTCGCTCCCCACCAGATGCACCAACTGTTTCACCCTCACCATATCCAACTTATCGAATATATCGTCAAGCAGCAGTATCGGTTTCACTCCGCTCCTTTGATAGATATATTCGAATTGACCCAGCTTCAGCGCCAGCAAAAAGGTCTTCTGTTGTCCCTGCGACCCGAATTTCTTCACCGGATAGTCGTCTATCCCCAGCGTCACATCGTCCTTGTGCGGACCCACGGTGGTGTATTGGGCATACCTGTCATTGCGGCGTGCTTCGGTCAGCTGTTGCTGCAGCGGCACCTCGGCATTGCTCACATATTCCACCGTCGCCCGCTCCCCGCTGTTGCTTATCCACGAGTAGTACTCGTTGAACAGAGGCAGAAACTCTTCCAAAAAGCGTTTCCTCCCGTCATACAGCAGTTCGCCGTGCCTCACCAGCTGCTCATCCCAGATGGCAATGCTTGCCTCGTCCCATTGCTGGTCTTCATAGAATTGCTTCAGCAGGTGGTTGCGCTGCACCAATGCCTTCTGATACTGCAGCAGGTGGTCCAGATAGCCCCTGTCTGTCTGCGAGATTACCCCGTCCACAAATTTCCTCCGCACTTCGCTCCCTCCATGTATCACCTCAATATCGTTGGGCGACACCACCACAAGCGGTATCCTCCCTATATGTTCGCCAAAGGTTTTGTATACCTTTTTGTTCCATCGCATCTGTTTCGGCTGTCCCTTCCGCTCTATACACGACACCTGCACCCGCTCAGCGTCAAAGTCATACATGCCGTGTACCGCAAAGAAGTCCTCGCCGTGTCGTATGTTCTGAGTATCTATAGGATTGAAATAGCTCTTGCAAAACGACAAATAGTAGATGGCATCCAGCAGGTTGGTCTTCCCCACCCCGTTGTTGCCCACCAGGCAGTTGACATTCGAGCAGAAGTCAACATCCACCTCTTCGTACGTCTTGAAATTACTAATCTTTATATTACTCAGATACACTGTCTATCTCTTTTTTTGTTTGTCAATTCCGTTTAGTTTCGTCCTGGCCATTCTTTAGGCTCAGACGCTCCGCCTCCTGTGCCACAGCTTCCATCAACCATCGCGGCGTGCTTGTGGCTCCGGTCACCCCCACCTGTTCCACCCCTTCAAACCATTCGCTTCTCAATTCTTCCACCGCCGACACCATCCGCGTGTTGGGCTGCACCTCTTTGCAATACTCATACAGATAATGGCCGTTCGAGCTCCCCTTGCCGCTCACAAACAGCACCACATCCACTCCCCTGGCAAACTCTTCCAGCATCACCGCACGGTTGGCCACCCGGTTGCAAATGGTGTCATAGGCCACAAAGAAGCCTTCCTCCGTCTCTCCGTTTCTCGCCTCCACACGTGC
This sequence comes from uncultured Bacteroidales bacterium, assembly GCA_900319865.1. GTDB lineage: Bacteria > Bacteroidota > Bacteroidia > Bacteroidales > P3 > Colimorpha. The sequence continues at coordinate 50,282 of ONQD01000011.1, read as the reverse complement.
CTTCATGTTGTCTATCAGCTGGCGGTATTCCTCCTTGCTCTTGGTGGTTTGCGAATACAGCCTTATGGGTCTGCCGAAATCCACATGGTCCAAATCGTCGGGGGTGCTCACCACCACGGCCCTGTTGTCGGTCTGTCCGCAAAGGCCTATCACCTCTGCGTGTCCGGGTTTGCCGAATATCACCACTTGTCCCTCAGGCTCCAGGGCGCACATCTCGTCATAGCCCTTGCGTATTTTTTGCTGCAATGCCAGCACTATAGGGCATGTTGCATCCTTCAGCTCTATTCCTAGGGCTTCAGCCTGTCTGTAGGTCGATGGCGGTTCGCCGTGAGCCCTAATCAGCACTTTCTTCCCCTTCACCGCGGGCAACTGGCTGTGGTCTATCACCTCCAGTCCCTTCTGTTTCAGGCGCTGAACCTCAGCGTTGTTGTGCACTATATCGCCCAGACAATAAAGCGTCCCCGAGCGGGACAACTCCTCCTCGGCTGTTCCTATGGCTTTCACCACTCCGAAACAAAAACCCGCATTATCGTCTATTTTTATCTTCAATATAATAATATATGTTTTCTATTATTAATAACTATAATCATCAGCTCAAACACTGATTCTCGTTCATCGAGGCCTCCAGCACCTCGTCATACTCGGCCGGGGTCAGGTCGTTGAAGAAGTAGTACACCGGATTCACTTTGTTCCCGTTCTGTATCACCTCGTAGTGCAAATGGTATCCCTGGGCCAGTCCTGTCCGTCCCACCTTGCCTATCACAGTGCCCCGGTTCACTTTCTGCCCGGGCTGTACATCCACATCCGAAAGGTGGGCATACAGTGTCTTGAACCCATATCCGTGGTCTATCACCACACACACGCCATATCCGCCCAGGTTCTGTCCCCTGCCGGCCACCACCACAGTGCCGTTGCCTGTGGCATGTACCGGTGTGCCCAGCGGTGCAGTCAAGTCCACACCCGTGTGCATCCTGCGGTAGTGCAGTATGGGGTGATACCTCATACCGAAACCCGACACCATCTTGCATTGGTTCTTCTTTATCGGCATAATGGCCGGCATCGTTGCCATACGCTGCTCTTTGGTGCCCGCCATCTTGTATATCTGGTCAAGTGACACCGACTGGGCATACAGCCGTTGCTCCAGTGTGTCCACACGCAGTTGGGTCAAAGCTATCATCTTGCCCGATGCTCTTCCGCCCAATTTGCTGTAGTCCTGCGGCATCGGCTTGCGTTTTGCCTCGCTCACCGGGTTTGCCCCGAAAATAGTGCGATACACCGCGCTGTCCCTCTCCTCTATGTCGGCCAGCACCGCATTGCAGCGCGACACACTCTTGTTCAACTCGTTCATCGCACGTTTATATTGCGCTATATCGGCTTTCAGCATCCTTTCCTTTGGCGAGTCGATAAAGTAGTAGGCCACCAAGGCAAACAGCACACCCAGCACCACCCCAAGCAACACTGTGGTCGAAATGCGTTTCAACCTGTCGCCCAGTGTAGCCTCCACCTTCTCGTATGCCAGAGTGTGGGGATTGAATCGGTATATGTATTTCTTCTTCAAATGCTGTTTACTTTTAATGTCTGTTCCTTTGCGGCCTTGCTCCAACGCACGGTGTCCATCCTGCCTGCCGGGGGCACCGCGTTGCACAAGTGAAAGGATGTGGCATTATTCCAATCCCATCATCCTTTCAGTCCGTACAACAACGCTCACCTATTCGTTGTCCAGCAGTTTGTCCTTGTATTCGTTCAGTGTATGAACAAAAGTACGCAAAGCCTTCACGTCGCGCACATAATAGCGCATCTTCATCTCCGGCACGTAGAGTTCGCCCACCACACGTTCACGTATCTTGGTCTCCTCTTCCATGTCGTTCAGGGCTTTGCTGTCCTTGTTCACCAGCAGGCCGTCGCCAAATTGTTCATAATTGCGGCGGTGCAACCTTGTGGAACTCGACGAGTCGTCTACATCATAGTAGCTGTCAATCACCATGTTCGATATCATATCGTAGGGCACTTCCCTGAACAGGAATGTCAGCGACTTCATTTCAAACACTTCAAAGTCCACCGAATCCTTCGCACGGATTACAAACTCGGGATAGAAGAAAATCTTTCTCCCCTCAGCATCGCGCATCATCGGGGTCATCAGCGGTGCCTGTATGAAGTTGAAGATACCCAAGTCGAAGTAAACCTGAGTGAATGCAGCCTCCAGCCCCTCATAGTTTTCGCGAACGCTCCAAATGCGGTGACTTGAGGCCACCTGTGTGAACTGCTTGGCCACATCGGCAAATTGCTGGTAAAGCTCCTCGCCACAAAGCTTGGGGATATACAGCTGAATGTCGCGCACATCGTGACCCAGACGGGCAATCTTCGACTTAATACCCGACATCACATGCGACTGGTATGAAGTAAGGCGGTGTCTGCGATGCGACAACTCCTTGATGCCATTCACATACCGTTCTGCCTCCTCAGCCTCTTTGGCCAACGGCAACACGTTCAGGTACGACTCCAATATCATGTCCCTTATCGGGTCTGTATTAGCTTCCTTGGCTTTCGTAACACGCTCTATCTCCTTTTCGAACGAGAATTCCTTTCCCTGGACCATGTTCTTATACTGCGGCACAAGCTTGGCACGCTCTTCCTTGCAGAAATTCTTGTATGAATGGCTCGAACTGTTTCTCACAAAGAAACCTGTTCCCGGAGCTCCGCATTCCACATACTGACCCGATTTATACGACGACTCGTAATGGCCGCGGATGCCAAACAAGGTGGGGCAATAATGGTTCGAAACCCACACTGTCAACCCTTTAGCAATAGTTTTGCGATACTTAGGTAGAAGTTTCATAACTATAAGTTTTTTTTAGGACTCTTTGATTATCAGTGTTTATGTTTAAATCTCTTCGGTTTAAATACTGTTTATCCGTGAATGGCACATCCATAGGCAGCCTCGATAGCCTCCATCACAGCCTCGCTCATCGTGGGATGCGGATGAATGGCTCCGGCCACCTGTTTGGCTGTCAGGTGGTTCTCGCGGGCAGCCACGATACCGGCTATCATCTCGGTGACATTGTCGCCACACATGTGGCAACCCAAAATCTCGTCGGTGTTCTTGTCTATCACCATCTTGATGAAACCATCGGTATTGCCTGCCGCTGTGGCCTTTCCGCTGGCCTTGAAGAAGAACTTGCCCACCAGCACCTCTTTGCCGGCCTCTACAGCTTTCTTCTCGGTCAATCCCACGCTGGCCACCTCGGGAGTGGTATACGTGCAACCGGGAATATTGTTGTAGTTCACCAGCTTGGGCTCGTGACCCGCTATCTTCTCCACACAGCAAATGGCCTCTGCGCTGGCCACATGTGCCAAAGCAGGCCCGTGCACCACATCGCCAATGGCATAATAGCCCGGCATATTGGTGCGGTAATAGTCGTCCACCACTATCTTGGTGCGTTCTACCTCGATGCCAGTCTCTTCCAATCCCAGATTCTCCAGGTTGGTAATCACACCCACGGCACTCAGCACCACATCGCAGTCAACCACCGTTTCGGTGTTTTTCTTCATATCCTTGATAGTCACATGGCAAACGTCGCCGTCCACATCCACCTTCTCCACGCTTGCACTTGCCATAACCTTCATGCCCATTTTGCGGAAACTGCGGCTAATCTGCGAAGCGGTATCCTCATCCTCATTGGGCAGTATCTGGGGCATAAACTCCACCAGTGTCACCTGCACGCCGATGCTCTGATAGAAGAAAGCAAACTCACTGCCTATGGCACCGCTGCCGCACACCACCATACTCTTAGGCTTGAAAGGCAGCGTCATTGCCTCACGGTAGCCAATGATGTGCTTGCCATCCTGCGGCATGCTCGGCATCACACGGCTGCGGGCTCCGGTGGCTATTATGATATGCTCGGCCTCGTATTCGGTCTCCTTGCCTTCGGCATCGGTCACAGACACCTTATGCCCCGGCTTCACTTTGGCAGTACCCATAATCACATCCACGCCGTTCTTCTTCAAAAGGAACTGCACTCCCTTGCTCATCGTCTCGGCCACTCCACGCGAACGCTGCACCATAGCGGTGATGTCGGCCTCTACAGGCTGTGCGGCCACACCATAGTTGGCAGCATGGCTGATATAGTTAAACACCTGTGCGCTCTTCAACAGCGCTTTGGTGGGAATACATCCCCAATTAAGGCATATACCGCCAAGGTTCTCACGTTCCACAACAGCGGTTTTCATTCCCAATTGAGCTGCCTTCACGGCTGCCACATATCCTCCAGGACCACTTCCTATAACGATGACATCGTAGTTCATTTCTTTCAGAATTTGTAGTTTATATATATATTTAATTTTTATGTTCCGTTAATACGAAATGCAAAATTACGATTTTTTTTTGAAATAGCGAATAATTAATTCAATATCCATCCATTTTTTAAACCCACATCCACTGTCCCCAACCCCGCAGCAACCCCTAATCCAACCTCACAGCACCCCTGCTCAACACTTCCCCACCTCGACCTCTCACCCTCTCATGCCCAACCACTTGTCCCCTTATCTACACTTCCGTTCCCTCCCCCACCTCATCCCAAAAACACTTCCCACCTCCCCCATCACCTCCCGCTCCCCAACACCTGCTTCCCTCTCTTCTTTTCCGTTCCCTCCCGTTTTCCCAATCATACTATCTCCCTCTCCAGCCCAACCTTCCCCCGCTCACAACCAAATCCATCTCCTTTTCATCTCCGCTTACCCTTAAGCACATAGTAAGCTCTTCTTGAGTTCTTCGTAACCACAGCGCTTAAAGACAGTTCTCTAAGTAGTTTGAAGCGACTGAAAGCAAAGCGATTGCGGGAATAACCAATTGTGCGTGCCGAAAAAAGAAACAGACAATGGAACTGTGGGAGATGAGGGAGCTGGAAGAGTGGGAAGGCAATCGGATGAGGGGGCTGATTAATCGGAAGGGCGTGGAAGCGGAAAAAGGGCTGTGAACGGAAAAGATTGACAGAAACGGTAAACTAGAAACGGGCAGTGAATGGAAATGATTGACGGAAACGGGGAACTGGAAACAGGCAAAAGAAATGAGAGGTATGAAGGGATTGTAACGGAGGGGTCTGAGCTGGGGAAAAAGGTGACAGGTGGGGCGAAAGAGGGGGAAATGAAACGGGCTATGGGCGAAAAGCGGTGGAATGGGCAACGGAAAGGAAGAAGGCCATCTTCGGCGTGAAAAGGCCATCGGAGAAAGGGGAAAGGGATGCGGAAAGGGTTGGTGGGGTTACGGAATAGAATATTTATATACAATGCATTGAATAGTGATGCAAGGGTGGAGGGAAAAATATTTTTCGTCAGCTCAAAGAATTTTTGTATCTTTGCAATTTGCAATACTGCGTACTCATGCTGACAAAAAGACATATTATAATACCGCTAATGCTGCTTGCCACACTGACTATGGGGCAGATGATACGGATTACCCCCTACAAGGCTCCCACGGCTCTCTTTTTTGACGCTGACCGGCTTTTAAACTATAACCGCTACGAGGGTGCCCGCTTCGAGGCGTCGCTCTCGTGGGTTATTCCCAACGTCACGGCCGAGAACCCCAAGACGGTGCTGGGACAATGGACCATGCAGGCTTACGGGGCTTATGGCACACGCGACCACGAGTTTAAGTTTGGCGGCGGAGTGCAGCTGAGGCTCCCCGGACGGGCCGACCCGCGAATCAGGATTCAAGGATATAAGGATGTGTTTCAAGTGGCGTCACGACGGCTGGAAAGCTACAAGATGACTTCGCCGCACTACAACACAAACTTCGTATCGTCACGCTATGCGGGAGTGCGCGGTGCGGGGCTGGAGTTGATGCTCTCACCGTCGCGTATGTGGGATATGAATTTCACACTTCGACAGACGTGGGAGGACTACCGTTTCAACAATGAGGGTGTGTTGTATCCCAAGCGCCCGGAACAGAGGACCGAAATGCGAACCTTCAGCGAAGCTGCAGCGAAGGTGGTGTGGGGCAAAGGGGTGTCGCTCCAGATGAAGGGGGGCATCTGCACCACCGCCAGCGGAGAGCAGCATAAGTACTTCAACGGTATAGCTCAATACAATGCCGAACCCGGCGACTTCGGGCTCAATGTCTTTGCACAAGTGGGGTACGCTTCGCTCGATGCTCCGTATAGCCGAATGTTCGACCTCTCGGGTACAGCATACGCAATATACTATTTCCGCAATACATTTCTCACTGTGCGGCCCAACACCTTTGCCGCCAACTACTACGCACACTTGTGTCTCAACTACACGGCCCCGATGCCGCTGTGGGAATTGTCGTGGTCGCAACCCCAGCCTTTTCTGCAAATCAACGCCATGTGGGGCCGGCTCTGCGGACAGGACGAGCTGGGACGCCGCCACTGGGACGGGCTGTACCTGCAGGCACCCTATATGGGGCTGTTCGAGCCTGCCACAGGTTTTGACGGCTTGCTGCGATACGGGGTGATGGATCTGGGATTCGGCGTAGCCTATCAGATTTGTCCTACATCTGCCCCCTATATCTATGACAAACCGTCGAAGAACATTACTATCACCATTGTGGCGACATTGGTGTTCGACAAACAGAAACGTAACATACAACACATTGAAAAACAAAATGGTAAAATAACCAGACTATAAAATATCAAATATCAAGACCATTATGACCAAACACTTTGTTATCACCCTACTTTTGGCTACATTGCTTCTACCCTGCCAGGCACAGAAATACAAGATGCGCTTCGACATTCCCGATGCAACGGCCGACACCCTGTATATAGGCTACCACTACCGCGAGCAGGCACTTATCGTAGACAGCGCGATACGGCAGGACAAGACGGTGGGTTCCACCCGCTACGGTGTATATACCTTTATGGGCAACAAGCCATGGGAAACCGGAATGTATACCCTCTTTGAGCGGGGTGCCAAGAAAACCATGATGGACTTCACTATTGACGGCAGCCAGCAATTCACCATAGTGACCACTCCGACCTACGGTGTGGCCAACCCGGAGAAGGACATCAAGGGGTCGGAAGCAAACAAGGTGATGTTCCAATACAACAACCGTATAGCCGAGGCACGAAAACAGGCCCGCGATATCGATGAGCGAAAGAAATCGACCGACCCGGAAGTGCGCAAGAAGGCCGAAAAGGAGATGGACGAACTATCGGCACAAATGATTGAGTGGGAAGAAAACTACATAAAGAAGAATAAGAATTACCGCTTTTTCCAACTCCTCGACATGTTCCGCGGCCCCATAGTGCCGGACGAGGTGGTGGACAAACCCTACTACTATCGTAACCATTACTGGGACGACGTAGACTTGAGCGACCACTCGCTGCTCTACACCTGGGAGCTGTTCAACAAGATGAACTACTTCTTTTTCGGTGTGCTGTTCGACGCCGACTGCGACACAATTTGCAAATATGCCGACCGCCTGTTCCACTCGATAGAGAGCGACACAGTCATGCTGCGTTATTTCCTGGACTATATCATGCCCCGTTACTATCGCTCGACCAAGAAAATAGGGTGGGACGCTGTGTGGTGTCATCTGGTACGCGAGTTCTACCTTTCGGGCATCTGCACATGGGCTTCGGCAGCCGACATACAGAACAAGCGCCAGACGGTGGAGTTCCTGGAGCAGTCGCTAATTGGTGCAAAGGGGCAGGAGCTGTATATGGCCGACACCAACCAGTCGCCCGACCCAAAAGACTGGATATCGTCGCACAGGTTTCCACAGCGGTATGTGATACTGTGGTTTTGGGACCCGGACTGCCACCACTGCCAAGAACAGACAGAGACGCTGAAAGAGCTATATGACTCGCTCTCGGCGGCAGGGAACAAATTCTTCGAGGTCTACGCGGTGGGCTATGAGGCCGATGTGGTGAAATGGAAAAAATATGTGCGCGAGCACAACCTGCCATTTGTGAATGTGGGCGGACAAAATGTCAATATCGACTATCAGGTGGCATACAATGTGCACGGAGCCCCGACGATGATAATACTGAACGAGGAGCGGCGCATCATCATGAACAAGGTGCTACCCACCAAGGCAATACTGCCATTCTTCAAGAAATACGAGGAACAACAGAGAGCCAAACGACAACATTAAGTAATATCAATAATACAATTAACCTTTAAACACAATTCACTATGAGAAAACACATTGTTGCAGGAAACTGGAAAATGAATAAAACATTCCAGGAAGCCGACGAGCTTATCGACGACATCGTGACATGTTTGGAAAACGATACCCCCGATGCCGACACCCTCGTCATCGTGTGTCCCCCCTTCCCCTATTTGGAAATGGCGGGCGACTATAGCGACGGATCCTACTTTGCAGTGGGAGCCCAGAACGTGAGCGACCAGGAGAGCGGTGCATATACCGGAGAGGTATCGGCGGCCATGCTCGAATCGCTCGAGATGGAGTACTGCATTGTGGGACACAGCGAACGCCGTGCCTACTATCACGAGACCGACGAGATCATAGCCCGCAAGGTGAACCAACTGCTTGCCCACGGCATACGCCCCATAGTGTGCTGCGGCGAGGTGCTGCAGGAGCGTGAAGAAAACCGCCAGTTTGATGTGGTGAAGAAACAGATAACCGACGGTCTGTTCCACCTCAGCCCTGAAGAGTTTGGCAAGATAGTGGTGGCATACGAACCCGTCTGGGCCATCGGCACAGGCAAGACCGCCACACCCGAGCAGGCACAGGAGATGCACGCCTTTATCCGTGGACTCATTGCCGAAAAATATGGCAAGGAGGTGGCCGACGAGACCAGCATCCTGTATGGCGGAAGTTGCAAGCCCTCGAATGCGAAAGAGCTCTTCTCCAATCCCGACGTGGACGGCGGCCTTATCGGCGGTGCATCGCTCAAGGCAGAAGACTTTATGGGCATTGTGAATGCCTGGAAGAAATAAAGCATTCCGTCCATACCCATTGCAGGGACGGCCGGAAGGGAAACAGGCAACGGCATCAATCCCGCCGGCCGCCCCATTATAATAACGGTATAGGATAAGGGTGAAGTCCTCACACCCATCCTCGATGTACCTACACTTACAGCTCCAAGAAAAGAAAAATGCGATTTGAACGCTTCATAGCCCAACGATTCCTTCCCCGCGACCGCAAAAGCTACTCCGGCCCGTTGGTGAGCATTGCCACCTACAGCATTGCCCTCGGCGTGATAGTGATGATATTGTCCGTATCTATCCTCCGCGGATTTCAAAAAGAGATACGCCAAAAGGTGGTGGGCTTTGGCTCACACATAGTGGTAGGCAGCTACGCAATGGGCAACACCTACGAGCCAACACCTATCGACATTACACGTCCGGAGGTGGAACTCATAAGAGAGGCTCCGGGAGTGAAACACTTACAGTTTTTTGCCGAGAAGGGGGGAATGGTGAAGACCGAAGACCAGATACAGGGCGTGATATTCAAAGGAGTGGATGCCGGCTTCGACTCGGCATTTTTCGCCTCGCATCTTGTTGAAGGACGCCTGTTTGCGTTCCCCGAGGACAAACCATCGAACGAAATAATCGTATCGCAGACTATTGCCGACAAGCTGCACCTGAACCTGGGAGACAAAGTGCGCACATATTTCTGGCAAACCGACACCTATCGGGCCCGCGCTTTCGAGGTGTGCGGCATATACAACACTGACCTCAACGACTTTGACGAGCACTACCTGGTGGGCGACCTGAGACAGGTGCAGCGGCTCAACGAGTGGGACAGCACCCAAGTGGCCGGATATGAGGTTTTGGTGGACAACTTCGCACACTTGGACCGCATTGCCAACAGCCTGCTCCCATTGATGGGGTACGACCTCACACTCACCACTATTGTGACCCGCTATCCCGCACTCTTCTCTTGGCTGGACCTCCTGGACTCCAACATCATCCTCATCATTGTCATCATGATGCTGGTATGCATCGTGTCGGTCATTTCGGCACTTCTCATCATGATATTTGAGAAAACCTCCACCATCGGAATACTGAAAGCCCTCGGGACCGACAACTCATCAATCCGCCGGATATTCCTTATCAAATGTGCATCCATTGTGGGACGCGGAATTGTGTGGGGCAATGTTATAGCTTTGATACTGTGCTGGCTGCAACACCACTTCCAAATCATCAGTCTCGACTCGGCCAGTTATTCGATGAGCTCGGTGCCCATCGACCTGAACCCTTGGATATTTATAGCCGTAAGCCTCGGGACTCTGGCTGTCTGTGTGGCCGCCATGCTTATACCCGCTGCCTACATCTCGCACGTACAACCCGCCAAGTCGATTAAAATGTCATAAAAAAACATAGTCAGCAAAGCTATGAAAAAGATAAAATGGTTCATCCTCGTCGCCACAGTCGTAATGGCAGCCTTCGCACTGTTCGAAATCAACAATCTATCGACACAGATACGCAATTCCGAGTTGCAAAAGGTGAAACTATGGGCACAGGCCATAAGCCAGAAAGCCGAGCTAGTTTCATATTCGGAGGAGTTTTTTGCCAGCGTGGCACTGGACGAGCACCGCAAGATGCGGATGTACACCAACATTCTGCGTTCGTTCGACCGGAACGACATGAACTATGATGCCGATTTCAGTTTGGACTATGTGCGCTATATTGTGGACAGCTGCGAAACCGCCATCATCATTACAGACCCCGACTCTATCATCACAGTGCCCAACGAACTGAAAGGGCAGAAACTGGAGGGGGCACTGCTGGACGAGTTCTCGCACAACGAGCCTTTCCACTACTCTATATGGGGTATGCCGCTGACGCTGTACTACAAAGAGTCGAAGGTATATACCGACCTGCGCCATGTGCTCGACGGCTTCAACGAATCGTTCCTGTCCGAAATCACAAACAACTCGGTATTCGTGCCCGTGTTGGTTGTGGACAGCCTGCAAGGCGAAGTGCTGGGCAGCGGCAACATACCACTGAGAGAATTCGACACGCCCGACCGATTGGCTGAGAAATTGTGCGAGATGGAAGAGGAGAACGACCCCATAGAGTTCCGCCTGCCCAACGGGCGACGGGCCTACCTATTCTATGAGAACACTCCCCTGCTCAAGTCGCTCACATGGGTGCCTCTGCTCTATCTGTTCATTCTGGTGGTGTTGGTTATCATCACATACTACCTTATCCGCAACACACGCGATATGGAACAGAACAAGATATGGGTGGGTATGGCCAAAGAAACCGCCCATCAGCTGGGTACACCGATTTCTTCACTTATGGCTTGGACACAGTACCTTGAGGGCAAGACATTCACGCAGAACTATGCCACAGAAATCAACAAGGACTTGAATCGACTCGAGACAGTCACACTCAGGTTCTCGAAGATAGGGTCGATACCCGAACTGAACGACGAGAATGTATGCCAAGCTATCCAGAATGCCATCAACTATTTGCAGACACGAAGCTCCCGCAAGGTGAAATTTGTCACAAACTTCCCGGACAACGACATACAGGTGCCACTCAATAGCTATCTGTTCGAATGGGTGATAGAAAATATCTGCAAGAACGCCATCGACGCAATGGACGGAGTGGGTACATTCACCGTAGTGGTATCGTCCGACACACGGCATGTATATATCGATTTGGCCGACACAGGCAAAGGAATGTCGCCCTCGATACAGAAACGTATCTTTGAATCGGGATTCACAACCAAACAGCGTGGCTGGGGATTGGGACTGTCGCTGGCCAAACGCATTATCAACGACTACCACAAAGGACGCATCTTCGTGAAATATTCAGTTGAGGGACAAGGAACCGTATTCCGCATTGTGCTGAACCGATAAAGCCCGGAAAACGCCGAGTGGCCGGGATAATAGCTAACGTTTGGACAGCTCCCAGAAAGCCACCGCGGCGGCGGCGGCCACATTGAGCGAATCCACCCCGTTCTGCATCGGAATTATTACCCTGTAGTCGCAGTCGTCTATCACTCTGCCACTAAGTCCGTCACCTTCGGTACCCATCACTATGGCCAAACGTTCCTGTGCCTTCAGCTGGGGATTGTCGACAGACATAGCACCCGGACGCAAGGCCAGGGCGGCAGTGCTGTAGCCCCATGTTTTAAGCTGTTCCATTGCCGGATGAGGCCAGCCTTGAATATAGGTCCACTTCACCTGAAACACCGTCCCCATGCTTACACGGACACTTCTGCGGTTGAGCGGATCGCAGCAGGAGGGAGTGAGCAGCACGCCATCCATGCCCAACGAAGCGGCAGCACGGAAAATAGCACCTGTGTTGGTGCTGTTTACCACGCTATCAATAATGGCTATCCTTCTGCCTTGCCGGCATATCTCCTCGGGGGTGGGAAAATGAGGCCTTTGCATGGCACAGAGCACCCCGCGGGTGAGTTCATATCCCGTAAGATGAGCCAACAAATCGCGGTCGCCCACATACACAGGCACATCACCACAAAGGGAGACAATCTCGCCCCCCTGCCCTTCCAGTTGTCGTTCCTCCATCAGCAATGACAACGGTATACAGCCCGCCTGCAAAGCCACCTTTATCACCTTCGGGCTCTCGGCAATGAAGATACCCTTTTCAGGCTCCAGCCGATTGCGTAGCTGTGCCTCAGTCAGCCGGGCATAACACTTTAACCCATCATGGTTTAAATCAACAACCTTAAAAATCAAACCCAGTCAGTATTTACAATAGAACAAGCCTTAATGAAGCAATGGGTGCAACTATGCCAACAAACGACGGAGAGAACCCACAAAAGCCTCGATATCCGCCTCGGTGGTATCGAACGAGCACATCCAACGTACCACATTCTGAGACTCGTCCCAATCGTAGAAGAAATATTCTTTCTGCAGTGCGGTCCATACCTCGTGTGGGAGCTGGACAAACACGCTGTTGGCCTCCACTTTATACATCACCTTCACACCCTTCAAATCCTTCACGGCAGCATATAGTTTCCCGGCCATACGGTTGCTGTGTTCCGCATTGCGTTTCCAAACGCCACGCTCCAGATAGGCCATGAACTGGGCAGCCACAAAGCGCATTTTGCTGTAGAGTTGCCCCATCTGTTTGCGGCGGTACTTTAACTCTTTGTTCAAATCGGGATTCAGAATCACGGCACTCTCGCCCATCAACAACCCGTTCTTGGTGCCGCCAAACGATACGCAGTCGACCCCGCACTCGGTGGTCATAGCACCGAAAGAACAGCCAAGAGCCACAGCGGCATTTGCCAGCCGCGCGCCGTCGATATGCAGATACATGCCATAGTCGTGTGCCAACCGGGCCAGAGCCTTGATTTCGTCAAGAGTGTAAAGCGTGCCCAACTCGGTTGGTTGGCTGATACTTATAGCCTTGGGCTGGGAATGATGTTCGAAACCGAAACCGTGAAGGCGGGTCTTCACCAAATCGGGAGTCAGCTTGCCGTCCGGGGTGTCGACAGTGAGCAAACGGCATCCTACGATACGTTGAGGCGCGCCACATTCGTCCACATTGATATGGGCGGTCTCGGCACATACCACAGCCTCGTGAGAACGGCACATGGCATCAATATTCAATACGTTTGCGCCCGTTCCGTTGAATACAAAATAAACTCCGGCATTGCCTGCACCGAAGGCTATGCGAATCAGCATCTCGGCTTCTTGGCAATATTCATCGTCGCCGTAGGCCAATGCATGCTCTTTATTTACATTCACAATGGCGTCCAACACCTCGGAGTCCACTCCCGAATGGTTGTCGCTTCCAAATCCTCGTTTCATATTTCAATTATTTCTATAAAAGAAGAAAGCTTAGAACTCATGCCCTAAGCTTTCTTTGGTTTTTATTACTTGTCCATTGTAAACAGGAACTCTTCGTTGTTGCGGGTGTGAGCCATATTCTTCAGCAGGAATTCCATAGCCTCGACGGGGGTCATGTCGGTCAGCTGGTTTCTCAACACCAAAGTGCGGCTCAGAACGTTTCTGGGCACCAAGAGGTCGTCCCTGCGGGTGCTCGAAGCCACGAGGTCGATGGCAGGATAGAGGCGCTTGTTGGCCATCTTGCGGTCCAACTGAAGCTCCATATTGCCTGTTCCCTTGAACTCTTCGAAAATCACATCATCCATCTTGCTGCCGGTCTCGGTCAAGGCTGTGGCGATGATGGTCAACGAGCCACCATTCTCAATATTACGGGCGGCACCGAAAAAGCGCTTGGGTTTCTGAAGGGCATTGGCCTCCACACCGCCCGACAACACTTTGCCCGATGCAGGCTGAACCGTGTTGTAGGCACGAGCGAGACGGGTGATGGAGTCAAGCACAATCACAACATCATGGCCACATTCGGTCATGCGTTTAGCCTTTTCCAAAACGATATTGGCAATCCTTACATGGCGGTCGGCGGGTTCGTCGAAGGTCGAGGCAATCACCTCGGCATTCACACTGCGCTGCATGTCGGTCACCTCCTCGGGGCGTTCGTCGATGAGCAACACCATCAAATAGACCTCGGGGTGGTTGAATGCGATGGCATTGGCAACCTCTTTCAAGAGGGTGGTCTTACCGGTCTTGGGCTGTGCCACAATCAAACCACGCTGGCCTTTTCCGATAGGCGTGAACATATCGATAATACGCGTGGAGTAGGTCTCGGTGGGATGACCTGTGAGTTTGAACTTTTCTTCGGGGAAAAGAGGAGTTAGAGACTCGAACGGAACTCTGTCACGTATACGTTCGGGCGAGAGACCGTTAATCTCGATAATTTTGACCAGGATAAAGAACTTGTCGTTCTCTCTTGGAGGACGCACCATACCTCTCACCGTGTCGCCGGTTTTCAGTCCCGTTTGATGCACCATCATGGCCGACACATAGACATCATCGGGGGAGTTGAGATAATTGTAGTCGGACGACCTCAAAAAGCCATACCCGTCAGGACTCAGTTCCAGTAGTCCTTCCACCTCAATCACGCCTTCCGAGTCGAAAGGATATATCTTTTGCTGTTTCGGCACATAAAAGCCTTCTGAGCCCTCGCCTGCCGTTCCATCGCCATTGCGCTGATGGAATCGGTCACGCTTATCCATAGGCTTGCCATAACGCACATAACGATCCTTGGGCACAAAACCACGATTTTCGGGCACAGTCACTGTCACCACCTTGGATTTGTTCATCTCGCTCTCGCTCATATCGGCGGGATTGCCGTTTTCATCAAACGACACCAAGGTCACCTTCTCGGTCTCCTCGGCAGGTTTAATACGCGGACGATGGGGACGTATTTTGTCTTGACCCTCACGCGACTGGTTTTCTTCCGAATCGGTGGCAGGGGTGGACTCTGTAACGGTGGCTGGGGTGGATTCTGTAGGTGCGGCAGTTTTCTTCTCAACTGGTTCAACTGGAGCAGCGGGCTGCACTTTCTCAGTCTCTGGCTCAGCCTTAGAGGCGTTATCATTAACCACAGTTTCTGTCGCTACTGCCACAGAAGCAGCTTCAGCCGACACCTTGCGGGGACGGCCACGCTTTTTCTTAGGTGAAGCAGAAGTATTATCGCTATCCATGGGTTCTGCCTTTTGTTTCTCGGCAGGGGTTGCCTTCACTTCCTTGACAGAATCCTTGGGTTCTGTTGCCGCAGTCATCGGTGCTTCATCGCGCTTGCCCGTAGGAGGCATCGGCGACTCGCTGCGGCGCACAACGCCTCGCATCTCAGGAACCACAGGAATCGTCGGTATTTCGAGGTCTGCTATGTTTATACTCGGTTGCTCGGCCGACTCGACTGGCTTCTTGCCGTCTTTGGCAATCCCGGCAGACGGATGATGGCGGTGCAATTCAGGATTCGACATAGAGGACTCCGCAATCAGCTGGGGTTTAATTCTCGCACGTTTGGGACGAGGCTCTGCTGCCTGTGCTTTTTTCTTTTCTTCTTGCTCTTTGGTAATTGCCTTGGGATTTTCCGACTGGAGACCGATAATTTTATATATCAACTCCTGAGCATCCATTCTCGTGGCACGGGAAATTCCCAATTCCTTGGCGATATTAATCAATTCAATATGCGCCTTGGCTTCTAATTCTGATTTACTGTACATAAATATAACTTATGTGCTTATATTATTTTTTTCGAAAATGTATTGATTCAATAAATAATACGGAAAGTCTTGAATTTCAACAAACAGAACTCACCCTCAGACACAATTCAGACTTCATTTGATGATACAAAAGTATGAAAAAAAAATGATACACAAAACTTTTTTTTTGCTGAACGGACTAAATTGTGTATTTTTGCAGAAAATTTAAAACAATAATATTACATTTTAAAACAATAATAACATGAACATTCCTCAGAATTTAAAGTACACCCAGGATGATGAATGGGTACGCGTTGAAGGCGAATTTGCATTTGTTGGTATCACTGACTATGCACAACACGAATTAGGCGATATCGTATTTGTTGACGTTGACTGCGTAGGCGACACCATCGAAGCTGGCGAAGCTTTCGGTAGCCTCGAAGCCGTTAAGACTGTGGCCGACCTCCTCATGCCCGTTAAAGGCGAAGTGGTTGAATTCAACGAAGCTCTCGAAGAGGCTTCTTCTATCAACAACGACCCCTATGGTGAAGGTTGGATCATCAAAATCAAACCCGAGAACATGGACGATATCAACGGCCTGCTCGATAGCGCTGCCTACACCACCAAAATTGGTGCCTAATCAGTATTATCACTTTGATTTAAAATCATTCTTTTCATGACTCAGAGGGTGTCCCACAAAGGCACCCTCTTTTCATTTTCTGCGGGATATCCATCCCCACCCAATCGGTCATTTGAATGCTGATAGGGCATAAAGTGACCAGAAAGAGAGAGAAAGAATATAAAAGTCGCCCGAACTACCGATTGGGGTCAATTATTTTTGTAGGTCAAACGTCTGGGGCTTGATTAAAACCTATAAGCAAATATGTCAAAGAACTCTTTTTTGTGATGAGTCTTCGCCGCCACTTTGCCGAGTGTCTTTCTTCGCTCTTTGTTCGCCTCCGGAAGCGAACCTAAAGCGAAGCAACACAGAACCTTCAACGAAGTCCGTCGCAACTCAAACACAATGCAAAAATACAACCACCGCATTGCGGCCTAAAGCCCTACCCAGTCAGACCAGTCCAACCAGTCCGACCTGTCCAACCCGTCCGACCTGTCCGACCTGTCCGACAAGTCCCCCCACCCCCAATTAGTGCCAGCAGCGTTGCAGTGCTACAGTTCAAAAACGCCTTCATCCACCAATAATGCAAATACGCAGACAAAGGCGATATTCTGCGAATGATTCTTCTTCTATGGGTGTTATATCTATTATTTATAATCATATAGGAACTATAAGCTCCGAATGTGGGTCTAGTTGATGGCGGTGCCAGTTCTCTGTAGCCAGCTCCTTCGAGGCGTTGGCATAGCAGTATTCGCACTGGTGCGGACAGGTGTTATACTGCCCGATGTCCTTGCTCACCATGCAGCCGCAAGCCGCCCGCTGCCCCTTGTCGGACATCTTCATTTTTTGTATGGCCGCTGTCCCGTCGTTCAGCAGAATGGCTCCTTGGGGCAAATCCACATTGCCGAACATATCTCGTTGCAATGGAATCTTTGTCACACCAAGATAATCCATCAACACCTTGTCCCTGTGGGCAAGACGGATAATCAAATCATGGTCGATGCAGCTATTGTGTACCACACCTGGCAAGTCAATCTTCTCCCCGCAAGTGGCAAGGGTGAAGCCCCATTTCTTGTTCAATTCCACAAGCCGTTTGGCGAAATCAGCCATATCCAGTTCATTCCATTCTATATAGTTGATGTTCGACTCCTTCAAGTTATGTTTCACCTTGCGGTAAGATGCGATGTCGGCAAAACTGAACACGAGTTTCTCGGTTTATCCCTTCAGCTGGTCGCCTATGCGTTCAATCTTGTCAAGCAGCACATCTGTTGTAATTCTATCAGTCAGTACCAGCGGGTCGAACCGCCAAATAACTCTGCCGAGGCCTATACGGTCAACAAGTCGCTTGAATGTGTCGATACGCTCCTGTACTGTTGGCACCTTCTTTTCTAGCCCGTCAGTCTCATAGTCATTCAGCGTATATTGGATATAGCACCCGATATTATGTTTATCGAGTTCATCCAGATGCTCCAGCAGTGGCTTGGGATTCTTCGACCAGAAGGCAATAAACCGTGTTTCCTGATACGACACATACCCCTTCTTGTTATTGAAAGGATTAATCCAAGCCGAATAGTCCTTCCGCAGCCGATAAAAGAACCAGTCGGCATAAAACGCCGGAATATCCGTCGCCCGACTCGCTGACACAATCACAGGATGCATCGTAGTCTCCACCACGCTCCCGTCGTCAAGGGTGATATATACTTTCTCAGTCATTGTTACTATTGTTATTCATACTTTCCAAATCTCCCACGAATAGTGGAAGACCAAAAATAGCCTTAGTATAAAGTATATAACAACGCTTGTGATACCTAATGTTCAATTCCGAAAGAACTTCAACTACAAGAATTTACTCTTTCTATTCTTTGTTAAGGACTGCAGAACTGTTTGCAAATCTGCAACAAAAGGGAAAAAAACTAATTAAAGGACTCGTTTAACCTATAGCACAGACCATCTAACATTGCAGCGCGATATTGATATACCCTTTTCTCAATTATATCAGCATCTACTCTCATTGTTTCT
Source organism: uncultured Bacteroidales bacterium (assembly GCA_900319865.1). Lineage (GTDB taxonomy): Bacteria > Bacteroidota > Bacteroidia > Bacteroidales > P3 > Colimorpha. Next base: position 31,659 of record ONQD01000011.1, on the reverse strand, counting down.
TTGTACCATTTCGAATTCCGAATGTTCTCAACCACCTTATCCCAATAGTTATTAAGGGAAATTGTAGTACTCTTTTTGACCTTTTCCCCAAGCATCTCTAGCAACTTAGATATCGTTGACTGACCTTCATTTTTTGAAGTCCTTCCTGCCATACACACAAACAAATCAGGTCGTTTTAATGCTAAAAATCTAGTGCATATAGTTACAGGGTCATTCATTCCCAATACATTTTTCATGGTTTTTACATATTTATCATAGATGTCTTTATTGACATTTCCCTCTAGGGGAATCAGGTCTATAGCATCAGACAATCTTTTTACTATCTTCTTATCTTTTAATTTTGTTTTAAAATGACCATTAGCGCTTGTGCTACCAAAAAATTGCCAATCTTCAATTCCATCGCCAATATTCGCAACTATACCTGCCACGGCTTTTTGTTCGTCTTCACTAAAGTCCTTGAAACTTTTCTCTTTGAATAAAAGTTGACATCTGTCTAATAATTTTAATCGAATTTTAATCTTTTCCTTATGATTTCTGCCCTCATTATCAATTAGACGAGAATAATAAATATCCCAATCAAAACCAGTAAGATTATGGTTCAGAGGGGCAATTAAATTATCAAATGTTTTATTTTTATTATTCTTTTTGCTATACTCACAATATACTAAGTACTCATCTTCTGACATTATCACGGATTCTCTATGTTGATTTGAGATAAATATCAACAAGTCAGAATAGACATTTTGGGAATCTTCATCGGATGTTAGTAACACATTACATTCGGTATTCTTTTCAAATCCACCCATTGTCAAATTGGAACTTCCGACTAATGCTTCCCACTTATTTTTATTGTTATAAAACAGGTAAACCTTCGGATGAAATATATCAGTATTACGATTGGTGATATAGCGTACAGCACTTATCCCCCAGAATTTCTTAATAAAAAACGGTGAAGTTTGATAAAAATGTAGCCCCACCACTGCTTTTGTAATTTTATAGCGATTATTATAGAGACATTGGATACTTTTTTCATTAGGATTACCTGCCCAAGCTGTAACGAAAGCTATATGATTATAATTCTTGCACTTTTCTTGAAAAATGTTACTTAATTCTTCGGAATTAATAATAATCTTTGACATGATTGTTCATTGTTTATTGTTAACTATTCTTTTTTTTGCAATGGCTATACAATAATTTTTATTTACTATATACTTTGATAAAAGATAGTTTTATAAACTATCACTATTTCAATCAATTAGTTACGTGCCTGTGACCCATAAAGCCATACTTCTGCCTGAGGATCAACTTCAAGCACATTTTGTTTAATCCGTTGCATCATGGCTTTGTCTGTCATGGGTGAAATGTTTTTTTCGATGCAAAAATACGAATAATATTTGATATGGCAAGTTTTTTGGAGAAGTCAGACTATTGGAGAGCCTTTTTTGTCTATACATTAATCCTCAACCGGTCATTAGGACGGGCAATGTGTGGAATCTTTATCGCCGCGTTGCAGCGCTACAGTTGCTACAGTTGTTCTGAACCCAAATCGGTCATTATAGCTAAAAAAACGGCGAACAACAAATGCTGTCCGCCGAAAAAAATAAAAAAGGATGAAAAGTTAAAGTTATTTCTTCACTGTTTTAACCTTATTGCTCTGTCCCATAAATCCAACTCCCAACTGAACATTGATGGTAAACCCTTTGGGGGTACCTTCTATCTGCCGCATCTTGTCGAAAGTCATGTATACTTTTGCATTCACGGAACCCAAGAATTGACTGCCCGATTTCTCAGAGAAATCAGCATCGTTGAACAAATGGTATTTGAAATCCAATCCGGCTCGCCAACATCCATCGGTCGGCCCAATCGAACTTTCGTTCTCATTATTTGAGTTCAGGTAGAAACCATTCATACCATAGCCCACAAAAGGTGTTAGACGAACCTTCTGGTTATCAATCACGGCAAAGCCATAGTTGATATTCAGATCAAGTACTGAAAGGCGTTCTCCTTCAAACAAATCATTGTCATTGTTCACACACACAACATCCCTCTTGGCCTTTCCTCCTCCAACATAGAATCCCATTGAAAAGATGTTGCGCCAATAGCCTAACTCAAAATCCATATACATACCACCGCTGGGGCGGAAATAGTCTCTCAGTTGTCCACCCATAATCTTCATCCCAGGACCCATATTCATCCCGAAACGGGAAGTGGTGTAATACTTGGGCATCTGATTTTTCTTGGCTTCCAATTCCACCATTCGGGGTGTGATAGCATCCATCTGATTACGTACCTCCACATCCCAAATGGCAACCTCCAATGTGTCGAAACCATAATTGGTCACACGGCAGAAGCTATCGACGGTATGTGTCAAAAGACGCATGTGGTAGGCTGTATTCACATCATTGGTTGAATCCAATTCAATCTGCATACGTCTGCGTTGCAACTCGGCAAGATTGAAGATTACCTGATTATAACGCAACTCTGCTGGTGTCTGGCAGGCTTTATCAACCCATGAAAGGGTTCTGTTCACATACGCCACAGCCTCACGCTTGGAAAGGCTCACACCGTCCAACTTACGCACGTTATATTCGGTCTTCAAGAAAAACTCCAGATAAGAATGTTCCGCACCAATACTTTGATCCACAACCTTGAAATCGTTCCAAGTTAAAGGTCCCTTCTGCCAAGAACGGACTTTGGCCAACTGTTGGTCTGAAGACTGTCCGACGACATTTCCACCAATTAATACACAAAACAACAATGCCGCCAACCCTTTGGCGACTAAACGGCTCATGCGACTTGAAACAATTCTGCTTCCTTTAAAAAGGTAAATCATAGTCAATGTTTTCATTTTTAGTATATTCAATAGATAATTATCTCATTCTTTCTTTTGCAAATTTACAAATTAATCAGATATAATTTTCCCTTTATCCTACATATTTTTCCAAAAACAACAAAACAACTATTACCATAAGCACAACAGCCCAAACAAATAGAATCAAACGCACATAATCAAAAAAAGGCCATCCATAAATGGACAGCCTTCCTTTCTTATCAGTGTAGCCTAAACGTTAATACTTGCGTTCGGCTTTTTGGGCATTATAGAATATTTTAAATGCACCAGAGTTACGCAACTCCTGTTTGATGTCGCTTATCAAACCCATTCTTGTGTCTTGGTCGGCCTTGATAGAGAAGGTGACGAAAGGACGGTCAGCATCGACACGCGACTGCAATTCGGTTTCCACATACAGAGGAATATCCGAAACTTCAGCAATCTGGTCGTTCAGCTGAATACGCGATTCAGTACCATACTTCTTCTGCATATCGCCCACCATAGGAGTACCGACATTGATATAACTGACAAGACTTTTCTTTTGCAGCTTAATCGTCTCGGTAGCCTTAGGCACTTTGATAGTCACATACAATGAGCTTTCACGCATTGTTGTAATTGTCATGAAGAAGAACAGGAGCATGAAGATAATGTCGGACATCGAGCCCATGTTAAGGCCGGGAGTCTCTTTTGCTTTTTTACCTGTAAAACGTGCCATTATTTTCTTTCTCCTATCTTTGTAGGCTCAGCCTCGGAGATAGCAATAGGAATTGCTTGGTCGATGGCGTCAGCCTGGGGTTCGGTAAGGTCGGCATATTTGCGGCCGAATTTTTCTTGAGAGAGTTCATTGCGCATCTCGTCAACAGCAGCGGTCAGCTCGTTCTGAACGGCGATATACATGTCGTACGAAGTACCGCGGTCGTTCTGCAGCGAAATCACACCTTTTGAAATCTGCATCGAGCCCAGCAAGGGAATTTCCTGAGTAAGCTTTTCAGGCATCTCCGGATCGTTGTTGGGGTTGCCGAGAAACTCTTTGGCACGCTCTTTCAGATCTCTCACATCACCATACTCTCCATTGAAGAGCAGCTGGTCATGACTGTTGATTTTCACCACGAAAATATTGCGCTTTTTAATCTCAGGCGGTTTTTCCTGATTAGGCGGCAGTGGCGGCGGCAAACGACGTGCAATACCCTGATCTGTGTTGATGTTGGAGACCAGCAGGAAGAAGGCCAACAACAAGAACGAGATGTCGGACATTGAACTGGTGTTTAAGCCAGGTGTTTTTCTTCCCATAGTAAATTATTTTTTCTTGTTAGATTTGGGCATCACTTCAGTCACCAAGATTGACAAAGCAGCTCCTATCACAATGATATAAACCAGGATGCAGGCAGCACCAATCAGTTTGGATGCGCCAACCGACAGGCCGTGCTTGTCGAGCAGTGCGGCGGAAACGTCGTTGCCGTTGGCCAGCAGGAACGAAACAACCAACAATGCCACAATCACAATCAAAAGGATAAGGAACTTCTTGAGATAGCCTTTCTCTTCTCTGAAACGTGCAAAAAGCTTTTTGCAAAGAAACACAACAATAGCACAGAGGGCAACACCAATCAGGATAACCAGCATCCAGAAGGCAATGTCGAAAGCCACAGAATTGCTGTTACCCAACTCAGTGATGCCTTGCATAATGTGTTTCGGGTCGGACCCCAAGGCGAACAATACGGCCAAAATGGAAGCCACAATGCTCAGTCCCAAGAGTACCAGAGTCAATATTTTATCAGTTTTCTCTTTCATAACAGTTTAAGGATTTTAGTTTGTAATTATTATTAAAGATTCCTTATAACTATTATTTCTTGTTCTTGACGAGGATGTCCATGAAGGAGATAGAACCATCTTCCATCTGGGCAACAAGGCTCTCGATTTTGGTGAGGATGTAGTTATAGAAAATCTGAAGGATAATGGCAACGATAAGACCGAAGATGGTTGTCAACAGAGCCACCTTCATACCACCGGCAACAACCGTCGGGCTGATATCACCGGCAACCTCGATATCGTAGAATGCCTGAACCATACCAACAACGGTTCCGAGGAATCCAAACGAAGGAGCCAGAGCGATAAACAGGGCAATCCAAGTCATGTTGTTCTCCAAGCGGGCCATCTGTACACCACCGTAAGAGGTAACGGCTTTCTCTACATTGTCAAGACCCTCGTTCACACGGTCAAGACCCTGATAGAATATTGAAGCCACAGGACCACGGGTGTCGCGGCAAAGATCTTTTGCACCAGCATAGTCACCTTTCTGAACATGCTCCTCAATGCCTTCGAGGAGTTTCTGCACATTGGTGGTAGCCATGTTCAAATAAAGGATACGCTCGATAACCAGAGCCATACCGAAGATAAGGCACAGCAACACAGGGGTCATCCAGCCTGCACCACCCTGAATATACTTCTCTTTCAACATCTGATGGAAAGACTTGGTCTCTTCCACAGGTGCAACTGCGGTGGTTTCCATTTCCTCTGCGGGAGCTTCGACCACTGCGCTGTCGGTGGTCTGCTCGTCAACTTGAGCGGTTGCGGCGGGGTCAGCTTGGGCAGCCTGATCCTGAGCCATGACACCATTGAGATTGGTGAATGTCAATAATGCAACAATTGACATCAAAGCAATTACTTTTTTCATGATTTAATTTAATGAGTTGATTATAAATTAGTAAATTTGTTTTTGTTTGTAATCAATATTTCTGCAAATATACACTATTTTTCTAAAACAGAGAGAAAAAGTTTATTTTTTTTATTTTTTACGTCCCAGCAAAGCCTCCGTGAGCTCCCGCAAAGGGCGTTTCCGAGCCTCTTCCACCCTTATTGCATCCAGATGCCGGCGGGCACTCTCAAACTCCGTTTCAATGGCCTCCTCCACCTTCTCTTTGATGTTCAGACCAGCGTAAATTTTCAATACACTTGCCACTTTTTCATCGTCGTTGCAATCCGTAGTGGCGAACCATCTTTTCAACTCTTCACGTTCCTGCATCGGTGCCACCTCTAAGGCTTTCAAAATCAGATATGTCTTCTTGTTGTCACGAATATCCTGTCCCGTCTGCTTTCCGAAAACGGCCACATCGCCATAGGCATCCAGCAGGTCGTCCTGCAGCTGGAATGCCAGCCCCAGGTGGATTCCGTATTCATACAGATGGTCCACATCCTCGTCCGGTGCGCCTGCATAGAGGGCGCCAATTTTCAACGCACCGGCCAACAGCACCGCTGTCTTCAGCCGAATCATCATCATATACTCAGCAATCGTGGTCTCGCTCTCACGCTCAAAATCCATATCGTACTGCTGACCTTCACACACCTCTATTGCCGTCTCGTTAAAGCAGTTCAATATCTCCCTGAGCCTTGGGTGCTCCACTTTGAGCATATATCGCCAAGCCAGCGCAAACATCGTGTCGCCCGACAGTATAGCCGTGTTTCCGTTCCATTTTCTATACACTGTCGGCTTTCCCCGTCTCAATGGCGACTGGTCCATCAAGTCGTCGTGCAGCAATGTGAAATTGTGAAACACCTCAATGCCCACAGCCGCCGCCTCCGCCTGTTCCATACTGCCGCCAAACATCTGGTTGGCCGCCAGCAGCATCACCGGGCGTATGCGCTTCCCGCCAAGCCTTAAAGTATATTCTATCGGTTCATAAAGCCCCTTGGGCTCGCTTAGGAAAACCTCTCTCTCAAAAATCCCCTGCACCCGTTTCAGTAAACTCTCCATAATGTATTAGTATTTTTATAGTGAATTCTATTCATCGTTCTCCACAAGTTTAGAAAGGATAGTTGATGCCCAGGTTCAGCACCACCTTCTTCCACGACCAATGTTTGTTTAACCATCTCATCCCTTCACGGTACCCCGGGTCATACAGCGGCAAAGCAACGTCCAGTCGCAAAACCATAATGGGCAGCACCAGTCGCAGTCCCAAACCCGCGTCCCAGGCTACTCCCTGCAACAGCTCATTCACATTAAAAGTCGACCTTGACGACAGTCCCCAATCGGTATAATTCCACACATTGCCCGCATCGCAGAACACCGCTCCCTCGAATATTCCCACCAACGGAAACCGCGCCTCCACGTTGGCCACCACCTGCACCTCGCCCAGTCCCAAAGCATAATCTACCTCGCTCGTCGTCAGCAATCCCGTTCCCAGCCGTCGCAGCGACCATCCACGCATCGTGGTGGGGCCTCCGCCAACAAACATCTTCTCATACGGCAGACCAACCGAATGCCCATAAGGCAGTCCCAATCCGGCCAATGCCCTCAACACCAACGTGCTCTTCTTTCCAAAATAGATATATCGCTTATACTCTGTTTCAAATCGCACATACTGATAGAATTCCAACGATTTAGCGTCGTCCATCCTGACATCGGTATAGCCAGTTATATTGCTTATCAGGTTAAGCAGGTTGCCGGCCGTCTCCAGCGAAATATGCACATAGTCGAAATCCGATCTCACCCCTACTGTCTGGTCCGTGAAAGTATACTCATAATGCGTATTCAGCAGCACATAGTCGTTAATCATGAACAGGAACTTCAAGTCACCGGTCTGGTTAAAGAGATACAGATAATACAGGTCTCCCGAAATCAAGTGGGCAAAACTCAAATTCACCGGAAGCAGTTTATGCTGGTGGCGTCTGCGATGGGTCCATGAATAACCGAACGAAGCTCCCACTCGCACCTGCTCCAGTGTCTCGTCTGTCTGTGCCGGAAAACCCTCCACCTTTGGAAGTATAATCTTTCTGAACAGATAGTTCGCGTTCAGTCCTACCAGCGTATGAGGCCGGTTGAACGACATCTGCAGGTAATGGGAAAAAGGCAGCACAAACGACGGGAGGTCCAGCGTGGTGCCAAATCCCGCCTCAAATGCCGAAAACGTCTGATAGAAATCCGATGTCTTGCTCCCGAACACATTCTTCGGCAAATCAATCAACAAATTCCCTTCCACATTCAACATCTCCGCGCCGCCAAACAGGTTGTTGTTCTGATAGCCCAGAGTGGTGCCCACTCCTAAATTGCCGCTGGTGAAGAGATTGCCCGATTTGCCAAAATCGGAGGTATTGGTCAACTCCAGCGATAGCGACAATCTGTGTCTCGTATTGTTCAGCATCCTGATCCGGGCATTCAGCAAACGGTTGCTGTCGCTACTGGCTGGCGACTCTTCGAAGTTGATATCCACATACTTGAAATTGTGCAATCCCAGCAGCGACTGTGTCGATGCCGACACCGCCCGCGGCCTGAACTGCTGGCCGCTATACAGATAAAGAGACTGGCAAATAGTTCTCGGCTTGGGAGAAATAGTGCCGTTGTGCACAAAATAGTAGTCGTGCATTCCCAACCGACCTTCATAGCTGTATACCAAAGTGTCCAACCTGGCCTGCTGGCCCTCGGCCGACGACACGTTGGGATACAGATACACCTTGTCTAGATGGTATTTCTGCAGAGGCACATCCACTGCCGAATCGCCTTCCCACCGCCGCTCCATCCTCACACTCACCATCACGCTCAGCAGCTCCGGGTCATAATTCGTGTCCACGTAAAAACGTATCATTTCACGCGAGGCGTAATAGTACCCCTCGTTTTTCAAGTTGGTCGCTATCCGGGTCTGCTCGGCGGTCATCAGGTCCTGGTCATAATAGCTCCCTTCTTTCAGCAGCGACTCCCCGCTCCATTGTTTCAACAGGCTGTCCAAATCCGGCTGACGGCTGAAAAAGCCCACTTCGTCTATCTTTCTACGCAACGAGGCTTTCAAGTTATAGCGCACCGTCACCCCGTCATCGCCCTCATGAACCGTGTCCACCGTCACCGTCGAGTTGAAGCATCCTTTCGTCTTCATCAAGGTTTGCAACTGCTGGGCTGTCTGCTGGGCCGCCATCGGGTTATACACCACCGGAGGCTCTCCCTGGTTACGCCAGAAGTTGGCCCATCCGCTCGAATCGTCCGGGTTGGTAGTGCAATACAGCCACAACCCCATCGGCATAAACAGGAAACGCTTGTTGGGCTGCTGATAGAAAAACTGGCTTGCCCCGCTCAGTGCGCGTTTCACCTCCGGTGTCACCTCACTGCCGTCGGTCATGGTGGCATTCAGCTGGTTATGCTGCAACAGTTTTCCTCCTTCAGGCAAATATTTCCCTACGCTGCACGAACACACAATCAATGTCCCCGCAACCATAGTCAAAAACCGTTTCAACAAACCATGCTTATTCATTCTTCTATCATTTATTTCTTTTACGAATAGCCATTTTCCGCCCTCCCGTCTCAGGGGCTCACCCGCTTCAAGTCTCTCTCCACAGCCTGCATCACCTTCTCGGTGGTACCCGTCTGGCGGTTCATATAGTTCTGCAAAGCCCCGGCGGCACGTGTATGCGCCTCACTGTCGTCAAGCATGCGGTCCATCCATTTCTCCAAATCCTCATATCGTTCATACCCCAAGGCACCGCCCACTGCTATAATATCCTTTGCCTCCTGAAACTTCTCATATCTCGGTCCGAAAGCCACCGGAGTGCCCCAGGCCACAGCCTCGAGCGTGTTGTGGATTCCGCGGCCAAAACCGCCCCCCACATACGCCACTTCGGCATAGCGGTACAGCCTCGACAGCAGTCCCACATTGTCCACCACCAGCACCTGTCCAGAACCCTCTACGCCACTCTTCAACTCGGAGTATAGCGTACAGCGTTCCCGGCCAAAAAGTCCCAACACATGAGCCACCCGCTCTTCCCCAACCTCGTGGGGAGCCACAATCATCCGCACATCGCTGCCCCTATGCATCAAATAGCGGTGCAGGCAATCCTCGTCGGGTTCCCAGGTGCTGCCACACACCACCACTTTCCCCTCTCGGCTGCGCTGCAGCCATCCTTCCACCAGCGGGTCCACCTCGGCGGCAGCCACTATGGCCGCCACTCGGTCAAAACGTGTATCGCCCGCCAGCGTGCATCGCTCCACACCGTGCCCCTTAAGCAATTCCAGCGACTCCTCGTTTTGCACAAATATGTGGGTAAAGCACCTTCTCAGATGCTTCAAGAACCAACGGCCGTACCATCTGAAGAAGTACTGGTCCGGTCGGAATATCGAAGAGTAGATATAGGTGGGCACACCCCGCAGGCTCAGCTGTTCCAGGTAGTTGAACCAGAAGTCATACTTGGCAAAAAATGCCACCGTAGGGTGCAGCAAATTCAGAAACCGGGCGGCGTTGCCCCGCGTGTCGGGCGGCAGATAGCACACAAAGTCGGCTCCCGCATAATCCTTCCGCACCTCGTATCCCGACGGCGAGAAGAACGTGACACAAATCTTATACTCCGGGTGCCGTTTCCTAAACTCCTCCAGCACCGGCCTCGTCTGCTCAAACTCTCCCAGCGACGACGCGTGAAACCACGCCGTCTTTCCCTTTCCCACCGGAGCCATCGACAGCCTTCCGAACGTACGGCTCCACCCCTCCACCATCTTCCGCGCCTTGTCGTTGGTCAGTGCCGCCACCCGCACCCCGGTTGCATAGCATCCTATGCCCACACTGTATAGAAATCTTTTCATATATCAACACAATCAATAGTCAATCTTTCAACAAATCCTATCACCCAAGGCAACTACTAATAGAAATAGTAGTCGTGCGATGCCTTGCCCGTCAGCGGGAACATCCAGCATATCTTCAGGCTCCAAATCCAGTCAAAATACCGGTTCCGGTCCTTCCCCTGCAGCCCGGCGGAATAGTCTATCACATAGTCGCGCGTCGACCAGGTCCAGCACTGCTTCACCTCCAGTCCCACATACAAGTTCATCAACGTGCGCTTATTGTTCATATACCAAAAGCCCACCCCCTCGGTCAGCGTAAAGCCGTGCCGCTGGTGGTCGTACAGCAACGCCATATCGTTCTCCAGCTGGGGTGCATGATCCTGGTTGAGCATAAAAATGGTCTGCTGCCGCAGATAGCCTGCCCGCATCATAGCCAATATACCCGAATTGGGATTCTTCTCGGGCACCAGCGCAAACACACGTCCACCACCCGCCTCAATCGAGAACCCGCGGTTGGAACAAGTGGCAGTGGCATCCATCCCGCCCGACCCAATTATCAAACCCTCACTCGTATACACACTCCCCATACGCACCGTGCGATTCTTCAAGTTGTTGCCTGCGAACCACATATTCCCCTCACCCATCAAAAGCCAGTTGCTCTTGAACTTATATATCACATCCAACCCCACATTCATCCACGGGGCCGAGTACAGGTCGCTCATCCGCAACCCCTCCACCGCGCTCCCGTTGGCAGCCGTTGCCTTCGAAAGGGCGTTGCTCGGAGCCATCATTCCCACACTGAAACCGATAATCGGACACTCCAGCGTATCATTCTTCAAGTCCAGCTGGGCCATAGCATCGCCGTTTCCGGCAACCGCAAGCACACACAACAACAATACCCTTCCAAATATTTTTTCTCTGATTTTCATCGTCAATGATATTAATTTTGTATCTTTGCAACTCCGAAACGGACACCCGTTTCAAAATGCAAAGTTACGCAAATAATTTGAAATACAACGAAAAAAATTCAAAAATCGAAACATAAAAACCCTATCGTGATATGGCAAAAGATTTTGTAAAGCGTTCAGAAAACTACTCCGAATGGTACAACCAACTCGTTGTCCGCGCCGATTTGGCCGAAAACTCCGCCGTTCGCGGATGCATGGTCATCAAACCCTATGGTTACGCCATCTGGGAAAAAATGCAGCGTGCCCTCGACGATATGTTCAAAGCCACTGGCCACCAAAACGCTTACTTCCCCCTCTTCATCCCCAAGTCGTTCCTCAGCCGTGAAGCCGAGCATGTAGAAGGCTTCGCCAAAGAATGCGCCGTCGTTACCCACCACCGTCTCATGAACAACCCCGACGGTACAGGTGTCGTTGTCGACCCCGCCGCACGCCTTGAAGAAGAGCTCATCGTCCGCCCCACCTCCGAAACCATTATATGGTCCACCTACAAGAACTGGATCAAATCCTACCGCGACCTCCCCATCCTCTGCAACCAGTGGGCCAACGTAGTGCGCTGGGAAATGCGTACCCGCATGTTCCTCCGCACCGCCGAATTCCTCTGGCAGGAAGGCCACACCGCCCATGCCACCCGCGAGGAGGCTGAGGAAGAAGCACGCCGCATGCTCGACGTCTATGCCGACTTCGCCCAAAACTGGATGGCCGTACCCGTCATCAAAGGCGTAAAATCGCCCAACGAACGCTTCGCCGGTGCCCTCGACACCTACTGCATCGAAGCCATGATGCAGGACGGCAAAGCCCTGCAGGCCGGCACCTCCCACTTCCTCGGACAGAACTTCGCCAAAGCCTTCGAAGTCCAGTTCCTCAACACCCAGAACCAACTCGAGTACGTATGGGCCACCTCCTGGGGCGTCTCCACTCGCCTTATGGGCGCACTCATCATGACCCACAGTGACGACAACGGCCTCGTACTCCCGCCCAAACTCGCACCCATCCAGGTGGCCATAGTTCCCATCTGCAAAAACGATGAACAAATGGCCGAACTCGACGCCCACATCGCTCCCCTCATCGAACAGCTCCGCGCCAAAGGCCTCACCGTGAAATACGACAACCGCACCGAATACAAACCCGGCTGGAAATTCAACGAATACGAATTCAAAGGCGTGCCCGTACGCCTCGCCATCGGCCCCCGCGACCTCGAGAACGGCACTTGCGAAGTGTGCCGCCGCGACACCTTGGAAAAAATCACCATGCCCATCGAAGGCATCGCCGACCACGTACTCCAACTCATGGACGACATACAGCACTCTCTCTTCCAACGCGCTGCCGACTTCCGCGCCGCCAACACCCGCCCCGTCGACACTTGGGAGCAATTCCAGGAAGAAATAGAAAAAGGCGGATTCCTCCTTTGCCACTGGGACGGCACCACCGAGACCGAAGAGCGTATCAAGGAGCTCACCAAAGCCACCATCCGCTGCATCCCCTACGATGCCCCGCAGGAAGAAGGCCGCTGCATCCTCACCGGCAAACCCTCCCACCGCCGCGTCATCTTCGCCCGCGCCTACTAATAACAACACACACAAAATCAAATATTTATACTAACAATAAACGCCCACAAAAAACAATTTGTGGGCGTTTACTGTTATATAATTATAAATAACTTTTATTCAAAAATCACGCCATTAATATCTGTTTGAGACTTTTGCGATAGAGCCTCTGCAACTCCACAAACTAAATTTATCACGTGCTGTCTAATATCTACATAATTATTCCCTCTTCCACGAACTCCTCTATTATTGTAATTATAACAACATTGAAGTTTTATACTACCTAAATTTGTTAGGCAACTTGATGAACTATTCTGTCCAAATGACACCCTTCCATCATATAATCTTTGTCGGATTTCATTTAGCCATTCTACAAAGTCAACTCTCATATCTCCCTCTAATCTTAAATAATTCATATATGCTCCCGCTTTTCTGTCAATTCTATCTATCAATGATTTTTTATCCAACCATTTATTTCCATATTGAATTGCGTATGACCTGTCTGTTTTTACATCATACAATATTAGTTGATTTCCTTTAATTGAATATCGTCCCATTTTTGCAAAAGCAGATTGTCCAAGAACAGGAGGTCCAACGTAACTAGATGAGATAATTGCTTGAACATTTCTGATAGTAGTTCCTGAAATCTCTAATTCTCGTATCGTAACTATTAGTTCATTATTTATCTCAGAAAAATCTTCCTTAGATACTATTCCATTCTGGAGCAAGAAACTACCCATATCTGCAGAAAATACCACTTTCTCAGCACCTGGATTAATTATCATATTCAATGGAACATTGTTGATTTTGCATTTTAGAGTGTACATTCCATCATTATTCGACAGGGTTAAATATTTTTGAGCAAGAACATCTATCGATGTCAGTAATAATAATATAACAACAATTCTTTTCATAGATTATTTATTTGATATTTATTATCGATTCTATCACTATGAGGATTATTTTGAAGACCTAATCTAACTCACTTTTTTTAATTTTTCCCGTACCATTACATTTTTCACATTCTAAGCTCACTTCCCCTGTTCCATTACATACTTGACATTCAGCATAATATACACTATCACGGGTTTGTAATTCACCTTTACCAGAGCCATAACACTTTGGACAATTCATCCATCCAGTTCCTGAGCATGTACTACATGGAAGAAAACCAACATTATCACAAATGAGACATACTTCGTAACCACTGCCTTCACAATATGGGCACTTTATATACGTAACATCATTCCATGTTCCTATAACAGTAAATCCACTACCATTACAATTAGTACATCTTTTTCTTTGTCCGCCACAATACTGACATCTAATACGTCCACTACCTGAACAGGTGCTGCAAATCAACTTTCTGTTCCCATTGCAATAAGAACAAGGTCCCCTCTCAGTTCTGCTGACTGTTCCATATAGTGCACCCATTCCATTACAGTAATTACATTTATGAATACTATAACCATTGCCATCACACCAATCACAATCAACTATTTCATCTGTCTCGACTTTTACAACATCTTGTTTTTCATTGGACATAGCCTCATTTTGAGGATAATCACAAGACATTACAAGTAAAACACAGAAAGAAAAAAATAAATTAATTAGAAGTCTTTTCATAAGTTTGTGATAATATGTTATTTATAACTCTACCGTACCCCATAGAGTGTAATGTAAAGAAGCGTGGCACCGTATACCACTTCTTCGTCTGAAGGTCGTGAGAAATTACCTAGGTCTAAGAAGATGTAAACAGTCCACGCATAACACGCGAACCCTTACACAATCCTTGTAGACCTTGAAAGTTTCTCACGTTTTCAGACACAAGAAAAGCATAACGCTTCGTATTTCAACAAATTGGCCGTCACCTTTTAAGGTTAAACCAAATGCAAATATACATTTTTTTTGGTAAATAGCATGTAAAATACTTGATTTGAGTGTGTTTTTTTTATCCATTTCTATTGTCCTTTGCTGTGGGGTCTTTATTTCAACCCTTCTTCAACACTACTTCAACGGTATTTCGACGCTTTTGGAGCGTTAAACTACTGTGGAAATATTGTGGAACCAGCGGAGGAAAGGCGGAGGAATAGCGGACACGGGGCAAACTTGCAGCCAAGTGATGGATTGATTTTCATAAATTTAATAGGTATTGGTATCGATACCTGGATAATACGGGAGGGGATTGGGGAAGGACGGGGACAGGTTGAAAATCGTATGTCGGGTTCGGTGGTGGGGAATATGGGGCTGGTTGATTGTAACGCGAGGGGATTATCTGTTGTGTATGGGGGCGTTAACTGTTGTTCATAAGGGCTATTGGGGACGGGACGGGAGGCGGTTCGGGAGGGTTGGGAAAACTTTTTTCGACAAAAAAGTTGTCGGGTTGTGAAAAAAAACGTATTTTTGCATTTTGTAGCAGTTGCAAAGTGATTATTGGAATTAAAGTTTATTACACTTATTTCCATCAGCTTGCAAAACTACTGCCTTTTACATGGGCACCTATTTACGGTTGCCGCCTGCGTGGAGGGGCAATCTTTATTAACCGAAAAAACAAGAACATTATAAACAAAAAAACGACTATACAATGAAACAAACCCGTCTTTCTAACCGTTTGCTGATAATCATATCAGTGGCTCTTGCCGCCAGCACGCTCACGGGCTGCAAGGAAACGCGTAATCTGCTTTCGTACAAAGGATACGAGCAAACCATGCAACTGATTGCCGACGACCTCGCCTCCCAGGGCTACCAACAGTCGGGCATGGAACAAACCACCAGCAACGAAATAGTTGTTGACGAAACGATTACCCACTACAACAGATACGGCTACAAAACGGGGTTCAGCCAGAAGATGGCTAACAACTTCTATTACCACAACCGCTACTCGTTTGCCGACTCTACAGGCAACCAGGTGCAGTATGCAATGGCCTATAAGACCATGGCGTACGAAGGCAATGTGTATGTGACAGAGTGCGTGCAGGAAGGATGCAGCACCTCCAACCCCAAGGACTTTGCCCGGGTGTGCGGCCCCAACGGCACGGTGAACCGCATATACAACAACATGCGCACCGACTCGCAGGTGGAGATGCTCGACACCGGCAACACCACCCTGCTGGCATCGGGCGTACTGGTGGTTCTGGCCATCGTGGTGGGCCTGGTGGGCTTGATTGCTGATTAAAAAAAACATCGAGACATAAAGGGTGCGGGCTTCAACGCCCGAACCCGTCAATTATCAACCAATAAAAGAAAGGGGGGCACCCATGATTGAGACTATACAATACAAGTCTTTAAAATGGCAACATATCACCAATCCCACCGAGGAGGAGTACCGCTACCTGCTCGAGGAATACCAGTTCCACCCCTTGGATATTGAGGACTGCCGGGGCAACACCCAGCGACCCAAGATTGACGAATACGACGACTACTATTTCCTCATCCTGCACTTCCCCTATTTCGACAAAGGGAACAAATTCATCCGCATTCGCGAGGTGAAGATATTCTGGGGCAAGGACTATATCATCACCATAGGCAAGGCCCACTGGGTGGTGAAAAAGCTGTTTGAGGAGATGCAGGAGGACCTGCAGGACGACGACGAGGATGTGAAAGAGAAACTCTCGTCGAGCGACCTTCTGCTGTACCACATTCTGGACCGCCTTATGCTGGAAACCTACACCCTCATCATGCGTGTGGGTTCGGAGGTGGACTTGATAAACTACGACATCTTCAACAAGCGGGCAAGGAGCATTATTGAATTGATTTCCATCACCCGGCGCAACATCATTCTGCTGAACACCACATTCAAACCCCAACTGCGCGTGCTGCACATGTTTGAAGGCGGTACCATCAAAGGCTTTGTGGACCCCGAGGTGCTCGACATGGAAGACTACTGGGGCAATATCCTGGACCAATACCAGAAGATGTTCGACTCGATTGAGGACTACGGCGAATTGATTGAGGGTCTCTCCAAGACGTTCGACTCGTTGCAGGCCAACCGCACCAACGAGATTATGAAGGTGCTCACCTACTTCTCCACCACCATGATGCCTCTGACTGTGGTGACCGGAATGTTCGGCATGAACGTGGACTTCCCGTTTGTGACCAACGTGACGGCATTCTGGATTATAATAGGCGTGATGGTGGTAATTACCACACTGCTGATTGTATATTTCTATCGGCGAACCAACAGGTAGCCGACAAAGCAGGGTTGCCGCTTAGTGCCATAAGGGGCAACCCTGCCCATTAACCCCCAAAGCGGATAGACACTTATAGGGAGACACCCGATGGGTGCCGTGGGGATGAGACAGAAGTGTAATTAATTATTTATTAACCAAATAAATATATAAACCATGAAAGTAAAAGAACTCTTTTTGATGGCGGCAGCCCTATTCCTGACGCCGTTCACAACAAACGCACAGCTATCGGGCATGCCACACAACGACCCGCCCTGCACCATCAGTATCCCCTACTCCACGGGGTTTGAGAACGATGTGTCGGAGCAGATGCCTTCGTGCTGGACAGCTTTGATGGGCGAGACATTTGCCTATGACTTCTTCTATTATGCCCACAATGGCAGCAAGCTGTTGATACTGAATGCGACGACGGGCGAATCGCGTGCGGCCACACCGCGCATCCCGCTGCCGCTGAACAGGGTAAGCATTTCGTTCTGGTGTGTGGATATGGCGTTATCCGGCCCCGGCGTGTTTCGTGTGGGCTACGTTACCAGCCTGAGCAACCCGGTGCAGTGGCTGGACACCATCCCGTCGTATTATGACTACACCCTTGTGAGTCTCGACTTCTCGGAATACAATATCACCGACACGTGCTATGTGGTGTTCTCGTACAACAACACAGCGGGTACAGGACTGACATTTATAGACGACTTTTCGATACAGGCCTCTACCTCGTGCGCCAGCGTGACCAATTTGCACACCACTGCGGTCAATCCCTTTGACGCGACAGTGGCTTGGACCGAGGACGCCAGCCTGCCGTTGGGTTACTGGTGCTATATAGCCGACACCAACAGCTTTGCCGCTGCATGGGATTCGGCCTATGTGGTGTCGGGCAGCCCACAGCACACCTTTACCGGTTTGGATGCCAGCACACAATACTATGTGTGGGTGGTGGCTGACTGCGGAACCGACCGCGCCACGATGGTGGGCACAAGTTTCACCACCGCGTCGGAGTGCGGCGAAGTGCTCAACCTGCAAGCCCAGAGCGGCAACAGCGTGATAGGGCTGAGTTGGAATGCACCCACCACCTCGAGCAGCATCAGTTCCTATCGTGTGGACTACCGCCCCGTGGGCGACACCCACTGGGTGAGCGCCTACACTAGTCAGCAACATTTCTTTATCAACGGGCTGAATGCCGACACACGCTATCAGTACCGCGTCACCACGTGGTGCACCGAAGGCGAAGGTAGCTCAGCCGGGGGCGAGATTTACACCTCGGGATGCACGGCCTTCCTGACCGACTCGACAGGGCCATACAACAACTTGCCCATGTCGTTTACCGGCCTCAGCAGCTACACGCAGCAGATTTATCTAGCGGCGGATTTGACCGGGGTTGACACCATCACCGGCATCACCTTCTTTTTGGCCGACGACTACAACATGGAGCCGGCAGAGGTAGATTTGTACTTGGGCAACTGCTCGCGTATCCGCTTCATGTCGGGCTCCGACTACTACCCAGTCGGACTGATGACCCAAGTATTTTCGGACTCGGTGGTCAACACAGGCCGTGAGGTGACCATACATTTTGCCACACCGTTTGTGAGGGTGGCCGACAGCAACCTGATAGTGGCCCTGCTGAACAATTCGGGCGATTTCGCGTTGACGACACCCGCCTTTGTGTGCGGCACCACAACACAATACCGCTCTTTATACCGCACTTCAGCGTTAGGGACCATCAATCCCGCCACCCCGCCGTCGGGTTCGCCCACCTACCGTCAGAACCGCATACGCCTCAATACCCGCGGATGCACCCTGCCCGCCTGTGAGCGGCCCATGGTGATAGTGGACGAAGTGGGGGCCGACTATATCAATATATCCTGGAACGGTGACAGCGCCGCCACCTATGCATGTGCCTTCCGCCCGGTGGGAACTTCCGCCTGGACGGTGACCGACAGTGCCGTGAGCGGCAGCAGCTACCACTTCACATGCCTGCAGTCGGGCGTAACATACGAGATGAAGGTGACCCGCGTATGCGGCAGCGACACCCTGAGCGGCGTGGGGAGAGCCACCATGTCGTGCGACAACATTGCATTGCCCTATGGCGAAAACTTCGAGACCTCGACGCTCAACGAACGATACAGCCGTCCCTGCTGGGGCACCGGAAGCATGACCACGGGCAATTTGAGGTTGTATCCCACAGTGGTGACACAGGGCGCAGGCAACCGAGTGTGCAGCATCATGGAGAGCTACTTGGTGCTGCCCGAAGTGAACCAGCCGCTGAACCAGTTGCAGATACGTTTCGACCTGCGGCAAACCAGCGACAGCGACCACGTGGTGCTGGGCTACATGCAGAGCATAAACGACAGCATCATCACCGCTGTGAACATCGATACGGTATACTACTTCACCGCCGAAGCGGTGGCACGCGACACCTCGGTAATTATCCGCTTTAACAACCTACCTGAGGTGTACGGGAATCTGGTGATATATGCCCCCCGCGGGTGCCAAAACCAATATATAGACAACATCATGCTGGAGGAAATACCCAACTGCATACCGGTGGAGAGCGGCAATGTGAACAACATCACCGCCACCAGTGCACAGGTGGGATGGGGAGTGCCCTATGGATATGAAGGAGCGACCGGCTACAGATACATGGTGGAATACGGGCCGCGATTCTTCGAACCCGGCACCGGTGTGCGGCAGGAGAGCGACAGCACCAGCATATCGCTGAGCGGCCTTGCCATGGGCAGCAACTACGACGTGTATATCTATACCCTTTGCAGCAACGACACCGCGACGGCCTATGGACCCATCCGTTTCAGCACCATGTGCGGTGTGGTGGACTCCCTGCCCTACATCATGGACTTCGAGGGCATAAACCAAGGCATAGACATAGTCCAGGATCTGCCCACATGCTGGCATTGGGCATGGGTACAATTCCCCGGCACAGTGCAGATTGTGAATACGAGTAACCCCTCCTTGGCGAGTTCGGGCCAATACTGCCTCAGCCTCAGCAACAAATCGGTTGTGGCGCTACCCACTATGCCTGTGGACTTGAACCAACTCAAGGTGCAGTTCCACCTGTATCGTGACGAACCAGCCTCCACCACCATCATAGTGGGCGCAGTGGACAGCTTGGAGGCCGGTTTTGAGGTGAGCTTTGTAGGCATCGACACTTTGGAGTATGAAGAAAACGTTTATGAGCGCCAAGTGACACTCTACCTTTCGGAGTATACCGGCACATCGCGCAATTTAACTCTTTATGTCACCAATGAGAATAGAAACAACCACTACTATATTGACGACTTGGTGGTAGACTATATAGAGAACTGCGCGGAGCCGAGACACATGAACGTGATAAGCCGCACCGACGTGAGTGCCACCATAGTATGGCGTAACAGCAATGCCGCCAGCTACACCATAGAGTACGGTCCGCAAGGGTTCACACCCGGCAGCGGTACCAACACCACCACCAATACCAACAGCGTCACCCTTGTAGGCCTGCAACCCGGCACCACTTACGATATGCACATCACAGGTCATTGTGGCACCGACAACTCCCACGCCACCTTCTCATTCACCACCCTGTGTGGTGCCCCCGTCACATCATACCCCTACATCTGCACCTTTGCCGACAGCACCGAGCGCAACGCTTGGAACCGCGACAACGGCGAGCAGGTGAATGGCTGGTATTTCGGCAACGACACCTATGCCGGCACCGACGACAACTGGGCCATGTATATATCGAACGACCAAGGAGCCACCAACCAATACAGAGTCAACCAAGCCACGCATGCCTACGCCTATAGAGCGTTGACGCTGAACCACTCGTCATATCATATCCAGTTCAAGTGTCGCGTGGAGGGCGAAATGTCCTACGACTTTTTGAGGGTGTGCCTTGTGCCCGCAAGAGAAAACTTTATACCCGGATACAACCCGATGCACTCCAAATCAACAAATCCTTACTTCCGCAACCTCCCTGACGGATGGATACCGCTGGACATCTTTGGCCTGGTAGATAATCCGTCTTGGGTAACCTTTAACAAGGATTTCACTGTGGACGAGCCAGGTAATTACTATCTGCTTTTCTACTGGCTCAACGACAACAGCATGGGCACACAACCTCCCGCTGCTGTGGACAACATCATAGTGACCATGAACGGATGCAGCGCGCCGGAGGCACTTACGGCCAGCAATGTGACCACCAGCTCCATCGAGTTGCAATGGGAGGAGAACCTCAATGCACAAGGAGTTGAAATAGAGTACGGATTGTCAGGTTTTGAACGGGGCACCGGAACCACCGTGATGGCCACCGGCACCTCGTACACCTTTACCGGATTGGATGCGGAAACCGCCTACGACTTCTATGCAAGGACCAAGTGTGGCGACGGCTGGTACTCGTACACCGAGACGACGCTGACCGGCGTCACTACGCTGGGTGATGTGTATTACACGGTGACCGTATTGGCGAATAATGCCGACTGGGGCACCGTCGAGGGCGGTGGACAATACCTGGAAGGAAGCGTTGCCACCCTGACTGCCTCGCCTGCGGTTGGATATCGCTTTGAGGGTTGGGACGACGGCAATAGCGAAAACCCGCGAATGGTTACTGTACAATCCGACACGACATTCACAGCCCTCTTTGAAAGTACTCAAGGCATCGACGAGGCCAGCACCGGCAGGATACGGCTCTACCCCAACCCTGCTTCGGACAATCTGGTAGTGGTCAGCCCCATAGCCACAGAGGTGAAGATGATTGACGTGACCGGAAGGGAAGTGCTGAGACAACAGGTACCCGAAGGGGAAACCATATTGGATGTAAGCCAATTGGCCCCAGGAGTGTACTATGTTAAAACCAGCGGAACACCCCAGAAAGTTGTCATCAAATAGAACGACCGCTTTATAAACAGATATGGCTATCGGGATTTAGTCCGGATAGCCATATCTGTTTCATTAAACCCCAATCGGTTATTAGAACGACTATTCTCTTTCTATCATCTCGTTTTTGGGCTATTGATGGCATCAATCATATCGACCAGTTTAGAGTTTAAAGTTTCAGGATGGAGTGTCTCTTTATTTCGACCATACATATCGCTGAGTTTCGCCTCCAATAGAGCTCTGCTGATACCCCATCCAGCCACTGAGGGTGAAGGGTTGGAGGGTTGTCTCACCATTGGTTATTCTGCCAACTCATCACCTTCTAATCACGACAGAGTCACAATAGGGTAAAATGGGTTACAGTACGGACTGTGGTATTTATAGAAGTCCTTTTCAGTCCATTATAGTGCAGTTGTGGAAAAAATGCGCTTTGTTGAAAACTTTTTGGGGATTGATATAGTTTTTTTTCATATCTTTGTAAATCGTATCTCATCGTACGAGAAAGCATTAAGTAATTGACAATTAAATAAAACAATAAAGTATATTATGGAGATAACAGGTACATTATTGACCATTCTTCCCGAAACACGGGGAGAGAGCCAACGCGGGCCATGGGTGCGTGGCGGATTTGTGATAGAGACCGGCGGAGAATACCCACGCAAAGTGGCGTTCACCACCTTTGGCGAGGAGCGTTTGGCAATGATTAAATCGATAGCGCTCAACACCCCGGTGATAGTGAATTTCAATCCCGAATCTAGAGAATATGAAGGACGTTGGTACACAGACCTGCGTTGCACCCGAGTACAGACCTACGTGCCTGGACAGATGCCCCCACAGACCCAGGGTTACGGAGCATGGCCTCCCGCACCCCCTGCAGGGATGATGGGTGCTCCCACGGGAATGCCCGGTGGAGTAGTTCAGCAACCCGCCCCCGCAGCTCCCGGACAGGCAGCAGCTCCGGCTCAGCCATCACAGCCCTTTGCCGCACCCCTTTCACCCGAAGAGGATTTGCCGTTCTAAGTTGGGCAATTACAATCAGGATTTAGATTATGACTTCGACAACAGAAGTAAAGAAAGCATTACGCAAACAAATAAGGGCGGCGAAAAATGCCGTCCCTTTTTGTGAGAAACTGAGCCGGTCGGAAACACTCATGGCACAGGTGGAGAAGCTGGAACAATTCCAGAATGCCCGCACGGTGCTACTGTACTGGTCGATGGACGACGAGGTGCAGACACACGACTTTGTCAACCGATGGTATAAAGAGAAACGGCTGCTGCTGCCCTGTGTGGACGGCGACGACCTGCGGCTGAGACAATACACCGGTCCGGAATGTATGCAAGCAGGCGAGCAATTCGGCATAGGAGAACCCACGGGACCGGAATTCACCGACCTGGAAAGCATAGACATGATAATAGTGCCGGGGGTGGCTTTCGACCGCGAGGGCAACCGGATGGGGCGTGGCCGTGGCTTCTACGACCGGCTGCTCTCCACCACACCCCATGCCTTCAAGGTGGGTGTGGCATTCGGATTCCAGATGGTGGAGCTGGTGCCTACCGAGCCTTTCGACATCAAGATGAATAAAGTAATACACGAATAGCCATGTTTGAAGTAGAGAAACCACGCCGATTCCATTACGAGCCCCGTTTCTACGACCCTGAGAAAGAGAAATGGGAAGCCCTGAAAAAGAAGTACGCCATAGAGCAGGAGAAGAAAGCCAGCGAGGCAGCCGACACTGACAAAGAAGAGGGTGCCGGTGACGCTGATTTGGACTATTTTGAGCGTAAGGTGCGAACAATGGATTCGGAGAAACGCCAACGCCAGTCGAAGCTGACACTGATGGACCTTTTCCGCAAGCGGGAAATGCCCACTTTCAACTATCAGCCCCGCTTCAGCGGTACTACCACGGACACGACCACGGAGAAAAAGGAAGACATGCCCGTGGACGACACTTTGACCGAGAAATACCGCCAGGCCAAACGACAGATAAAGATAAAGCGGCGTTTCGACATTTCTGACACGAACTACATGAAGCCCGTCTCAGGCACAAAGATTATTCTGTATTGCTTTATCGTGTTCCTCCTGTTGTCGCTGATATTCTCGTTTTAAGCTACAGCAAGCACTCCCGCTGCACATTGCCGAAACAATGCCAATAGGCATCAGTTTCTGGGTTTCATGGTGATTGCCAATTATATGCCTATGGGTGATAGGGCTCCCCATTCCACCCAACGACACAACTACAACACGGATTTATGCAATCCTCGAATAGCATTTGTATCATAACAAAGGGGCAAGAAAAGCTGGCACGGCAGAGAGGCAATGGCACGTGGGAAATAGTTGGAAGACTAATATAATATATATTTATACTGCATGATTCAAAATAAAACTGTATATTTGCAAAAAAATAAAGCATGTTTGTAAACGTATTAAAATCTAAAATACATAGAGTTACAGTTACCGAGGCCAACCTTGACTATATCGGCAGCATCACTATTGACGAGGCTTTGATGGAAGCCAGCAACATTATTGAGAACGAAAAAGTTGACATATACAATATCACCAATGGAGAACGCATCAGCACCTACGCCATCAAGGGAGAGCGAGGTAGCGGCGTGATTGGCATAAACGGAGCTGCGGCCCACAAAGTGGGTGTTGGGCACCTGGTGATTATTGCCTCCTATGCCATGATGGACTTCGAAGAGGCCAAGCAATGGCATCCCACAGTCATATTCCCCACCGACAACAAGGTATAATAAAACTATATGGGCGAGACCGGAAATAAAGCCAGTGTGAAGCGGAAACGATGGGGCAACATAGTGAAGCTCATAGTGTTTCTGGGCATTGGTTTTTTATTCATCTACCTGTTCCTGCTGAAACTGGAGCCGAGCCAGAAAAAGGCCATCTGGGACTCGTTTGTGCATGCCGACTACTGGTGGGTGACCGCCACAATGGCAGCATGCCTGCTGAGCCACTTTGCAAGGGCGTTGCGCTGGCGGCTGCTGTACGAGCCCATGGGACAAGTTCCGGGACTGAACAACACCTTCGGATCGGTAGTGGTGGCCTATATGGCCAACTTGGTATTTCCCCGTCTGGGAGAAGTGATGCGTTGCGCCACGCTACGCACCAGCGAGGACATCCCCATCGAGAAGTCTCTCGGCACGGTGGTGACCGAACGCGCAGTGGATATACTGGCATTCGGCATAATAGTGCTGGTGGGACTATTAGCCATGTATGGGCAAGCCAAGGAATGGCTCTACGGGGTGCTGACCGAAAAGAGTGCAAGCCTGCCCGGAATGGCTGTGCTTGGGGTAGTGGCCGTAGTGCTGCTGGTGGTTCTGGTGCTGGTATACCGAGCCCTGAGAGGTCGACTGATGAAATACAAAGCCTTCGAAAAGATTGACTCTATCATAGTGGGCGGACTGGATGGCCTGAAAAGCATTTTCCACCTCAAAAAACGCTCGTTAGTGCTATTCATTGTATACAGCATCGTTATATATCTGCTATACATAGCTAGCGGAATGCTTATAATGAAAGCCTTTCCCGAGACCCATTTATTGGGGTTCGGGGCAGCCTTTGTGCTGTATCTGTTCGGCTCGGTGGGAATGTCCATATCGCAAGGAGGCCTGGGAGCCTATCCTGTGCTGGTGTGGCAGGCGCTGGCCTTGTATGGCATCAGCGAGACCGTGGGGTTGGCCGTGGGTTGGCTCCTGTGGTCGTCACAGCAAGTGATAGTGCTTGTGGTAGGACTGGTATATTTGATTCATTTCTCAATAGCAAACAAAAAAGATAAGTAATATGGAACACACACGTTGTCTTATTATTGGTTCAGGTCCGGCGGGCTATACCGCTGGCATTTACACTGGTCGTGCCGACCTCCATCCTCTGCTGTACGAAGGCGGCCAGCCGGGAGGTCAGTTGACCATCACCACCGAGATAGAGAACTTTCCTGGCTACCCTCAGGGCATTTCGGGCACAGCTATGATGGCCGACCTCAAGGCTCAGGCCCAGCGTTTCGGCACCGAAGTGCGGCAGGGCAGAATAGAGAAAGTGGACTTCTCGAAACGTCCCTTTATTTGCAAGGACGACCACGGCAACGAGATTGAGGCCGAGACAGTGATTATTGCCACCGGTGCCTCGGCTCGCTGGCTTGGAATCGAAAGCGAGAAGCGTCTGTACGGACAGGGCGTGAGTGCCTGTGCCACTTGCGACGGCTATTTCTACAAGGGGATGGACGTGGCAGTGGTAGGCGGTGGCGACACTGCCTGCGAAGAGGCCAACTATCTGTCAACCCTCTGCAACAAAGTGTATCTGATACACCGTCGCAACGAGCTCAGAGCCTCGAAGGCCATGCAGCAGCGCGTGTTGTCAAATCCGAAGATTGAAATGGTTTGGGATTCGACCACCGAAGAGATATGCGGTGACGATTTGGACGGTGTGACCGGAGCCAACCTGAAGAATGTGAAAACAGGAGAAACTCGCCATATCGATATAGCCGGATTCTTCGTCGCCATTGGACATTCGCCCAACACAGCCTTCCTCGAAGGACAGGTGGAACTGGACGAACAGGGATATATCCGCGTTGCAAATCCCTCGAGCGCAACGAATGTGCCGGGTGTATTTGCCGCCGGCGATGTGTGCGACCCCAACTACCGCCAGGCCATCGTAGCTGCTGGCAAAGGATGTGTGGCCGCCATGGATGTGGAACGGTTCCTTCAAAACAACTAAGCCTACCATGAGACTCGAGACCTCGCTCCGCAGGATGGCACGATGGATGCGACAAGGATGCATCGTGCTATTCCTGTGTGCATGTCAGGTGTGGGGACAGGTTGATGTAAACGGTATGCCGGGAATGCCTACCGTAAACCCAAACAATGCCAACCAGGCCAGCCTCAACCTCCCTCCCGACAGCACAAAGAGTGCGGACTCTACCAAGATGGAAGGACTGAGCGGGATAGAGTATCACATCGACGTGCCCGACAGCGTGCTGCAGGGTGCTGTGTTTGCTTTCCATAGAAAGGCACAGCAAATCAAAATCATGAAATTCGAACACCCGCAGTTCACTCCCACCGGTGCCCAATTCAGCGACCGGCTGGATGCCTTGAATGGCGACTATTTCCTCACGGTGACCGAACTGGGGCATCCCCACCTTTCGGTATTCCCATCATTTGTGGTACAACCGGGGTTGGTGTATCGGAAAAATGTCTTCCCCGG
This sequence comes from uncultured Bacteroidales bacterium, assembly GCA_900319865.1. Lineage (GTDB taxonomy): Bacteria > Bacteroidota > Bacteroidia > Bacteroidales > P3 > Colimorpha. Next base: position 4,530 of record ONQD01000011.1, on the reverse strand, counting down.
ATTCTACAAGACTCCCGACAACGTGAATTTCTATCATGTAAAGAACCCCTATACCCTTCTCTCTTACAACAGTTCTCTTAACAAAGACTACCAACTGCATGTCACCCATTCCCAGAACATAATGGAGCGGTGGAATTACGCGCTGGACTATCACCTTATCAGCCCCACGGGGCAGTTCACCAATAGCTCCGCCACCGACCACATATTTGATTTCAATACCAACTACTACTCTTCCGACGCCCGCTATCAAGTGTCGGGAGGTTTTATTTGGCAGCGTATGGTCTTGGGCGAGAACGGTGGTGTATCAAACGACGACACATACGTAAACAAGCGCATCAGCAACATGGGCGGTGTGCCGGTGATGTTCAACAACCTCCACAGCCTCACCAACGACCGCACCGTTTTTGTCAAACAGTCGTGGAGCACCGTGCGTCAGTTTGTGTGGTATCGCCCCATCAAACAGAAGTATATTGACACCATTACCGAGTACGACACCATCAAAACCGCCCGCTTCGATGTTGAGAAAAACGACACCGTGTACAGCGATTCTCTAAAAGCCAACATCCGCTACGAGGTCCGCGACACCATAGTGGGCTACGACACCATTCAGCCCTACGAGCCTCATGTGTACAACACCGGCGTGCTAGCCCTCGACATGCAGTGGGACAAACAGAAATACCGCTGTGGCGACTCTATCATGTATCACCGCCTGTCGGCAAGCCTGTATTGGAGCAACGATGCCTATATGGACCGCCGCTGGCGTAACCCGTTAAAGATTTATGGAGGTGTGCGTCCCGAAATATCGTGGCTGCGGCTGGAAGAGGACTACAACCCGGCTTTCATTCGCCGAGTGGCGTTATATCCTTTTGGAAGAGTTGAATTCAGCCCCTGGGCAGCCACGGAACTGAATGTGTATGCCGAGGCGGCTGTCGACATGTCGGAATACAACCTCGACGCCCGGCTGCAGTTCCCTATGCGCGACACCCTTGGCAACACCCTGCGCAACCTGACCTTGCGGGCTGTGGTGCAGGCCCATAAGCCGGAATTCATCTACTACGCTCAAACCTATCACCAGGAGATAACTGCCTCCGACGACTTCAAGTCGGTTGGCGTGAGAATGATCGAGGCCGACTTCAAGCAAGGGGACTTGCTCAAGGTGTATGCTTCCGTTCAGCAGGTGAGTCACAACATCTGGTTCCAACAACAAGGAGAAGACGATAAATTGATACCCCACCAAACCGACAGCGGTGCACTGCTGATGCAGTTGCGTGTGAACCTGAACCTCAAGGTGACCTCCTGGCTGCACTACGATATGCAGCAACATGTGCAATACAGCAGCGACCAAAACCAGATACGCGTGCCGCTGTTTGCCAGCAAGAACTCCATCTATGCCGATTTCAAACTCTTCAACAACGCATTGCGCACCCAGATTGGATTCGACATAAGGTATCACACAAAATTCAAAGCCGATGGCTACGACCCCCTGCTGGGTGTTTTTTTCAAACAGGACAAGATCGAGGTGGGCAACTATCTGTGGGCCGACTTCTTCATCAACCTTCAGGTGAAACGTGCCAGCATCTACGCCAAGGCGGGGCACTTCAACAGCTTCTTGGAGTCACATAGCTACTACCTCCTGCCCCACTACCCCGCTAACCAGTTTGGTTTCTATTTCGGCCTCACGTGGAAATTCTTCGACTAATCGCAACACAATAGAATAAATCACAATAAAACATTAAAACATTATTATTATGACACTTCTTGAACAAATCCGTTCCAAAGCCAAAGCAGCCGGCAAAACCATTGTGCTGGCAGAAGGTACAGAAGAAAGAACCCTCAAAGCAGCCGATATCATTCTGGCCGAAGGTATAGCCCGTCTTATCTTGCTCGGCAACGAAGCCGAAATCAAAGGTCTTGCCAAAGAGTGGGGTCTTAAGAACATCGACAAGGCCACCATCATCGACCCCGAAACCAATCCCAAAAGAGAGTACTACGCTCAAATGCTCTGCGAAATCCGCAAGAAGAAAGGCATGCAGATGGACGAAGCCATGAAGCTTGTGGCCGACCCCTTGTATCTGGCTTGCATGCTCATCAAGAACGGCGATGCCGACGGCGAAGTGGCAGGTGCCCGCAATGCCACCGGCGACGTGCTGCGTCCTGCCTTCCAGATTGTCAAGACCCTTCCCGGCGTGAGCGTCGTCAGCGGTGCGTTCATCATGATTCTTAAAGACACCACCTATGGCGAGAACGGCATGTTCGTCTTCGCCGACTGCGCTGCCACCCCCTGCCCCACCGCCGAGGAACTTGGTCAGATTGCCGTGGTTTCAGCTCAGACAGCCAAGGCCATTGCCGGATTCGAAGACCCCCGTGTCGCCATCCTCAGTTTCTCCACCAAGGGCAGCGCCAAGCACGAGTTGGTCGACAAAGTGATTGAGGCCACCCGTGTGGCTCACGAACTCGACCCCAATGTGCATCTCGACGGCGAACTCCAGGCCGATGCCGCCATCGTCCCCAAAGTGGGTGCCAGCAAAGCCCCCGGCAGCGACATCGCCGGCAAAGCCAACGTTCTGGTATTCCCCGACCTCCAGAGCGGCAACATCTGCTACAAACTCGTCCAGCGTCTGGCCGGTGCCGAAGCTGTGGGTCCCGTCATGCAGGGCATGGCCGCCCCCATCAACGACCTTAGCCGTGGCTGCAGTGTCGAGGATGTGGTCAACGTCGTGGCTATCACCGCCACCCAGGCCGCTTCCAAAAAGTAATCTTTTTAATTCGTTAATGTGTGAATGTGTTAACTTGCAAATCGACTAACACATTCACACGTTAACACATTAACGAATTAACACATTAAAAAACATGCGTATCCAGTACCTCAAACTGAAACAATGGTTTATTGCCCTGGCTGCCGCAGCCTTGGGCATGAATATCAGTTGTGAGATGCCTGTCGAATACGGCACCCCTGAGGCTACCTACCACGTCAAAGGCACTGTCACTGCTCCTAATGGCAGTTCAGTGTCCGGAATAAAGGTTTCACATCGCTGGAGCTATCATAGTGACTATAGTTCCCCTCTCGACACCACCGATGCGCAAGGGAATTACAAAGCCACTCTCAACAGAGTTTGCCTTGACTCTATCCGGCTTACCTTCTCCGATATTGACAGCAACGAAAACGGCAGCTACCGCGACACCTCTCTGGTAGTCCCCACCCATGACATACATCTCTCGGGTGGCGACGGTCATTGGTATCAAGGCGAAGGCAATGTGAATGTAAATGTCACGCTTACTCCTAAATCATAATATTCAATATCACTTTATGGCAAATCAAGAAGAATTCTTCAAAAAAGTAGTATCCCACGCCAAGGAATACGGCTTCATATTCCCCTCCAGCGAGATATACGACGGCCTCGCCGCCGTGTACGACTATGGCCAGCTGGGTACCGAACTCAAAAACAACATCAAGCAATACTGGTGGCGCAGCATGGTACAGTACCACGAGAACATCGTCGGCATCGACTCCGCCATCTTCATGCATCCCCGCATCTGGAAAGCCTCCGGCCATGTGGATGCCTTCAACGACCCCCTCATCGACAACAAGGACTCCAAGAAACGCTATCGTGCCGATGTGCTCATCGAGGACCACATCGCCAAGATTGAGGAGAAAATCAACAAGGAATGCGAGAAGGCTCACAAACGCTTCGGCGACGCCTTCGACCGCCAACAGTTCGTCTCCACCAACGCCCGTGTGCTTGAACATCAGAAACAGATTGACGAAATCCGTGCCAAGTATGCCGAACTCATGAACGCCAACGACCTCGCCGGTCTCAAACAGCTCATCCTCGACCTCGGCATTGTCTGCCCCGTCAGCGGCACCCGCAACTGGACCGATGTGCGTCAGTTCAATCTTATGTTCGCCACCAAGATGGGCTCCGTCATCGACGACAGCGACACCCTCTATCTCCGTCCCGAGACGGCACAGGGCATCTTTGTCAACTTCCTCAACGTCCAGAAGTCCGGTCGCATGAAGATTCCCTTCGGCATTGCCCAGATAGGCAAAGCCTTCCGCAACGAGATTGTCGCCCGCCAGTTCATCTTCCGCATGCGCGAATTCGAGCAGATGGAGATGCAGTTCTTCGTCCGTCCCGGCACCGAGATGGAGTGGTTCCGCTACTGGAAGGAGGAACGCCTCAAATGGCACCTCGCCATGGGCATCCCCGCCGAGAAGTACCGCTACCACGACCACGAGAAGCTGGCCCACTACGCCAACGCCGCCACCGACATCGAGTTCGAGTTCCCCTTCGGATTCAAGGAGCTGGAAGGCATCCACAGCCGCACCGACTTCGACCTCAGCCGTCACAGCGAGTTCAGCGGCAAGAAACGCCAGTATTTCGACTCCGAGCTTAACGAGAGCTACACGCCCTACGTCATCGAGACCTCCATCGGTGTCGACCGCACTTTCCTGGCCGTCTTCAGCTATGCGCTGAAGGACGAGACCCTTCCCGACGGCAGTGTCCGCACGGTCCTCAGTCTGCCCGCCAT
>ONQD01000002.1 GCA_900319865.1 uncultured Bacteroidales bacterium | reverse complement strand
CATTGGGGAACCAGCCGTCAACGCAGTCTAACTCGTCTTGGAAACTGGTTTTGCACCCGCGTGCCAACCATCTTATTACTGCTCCAATTATATCTCCACACATATTAATACCGATTTGTTCTCTTTAAAACTACTAATTATAATTCATCATATTTTGCAGTCTTGCCTTTGGCTTTTTCAACAGGATATTTTTGTGCATTCTTTTCAATCTTTTTTAGGCAAATGTCTCTGACATTAAGATTGCATTTGTCAGCAAGCATGATTGCACAAAGAAAGACGTCTGCTAATTCTTCTTCTATCTTGTTTCTGTCAGCGTCCTCTGCATTTTTCCACAAAAAACATTCGTTGAGTTCTGATGCCTCAATGGATATGCTTAAAGCAAGGTTTTTTGCGTCATGAAATTGTTCCCAATCTCTATCGTTATTGAATTTTTTAAGTATACATGATATCTCCTCAATATCAGATTTTGAATTTGTAATACTATTCATAAATCAAAGTATAAAAGGGATTGTTTCATTTTACCGATTGCTCTGGCTTTTGTAGTATTCGGCCAGCTGGTCGCTGATGTTGTTTCCCATTTGGCGGCAGACATCTTGGCTCCATCGTTGTGCCACTTCAATACGTGCCGACTGGTTGTGCGCTCCTTGCATCATGGCGTAGATGTAGCCGGCGTTGAAGTTGTCGCCCGCTCCCACGGTGCTGACGGTCTCCACCGGCTGCACCGCATAGGTCTCGCAGCCTTCGGGGGTGTAGACCCGTATGGGGCCAGCCCCGTCGGTCAGTATCAGCGTGCTGCAAAAACGGCTCACACGCTCGTATATTCCATCGCCATTCTGTAGGCCATACAGATGTCCGAAGTCCTCCACCGACCCGCGCACCACATCCGCCAGTTGCATGTTCTCTTCGATATTGCCCATCACGTCGGGCAAGTCGGCGATATGGTTCTTGCGGAAGTTGACATCATAGTAGAGCCAGGCACCCGCCTCGCGCGCGGCGTGCAGCAGGCCTCCCACCACCTTCCGTATTGCGGGGTTGATGGCAAAGAATGAGCCGAAAAGCACCACATCGTCTCGGGTTATCTCCGGCAGCTTCCCGTCGAGCGAGACGGAGGCATGGTCTTTGTAGAACACATATTGCGCGTCGTTGTTCTCGTCGAGGAAGGCCAGCGATATATGCGATTTGATGCCCTCGTGGCGGCATACATATTCCGGAGAGACTCCGTTGTCACTCAGATAGCGGCATATAATGTCGCCGATGTGGTCGCCGCCGGCTTCGGTCACCATCGCGCACGGCACTCCGGCCCGTCCCAGCGAGACAATGCTGTTGAATGTAGAGCCACCGGGGACTGCCTTCTGCGGCTGGTCGTCCTTAAAGAGAATGTCCAGCACCGTCTCCCCGATGCCTATTACGCGGCTTCTGGCCGTAACGGCCCAATTGGATACTTTTATCATGCTTTCAGTTATTCTGTTTTTTTCCAGTGTCAGTTTATGTTTTCAGTTATCTTGTAGTATTTCTTCCGTATCAGTATCAACCGCACCAGCCACACGGCGAAAAACGCGTCGGAGAGTATTTTATAGAGTGGCGGCATCGTCACGAACCACGACACCACCCATACAATCAGGTCTATGTCGAAAAGCAGGTTCCATAACCGTTCGCGGTCGTGGAACACATATTCCACATCGCCGGTGCTGGGGACTTCGATTGGCTTTGTGGACGATACCGACATGTCGATGCTCCGTCCGCTCTTGCCGATGGGCACCCGGCCTCCGAACTGCACCTTGAGTTCGTATTTGCCCCGTGGGGCGTTGAGTTGTAGTCGGTCATCCTTGAGCATCCCCGCATAAAGCCCGTCCAGGAATACCATGTGAGGTATTCTTGGCTCGTACCAATGTCGTATATGTCGTATAATCAGCAATTATCTATACTATTATTGATTATACAGTTATTAACGCCATCCTGTATATTTTATTGTGCCACAGCGGAAACAAAAACAGTCTCCGCCGCAACGGTGACTCTCCTCAATCACCAACCGCCAGAGAATAACCAACCACGACCGTCCCGCCCATCGTTCCGTATGTGAAGAAACTACTAGTGGCCGTTTCCATAGCGCAGCGGAGAACAAAAGATATTGTCGCAACCATAAAAAATCTTTCCAATTCTATTGAACCCCAGCCCATTCAAAAAAAAATCTTCAAGAAAATTTCATCACTTTGTCTCACAATTCAATAATTTTTGCCTCTAATATGGCAAAAAGAAAACACAAACAAAACATATCGTAAATGAAGCAGCACAATAATATAACAACCAAAATAACGTTAAGAAGTTATGCTATAGCCTGAACTAAAAATAAATGCCAACGCAGCAACAAGAAATAGAATTCGCTGACCTACTGAGCCGCAACAACACGACCATAAACAGTATCTGCCTCAGGTGCTGTAGGGGTAATGCATTCTTTTTCGATGAGTTGCGACAAGAATGTGCGTTGGCGATATGGGCAGAGTTCTGCCGATACGGATTAAGCCGTTTCCGTGGCGACAGCACAGAGGCAACATGGATATATCAAATCTCATACCACGCCGCAGTTCATTATCTCCGCGACAGGAACCGCCAAGAGTTTCAAACCATCAGCGACGCATACAATATGGAGAACCTTGCATCCACTGACGTGCTGTCATCCTTGTGGAGCCAACACAACGACTGGAACCTGCTCGACGAACTCACAGAACAATTGAACAATAAAGAACGCGCACTTTTGACCCACTTTCTTAACGATGATTCATACTACACGATAGCCCAATCCGAGGGTATCACCGAAAGCAACGCACGTAAACGAATGTCACGACTTTTAAACAAATTGAAACTGTTAATCCACAAATAATTATCAACCAGCCTCTTTCTTCCCTCTTTACCATATTTTTTGCAGGGGGGGGGGTAAATACTGATCATCTATGAAAAAAGAAAAAGAATCGCTGGATCTTGTCCGGCAAGAGGAAAAAGGACACAACTGTCCCATCACGGATGACGACATCCGTCGATTGCGTTCTGCTCAGAGGCTAATGGATGAAGTCGCCTCGCGGATACCGCCCTTCTCCCCTGAGCAAATCCATTCGGTGGTTGAAGGCGACCGTCTTCCGCAATTCCGGCTCCGCCGTCAGGCCGACCGCTATCTGCTCGTCTTCTGTCTTTTCGTCCTCGCCTTGGCGGCGAGCCTCTTGTGGCACACCGCTCCGGCGGGCCCCACACCCCTCAATGTCGCAGTCCTCATCCTTGCCGTCGCCGATGCTGTGGTAGCCTTGCGTGCCGTCCGTAGCCTTTGGCTTATGCGGCAGACGCTCCGCCTTCGCCACCGACCCTACCGTATGGCCCGCTATGCCGACCGCCTGGGCCGCCTCTCCCGCCGCCGTCGCCGCTGGCTGGGGTTCGTCCTCGCCGGTAGCTACAATTCCGTTACCACGCACGTCGACCCCTCTACGCGCTCCACAGGAGCTTGTACCAGTTGGCAGGAGTTCTTCTCCCTCCGCCTACCGTCCTACTCCATCGCAGCCTGCCTCTTCCTGCTCATCGCCCTTAACGCCGACAAGGCCTTTGCCGCCACACGCGACTATGTTAATGTAACCACCACCACCGACCAGACCGCCGCCGCGATCTGCGACACCGTGGGCAATATAATCCAGCAGCTATGAAACGTCCGTTGGATTCTTCGAAACCCTCGTTTTCCGCGCCTCGGGATGAAAGCAAGCGTTCCTCCGCTCGGCTCAGCGAGAAAACGTTCAACAAAAAACGCTTCTGGCTGATTGTAGCCATCCTGGCCCTCGTCGAGGCCGTCATCCTCTGCCTCGCCCTGCAATGGAAATACATCTTCCCCTCCCGTGAGGTCAGCGACCTTTACACCCGTTATGAAAACGTGGATGGAGTCGAAGCCTCTTTTATTAAAGACTATAAGGTTAACGACACCGTCAAGGTCAATGTGACACTCCTTGAAGCCAAAACCGATTCCGCATGGACCGTTTTACAAACCGATTTCAATGTGCCGATAATACCCGAAGAATACCGTGAACTTGTCGCCAGTTCCAACTCCGTTGACTTCTGGCTTGCCTCCAAAGACAACCCCAAAGACCGTAAAGACACCATCATAAGCCACAACGACATTATTGTCATGTCGCGACAAATGCAGACAATATGTATTTGCCATATCGAAAACAAACATCAGGCAATTGCAATAATAAATAGAGAAACACACGATTTATAAACTTCTAAAAAATTCAAACAATGAGAAAACACTTCATTCCCGTTGCACTCTTCGTAGTGCTGGCAACGATGGCAGTTAGCTGCCAGAAAGAAAATGTTATGGACTTTGCGCCAGAGACGACCGTTTCCGAGGCGGGCACCGTGTACACGGTGCAGTACGCCGTCAACGGCGTACTGCACTCAATCACTATCAGCAATGATAGCGAGTGGGATGCTTTTATGCAGACTATCTTCGCCCTCTCTCGCGAAGGATACGAGGTCCGTATTGTGGATGAGAACCGACCGGCCGACGGATTATCCGCTAAAGAAACGCAGGCGTACACCACCACCAATGAGTCCAATGCTTCGACATGGACACAGAAAAAGGTGCTTGGAGGTTATCAGGTAACGGTGGTCTACAATCAAACCACTGGAGAATATACCTGTATCGCAACTCGTTAGATGAGATCACTGCAAACTCCCAATTGTGCAGTTTGCACAAACCCATTAAGCCGTATGTATTTCATCTGACGAAGCCCCGCACAAGATTGGTGCGTCGTTGTGTCGGGGCAAAAAGAGAGGGTGCCGATGCAGGGAGAGTGTGATTGGTGTTGAAGCTCACAATTCACTCTTCCCTGCCATCCCGCACCGAAGGCATAGAGCTGTCGCTCCACGCTGCTTTTAGTAACGTACATCGACTGACTTTATTGTGTGGCTGTAGAAATTGTTGCAAAGATCCACATAGCACCACAGCAACCAAATTATTATTTGATTATTTGATAAAAATGAAAATGAGACGATCTCTCTCTTTTAAGCATAAAAAAATCCTTTGGGCCGGAATGGTACTGTGGATAGTATCTGCGGTAATCCGGGTTATCCTATCACTCTGCGGGAATGAGATGCCCGGGCAGGATATCTTGATGGATATGATCGAGGATATGAAAGATACCATATCCATTATGATTTTATTTGTTATAATGGGCATTATCGCGCCTATCTTGGAAGAGTTCTTGTTCAGATATTGGATAAAGAGTAGAAAAAGAGTGATGACAATATCTCTATTTGCAGCAATGGGTTGCTATATAGCCATTAGCTCTTTTTGGTGGCTCGGTTCTGCCGGATTCCTTGTGTGTTTGCTGATTGATGTTGCGATGAACAACAAACCCAATGTCAAGAATGTCTTGTTAATGCTCGCAACATCTCTATTGTTTGCCTCGGCTCATATTACAGGGTTCTCTGGATTTGACATCGAAACAGCATTGGTATTGACCGAACTGTTCGGATTGGGATTAGTTGCATGCTGGCTAACTTACAACTTTGGTTTTTGGTATGCGTGCTTGTTGCATGCGCTAAACAATATCTTTGCCATTTTTATTGTCATTATATCTCCAACGCCCTCTTTATATACACCTATCGAGGTGACTTTTAATACACCTCTCTATTCTGCTACACTAAAACCATCATCGGTGGAAAGTATCGATTTCCGTGAAATTAACGATAGTACCGTGGTTGTAAAGGGCAACCTGCCTGTCATAGCTTTCAATCTGGTACAAAGATTCAATCCAGACATCATCGAAGGTTCATATTCTGCCACTGAATTTTTCAAGATTAAATTATCCCGCAAGAAAGAACCCAACTGGGAATGCATACTGAAATTCCACGATACAATTCCATACAAAAACGCACCACAAATAGTAGCAGAACTTGCAAAACATAGTCGCCTTCAAATAGATACGACATATGAAAACATGTATGTACTTGGAATAGATGACCACATCAAGGTCAATAATGCCACAGGAAAAGTGAGTGGCTCACTAGTAAACTTAGCGGAAGATATCAGAATAGCTTACGATTGTCCAGTCGTACTAGAAAGAGGCACTAATGAATTCTATCCAATAAAATACGATAATGATTTGCTATCATATCCTTATGAGATAAGCAATCTTCCTTCTATTTTGTCCGACAAATTGGGTCTTTTTATTTATAAATCTGACGTGCATAAAATTCAAGTAATATGCTTTTCCGACACCCATAGATAGCAATCCTATTATCATCTGTTATCCATGTTTGTGCAGCCATGAAGGGCGTTTTTTTCTCCTTTTATGGCTTTCTTTTTATGGTCTTGCTGGCGACTCGATGCATAATATGAATTTTTCATTGATTCTAATTCCGGCCCTCGGGCCTATTGTTTCATTTAAATTTTCATATGCATTACCAATTCAAACAAGACCTTGCCATGGCCTATTTCGACGGCTGTAGCAAGAAGACCGCGAGCCACCTCCTCGCCCGCGAAATCAACCTCACCCCCGGCCTCCTTTTTGTTCACCGCTTCGCTATCGAAACATCCACCGGATGTTTCTTCTCACTCCGCCCCACCGGCTACCGCCCCGCCCAGAAACGCCTCTCCCCACGCCAACTCCAAATCCTCTTCTCCTATCTGGGTGAGCCATAAAAGCCCGCCACCAAAGAAATATCAAGTCCTCTACCCCTAACACAACCAAGGGCGAGTCCTCCCGGCCTCGCCCTCATTTATTTTTTGTCGCTTATCTCCAAAGTGCCTCTTGCTCCCACCTCTTCGGGAATCCCATCGCCGGCGGGTCAACGTTTGGATGTTTCTTCATCAGTTGCAGGATGTCGTCCTTGGTGGTGTTGTCGGGCTGTATGTTGTTCACCCAATAAATCAGGCAACAAAGCAATGCATACAAACGGCTTGGGTCAACCGCCGACACATCTACCCAATCCGCTCTCATCTTTTTGGCATTAGGCATCTGTGGCTTCATGGGATATTTTCTGTTCCATGTTCTTGCATGGTGGGCACAGCAGTTGCGAAGTGCTGCCAATGCCGCTATCCAACTGTCAAGGACTTCATGGTTAGGCACGTTGAAACTTCTTGCAACTGTCTTTTTTATTGAGGTGTCGGCAAAGTTGCTATAGAGTTTGCCGAGTGTACCGAACGAAACCACCTCCAGCGTTTTCCACGACGGGGGCATGCTGGGTCTGTCATATTTTGCGAAATGCTCATTGATAAAATCCTCTTTGGTACGTTTTAGCTCTGTCTTTATGGTTTTCAAGCAAGCCTTGTGCATCTCGCCATCCTTGAATAGTTTGGACTTCATAAACCAGAATGGCCCATATTTCATCGAAAAGTGCTGAATGACGCTCGTCCGCAATGCAATCTCTACTGTTTGTATCGCCGAAAACAGCACGCTCCGCAAGGTTTTGTCAAAATAATATAGATCTAATGCATTACTGTATTTCTTGCCTGGTTTAAATTTATGCGTCATCTTGTCGGCTTCCATTGGACGCAAATAATTGGCAAAACGGAAATAGCTGATAATTGACAATACCCTTTCTGCGCTGGTTTCGTCCTCGATAATCAGGCCTCTGCTTTTTAAGATACGCACTTTTTCCATTCTGACAAAATAATTTTTACATATTTTTCTCATTTACTCTTATTGTCAATGCATTATATATTATTGCCAACGGCAAAAACCTCGTCTTCCTCACCCTCAATTTCCACTTTTTCCACCTCTCATTTCCTCTTTTTGCTCCTCAACCCCCTCCCTCTTATCGCGACAATCCCACCCCGAACACACCCGTAACGTACCCCTGACGCCCACAGGCTACCGCCCCGCCCAGAAACGCCTCTCCCCCCCCCGCCAACTCCAAATCCTCTTCTCCCACCTCGGCGAACAGGTTTTTGTAGGTTTTATGCAGTCACTTGCACTTCACTACACCGAGCGGCGAACGGTAGCCGAGTATGCGGCGGAGGCTTCGCTTTCTGTGCGCCATTTCTCAACCCTCATTCATCAGTACACGGGCCGCACCCCCATGCAGTGGATACACGTCTTCACCATTGGGCAGGCCAAACACCTGCTGCAGTCCAATCTGCAGATAAAGGAGATTGCCGACCGCCTCGGCTTCCCCGAGCAGTTCACCTTCCGCAAATATTTCAAAACCCACACCGGCATCTCGCCAAGTCAGTACCGAAAGGTACAATAGGTTACTTTTCAGCACTATAGCTTACTATATAACAACTCTCTTGCCCCTCTTCCAATTATTATGTGTATCTTTGTGGCAAGAATAACAGACGTAACAACAAAATACTTAAACTATGGAATTCAGGGAGATGCGTCGTAAACGCCAACAGCTTTCGGACGAAGAAAGCTATGCAATTCTGCAAAATGCCACCTCGGGCACTTTGGCCCTGCTTGGCGACGGGGGCTATCCCTATGCTGTCCCCATCAGCTATGTCTTCAGCGAGGGCAAGCTCTATTTCCACAGCGCGTTGTCCGGCCACAAGGTCGACGCCATACGCAGCTGCGACCGGGCATCGTTCTGCGTTGTGGCGCAGGACGACGTAAAGCCCGCGTTATACACCACTTTCTTCCGAAGCGTCATCGCCTTCGGCCGGATCCATATCGTGGACGACGAGGCTGAGAAACAGGCCGCCGCCCGCCTGCTTGGCAACCGCTACAACCCCCACCAGGACGAAGCCTTGCAGAAGGAACTCGAAAACGGCCTCGCACGCATGCTGGTCATCCGTCTCGACATCGAGCACCTCACCGGCAAAGAGTCCATCGAACTGGTCGGCCAACGTAATGGGCAGTAGCGACGGGTCGGACCCAGAGTTGACACCCCGATACTTCAATCGGGCCACGCTCCACACTCCCGGTAGGCTCTCTGCCGGATAATTATGAGTACGCCCCGCCTCCATAGTGGGTTCGCTACATCTTCAGCTGCTATTCACCTCTTGTTAAGCTTGTATTAACCTTGTGGGAGAAGAAAAAGATGGGGAAATAGTGAATAAGTAGTGATGAGGGAGCGAGGCTGCGATTGAAATGGAGGGTATTCGGGGCTCTTTATTGGTTTGGGAATGTGCTGGTTGTGGGAAAGTGGAAAAGATTTGTTTAACGGAACGATAAAATTTCGTAATTTTGCAAATCCAAAACACGTGGCAATTGTACGTAATTGTGACGTATTGTGTCGTGTGTGATGGGGAAATAAAAATCAGTTATTAATACTAATATAAACTACTATATCAATGATTGCGATAAAAGTATGTGTCGGCAGCTCCTGCCATTTGAAAGGTAGCTATGCCGTGATTGAAGAAATGAAACGCGTGCTGAAGAAGTACGATGTAGAAGACCTTGTGGATTTGCAGGCTAGCTTCTGTCTGGGGCATTGCGCAAAGGGAGTCACAGTGGCTTGCTCCGAGGTGGAGCCCGCCGCGAACGGCCCGCAGGTGGAACGCACAGAGAATGGCTTCATTCTCCACAGTGTGAATGCCGAGAATGTCGAGCAACTGTTTGCCACAGAGGTCTACCCGTCGTTGAAACTGGATTGAACAAACACGAACAATTAGAACAAGACTAAGAGAAGAACTATGGCAAACTATATTGAATCCCGGACCGTACAGTGCAAGGATTGTTACCGCTGCCTCCGCGAGTGTCCGGTTAAAGCTATTGAAATCAAGGGCCATCATGCGAGTGTGATAGAGGAACATTGTATTCTTTGCGGTCACTGTACGTTGGCTTGCCCCCAGGAGGCAAAGGTGCCGGTAAGCGGCATGGAGAAGGTGCGCGCCCTGTTGCGCGAGGGTCACGTGGCCGCGTCGGTGGCTCCGTCGTTTGTGAGCAGTTTGGGAGTTGACGACTTCCAGATGGTGCGCATCGCGTTGGCCAAGTTGGGTTTCTCGGTGGTTGAAGAGACCGCGCTGGGTGCACAGGCGGTGGTGGAGGAATACAAGCGCGTGCTTGCCAAGGGCGAGATGCGCAATTTCATCACGTCGGCTTGTCCGGCAGCCTGCAGGCTGATACAGATGTATTATCCCAAGGCATTGCCTTATCTGGCGCCGGTAGATTCGCCCATGACCGCCCACGCGAAGATGATGCGCAAGAACGACCCCGACCTGAAGGTGGTGTTCATCGGACCCTGTCTGGCCAAGAAACGCGAGGCCGACGAGCATGGTATTGACGGTGTGCTGACTTTCGACGAGTTGCTGACTCTGTTGGAGGAGAACAATATCGACATCAGCTCGATCAACCGTTTGGCCATTGCCGGTGAAAACGGCGGTGTGAACCTGGCCAAGGCGTTCCCCGTTACCAGAGGTATTATCCGTTCGTTCGATGCTCTGCCCGAGGGGTATACATATATGTCGGTTGATGGTGTGGACCGTTTGGCCAACGTGCTGGAGAATATAGAGAATCTGGACCATGTGTTTATCGAGATGAATTCGTGTCCCGGTGGCTGCATCAACGGTCCCAGCGCCATTGCCCGTCCCGGCGGACTGATGAAGGCTGAGTCGGACATTGATGCCTATGTGGCGCACGACAAGGCCACGCGGCCTATGCGTCCGGCCCCCGATGCAGGAGTGAGCCTTGCTTATGCCCACCCGCGTCTGCGTTCCAAGAGCCGCCCCGCTACCGAGAAGGAGATTGAGGATGTGCTGCACCGCACGGGCAAATTCACTAAGGAGGACGAGCTGAACTGCGGCGCCTGCGGCTACAGCACTTGCCGCGAGAAGGCATGGGCTGTGGTGAACGGCTATGCCGATATCGACATCTGCCTGCCCTATATGCGCAAGCGTGCCGAGAGCCTGGCAGTGGACATCGTCCGCCAGTCGCCCGAGGGTGTGATGATTGTGGACAGCGATATGAACATAATGGACTGCAATGCGACAGCTATGAAGTTGCTGGGTATGACCGGCCGCCCCGAGGACAATGTGGGCACCGCTGTGGATCGGTTCTTTCCCCCGCTGGAGTTCTACAATGCCTTGAACCAGCATTGCCGTGTGGAGAACCGCTGCCTGCATATCAAAACCACCGACCGCTATATTTCGCTGACCGTAAGTTTGCTGGGTGAGCAGAACCTGCTGTTCGGCCTGATGAAGGATATCAGCGACGAGGTGAACTACGACAAGAAGCTCGACAAAGTGAAGATGGACACCATCAGCACCACCGACGAGCTTATTATGAAGCAGATGCGCGTGGCTCAGGAGATTGCCTCGCTGTTGGGCGAGACCACCGCCGAGACCAAGGTGGCACTGCTGAAACTGAAGAAAACCCTTGCCGACGGCAAAGTCGATTTGCAAGACGACGGCCGCCCCACCGACTGGAAAACTGCTAAGAAGTGATGAAGGAGCTTTGTATTGATTACGGATACACCTCGCTGAACCATTATGGCGAGGAACTCTGCGGCGACAACGTGGAGATGAGTGTGGCCGACGGCTGGACCACCGTGGTGCTGGCCGACGGACTGGGGAGCGGCGTGAAAGCCAACATCCTTTCCACACTTACGAGCAAGATACTCTGCACGATGGTTTCGGGCGGTGCCGACATGGAGGACTGCGTGGGAACCATTATCCAAACACTGCCTGTCTGCAAGGAGCGTGGTGTGGCATACAGCACTTTTTCGGTGATACATGTGGACAACTACGGACGCGGTCATCTTTTTGAGTTTGACAATCCCGAAGCCATCTGGTACCACCGTGGACACACTTGCGACTTTCCCCGTGAGGAGATGGATATATGCGGCAAGAAAGTGTTCCACACACCGCTGGAACTCGAGTCCGGCGACATGGTCTTCGTGATGAGCGACGGCACCATTCATGCTGGCATCGGCCAAATACTGAATTTCGGCTGGCAGCGCAAAGAGATAATGGAACATCTGGACTCGAATATCGACGCCCACATGTCGGCCCGCGCGGCTGCCTGTTTGCTGGCATCGGCTTGCAACGACCTCTATCTGGACCGTCCCGGCGACGACACCACAGTGGCGGCCATCCGCGTGCGTCCCCGCATGGAGGTACATATCATGGTGGGTCCTCCGGTGGACAAGGATAAAGACGAGGTTTATGTGCAACGCTTCATGGAAGGAGCCAATAAGCGCATTGTGTGCGGCGGCACTACGTCGCCCCCCATCGGATTTATTGACGGCATCGACCTCGTTACCGAGGGCGTCATCACGATGCGCCGTCTGCTGGCCCTCTCGGAGAAGTATGTGTCGGTCAAAGACCTTACGCCCAAGACCTACAGCAAGAAGGACGGCGGTTCGCTGCTGGCCAATATCATCTTCGAGGAAGCCACGCATGTAGTCTTTTTTGTGGGACAGAATGTGAATGCCGCCCATCAGGGGTTGGACATTGATATCACGATGAAGCTCAAACTCGTCGAGCGTCTGGCCGAGAACCTGCGCCGCATGGGTAAAGAAGTAACAGTGAATTATGATTGATTATGGAACAAAAACTATTTGACACAAACGTACAATGGATTAAATACCAGGTGCTGCGCGAGGTAATCCGCCGTGCCTATGAGGGCGGATTGGAAAATGCCTATACCATTCCGCGCACCCTCGCACCGGGACCCAAGGCCGATACCCGCTGCTGTATCCACAAAGAGCGTGCGGTGCTGATGGACCGTGTGCACATGGCCATGGGCGGCAATAAGGAGAACCCCAACGTGATAGAGGTGCTTTATGAGGCCTGCGACGAGTGCCCGGCCGGCGGCATGATAGTTACCGATGTATGCCGCGGGTGCTTGATGCATTCGTGCAAAGAGGTTTGCCCCAAGGGTGCAATCACCATAGTGGACCACCGATGCACCATCGACAAGTCGAAGTGCATAGAGTGCGGCAAGTGTGCCCAGGCCTGTCCCTACAGTGCCATCATAGCACAGAAACGTCCCTGCATCAAGAGCTGCAAGGTGAAGGCTATCAGTATCAACGAAGAGGACAAGGCCGAGATAGACAATTCGAAATGTATCTCGTGCGGAGCCTGCGTGGTGAGCTGCCCCTTCGGCGCTATAAGCGACAAGAGTTTGGTGCTTGACATTATCAAGATTCTTAAAGAATCGGAGAATAACACACGCTACCGCGTGTATGCGGTGATAGCTCCGGCCATTGTGAGCCAGTGCCGCTTCGGCCGTGCAACCCAGGTGGTGACAGCCATCAAGAAACTTGGGTTCCACCAGGTGGTAGAAGCCGCTATCGGAGCCGACATCACCCTGTATAACGAGGCACGCGAGTTTAAGGAGAAGGCCGCCGAGAGCGAAAACCCCGTGATGACTACCAGTTGCTGTCCGGCCTTTGTTCGGTTTGTGGAGAACAATTTCCCCGAGCTGAAGGATGCTATCTCCACTTCGGTGTCGCCTATGGTGATGGCTGCCCGACTGATAAAGCACAGCGACCCCACGGCCAAAGTGGTATTTATAGGTCCCTGCGCCGCCAAGAAGTTTGAGTATACTCTGGAGAAGACGCACGGTATGATAGACAGTGTGATGAGTTTCGAGGAGTTGCAGGCTTTTGTAGACGCACGAGGCATAGACACCACACAGTGCGAGGATTCGACTTTGGACAACGCTTCGTATTATGGCCGTATTTTCGCCAAGAGCGGCGGCATAGCCCAGGGTGTGGCGCACGTGGCGCAGAAGATGGGTTTTGAAGGCGTGAAGCCAGTGGCCATGAACGGTATAGACCAGTGTCGCCAGCACCTCACACTGCTGCGAGCCAAGAAAGCCACAGCCAATTTCTTTGAGGGAATGGCTTGTGACGGAGGCTGTGTGGGCGGACCGCTGAGTATCACCCGGTCGCCGAAGAATGTGTTTGATGTCGACAAGTACGGCAACGAGGCCAAGGAAAAAGAGATTGACGGCTCGGTACAGCTGTACAAGATGACATTGAAAGACGAGTAGGCTACAGCCGAAATACTTTGGCTGTTCAGTCGACGGCCTGAAAGGCCAAAAGCAGATAGCCTACGGCAACGCCGTAGGTCATGGGAACATGCTTTTGCCCTTTCAGGGCGATTGGTCTGCATCTCATTTACCCAAGGCGATGCCTTGGGCTATTATCTCGTTGCCCCGTTGGGGCGTTTCGGTGAATTGCGGAAAACTATATTAAAACCGTATATATGTCGCGTCCCTTCGGGACGCAGTTCGCTGATGCCTGAGTGTCACGGCACTGCGCCTTCGGCTTGTACCGTGTTTCTTCGAGACGTTGCTACATCTCTGCATAGCCCGAACAAGTTCGGCTCTGCTCTCGACCTCCGCAACGTTATTAATAGTCTCACCTCTGCGAGGTGATTTGGGATGTGGGGCGCAAATTAATATTGCTGCAGTAGCAGAAGAGACTGCAGGGATGACGCTTGGGGATGGTCATTGTGTGTGTGCCAGGCTCATGTGATGAGGCAGGGCAGACAGGAGGTTATGCCTGATGGCGGCTTGCAACGTAACTGATTTCGGAGAGGTCGAGGTCGACATCACCGTCCTCGTTGTTGGTGAAAAAAGCATTGAGAGGATAAACGGCAAAGTCTTTGGAGAGTGACATCGGGCTGGCAACAGTGACTTCGAGAGTTTTCTTGTTGATGCCGAGTACACAGTCCTGGTAGGCTTCGGGTTCGTCTAGTACATCGCAGAGTTCGCGTGCAATCAGGTCTTCTAAGTCGATATTTTGCATGGCGGAGAGTATTAATGATTATTTATTTCACGCTGCAAAGATACAAAAAAAATATGATATGAGCAGAGTTGGTGTTGAAAAAAAATAGGTGCAGGGGTGTGTGGGGGAGGGTGAGCGTAGCGGAGATGGTGGGAAACGAAAAAATTGACATGTGGATTTTTTTTTGTATATTTGCAAATTAAAAATATACGTGCATGCATAAGAAAGTATTTATCATATTGCTGTTTGCATTTCTTTGTGGCGAGGCAATGGGGCAGGAACAGCCCTTGTACGAGTCGGATGTATTCTCGGTTTATCCACGAAAGGTGGAAGAAGGGCAGTATCATGCCGACATTATTGCCGACAATGCGTTGACGAGCACCCTGGACGGGCATAAATGGTTGCAGCAGGGCAAGGTGGGGACACAATATTCCGCCTTCTCGTGTGGTGTGCCCATTAGTAATACGATGTACAAGATGTCGGTGGGGGAGATGATGCAGCAAATGGAGAAAGACAGTACGTGGCGCACGGCTCTGCATGCCACCGGTATATCGAACAGGGATTTGAACTACAGTATTTTGCTTTCGCTGGGATGGATGAATCCCGAGGTCTCGAAGGTCAGCTTGATGAAGAAGGTGAAGAACGGAAAGATAGTGCAGGATGACGGAACAGGCGGTTCATGGCCAGTGCTGACCGACAGAGCCGTGTGGGTGTTGGGCGTATGGCAGGTATATCTGGCAACGGGCGACAAGCAGTGGTTGAAACGATGCTATGAGATAGCCCGTCACAGTTTGATGCAAGACGAGGCCACGATTTATGACGCGGAGACAGGTTTGGTGAGGGGAGGAAGCTCGTTTGGCGAGTGGCGCGACGGGGCATATCCCACCTGGATGGAGCCTTCGGATGTGGCCCAGACGATGAGCCTGAGCACAAATGCCATATTCTATCGTGCCAACGAGATAGTGTCGAGAATGGCGCAATTGTGTGGCGACAACACCAGTGCCACCCATTTCGAACAGATAGCCTATAAGATCAAGACCGGTGTGAACAACTATCTGTGGTTGGACGAGAAGGGCTATTATGGCCAGTATCGCTACGGGCGGATATATCCGATAGTGTCTTCACGGAGTGAGGCTCTGGGCGAAGCGCTGTGTGTGATATTCGGCATTGCCGACAACCGTCGTGCGCAGCAGATGTTGAAAACTGTGGCCATGAATCCCTATGGTGTGTCGTGTTACAGTCCACAGGAGTCGCATGTCTACCCCTATCAGAACAATGCGATGTGGCCAGGAGTGCAGGCTTTTTGGCTTTGGGCTTCGGCCATTGCAGGTAATCCACAGGTGGTGACGCACGGCATAGCCTCGATATACCGCACTGCTGCGTTGTATGCTTCCAATAGTGAAAATGTGGATGCCATGAGTGGCATTTGTATTGACGGAGGAGACAAATACAATATGCTGTGGAATGTGGCCGGAGATATAAGTATAGTGCACAGGGTGCTGATGGGTATCAATATGGAAGAGGAAGGGCTGATGTTACGTCCGTTTGTGCCGAAGGCGTGGTCGGACAGTAAACAGTTGACGAATTTTAAATACCGTAAAGCCGTACTTGACATAACCGTGCAGGGATATGGAGACAAGGTGTCGGCCATGTATGTGGACGGCAAACGCCAGTCGGGCACCACCTTGTCGGCCTCGCTGACGGGACGCCACACGGTGAGGATAGTGATGAACGGAGAGTTTGGCAACTATGAGATATTGAAGGCCCAGCCGGTGGAGGTGGCTCCGGAGACTCCGGAAGTGTATTTCGAGGGCGAGCAGAAGCTGGCGTGGCGACCGGTGGCTGGAGTGAAGGAATACCGTATACTGCGTAACGGCAAGGAGGTGAGTGTTCAGCCGAACAAGGCTACGGGTAATGCCTACATGATTCCTGCTACAAGGAATTATACTGAATACCAAGTTGTGGCAGTGGGCGAGAACGGCACTATGAGCTATGCCAGCAAGCCTATGGCATGTGGCAAGCGCGGAAAGGAATTGCGGTACGAAATGAGCCAGTTCGCCAAAGTGGCAGGCAAAGGCAAGTATGTAGAGGGGGAACGTGCAGTGGAGATTACCAACACGGAGAATACCCGAATCAATATCGAGGTGGATGCGCCTGTTGACGGCATCTATCAAGTAGATTTCCTGTATGCCAACGGGAGTGGCAATGTGTCGGAGGGCAATAGTTGTGCCACACGTATGTTGTGGAGTGAGGGTAGAAGACAGGGATGTGTGGTGTTTCCGCAAAGGGGCGAAGGCATGTGGGGCGAGTGGGGATACAGCACACCGCTGCGTCTGCACCTGAAGAAAGGCAAACAGAACCTGCTGCTGATATACGAGCTGGAGAACGACAACATGAGCGTGAAGAATGAGAATAGAGCCCTTCTGAGTCAAATCAGACTGATTCAGCTGCAATAGAATAGGATTACAAAAGAAAAGCCGGCACTCTGGAAGACGGGGTGTCGGCTGTTTGTTTTCTTTATAAGTTATAATTATGCCACGACGATGCTTTCGTCGTCCTCTACCCGCAGGTTCTTCATGATGAATTCGCGGCGGTCGCTGGTGTTCTGTCCCATGTAGAAACGGAGCACGCCCTGGGTGTCGAAGTCTTTGTGGAGCAGGACCGGGTCGAGACGCATGTCCTGATTGATGAAACCTTTGAACTCGTCGGGGGATATTTCGCCGAGACCTTTAAAGCGGGTGATTTCGGGATTGCTTATGCTGTTGAGTGCTTCTATGCGTTCTTCGTCGGAATAGCAATAGATGGTTTTCTGCTTGTTGCGTACGCGGAAGAGGGGAGTTTGCAGAATGTAGACATGGCCGGTGCGCACCAGCTCGGGGTAGAAACGGAGGAAGAAGGTGAGCAGAAGGAGACGGATGTGCATGCCATCGACATCGGCATCGGTGGCGATGACCACGTTGTTGTAGCGGAGGTTTTCCATACCGTCGTCTATGTCGAGCGCGTTGTGGAGGAGGTTAAGCTCCTCGTTCTTGTATATATCGGCTTTGCCGAGAGAGACAGTGTTGAGAGGTTTGCCGCGGAGGCTAAACACTGCCTGAGTCTCAACGTCGCGGCTTTTGGTGATGCTGCCGCTGGCAGAGAGACCCTCGGTGATGAAAATGGTGCTTTCGAGGCGACGGGAGTGGTTGCTGTTGTAGTGGACGTGGCAGTCGCGGAGCTTGCTGTTGTTGAGGCTGGCCTTTTTGCTGCTCTCTTTGGCCAGTTTCTTGATTCCAGAGATGGCCTTGCGTTCCTTCTCGTTGCGTTGTATCTTGTCAAGGAGTATGTCGGCGGTCTCGCTGTGCATGTGGAGGTAGTTGTCGAGATGGCGCTTGAGGATGTCGAGGATGTAGGTTTTGAGGAAGGGGCTGTCGTTGGTGCCGTCCTGTTTGTTGGGAGCCAAGTGGGTGGAGCCGAGTTTTGTTTTGGTTTGAGCTTCGAACACGGGTTCCTGAATACGGATGCAGAGAGCGCATACCAGTCCTTGGCGGATATCCTCGGGGGCGAACTCCTTCTTGTTGTAGAATTCTTTGACAACACGGGAATAGCCTTCGCGGAAAGCGCTTTGATGGGTGCCGCCCTCGGTGGTGTGCTGTCCGTTGACGAAACTGTAGTAGTAGTCGCCGTTCTGTCCGTTGACGTGGGTGAATGCCGCCTCGAAGTCGTCGTCCTTGATGTGGATGATGGGGTAGAGGGGCTCGCCTTCCATGTTGTGTTCCAGGAGGTCGAAGAGGCCGTTTTTGGAGTAGTAGCGGCGGTCGTTGTAGTAGAAAGAGAGTCCGCGGTTGAGGTAGCAGTAGTTCCAGACGCGGCGTTCCACATATTCGTTGATGAAATGGTAATTGCCGAAGAGTTTACTGTCAGGGATGAATTCCACCAAAGTGCCGGAGGTTTCGAATGCGTCCTGCGGGGTGTAGTCGATCAGTCCACTGTCGGAAATGAGCTTTCCCTCGCAGAACTCGGCGTTGCGGGTCTTCCCGTCGCGGAACGACTGAACACGGAACCAGCTGGAGAGGGCGTTCACGGCTTTGGTGCCGACACCGTTCAAGCCTACGGATTTCTGGAATATCTTGCTGTCGTACTTTGCGCCAGTGTTGAGTTTGCTCACTGCGTCAACCATCTTGCCAAGGGGGATGCCACGTCCATAGTCGCGGATGCTGACTTTGCGTTCGGCAAAGTTGATGGTCATCTCGATGCGGCGGCCAAAACCAGAGGTGAACTCATCGATGGCGTTGTCGATTACCTCTTTAATGAGGACGTAGATGCCGTCGTCGTGGGAGGAGCCGTCGCCCAGTTTGCCGATGTACATGCCGGGGCGGAGACGGATATGCTCCATGTCTTCGAGGTGGACGATGCTGTCGTCGGTGTAATTGGTGGAATTGCTCAGTGGTAGGCTGTTATCTTCTTCGTTTGCCATAGTGTGCGGGGTTTTGAAATTGCAAAAATACGAAAAAAAACGCACACCGCGTCTCTTTCGCCATCTCTTTTTCTCCACAATCATTGTTGAAAAACCCCTCAACCCAGCAGCCGCCAACCTCCTGGCAAAACTCTCCGTCAGTCCTCCACCTTCCCATCCGCATCATCACTCCCCTCCACGCTTCGCCTGTTTTACACTTTTCCCAGTTGTATTACACTTGTTTACACTGTTAAAGTGTAAGACAACCGAGAAAAAAAGCAGGAAACAAGCGAGAAACAGGCACTCTATGAAATAAGCAGCAGAAGTCTTTATTCTCTGCAATAAAAAACAGTGAGAAAAAACAAAAAAAGAATCCGAATTCAGGAAAATGTGTATATTTGCACTTGCGGAACAATTCGCCGCCCACGTTGTATTCCGCCCAGAGTTAACCGATTATCAATAATCAATAGTATAGCAACAACAACTAAAAAACAAACAAATTATGAGAAAAGCACTCTCGCTCCTCGCTTTGCTGACCATTATGGGAATCGGCAAAGTCTGTTCACAGGGCCTCACCATCTTCATCTGGGACGGTGACCGGCGTTTCGGCATCAGCGGCGGTCTGGCCATACCCATGGCAAAAACGCCCATCTTCAAAACCGACAATTCGATTACTTTTGACGAAAAGAGTTTTTCGCGATATATGGCTCCTTCATTCGGTCTATTCGGCGGGATGGAGAAGGATGTCTCCGGCAATTTCCGTTTCGGATTTCAAGGCTGGATTGCCTATTCGCCCAACAAGTGGAAGGCCGACTTCCTGCAAACCACCAATTCGGGCATAAACACCATTAGTTACGACTACACCTCGAAACGCGTCAACATCACCGAGGACGTGTACTTGGCCTACTACATCCTGCCCGAAAAACTGTCGGTGTCGCTGGGAGTGGGCATTGCCGAAGGGGTGACTTTCGGTTCCAAGGCCAACTGCAAAACCATTAACGCACAAGGTGTCGTGTACGAAACCAACGACAACTATTTCCATGCCAGCGGTGCTCCGTTTTCCATCTATTTGGGTGCTGATGCCACCGCAGGGGTGACCTACTATCTGGGCGAAGCATTCTATGTGTCGTTCCATGCCGGCTACACCTATGTGGCATTCGACTTATCCTCGGTCAACGCTTCCGATAGTTTCTTCATGGACAACTTAGGCAACGGTATAAAAATGAGCGAGACCATCCCCTCTTTAGTCACAGGTTTGGTAACCATAGGCTTTAAGTGGTAGGAAAGGCTTCGCCCAAACCTTGTTTTCACGACTTGCACAGTGCCGGAAATGCGCTGTGGAAGTCGTGAAATTGTTTTCTGCCTCAACCCTGCCGCACGACCAGTTTTCTCCTCTATCGTGGCAGATAAAACAGCACATTTTTTTTATCTTCGAGAATATGATGCAACAATATGTATTACATGAATATATAGAAATGTTTCGGAATGGGTTGTCTGTACTATGGCAGAGAGAGTGGAGGGATGTTTAAAAATTAATTTGTCTAATTGAAAAAAAGATAGTATCTTTGCAAATTGGAATTTTGACATCAATTTACAACAATTATTAATCACATAAAACTAATATTATGGCATTTAAAGGACAAATCGTAATCGATACCGAACATTGCAAGGGTTGTGGTGTATGCCTCGCTGCCTGCCCAATGCAGTGCCTCGAGTTATCGAAGAATGTAAACGGTAAAGGATATAACTATACCCAGACCGTGAATGACAAATGCATCGGTTGCGCCAGCTGCGCTATGGTATGCCCCGACGGAGTGATTTCCGTTTACAAAATCAAGTGTTAAACAAGAAAAAAGAAATAAACATGGCAAAAGAACTGAAACTGATGAAGGGCAATGAGGCTATTGCCCGCGCTATGATTGCCAGTGGTACGGACGGCTACTTTGGCTATCCCATCACTCCGCAGTCGGAAGTTATGGAAACTCTGATGGCCGAGAAACCTTGGGAGGACACCGGAATGGTAGTTCTGCAGGCTGAATCTGAAATGGCTTCCATCAATATGGTTTATGGCGGAGCTGCTACAGGTAAGAAGGTGGCAACCTCTTCTTCTTCACCCGGAATCTCGCTGATGCAGGAAGGTTTGACCTATCTGGCCGGTGCAGAAATTCCCTGCTTGATTGTTAACGTGATGCGTGGCGGTCCCGGACTGGGCACCATCCAGCCTTCGCAGAGCGACTATTTCCAGAGTGTGAAGGGTGGGGGTCACGGTGACTATCAGCTCTACACCCTCGCTCCCGCCAGCGTGCAGGAGATGTATGATTTCGTCTTCGATGCTTGGGACATTGCTTTCAAATATCGCAATCCTGTTCTGATTCTCTCCGATGGTGCTATTGGACAGTGCATGGAGAAACTCTACACCCGTGATTATATCCCCCGCTGGACAGAAGAAGAACGCCGCAAGAACGCTCCTTGGGGCACTTGGGGTAAACCCGCCAACCGTCCTCACAACATTATCACCTCCCTTGAGCTGGAATCTTCCCGTCAGGAAGTATTCAACCACAAACTTCAGGCCAAGTATGCCGAGATGAAGGAGAAAGAGGTGCGCTATGAGATGCTGAATTGTGAAGATGCAGACTATATCTTCGTTGCTTATGGCTCCAGCAGCCGCATTGCCATGAAAGCCATGCAGATGGCTCGTGAAAAGGGCATCAAGGTGGGTCTGTTCCGTCTGATTACCCTGTTCCCCTTCCCGACCAAACAGTTGGCCGAGGTGGCTCAGCATGTAAAGGGTATCCTTTGCGTTGAGATGAGCGCCGGTCAGATGATTGAGGATGTGAGACTGGCTACCAACTGCGGAGTGAAGACTGAGCATTTCGGCCGTTTCGGCGGTATTATCCCCACTCCGACAGAGGTTCTTGAAGCACTTGAAAACAAAATTATTAAATAAGAAATCAATATGGCAAATACAGATATAGAAGCTCGCAAACAAGAGCTGCTGAACCAAGGTTACACCGAGGTTTACACCAAGACCAAAGTTCTTACCGATGCAGTGATGCACTACTGCCCGGGTTGCGGTCACGGCACCACCCATCGTATCGTTGCAGAGGTTATTGACGAGATGGGTATTCAGGACAAGACCGTCGGCGTTTCGCCCGTCGGATGCTCCGTTTTGGCATACAATTATTTTGATGTGGACTTCCAGGAGGCCGCACACGGTCGTGCTCCCGCACTGGCTACCGCTATCAAGCGTCTCAACCCCGATACTTTTGTTTTCACATATCAGGGCGACGGTGACTTGGCTGCTATCGGAACCGCTGAGACCATCCACGCTTGCAACCGTGGTGAGAACATTACAATGATTTTCGTTAACAACGGTATTTATGGTATGACCGGTGGTCAGATGGCTCCTACCACCCTTGTGGGTATGAAGAGTGCCACTACTCCTTATGGCCGTCGCGTTGACCTGAATGGTTATCCCCTGCGTATCACCGAGCTTATCTCCACACTGCCTGGTACATATTATGTTACCCGTCAGAGCGTGCAGACCCCTGCCGCCGTGCGCAAGGCCAAAGCCGCCATCCGTCAGGCTTTCGAGAACCAGAAGCTGAAGAAAGGTCTCAGCTTTGTGGAAATACTGTCTAACTGCAACAGCGGTTGGAAGATGACCCCGGTTCAGGCTAACAAGTGGATGGAAGACAACATGATGCCCAACTATCCTATCGGAGATATCAAGGTAGACGGTAAACTCGTTGACAATGTTGACGTGGCTCGTTTGGCAGTTGACCACCCATTAACCGTGATGCAATAATTAACTTTTTAAAACGAAACAACAATGACAGAAGAAATAATCATCGCCGGATTCGGTGGACAAGGCGTCCTTTCGATGGGTAAGATTCTTGCCTATTCCGGAGTCATGCAAGATAAAGAAGTTAGCTGGATGCCCAGCTACGGTCCAGAGATGCGCGGTGGTACCGCCAACGTCTCCGTCATCATCAGCGACGAGCGCATCAGCTCGCCCATCATCAACACCTTCGACACTGCCATCATCCTCAACCAGCAGTCGCTCGACAAGTTTGAGCACAGTGTTAAACCCGGTGGTTTGCTGATTTATGACCCCAATGGTATCACCCACGAACCCACCCGTAAGGATATCAACATCTATAAGATTCCCGCTACTGCCAAAGCACAGGAAATGGGTATCTCCAAGGTGTTCAATATGGTTGTGCTCGGCGGTTTCTTGAAACTGAAACCCATTGTGGACAAACAGTATATCCACGAAGGTCTTGAGCACTCTCTGCCCCAGCGTCACTGGAACCTTATTCCCCAGAATGAGGAAGCTATTGAAATTGGTAAAGGTATTATTGAAGCCGTTCAGGTTCTCTAAGTCCTTTTCTGATTATATGGATAAAAAACCTCTGCTTTCGGGCAGGGGTTTTTTGTTTGAATGGTCGTGCTGGCAGAGAATTGAGAACCTGTTATGTGAACAACACCCTACGACTACTATCTAACGGTAAGGCTTCGGTATTAGGCAGACGATTCTATTGTTTAGGAATGGGGCATTGATGTCCGGTAGGGTGGGGGAGAGATGTTTTATTGTTCGTAATTGGAGAAAAAAGCGTAAATTTGCAATTTCTATTGAAAAATGCTACTTTTAGATACATATACTGACTCGCAAATAGTTGCCGATATCGAGAACCAATTGTTGAAGGGGCAGAACCGTATCCATGTAAATGGTATGACGGGCTCGCTCCCTGCCGTAATTATATCGGCGACGGCCCTCAGGCAGAGAGAACGTTCACAATTGATTGTGGCCGCCAACAAGGAGGAGGCCTACTACCTGCTGAATGATATTGAAACCATGCTTGGTGAGGGAGATGCGGACATCAACCAGAAACGGGCGCTTCTTTTCCCGTCGTCTGCACGCAAACCCTACAAGGCTAGGAGCGGACAGGATGACGGAGCTGACCTTTTTGAAACCGATAATGCAAATGTGATGCAACGCAGTGAGGTTGTGAAACAGCTTAATTCTGGTCGCAATTTGCTCATTGTAACCTATCCAGAGGCCTTGTACGAAAAGGTGGTATCCTCCCGTACCTTGACGCGCAACACGCTGACAATAGTCAAGGGCACAAGTCCCGGTATCGACCATGTGATGGAAGTGTTGCAGGACTATGAGTTCGAACGGGTGGATTTCGTTGTTGAGCCCGGTCAGTATGCTATTCGAGGCGGTATAGTGGATGTATTCTCATTTGCCGACGAACATCCTTATCGCATTGAGTTTTTTGACGATACGGTGGAGTCCCTCCGCACCTTCGACCCGGTGTCGCAGCTGTCCATCAAGCATTTCGACAAGATAAGTGTCCTGCCCAATATGAGCCGCCGTGCCCAGGATGTGTTGACCATTGAGGAGAAAGTTCCGCTACTGCAGTATTTCGGTAGTGAGGATTTGGTTTGGGTGTATGGACTGATGTTTGTGAGCGAAACAATCGAGACTCTCTTTGCTAAGGCGGGACGCGACGAAACATACTATTGTTCGGCCAACGAGTTTCTCCATTCGGTGCTGCGTTGCCGCATAATAGAGCAGGGCAATAGTAGCTACTTTAACAATGCCGCTTTGGTGGAAACCCATACCACTCCCCAGCCGGTATTCAACAAGCAGTTTGATTTGCTGTCCAATACCCTCCATGACTATCGCGACCGTGGGTATAAGATTTTTATCACCGTATCCAACGACCAGCAGCAGCGCCGACTGGAGCGTGTCTTTGCCAATACGGGCAGTTATGTCAATCCGATAGCTATAGCCAATGGCTCTGGGGTGGGTAATGTCACTCCTATCGCCAATATCGAATTCCTTCAGTGCCAAATCAATCATGGCTTTATTGACAATGATGAGCATGTAGTCTGCTTTACCGACCACGAGATATTTGAGCGTTATCATAAATACACCGTCCGCGACATGCGCGACACCCATCAGGCCCTTACGCTGAAGGAGCTCTTTGAGTTGAAACCGGGCGATTATGTAACACATATTGATTATGGTGTGGGCCGGTTTAGTGGACTGGAGAAGATAACCAACAATGGACACACCCAGGAGGTGATTCGCCTTATCTACAAAAACAACGACACTCTCTATATCAGCATTCATGGTCTTCATAAGATAAGCCGCTATGTTGGTAAAGAAGGCACCGAACCTACACTGAACCGTCTGGGAAGCAACACATGGCAAGTGCTGAAGCAGAAGACCAAGAAACAGGTTAAGGATATTGCCAAGGATCTTATTGCACTATATGCCAAACGCAAAGCCTCGAAGGGTTATGCCTTCAGTGCCGACAACTACTTGCAGGAACAGCTTGAAGCTTCTTTCTTCTACGAAGATACCCCCGACCAGTTGAAAGCCACCCGGGAGGTGAAACATGATATGGAAGACTCTACCCCGATGGACCGCCTGGTGTGTGGAGACGTTGGTTTCGGCAAGACTGAGGTGGCCATCCGCGCTGCATTCAAAGCATGCTGCGATTCCAAACAGGTGGCGGTGTTGGTGCCCAACACCATTTTGGCATTCCAGCACTACAACACTTTCCGCGACCGTTTGCAGGGACTGCCCGTAAATGTGGACTATCTCAACCGTTTCAGGACTACAAAAGAGAAGAACGATATCTATAAACGTGTGGCTGAGGGGAAGATAGATATCCTTATCGGTACACACGCCATTACCAATAAGAATCTCAAATTCAAAGACCTTGGTCTTCTCATCATCGATGAGGAACAGAAATTCGGTGTGGCCGCCAAGGAGAAACTCCGTGCCATGAAGGTGAATGTGGATTGCCTTACACTTACGGCCACCCCTATTCCGCGAACGCTTCAGTTTTCCCTAATGGGAGCTCGCGACCTCAGTGTCATCCGCACCGCTCCGCCCAACCGACAGCCAATACAGACGGAGCTGTGCTCGTTCGACGAGGAGGTGATACGTGACGCTATACGTTTCGAGATGTCGCGAGGAGGACAGTCATTCTTCATCAGCAACCGTGTTGAGAACCTTCCCGAAATGGCCGGGCTTGTCAGCCGTCTTGTGCCCGATGCCCGGGTGGGAATAGCCCATGGGCAGATGGACGGCAAGCGGGTGGAGGAAACCATGATGCAGTTTCTGGAAGGTGACATCGATGTGCTTGTCGCCACCGCTATCATCGAGAACGGACTTGACATTCCCAATGCCAACACGATGATAATAAACAATGCTCAGAATTTTGGCCTGAGCGACCTTCACCAGATGCGTGGGCGTGTGGGGCGCAGCAATAAAAAGGCTTTCTGCTATATGCTCATCCCCTCGTACGGCATGCTCACCGACGAGGCGCAGAAACGTCTCAGAGCTATTGAGGAATTCAGTACGATTGGCAGCGGTCTCAACATTGCTATGCGAGACCTCGACATCCGTGGTGCCGGCAACATATTGGGTGCCGAGCAGAGCGGTTTCATCAGCGACATCGGCTATGACATGTATCACAAAATCCTCAACGAGGCTATTGAAGAGTTGAAGGAAACCGAGTTCAGCGACCTCTTCCGCCAGGAGATAGAGGAGAGCAAGGAGTATGTCAAAGAGTGTGTCATTGAGACCGACCTCGAAGTGCTCCTGCCCGACGACTATGTGACCAGCGTCAGCGAACGACTGTTGCTCTACAAAGAGCTCAACGACCTCTCTACTGAAGAGGAACTGGAACAATACAAGCTGCGTCTTATTGACCGATTCGGACCTGTGCCGCCCCCCACTCTCGAACTTATCAAAACCATCACTTTGCGCCGCATGGCCAAGGACTTCGGTATTGAGAAGCTGGTGCTTAAGGGCAACCGGATGGTCTGCCACTTTGTTGCAAACCAGAGCAACCCATTCTATCAGTCGGCCAACTTTGTGCGTATGATACGTTTCGTTCAGAACCACCCTGGAGAGATGCACTTGCGCGAAACTACCGAACGTCTCACTTTGATATGCGACAAGATTAGCAGCATTCAGCAGGCAATAGCGCGCATTGATGCCCTCACCAACCAAAAAACGGATTCGGCTATACAATAATTTTTGCCCGACAACGTTATGGTTGCATGGATAAAATAACAATACTTTGGGCCGATGACGAAATCGACCTCCTCAAGCCCCACATCCTTTTTCTCGAAGAACGCGGTTATTCGGTTATTCCTGTTATGAGTGGCAGCGAAGCCCTCGATGAACTTGAAAACCACTCAAAGCTTATCGACATCGTCTTTCTTGACGAGAATATGCCAGGAATCAGCGGGTTGGATACCCTTACGCAAATCAAGTCCAACTATCCTCAGGTGCCGGTCATCATGATTACCAAGAGCGAAGAGGAGCATATCATGAACGAGGCTCTGGGAAGTAAAATCAGTGATTACCTTATCAAGCCAGTCAATCCAAACCAGATTCTCATGGCGATAAAGAAACACACCGAGGCCCGTAGGCTGCAAACCGAACGCTCCACAATGAACTACCAGCAACAATTCCGTGAAATCGGTATGGAGCTCTCTGGACGTCTCGACCACCAGTTATGGATACAGCTATACAAGAAGCTTGTTTACTGGGACTTGGAGCTCTCTAATACCGATGACGACAATATTCACGACATCTTTATCTCGCAGAAAAATGAGGCCAACCAGCTCTTCTGTAAGTTCTATGAGCAGCATTACATCGATTGGCTTACCAGCACCACCTCCACCACCGACAAACCTCTCATGTCGACCACCGTGCTACGCGAGAAGCTGTTTCCCCTGCTGCACGACGAACGTCCCACATTCCTCATCGTTATCGACAATTTCCGCTACGACCAGTGGAAGTATATCCAGCCCGCCATCGAGCAGTACCTCCGCACCGAGGAGGATAACCTCTACTACAGCATTATCCCCACTACCACCCAGTTTGCACGCAACTCTATGTTTGGCGGACTCATGCCTTCGGAGATTGAACGGAAATATCCCCAATATTGGGTAAATGAGGACCAGGAGGGTTTCAAGAATCAGTTCGAGAACGAATTGCTCGATGAAAATCTGCGTCGCCACGGACTCAATATCAAGCACAGCTACAACAAGGTGCTCAACGTCCACTATGGGCGCAAGCTGGTTGAAAACATCTCCAACTTGATGCAGAACAAGCTCAATGTTATTATTTACAACTTTGTAGACATGCTTTCCCACGCCCGCACCGACTCCAATATTGTTCGCGAGCTTGCCGACGACGAGAAGGCCTATCGTTCTGTAACGTTGAGCTGGTTTGAACATTCGCCTTTGGCCGAAGTTTTCAAAGCTTTGATGGGCAAGGATGTGAATATCATCATCACCACAGACCACGGCTCTGTGCGTATCGACCACCCGGTCCGGGTCAAGGGCGATGCCAGTGTCAGTGTAAACCTGCGCTACAAACAGGGACGTCTGCTCGACTACAATCCCAAGGAGGTGTTCGAAGTCAAAGACCCTGCCAAAATCTTCCTTCCCAGGCGTCACATCACCTCGCCGTATATTTTCTGCCATTGCAACGACTTTTTCGCCTACCCCAACAACTACAATCAGTATGTTCAATACTATATGAACACTTTCCAGCATGGGGGTATCTCCATGGAGGAAATCCTCATTCCCTTTATCACCCTCAAACCCAAAGCTTGATTTGGTCGGCAACCTCGCTTGCCTACCATAATAATATAACCCCGGCAGTGGATTAGTCCAGAGCCGGGGTTTGTTCGTAATGGGGTGGGAGTGGGCAAAACCCTCTTGGGGACTATCCCAGTTTCATGCTTAGCGATATACGTTTGCGTCTCAGGTCCACATCTATCACCCGCACCCGCACATGCTGGTGCAGATGCACCACTTCCGAAGGGTCGTTCACTCGTCGGTTGGCCAATTGGCTTATGTGTACCAGTCCGTCCTGATGCACACCGATGTCCACAAAGGCTCCAAAGGCCGTGATGTTGGTCACTATTCCGGGCAGATCCATCCCCGGTTTCACATCTTCTATCCGGGTTACGTTCTTGTCAAACTCAAACACCTCGAACTTGGCCCGGGGGTCCAGTCCGGGTTTGTCCAACTCTTTCATAATGTCCTGCAGGGTGGGCAATCCGCAGTCGGCCGAAACATATCGCTGTATGTCTATCTTTTCGCGCAGGCTTTTATCTTTCATTAGCTGGTCCACTGTGGTCCCTGCATCTTTTGCCATTCGTTCCACAAGTGTGTATCGTTCCGGATGGACTGCACTGTGGTCCAGTGGATTGTCGCTTTCCCTCACACGTAGGAATCCGGCACACTGCTCAAATGCTTTTTCGCCAAGTCTTTCCACTTTTTTCAATTCTTGTCTTGAATGGAATGCACCTTCGCGGTTGCGGTAGTCCACTATTTTGTCAGCCAAAGCGGGACCAATGCCGCTCACATAGCTCAGCAGTTCGCGGCTGGCGGTGTTCAGCTCTACGCCCACGCTGTTCACGCAGCTCACCACCACATCGTTCAAGCTCTCCTGTAGCAGGGTTTGGTTCACATCGTGCTGATACTGGCCAACACCAATGCTTTTTGGGTCTATTTTCACCAACTCGCTCAGCGGGTCCATCAGTCGCCGGCCTATGCTTACAGCTCCCCGCACTGTGACATCGTATTCCGGGAATTCTTTTCGGGCCACTTCCGATGCGCTGTATACCGATGCACCGTTCTCGCTCACCATTACCGCTATCACCTTGCCCTTGAACCGGCATCGTTTCACCACCTCTTCTGTTTCGCGTCCGGCTGTCCCGTTGCCAATGGCTATAGCCTCAATGTGGAATGCCTCCACCAGCGCCTCGAGCTTGGCTATGGCAGCCCGTTCTTCGCGCACCGAAGTGAACGGATAAATAGTTTCATTGTGAAGCAGCTGCCCCTGGGCATCCAGACACACCGTCTTGCAGCCTGTGCGGAATCCCGGGTCGATAGCAAGGATGCGTTTCTGCCCCAGCGGCGAGGCCAGTAGCAGTTGGCGAAGGTTCTCGGCAAACACCCGTATGGCCTCCTTGTCGGCTTTTTCTTTCAACAGGTTGTAGTACTCTGTCTCTATCGAGGGGCACAGCAGCCGCTTATATCCGTCTCTCACCGCCAGACGCACCTGCTCCGACGACTCGTACCGCCCACTCACAAACTGACGCTCCAGCGTTTCGTATACTGCCTCGTCGTCCTCGGGCAGAATGTGTACGCGCAGCAATCCCTCTTCCTCTCCTCTGAACAGTGCCAATATCCTGTGCGAAGGAGCACGCATGGCATTCTCCTTCCAGTCAAACCACGATTCATACTTGCCAGCCTCTTCCTCCTTGTCTTTCGCCACTTTCGAACTCAGCATGGCCGTGCGGCGGAATATATTTCTCACCTTGTTGCGGGCCTGCACATTCTCGCTCACCCGTTCGGCTATTATGTCGCGAGCCCCCGCCAGCGCATCCTCCACACTTTTCACACCTTTCTCTTCGTTTACATATTTCCCGGCCATCGCCGTCACGTCGCACGAATATTGTTTCTGCAACTCGTTGGCCAATGGCTCCAACCCCCGCTCCACGGCCATCGTGGCACGGGTACGCCTTTTCGGTTTGTAAGGCAGATACAAGTCTTCCAGCTCCGTCATCGTAGTGGCTTCGCCAATCTGTTTCTCCAGTTCGGGAGTCAACTTTCCCTGTTCGGCTATCGAAGCCAAGATGGCAGCACGCCGTTTGTCTATTTCTTTCAGTTTCAGTAACAGGTCGCGTATGGCAGTAATCTGAACCTCGTTCAAACTCCCCGTCACCTCCTTGCGGTATCGGGCTATAAACGGAACGGTGGCTCCTTGCTCCAGCAGTTCGATGGTTTTTTCCACCTGTCGGGTGCCAAGATTGAGCTGTTGAGCTATGGTGGCTGAGTAATTCATATGGGTGACCATTTACTATTATGATATACTTTTCTTATTGATATGCCACAGATAAACCTATTTATCATGTGCGCAATAACGAGTGCAAAGATACGAAAAAAATGTTAATTGACAGAAAAAAACACTTTTTCATCCAACAATTAGAAAAAAATGTGTATTTTTGCATGTTATTGAAAACAGAAAAGTCTAACAAATTATATTATTATTAATCTAAATTACAACATCTTATGAAAAAAGTTTTATTGGTTTTAGTGGCTTGCCTTTTGGCATCTACACTGAGTGCCCAGGTTCTTTGGTCTGAAGGTTTTTCAGATGGTATTCCTACCACGTGGACGATGTTCAACGATAACAACATCAGCCACAATGAGTATCAGCGCGATGCTTGGGTGGTCAACCAATCCCTTGGTAATCCTGCTCCTGCTGTGGTCAGCGCTTCTTGGTTTGATCCCGCAGGTGTAGCCGACCGTTGGCTAATCACCGATTCTTTCACTGTACCCGACAGCGGTTACTTTTTTGAACTGGAAGCTGCCTGCTACGAAGCGGCTTATCCTGATGGTTTCATGGTGAAGGTTTCCACTACCGACCGCGAAAGCCGTGCTGCATTCACCACCACAATCATCAACGTTCCTGCCGCAACTGCCTCTTTCGAGAAATATCGTGGTTCTTTGGATGCTTTCATCGGCCAGACTATCTATATCGCCGTTATCCAGAACTCCAACGACATGAACTTCATCGTTTGCGACAACTTCAAGGTTTATATTCCTGCTCAGAACGATGTGGACCTCGTCTCCTTCGCTCTCCCCAGCTATGCTGCTATCAATAACAACCTTGACATCACCGGTACTGTGAAGAACATGGGTGTTCAGGACCTCACCAGCTTTGACCTGACCTACAGTGTCAATGGCGGTACTCCCATTGCCACTACCATCTCTGGTATCAATATCCAGTCTAACGGCACCTACAACTTCACCCACGATGTCCCCTTCTTCACCGACGCTGCCGGTAACTATGAAATCACTGTCACCGTCTCCAACCCCAACGGTGTCACCGATCCTACCCCCGAATTCAATACTTTGAGCGCAAGCACTATCGCTTATGATCCCGCTACGACTGTCACCCGTACTTCTGTCCTCGAAAACTTCACCACCGCTGTTTGCCAATACTGCCCTGCTGGTCACGATCGCATCCATTCTGCTCTTGAAAATACTTCTGTCAACACCATCTGGGTGTGCCACCACGCTGGTTTCTACACCGACGCTCTCACCTGCCCCGCCAACGAAGCCTACATGTTCTTCTATAACGACAACAGCTCCTATGCTCCCGCTATGATGGTTGACCGTTATCATGGCGATCCCGCCGAACCCGGCCCCGTCACTGGTGTTGGCGATGTTAGCACTATTTCCCAGTACCTCACCGAGGTCAATTCTCTCCCCAGCTTTGTCACTCTCAACCTCGACAACCTGAACTACAACCCCGATACCCGTGCTTTCAGCGGTACCGTTACCGGTCGTTTCACCAATGAGGTTTGGAATGCCAACACCCGCCTCACCCTCATGGTTCTCGAAGACAGCAACGTTACAACTCAGAGCGGCGCCACCGGCAACTATATGCACTTCAATGCTTGCCGCGCTACCCTCACCGACACTTGGGGTGATCCCCTCACTGTCAACGCCGACGGCACCTACACTTACAATGTCTCCGGCACTCTGCCCGCCAACCTCAAAGCTTGGCGCTGCCGCGTGGTTGCTATCATCAGCAATTACAACTCGAGCGATCCTAACGACTGCGCTGTGATGCAGGCTGCCACCACCGCCAACCTCAACGCTCCCTATGTGGGAATCGGAGAGGCCAACGAAGTTAGCCTTAACGTTTATCCCAACCCCGCCACCGACTACATCAACATCGAGGCTGGTAGCGTAATCAACGAGGTCCGCGTTTACAACCCCATGGGTCAGGAAGTCTACACCAACAACAACGTCAACAGCGAGAATCTCATTGTCAACATGCAGGATATGGCTACCGGTATGTACATGGTTACCATCCGCACCGACAAGGGCGTTGCTTCTCACCGCATCTCCGTTGTCCGCTAATTTCTGTAAGCAGTACTTCATAATAAAGGTGCTTCGGCTTTGCCGGGGCACCTTTTTTTACACTCCTCACTCTTGTTTGAAAACCCTATTTTTCCTCTCGTCCCCCATCCCGCTCCCACCTTTTTTCTTCCTATTGCAAACACTATCCTCTCGACACCCGTTCTGCCGTTTCCCACCATCTATTGCAGCCATCCCCTTTATCCATCGCAGCCATCCCCTCTATTCACTTCATCCATCCCCTCTATCCACCTCAACCATCCCCTCTCTTCATCGCATTCATCCTCTCACTGTTAGCCATCAATCCGCTTTCACCCCATTCACCTTTTCCGTCAATTCCGGCTTCGCTTACTGTTAAGCCGTTCCTCACCTTTTCTTTGGCTCTTCTTCACCGTGGGGCTGAAAACTAATTTATAAACGAGTTTGTTCGGCATAAAGGGAGAAGGAAGCTGGAAAAGAATAGGCAGAAGCCCAATTGGTAGATGTAACAATTGCAATAGTATAGAGAAGGCTTGAGATAAGAGATAGTCATCAACGTGGAAAACCAGCAAAAAACTTATTGTTTAGATTGTTTCTAATTAATCGGTTGGGACTAAAAAATGCCTAGAAAGATAAAGAAACAAGAAAGAGGCCAGGTGACCTATTTCCTTTCAAGACATTGGGAGGGTGGAGGCTTCAAGTTGGCATTGCGGAAGCGGCCACGCACCCCGAAATAATACCGTAATGGTGATAGGTATGCATTGGGCAGCCAATAAAAATGAGATTGTTAGAATAATAAAAACAGATTTATTTCGTTATATCGCAAAAATTGTGTATTTTTGCATCGCAAATTATGAACACAGATATGAAGAAAACCCTCTTGTTAGCTGTTCTGCTATTGTCAGTTGTGTCTGTCAATGCCCAGCGTGTCAGTTCGCGTGCCAAGGCTGTTCGCATGCTTGCCTATGCCCGTCCCGAGTATCAGGTGAAGGACGTTAAGGTGTATGCCGATACTATGACCGTATTCTCTCTGGCCGACTATCCTATCTATCCCATTGGTAAATGGAAAACGGTCGAGGACTATATTACCAGCAACCAGTTGCTGTGGTACCGCGAAAGCGGGTATAAGACCTTCTATGACACAATGACTGTTGCCGTCAATACGCTGAGCCGCCTCGATGGCACCAACATCAATGTCTACCGTAGCATCTGGACCAACAAGCTGGAGATGGTGGCCGCCAAGATTACCGACACCGCCGTGGTGCTCGACAACGGCGTCAAGGTGGGTATGTCGAAAGAAGATGTTTTCAAGGTCATTTTCAAAAGCTACCCCAAGTCCTATACCTCCGAAATCAATGTGCTCAAAGTGATTGCCGGCGCTGCCGAGGTGGGCGAGATTTATACCTTTAAGGGCAATAAATTGCGCCACATTCAGATTGTCAGCCGCTACAAGTATTATTGATTTATCCCCCTCCTGCCATGTTTGGCCCTCCAATGCGCAAAATCGGTCTATTTTTCGGGTCCTTCAACCCGATACATATAGGTCACCTGATTATAGGTAACGCGATGCTTGCCCATTGCGACCTCGATGAGGTGTGGTATGTGGTTTCGCCGCAGAACCCGCTTAAGGAGCGTAAATCACTACTTGCCGACCAGCAGCGTCTGGAAATGGTACGCCTTGCAGTCAACGACAACTACCACATGCGTGCCTGCGATGTCGAATTCCACTTGCCCATCCCTTCCTACACGGTGCTTACTCTTGCCCATTTGGGTGAGAAGTACCGCGACAAGCAGTTTTGCCTTATTATGGGGTCGGACAATCTGGCCACCTTCGACCGTTGGCGCAATTGGGAGTTTATTCTGGAGCATTACCGTATCTATGTCTATCCGCGTCCCGGTTCGGCCGATTGCAAGCTGTCCACCCATCCTCATGTCACTATGGTCGAGGTGCCAATGATAGATATTTCCTCCACTTATATCCGCGAACAGATTCGTCAAGGCAAGGATGTGAGATACCTCCTGCCCGAGCCAGTTTACCAATATCTGACCGAGATGCATTTTTATGAGAAGTGATTTCCGCAGGTCATCGCCCGTATGCCTGCCTAGGATATAAAAAAGCCCTTCGATAGTTCGAGGGGCTTTTTATTGGGTCAGTGTGTGCTATCAATCTTTCTTGATGCGGGGACGGCCTTTCTTTTTGGGTGCTGCCGGTTCAGCTGCGGGTGTTGCGGCATTCTTGCGGGGACGACCCGGGCGTTTGGGTTTTGCTGCCTTGTCTGCCTCTTCTTTGGCCATCCGTTCCAGCTCCTCAGGCGGTATTTCGGCGTTGGCATACAATTCGCTGTCTATATCCATCAGCTCTTCGTCGGTGGGCTCGTATTCTTCTTCTGCATCGTCATCCGTCTCCTCATCGCTGTCCGGCGAATAGTCGTCGTAGTCTTCGGAGCTCATGTCGTCCGAGAAGGCTTCCTGCAGCTCCTCGCCCAGAGCACTGAGCGAATGAGGCTGGGTTATTCTTCTCTTGGCATCGTCCAGTGTGTCGTCGTAGTTGCCGTGCCGCACCACACGCTCGGTGTGCGACTGGGTCTCGTCCTCTTTGTCCAGCACTTCCTGCAGAGGCGCGAATTGGCTGTCGGCTTTGGCCACTTCTTCATCGAAGTAGTCTTTCTCCGTGTCGTCGTCGGTGTAGGTAGTGTCAATTTTGACATCGAATTTTATCATGTATACGGTGTCGGCTGTTTCGAGTGGCACCACAAAGATGGTCTCTCCATTGGGCTTCTCGAATCGTTGTATATAGTCTACATATCCGTCGGGGTATTTTTCCTTGAGCAATTCAAGTAGGTCGGCGGAAAGGCTTTTGTAACTGACTATCAGGTTCTTTTTGTGAGTTCTGTGAGGATTCATAGTGTGTGTATTTTTGTGCAAGTATAACAACTTTATTTTATTCAAAAGGTTTTTTGTAAAAAAAAAGTTATCAACATTGTTTTCCCCTCCACAGTCAATTGTTTTTGAGGCACCCATGGGTGTCTATTTACTGGGGATGGAGGGGTTGTTCTGCGCGGTTTGTAAGGGGGTGTTTGGCGGGCAAATTCGTGCCGTGCAATGCTTCATTCTGCGTCATTTCCCGGCAGGAGTGGACTCGACTTGAGTTTCCCGCTTTCGGGGTCGAAACAGAAATGCGTTAGCTGCGATACGATGGGTCGGAGGAATGGCGATGGTGCGTCGCATCCCCCACGGCTGTTGTTTTGGGCATAGGTGAAGCATAGCCGTTTTTTGGCGCGCGAAATGGCTACATAAAACCGCCGTGCGTCTTCTTCTATGTGTTCTTTGTCTTGTTTGCGTATATTGAGGGCGTAGGGGTAGGCTCCTTCGGTTGCATTGAACACGATAACGCTGTCAAATTCCAACCCCTTGGCTTTGTGGGCGGTCGCTATGAAGAAACGTTCTCGGCCATATCGCTGCATACTGCTGCTGTCGCACAGGTCCGACTCGCGAACGGTGTTCAGGTCGGCCAGATAGAGGTCAAGCTGTTGCCGCAGGGTGGGGGCGAGGCTTGTGTCCACCATGTCTACCGAAAGGTAGTCCACTATGTGTTGCCATTTGGGTACCTCTTCTATTATGCCTTGCTGACGCAATGTGCTGTATGCATATTCCAACTCCTGTACCATGATGGGGACCTCGTTTGCGTCGGGGGTGCCCACGGCCTGAGGCACGCTGTATTGCTGTTGATATGTGTGGAGGAATAGTGGTAGGTATATTTCCTTGAACCGCATGGCCAGTAGTCGCATATTGGGTTGCGAAAGCAGCTGTTGCTGCAGGGGTATCAATTGGGAGGCTTTCGCCCGGCAGTAGGTCAGCAGCGAGAGGGTGGCTTTAACGTCATCTATGGCGTTGTGCGAGTTTGTGCCTTCCAGGTGGAGGGTTTCCAGCAGCCGCTCCAACTTGTAAACACGCAGGCGTGGCTCTACCAATCGGGTCAGTTTCAAGGTGTCAAACCGCTGGCGGTGCCCCAACCCCTGGCCGAATGTGCGCCGCAGGTTGTAGTCCAGAATATTGTAGTCGTATTCCACATTGTGGCCTATCAGCACGCGCCCCTCGCAGTAGTCAAGAAAGGCCTGCAAGCCCTCTCTGCGGCCCAGCCGTTCGCTGTTCAGGTATTCGGTCAGCATCGGGTTGTCGTGTCCCCCTACGGTTGTGGGTATCTCTTTGTCGGTCTGGATTATTATGTTGAAGTCTGAGCCTTCCACATATCGCCCGTGGTCTATCTTTATGGCCGCTATCTGGATTATGTCGTCGTTCCAGATGTCCAGGCCGGTGGTCTCGGTGTCGAATAGCACCACTTCCTGGTTGTCGAGCACCGAGGCGAACTGCTGCAGATATGTGCTTTCGGTATACATGAGCAGGTCGGTGGGCGATATGGCGCGGTTGCGCAGTTCCCGCATCATGTTGCGGGCAAGGGCATACTCGGGCACCACCTTCAGGTGGTACAGCAATCGTGCCCAGGCGGCTGGGGTGCTGAAAAGGTCGCGCCCCGATATCTTGAAGTGGGGTGTCTTGCCAAATTCCTTGCTCAGCCTGTCAGCGTCGACGTTGGTGGGTACGATGATGGCTACACGGTCCGAGTCCGAGAGCTCGGCATACCGTTGGGCGAGGCGGACGGCCAGTCGGTACTCGTTGGCAAACGCGTGTGTGCAGCTTCGGCAGTCAGTCCCGTCGATAGCACACCGTTCTGTCCTGGTCCCTGGTGGCACCGAGTGGTGGCAGGCGCGGAATATGCAGCAATCCTGTGGCTGTGCCTCAGCGTTGTTGTCGGTGGCCGGCAGCAGCGCGGGATCTATTTTGAGTTGGTGGGTGGCATAGGTGTTGAAAATGTCCAGCAGGTATTTGGGCGAGCGGTGGTTTTTCCCCAGGCGGTGTATATTGGGGCTGCATTGAGCTTTCAGTTGCTGCAATGCTTCCAGTTTGGCTCCCACAAACGAGAATATGGCCTGCTGGTCGTCGCCCAGAAAGACAATGGTCGCATCCTCGGTGGCAAATAGGTCTATAATGGCCAGTTGCAGGAAACTCAGGTCCTGCACCTCGTCCACCTCTATCCAGCTGTAACGGTGCCGTTCCGCATCCTGCTGGGCAAAGAAATAGGCTTTCTCCAACAGGTCTTCGAAGTCTAACAGGCTGTCTGTTTCCTTGTATTTGGCATACGACCGCGCAAATGCCGCCTTTGTTTTCCATTGCCCGCTGTCGGCATCTTCCAACTGGTCGGCATGCACTATCAGTCGCTCGGGCATCCCACCTTCTTTTTGGCTTATGGCGTGCTGCAGGTTGACGATATCGTTTGCGTAGTGCGTATTGTTCTCCGTCGGGTCCAGATGGCACAGGGCTGTGATAATGCTTTCAGCGTCTATGTCGTCAATCACCGCGCTGTTCTGCGGTATCTTCTTTTGCTCAAACAGGTAGTTGGAACAGAACCGGTGCAGGTTGCCCACAAACAAGTCAGGCGGCACCGGGTTGCCAGTCCGTTGGCTTATGCGGTCGCGCATTCCTCGGCTCGCGCGGTTGGTGAATGTGAGGCATATCATGTCCTTGTAGTCCACCCCGTGGGCGTGGGCTTTTATCACCCTCTCCGCCAGTATGAATGTCTTCCCGCATCCCGGCGGCGCCAACACCAGGTGTCGGCCGCCCTGCAGGTCTATTATGCGCTTCTGGTCGGCGTCGGCTGTGGCATTGGGCTGAACCATCGGCTTGGGGCGTCGGTTACTCTACGGTGACGCTTTTGGCCAGATTGCGTGGCTGGTCCACGTTGCGGCCTTTGGCTATAGCCACATAGTATGACAGCAGCTGCAGCGGTATCACTGCCAGCAGCGGCACAAAGCAGTCGCGCGTGTCGGGTATCACGAAACAGTAGTCACTCATGTCGCGCACCACCGTGTCACCCTCGGTCACCACTGAGATGATTTTGCCCTTCCGCGACTTGATTTCTTGTATGTTGCTCACCACTTTTTCATACATGCCTCGTTTCGGCGCTATCACCACCACTGGCATCTCCTCGTCAATGAGGGCGATGGGCCCGTGCTTCATTTCCGCGGCTGGATATCCTTCCGCATGTATGTAGCTGATTTCTTTCAGTTTCAATGCCCCTTCCAGCGCCACCGGGTAGTTGTATCCGCGTCCCAGATAAATGAAGTTCTTGCAATAGGTGAACATCTGGGCAAATTGGTCTATATTCTTGTTGTGCTCCAGCGTCCACTGCATCTTGTCCGGTATCTGCTGCAGCTCGTTCACCAGCATGTGGAACATCTCGTCGCTCAGCGTCTTTTTCTCTTTGGCAATGGCCAGTCCCAGCAGTGCCAAGGTGATGACCTGGCCGGTAAATGCCTTTGTCGAGGCCACACCTATTTCGGGTCCCACATGCAGATAGGTGCCGCTGTCTGTGGCCCGCGCTATCGACGAGCCAATCACATTGCATATTCCATACAGGAACGCGCCCTTGCTCTTGGCCAGCTGGATGGCGGCCAGCGTGTCGGCGGTCTCACCCGACTGCGATACGGCTATCACGATATCGTTCGGATATATCACCGGGTTGCGGTAGCGGAACTCAGAGGCATACTCCACCTCCACCGGTATCTGCGCGGCCTCCTCTATAAAGTATTTGCCTATCAGGGCCGAGTGCCACGAGGTGCCGCAGGCGCATATTATTATACGGTTGCAGTTCAAAAACTTCTCCTTGTGGTCTATGATGCCGCTCAGCAAAACATCTTTATCCGCCATATTCAGGCGTCCACGTATGCATGTGCGCAGTGCATTGGGCTGTTCCCAAATCTCCTTCAGCATGAAGTGGGGGTATCCGCCCTTCTCCAGCTGGTCCAGGTTCATCTGCAGGGTGACCAGCTGCGGTGTCTGTTTCACATTGCTCAGGTTGGTAATATCTATATGCCCCGAGCGGTCCATTATTGCAATCTCCTCATCCTTGAGGTATATCACCTTGTTTGTGTATTCAATGATGGGGGTGGCGTCCGAGCCCAAGAAAAACTCCGCCCGCCCGTTGGCACTTTTGCCCAGACCTATAATCAGGGGGCTTCCCTTCCTCGCGCACACCAACTGGTCGGGATGGCTCTTGTCCAGTATAGCAATCGCATAGGCTCCAATCACATTCTTCAAAGCCAGCTGAACAGCAGTATAGAGGTCGCAGTTGTGGGTATTCATCATATATTCCACCAGCTGCACCAACACCTCGGTGTCGGTCTGGC
Source organism: uncultured Bacteroidales bacterium (assembly GCA_900319865.1). GTDB lineage: Bacteria > Bacteroidota > Bacteroidia > Bacteroidales > P3 > Colimorpha. The sequence continues at coordinate 95,386 of ONQD01000002.1, read as the reverse complement.
TGCAGAATGTCATATTGTTCTTCTCCATCTCGGTGCGCAACGACTTGTAATTCTCAATAATGCCGTTATGTACAAGTGCCAGGTTCTTCGACTCCGAGTAATGGGGATGCGCATTTATGGCATTGGGTTCGCCGTGCGTGGCCCAACGGGTGTGGGCTATGCCGATAGTACCCGTGGTGTCCTTCTCCTTGATACTTTCTTCAAGTGCCGACACCTTGCCTTTGGCTTTGTACACATTCAGATCCCCTTTGGCATTGATGATGGCAACTCCCGAACTGTCGTATCCACGATATTCCAAACGGTGCAGGCCTTTAATCAAGATAGGGCATGCCTGCTCTTCCCCGAGGTATCCAACGATTCCACACATATTTTTGTCAATATTTTAGTGTTAGTTTATCAAAAACAACAATCAAACCATCATGTTGCTTTTCTCAAAAATTCAAATTGCAAAGATACACAAAAAAAACGATATAACGATTTTTTTGTTTACAAGTCAGTCATCCAAGATAATTCCATTCCCGCTTTGCTTACCCTCCAGACTGTTCCAACCACTTCCTTAATTCCTTTCTACCCATTGGGTGAACAGATGCTTAAGAGGTGGTGAATATGTGGTGAGGAACGAGCGAATCTGGAATGAATGTGATGAAAAAACAATCATGAACCGGAACTAATATGAAAGCTTCAGATGGCCAATTTATAGCCTATTGTACTACTTTATTCTTTGTGATGGGTGGGGTATCGTTGACTAACTCGATTTGGGTTAATGCCTTCATTAAGGGTAATTACAACCTGCGGGAGTATTTTTTTGTGAGGTGGGATAATAAAAACGGTGGTTTTGAGTTATTATTTATTATTTGAAAATAATATTCTTGAATATGGATGATTTGGAATACGATGAAGAGAACAGAGCGGGTTGGCACGAAGATGAGCCCCGCAGGCCGCGCTGGATTGAGGACAATGGCGATAAGTTGAAGACTATTATCGTTACTGTTTTGATTACTTCGCTTTTCTGGGCAGTGGTGGGGATGCTGTTGTTCCCCTCGGTTCCCCGCAAGGGCCAACGGGCCGCAGTTGCGGAGAAGCCGCTGTCGGTGCAACAGGCCGAGGCCACCGCGCCGCGCTATGCCGTGAAGGCGAAAAAGAATGTGGATTATACCGACTCAGTGATTGGCAAATGGGAGCCGGTGGAGGTGTCGAGCTACACGCTGGAGATTTCGGAGTTTGGTACACTGAAGACCACTACAAACAAGAACGGGTATAAGATTAAGACCGACTATAAGTATAAGTTGGTTGGGGACCGATTAGGGTATACTATCTTGTCGGACTTTTTTGAGGGTGATTTTCACCGCATTGATTTCGTGACAGACGAAGAGGGTAATGTCTATCTCAACATATACGATGACCCCGATTTGGGCGGTCGGTATAAACTTGTGTCGCGATAGCCGCACAGATGGCTATTCGAGGCTTGTTTTTTAGTCCGATAGGGATTGTACGTTGTTTTATGCCGATAAACTTGTGAGCCGATAGGGCTAAATGATAAGGCCGGACATCTCGCGTTGAGTGTCCGGCCTTGATCTTTATATATTTCTGTAAAGAAAAGTATGTGCGGCGGTTAGTCTATCTTGTCGAAACCGAGGTAGGGACGCAGGCATTCGGGCATGATGATGCCGTCTGGGGTTTGGAAGTTCTCCAGCAGGGCGGCCACAATGCGGGGCAGGGCGAGGGCGCTGCCGTTGAGGGTGTGGCACAGTTTGGTCTTGCCGTCGGTGTCCTTGAAACGCAGTTTCATGCGGTTGGCCTGGAAGGTCTCGAAGTTGGAGACCGAAGAGACCTCGAGCCATTTCTGCTGTGCGGCGCTCCACACTTCGAAGTCGAAGGTCATGGCCGAGGTGAAGCTGATGTCGCCACCGCAGAGTTTGAGGATGTGGTAGGGGAGACCCAGTTTGTCAAGCAGTCCGCCCACATGGCGTTTCATGTCCTCGAGGGTGTCGTAGCTGCGGTCGGGGTGCTCAATGACGACGATTTCCACTTTGCTGAACTCGTGCAGGCGGTTCAGGCCACGCACGTCTTTGCCATAGCTGCCGGCCTCGCGGCGGAAGCACTCGGAATAACCCGCATGTTTGATGGGGAATTGGTCGGGACTGACGATGACGTTGCGGTAGAGGTTGGTGATAGGCACTTCGGCGGTGGGAATCATATAGAATCCGTCGAGGGGTATGGCATACATCTGTCCCTCTTTGTCGGGCAGCTGGCCGGTGCCGAGGCCGGAGGCTTCGTTGACCATCAGCGGAGGCATAATCTCTACATATCCAGCGGCAGTAGCTTGGTCGAGGAAGAAGTCGATAAGTGCGCGCTGCAGGCGTGCACCTTTGCCTTTATATACGGGGAAACCGGCTCCGGTGATTTTGTTGCCCAGCTCAAAGTCAACGATGTTGTATTTGGCGCAGAGCTCCCAGTGGGGCAATGCCCCTTCGGGCAAGTTGGGTTTGGTGCCGAATTCGGCCACGACGACGTTGTCGGCTTCGTTCTTGCCTTTGGGAACCGTGATATGTGGTGCGTTGGGCAGGGAGATGAGTTTGGCGTTGAGGTCGGCGTCGACAGCGGCTTGCTGCTCGTCAAGTTCTTTCTCCTGTGCCTTTAGGTCGGCGGTGAGGGCTTTCTTGGCTTCAGCCTCGTCGCGTTTGCCTTGTTTGAAGAGCATGCCAATCTCCTTGGCGATAGCGTTCTGTTCGGCTTTTACGGCGTCGGCTTTTTGTTGCAGGGCGCGGCGTTTTTCGTCGAGGGCAATAATCTCGGCGATGCGTTCTTCTACGTTTTGTACGTTCTTAATCTTGAGGCGTTCGATGATTTCCTCTGTATGTTCCTTTATATATTGCAGTTGCAGCATAAGTGTGTTTTTTTGTTCAAAAGGCAAAGATACAAAAAAAAGTTGGATAAGTAAGTTTATTCGGGGTAGCTGCAGTGGAATCGGCGTTCGTATTCTTCAATCAGTTGAGGGCGGAAGTCGGGATGAGCAATGTGGATGAGGTCTTCGGCGCGGTGTTGCAGGGTGCGGCCTTTGAGGCGTGCGATGCCGTATTCGGTTACGATGTAGTCCACGTCGTTGCGCGAGGTGCTGACTGCGGCACCTTCGGTGAGGAAGGGTTTGATGCGCGAGATGGTGCCTCCGGCTGCAGTGCTGGGCATAGCAATGATGGCTTTGCCCTCGCGGGCGAGTGATGCCCCGCGGATGAAGTCCACCTGTCCACCAATGCCGCTGTACTGCCGCATGCCTATGGTTTCGCTGGCTACCTGTCCCTGGAGGTCGACTTCGAGGCACGAGTTGATGGAGATCATGCGTTCGTTTTTGGCGATGATGAGTGGGCTGTTGACGTAGTCTACGGGATGGAATTCGATGTCGGGGTTCTGGTCGACGAAGTCGTATAACTCTTTTGAGCCCATGATGAATGTCACAACAGCCTTGCCGCGATGGAGGGTCTTTCGGCGGCCGTTGATGACGCCGCTGCGCATCAGTTCCATTACGCCGTTGGAGAACATCTCGCTATGGATGCCGAGGTCTTTTTTGTTGGTTAGGGCCTGCAGGACGGCGTCGGGTATGGCACCGATGCCCAGCTGCAGGGTGGAGCCGTTGGCCACAAGCGAGGCACAATGCTGTCCGATGGCCAGTTCCACGTCGCCTGGAGGAGGTAACAGAAGTTCCTGCAAGGGGTAGGAACAGGGGATGATATGGTCGATTTGTGAGACATGAATCATGGTGTCGCCGTAGGTGAAGGGCATCATCTCGTTGGTCTCTACAATGACAGTCTTGGCTGCGCGTATAGCGGCTTTGGCATAGTCGCAGCTCACGCCGAGAGAGCAGTAGCCTTCCTCGTTGGGCGGTGTGGCTTGGAACACGGCCACATCGCAGGGGATGTCGCTCCCTATCATAGAGGGCACGTCCTTGAAGTAGGCGGGGAAAAAGTCTCCCTCACGCCGCTCAACGACTTCGCGTGAATTGGCCGAGAGGAAGTTGCTCACGTGACGGAAATGACCGTAGCAGCATGGCTTGTAGCATGGGTTGTCGCCAAGGGTGGTCATGTGAAAGATAAGCACGTCATTGTAGTCTTCGCAATGGTCGGCCAGTGTTTGCTGAATCAGTCGCGGTGCTGCCGCTGCATGGCCCATCACTACGCATTGGCCGTCGCGGATGTCGTAAATGGCATCTTCAGGCTTGGATACTTTCCTTTTGTAGTCTTCTTTCCAGTTCATTGTTTATTATTTGTTTTTTTTGTCATTGACTTGTGGCGTTGCAAACGGTCTTTTGTGAAAGGAAAGGGTATGGGAGTACAGCAGGTGTGCCGGATAGGAATCAGCTGAGGCACTGGGTAGCCGCTCGACAAACGCCCTTGGACGCGAAAGCATTGCCGAATCATCATGGGCAGGTCTCCTGGCTTATCGCCTCGTGGCAGAAGTCTTCTCAGGGTTTACCCCCCAATGACGTTATTCCAGCCATTCAGCAGCGTAATTACAGTTGCGCGACAGCTCACGGTTTTCACGTGATTCCCTCTTGGCAGCCTTGACATAAGGCTGACCCTGATGGTGTGTTGTGTTTTCAAAGTGCTGATGTGTTGTGTTTTTCTGTCAGTCAGATGTTTTGTAACACATTTGCAAAGGTACACATTTTTTACGATATATGGGGAAAAACTTTGATGGTCAGTAGGCGGATCCAATCAGCCACAGTGTAACATAGCCTCCAATTCGCCATGAGTTCGATACTCTAACGTTTGAGCCACACTAAATTAACACTATTTCTACGTTTGAAAAGTGTTGAAATAGTGTTGAAGTACTGTTGAAATAGCGAACCTTGGGTGGACCCTCTGTTTACCTGAAAGACAGTCCCGACCCGACAGCAGTTTCTGGACGAATTATCCTTATCCCAAATCGGTCATTAGACCGACGTGTATATACTTTCTCTCTTATCCAGGTCCTAATGACCGATTTGGAATAAAAATATGGAGTGCTGGATTCGTAGAAGTTCCATACATGAAGAATGTTTTTTTGTATTGTTGAGTCTTTTTTGTATATTTGTAAAATGTATTATTATTAAAATATTGCTGTATGAAATTGAAATTTAGTATTTTAGTTATGTTTTTCGCAGTTGTGCCGTTGGTTGAGATGAATGCTCAGAGTTACAATGTGTATATTGAATGTGTAGGAAATGGTAGCGGCAGCGTGTACACTACGGCCACGGGCGACAGGGACTTGTGCGGGGAGCTGACCCAGTATTATCACAACCAACAGGTACTGTTTTCGATTCAGCCCCGTTGGGATAGCGATTTGACGAATCTTTATGTGAATAATGTGGATCGAATGGCTGATGTTGTATGGGATGGCAGCGGTTCTTCCGTGTCACAGTATTATTTCTCTTTTTCTCCGAACACTGCCACATCGATACAACCTGTGTTTATGTTGAACGACATGGATGACATCCCTGTTGTTATCACCTGCACGGGTACAGGGTCGGGTTCTGTGTATAAAACGGAATATCCGGGGGAGGACCTTTGCGGTACGACCGACTATTTGATTCCGGGATTTGTGGCTTCGTATGACTTTCTGCCGGGTCAGGAGAGTATGCTTACACATTTGTATGTGAATAATGTGGACCGTGTGGATGAGTTGCAGGTTTTTTCCAGCAATTCATCGACTTACTACCGATTCTTTGGATATGCATTTAACTCTGCCACTTCGATGGTGCCTATTTTTGAACGGAAAACCGGCTTCGTTCCGGTGACCTCTAAGTTGGATTGCCGTTTATCCCCCAATCCTGCAAGCGACGGCAGAACGGTGTTGACGGTGGCTGGAATACAGGGCAGTGTTGAGGTTTCGGTGTACGGGATTGACGGAACGGTTTGTGTGCGGCATCAGACAAATGTGGCTTTTTCCTCAGGGCAGCGGTTTGAATTGAGAGGATTGCCCCGGGGCATTTATCTTGTCCGCGTGGAGGCTGCTGAAGGTTCCCGCACAATGAAGTTAATTGTGCATTAGTGTGCGTTTTTTAGGGGCATTTGTGGCTGTGGCCTTGGTGGCATCGACGCTTGTCTTTGACCACAGCATTGGCGATATTTCCAACACTCCCCGGATGATGTGTTGGGCGGTGTTGCTGGTCGGGGTGGTGTGTTGTGCAATGGCGATGCCGACACGGCGCCGCAAGGGGGAAATAGGGTTGCGGGGATTGAACAAGGGTGAGATATTGACGTTTGTTTCGATGCTCTGTTTTGTGGTATGGCAGTTCCTTTCTGTACTGTGGGCGGTGAATAGAGCCGAGGCATTGTGTGCAGCAGCGCGGTGGCTGTTGGCAGCCATGACGGGATGTGTGACGTTTGTGTTGGTGGGCAGGTATCCGGTGCGTGGGGTTGTTTTGCTGGCAAGGTGTTCGGCAATAGTCGCTTTGCTGGCATTGTCGGCTGCGGTATGGCAGCTGTTTTCTATTCCGGATTTTTCTTGGTCGAACCGATATGCAGTTGTCTCGTTGTTTACGCATAAGGGAACTTTTGCCATGTTGCTTGTGCTGTTGGCGGTGTTTCCGGCCATGAGGTTGGGTCTAAAGATAAGACGAGGACGATGGTTCTATGTAGTGCTGTTGTCGGTGTTGTTGGTGGTGGAATGTTTTCTTCTGGCCCGTGCGGTGTTGGTTGCACTTGTGGCCGGTGTTGGTTGCTGGATTCTTTTGGCTTGGTTGTCGAAAATGGCTTTCGTGAGGCGAATTGCAGAGTGTGGCAGTAGGCGTTGGGTGGTTGTAGCGGTGGCTGTAGCATTGTTGATAGCCTGTATTCCGGTGGCGGGAGCCGCTGTTATTTCCAAAGGTCCCGTTGAGGTTGAACAGGACGCGGGTGGCATCCGCTCATCGGTGTCGATATGCGAACGCCGTGCTTTATGGCAGATGACATTTCGGATGGTGGAGCGGAAGCCGATAGCAGGATGCGGGGCAGGGAATTGGAAGGTGTGTCATCCGGAAGTGTCGGTGAGGGATGTTTTTTCAATTGATGCGCTTGATTTCCGTTTTGTGCGACCCCACAATGAGTATCTTGCTATTTTGTCGGAGACAGGCGGCGTTGGTTTGCTGCTGTTGTCGTTGGCATTGGCGGGCGTGGCGGTGTCGGCTGTCGGAGGTATATGCCGGGGCGGACGGAGAAGACGGCTATTGCTGCCGGGATTGGCAGGATTGTGCGGGGTGGCGGCTTTTGCTTTTTTTGATTTTCCTTTCGAGCGTATGGAGTTGCTGTTGTGGATTTCGGTTGTGGTGGGTAGCGTTTGTGCACTGAGTGTGAAAGGTTGTGTCCCTTTATTGTATAGGGGAAAGAGATACTTTTGCGTTGTGGTGATAGGTTTGTCGCTAATGGTGGCATTGTTGGTATGGGGACGTTGGCGCAGTGAACGTTGTTTGGGTGATATTGTGAACGGAATACATACGATGCAGTGGAGATTGGTGGAGAAACGGGCACATGAGGCCCAGACAGTTTTCGCAACGCTTGCTTCCGACGGGGTGCCTTTTGCTTATTATGAGGCGATGGCGTGTGAATATCAGCGAAAACCTGCACTTGCGGTTTTCCGTAAGGCGATGCATGACAGCCCATACGACAAGCAGGTGTTGAACGATGTGGCGAGGGTGTTGTATACAGAAAGGCACAAGACCGACTCGGCTGCAGTGCTATTGGAACAGGCTATCTATATAAGCCCTGATTACAGCCGTTCCTATTTTAATCTGGCGCAGATGTATTTGTTTGAGAACCGCCCGGAAGAGGCAGCGAAGATACTTCATTCTTTCGACCTTGATAGGAAGCGCAGTCGTATGGAGAAGAATATATGGTATTTTCTTCCGGTGAAGGATGCAGAGTATTATTTTAAAAGTCTCCTGCCAGCGGAACAGAACATGCGCGACCGTTTGCTACAGATTGCCGGGGGCAGTCGGTAATGGGGGGGCTATTTTCCGATGCAGAAACGGGAGAAGATTGTGCCGAGGACTTCGTCGGAGGTGACTTGGCCAGTGATGGTGCCGAGGTGGTGGAGGGCGTCGCGGAGGTCGATGACTATGAGGTCGGCAGGCAGTTGGTCTGCAAGTCCCTTGGCCACATGCAGCAACGCCTGTTCCACATGGCCGAGGGCTTCGTAGTGGCGTACGTTGGTGAGCATTACATCGGGAGCCTGCGCCAGGTCGGTTTGCGCTGCCTTGGCCAATGCCGACGTGAGGGCGTCGAGGCCCGTGCCTTCTTTAGCAGAGATGGGGAATGTGCGATAGGTGGCTGTCAGGGTCTCCGGGACAAGGTCTATCTTGTTGTGGACAATGAAGATGTGCTTGCCGTCGAAGGAACGAATGTCCTGCAGCTCTTGCAGGTCGTCGAGGGCTTGGACGAAGGGCTGTGTGGCATCGTGGACATAAAGGATGATGTCGGCTTGTACTACGGTTTCGATGGTGCGCTGAATGCCGAGGAATTCAATAGGGTCGTCGCTGTGGCGCAGTCCAGCGGTGTCGATAATGCGGAAAGGGGTCCCATTGATGACAAAGGTCTCTTCGATAGTGTCGCGTGTGGTGCCGGGAATATCGCTGACGATGGCGCGATTGTCGCGCAGCAAGGCGTTGAGGAGGGAGGATTTGCCCGCATTGGGACGTCCGATGATGGCTACAGGGATGCCACGCTTGAGGGCGTTGCCCATGTGGAAAGACTCCCGCAGTGCGTTGACGCGGGTGCTGGTCTGGGAGACCAGCGAGAGGAGTTGGCTGCGGTCGGCAAACTCCACATCCTCGTCGCTGAAGTCAAGCTCCAGTTCAAGGAGTGCGGTGAGGTCGATGAGTTGCTGCCGCAGTGTTTCCAGCTCTTTGGCGTAGCCTCCCCTCAGTTGGCTGACGGCAAGGCTGTGGGCTGCGGCATTGGTGGAGTCGATAAGGTCTGCTACCGCCTCGGCCTGCGAGAGGTTGAGTTTGCCGTTGAGAAACGCACGGCGGGTGAATTCGCCGGGCTCTGCCAGCCGTGCGCCGCTGTCGAGGAGGGCTTGCAGGAGCGTCTGCTGTACGTAGAGCGAGCCGTGACACGATATTTCCACCACGTCTTCGCCGGTATAGGAGTGGGGGGAATGAAAGAGAGACACCACCACCTCGTCCAGCACATCATCGTTGTGGCGGAACAGGGAGAAACCCATGTCGCGCCCGGTGTGGGGCAGTTGCAGATGCTTGGCGGCAATAGTGAATGCATCGGTGCCGGAAAGCCGCACTACGGCAATGCCGCCCACACCGGGAGGGGTAGAGATGGCTGCAATAGTACTCATATCGTTACTCTTGATTGTTGTCGGTAGCGTCTTGCGATTGCTCGCTGTCGCGTTCCAGAAGGGCGTCGGCGGTATCCAAATCGGGTTGGGCGTCGGGAATATCGGCAATATAGGCGGAGCCGAACAGCGATTTCATCTCCTCGTCAGTGAGTCCGAGGTCGATTTTCATCTTGTACATATTGGGATATGACAGGAAGAGGATGAGCACCAGCAGGATGGTAATCACGAGCAGCGAAGTGTCGGACATGAGCACGATTAGCGCCGTCTCGATCAAGATAATCGTGGCCGAACCGGTGTAGATGTTGGAAATATGGGCGGCGTAGCCTTTGAGTTTCTCCTCAAGACTGTCCAGTTGCCTCAGACGGGGCGTGTTTTTACGGATGGTCATCAGTACCATCACCACAGACAGCACTGCAAGGATGGTGCCGGCTATGAGCATCCAGCGGCTCACGGTCTGCGTCTGGCGGAGGGTCCAGGGAGAGAAAAGAAAGACAATTGCCAACAAAATGAATGCTATAGAGCCGTAGAGTCCCCAGTTTGCCGTACGGCGGATTTTTTTGATTGTATCGGTGTTCATAAGAAATATATGTGTTTAAGCTTTTTTGTTTTTTGACTTGTTTTCGGTTTGTACCTGTTTGGCCGCTTGAGGCAGTTTGTCGCGGAGGAAACGGGCGGTGTATGATTCTTGGTTTTGGACAAGCTGCTCGGGAGTGCCGGCAAACACCACACGGCCTCCGTCGCGTCCGCCCTCGGGTCCCATGTCTATCACCCAGTCGGCAACCTTGATGATGTCGTGGTGGTGCTCGATGACAATAATGCTGTGGCCGCGTTCAATGAGATAGTTGAACGAGTTGATGAGCTTTTGGATGTCGTGGAAATGAAGACCTGTGGAGGGTTCGTCGAATACGAAGAGTTTGGGCTTCCCACCCTCGCCGCGTACCAGAAATGATGCCAGTTTTACTCGCTGCGCCTCGCCACCGCTCAAGGAACTGGACGACTGCCCCAGTTTGAGGTATCCCAACCCCACGTCCTGCAGGGGTTTGAGACGGTCGAGGATAGACTGCTGTCCCTCGAAAAACTCCACTGCCTGGTTCACAGTCATATCAAGCACTTCTGAAATGTTTTTGCCGTTGTACAGCACTTCGAGGGTTTCCTCTTTGAAGCGTGTGCCGTGACACTCTTCGCATACCAGATGCACATCGGCCATAAACTGCATGCCTATTGTCACGTAGCCTTCGCCCTCGCACACTTCGCAACGTCCCCCTTCGGTGTTGAACGAGAAGTATCCGGGTTTGTAACCTCTTGCTTTGGCAAGCGGCTGCTGGGCATAGAGCTGGCGTATTTCGTCGTATGCCTTCATATAGGTGGCGGGATTGCTGCGGGTGGAGCGTCCGATGGGGTTTTGGTCTACCAACTCGAGGCTGCTGATGCGGTTCAGGTCGCCCGTTATGTCTACACAGTTGCCCACATAGTCCTCCACCCCTTCAAATCGTTTCTGAAGCACGTCGCACAGCACATGGCGTACAAGCGACGTTTTGCCCGAGCCGCTCACTCCTGTCACTACGGTGAGAACCCCGAGGGGGAAGTCTACATCAACGTGTTGCAGGTTGTTGCAGTAGGCACCGTGCACAGTGATGCGGTCGCGCCAGGGACGGCGTGAGGCGGGTACGGCTATTTCCATTTTGCCCAGCAGATATTGGGCGGTGAGCGATTGCTGAGGCATTTGCGACACCATCTGCTGTGGGGTGCCAGCAAACACCACTTCGCCTCCCATGCGGCCCGCTCCCGGACCGATGTCTATGATGTAGTCGGCGGCTCGCATGATGTCCTCGTCGTGCTCCACCACTATCACCGTGTTGCCCAGGTCGCGCAGCTGTTTCAGCACCTTGATCAGGCGGTCGGTGTCGCGCGAGTGGAGACCGATGGAGGGCTCGTCGAGTATATACATACTGCCCACCAGCGAGCTGCCCAGCGAGGTGGCTAGATTGATGCGTTGCGACTCGCCGCCGCTCAGCGTGTTGGAGAGTCGGTTGAGCGAGAGGTAGCCCAGCCCCACGTCCAGCAGGTAGCCCACACGGTTGTGTAGCTCGGTAAGCAGTCGCCCCACCACCTCGTGTTCGTGGGCGGTGAGGTGCAGCCCGTCGTTGGCCTCGGGCTGGGAGCTGATATCTTTGAGCCATTCGGCAAAGTCACTCACTGGCATCTGCAGCAAATCGGTGATAGAGCGGCCGCACACCTTGACGTATGATGCATCTTTGCGTAGCCGTGTGCCCCTACAGTCGGGACAGGTGGTTTTGCCCTTGTAGCGCGAAAGCATCACCCGGTATTGTATTTTGTAGGCTTGGGTTTCCAGCCATTTGAAGAAGCCGTCAATCCCTTCCCACGCGCCGCTCCCGTGCCACAGAATGTCGCGCTGCGCCTGGGTCAGGTCGCAGTAGGGGGTGTGGATGGGGAAGTCCAACTTGGCGGCCTGCCGTATAAAGAGGTTCTTCCACTCGCACATCTTCTCGCCCCGCCAGCACACCACCGCGTCGTCAAACACGGAACGCGATTTGTTGGGCACAACCATGTTTTCGTCTATACCCATCACAGCTCCATAACCCTGACAAGTGGGACATGCACCATAGGGGTTGTTGAAACTGAAGAAGTTGGGGTTGGGCTTCTCGAAGGTGATGCCGTCGGCCTCAAAACGGTTGGAGAAACTTTGCTCAACGGTGTTTCCGTCTACCTCGCAATGCACTATGCAGCCCCCGCGACCCTCAAAAAATGCTGTCTGCACCGACTCGGCGATGCGGGCATGCTGGTCATCGTCATCGGGATGCACTTGTATGCGGTCCACCAGCAGGAGCGTCTCTTCCTCCTCGGCTCCCGACGCCAGCCAGTCCTCTATGCGGACAATGGTGCCCTTCACGGCTATGCGCACAAATCCTTCCTGATGCAGCATCTCCAGCTGCGGTCTGAGTGGGTGCTCCTTGCTGAAGGCGAGGGGGGCGTAGAGCGTCACCTTGGTGTCGGGTTTGAACGAGTATACATAGTCGACCACATCGCTGACGGAGTGCCTTTTCACCTCCACCCCAGATATGGGCGAAAACGTACGCCCGATGCGAGCAAACATCAGTTTAAGATACTCATACAGCTCAGTGGATGTGCCTACGGTGGAACGTGGGTTGCTGGTGTTGACCTTCTGTTCTATGGCCACCGCCGGGGCGATGTTCTCAATCAGGTCTACTTCGGGCTTGGCCATACGCCCCAAAAATTGTCGTGCATACGAGGAGAGGCTTTCCACATACCGGCGTTGCCCTTCGGCATAGAGCGTGTCGAAGGCCAGACTCGACTTGCCCGACCCACTCAGTCCGGTGATTACCACCAGTTTCCCTTGGGGTATATCGACCGATATGTTTTTCAAATTGTTTACTTTAGCTCCGTGTATCTTTATCATGGGTAGTGACTAGGTATTGCAATTATTTGTGTTGTATCATTTTTCTCATAGTGGCAGTAAACCGACACCCAGACTGAATACAAAAAGATTAGTCATCCAGATGTTGCCATAAAGCGAGCGGCGGGTGCGGGTTTCGTTCATTTCCTGTCGGCTGGTGGTGCCGATGTTTGTGTTGTTCCATTCGGGTTTGATGGGGTTGGCAAGGGTGAGGGTGTATCGGGCACCATAGTTGAACACTATTTTGTTGCCGAATATATAGTTGCGGCCAAACTCTATCTGCAGTCCGGGGATGAGGTAATGGTTTTTCAGATACCTCAAGGCCAGCTGGCTGCCATTTGCCTGCTCCTGGGTGGAGAGGGCCACGTGGCTCAATGTGGCACCGAAACCCCAATAAGGGCCGAGGGGTGCGGTGTTGCCGTTTAGGTAATGCCGCCAGGTGAGGAAGAGGTCAGTCATGTTCGCTATCAATTCGTCCGGGTTCGATTCTACCCACATCCGGGTGGGCAGGTAGTCGCACCAAAGCGAAAGAGACTTGGTCTTGTTCAGGGTGTACTCCACATTGAGTGCCGGACGGAATTCCACAGCTCTGGATATGCGGTCGAAATACAATAGTTTCAGGAATGGGAAATCCAATGCCCCGTTGACGCTGACCGAGAGCCGTTTGCCCATATATCCAATAGGTGCCCTGCTGTTCATCCCTTTGTAGATGTTGGAGTATATGGAGTTGGTGACCAAGGCTTTCGAATCGCGGTAGTTGATGATGTTGTCGTTTTTGTCGAGCACGCGCCCCGAGCGGGTGTCAATAAAGTAGTTGTATGTGGTGGTCATTTCCTTGTTCGAGGCGAGGAAATTGATGGTCAGGGGCATGATCGGGAATAACAAAGTGCCGAACATCATGGCTCCTATACCTGTGAGGGCTGAGACCTTTTGATAGTATTCGGCGTTGGCCACCATATTCAGGCTCAGCTTGTCTGCCCCGTAGCGTGCTATCAGCTGGTCCATTTGCGGCTGTGTGGACATACACTTGGGTACAGCGCCCCGGGTTTGCCAAAACTCGTTGGTCCACTCGTTCAATGCCACAAAGTCGTTGTAGAACTGGTCATCGTCGTGTTGCCGCAGGGTGGGGTCGGAGAAATCGGTAGTGGTCAGGTTGTTCCCCTTGGCGGCCTGGGCCACCATCGTGGGCAGAAGTTCTTCCTGATGGTCTGATTTGCGGTATTTTATGCCGCCGTCTTTCAGGTCAGTGACAAAATAGCCCGGGGCGAAGAGAAACACTCCCTTGTCCGACGACGGGCCGACCCTCGCGGTGTTCTCGGCAGTCATATATTGGTTGAGCCAGCGGCTGAAGGCGGTGTCCTGTTGCAGCAGGTCTGTGAAAGCGTACTTGGGGTTGAAGGTGCTGCTGGCGGTGTGCTGCTTCTGCTTGAAACGGGCGTATTTCCCTTCCGGGGTCGAACTGCTGTCGGAGGCGGGATGCCTTGCAGCAGTGTCGAACGTGGTGGCAAAATCCTTCGGATTCATGGCGTGTTTGCTGTAGATCAATTGCAGCATGTCTTGGCACATGTGCTCTATATACCAGTCGGTGGGCAGTTTTTTGTGGGCGGCCCACAACTCGCGCGTAGCCAGTAGGGAGGCCTCGTCGGCTTTCAGTTTCCCGAACAGGTGGTACAGCTGCTGTATCTCGCCCTCAAAAGCCTCGTAATGCTCCACAGCCATTGTGCCCGTATAGGTCTTCTGTTTGGCCAATCCGTAAAGTGCCTGCGCCTTGGCTGAGATAAGGAAGGGGTTGTCGGCATATTGCTGCAGCAACACCAGGCAGTTATAGTAGGCGCGGGTGTATTGCCCGTATATCAAATCCTGCCGTATGCATTCCATGCGGGCCAGCAGGCGTAGCTGCTCGAACTGTTCTGGGGTGGTGAGCACATAGGCTTCCCCTCCCTGTGTGCCCTGCAGGATGTGGGAGGTGTGCTTCCTGCGGCTTTGCAGGTCGGGGTGGGTGCTGAGGGTGTCGTTATAGTAGTCGCGTGGGGTGACGGGCGTCAGCTGGTCCAGGAAATAACTGTCGGGCAGTTTGTAGTAAGGACTGTCGAACAATTGCCGCGTTATCTCCACTTGCCCAAACGGCTGGTCGGCAAATTGCAGCACGTCGAATATCCCCTCGCTCACCCGCTTGTCGTACGGGCTGTTGATGTAGAAGAGGGTCAACCCCAGGCTGTCGGCTTCGTTCTCCATCTCGCGCGAGCGGTGGTGGTAGCGCAGGAAATGCTGCATCTGCTGCTCCGGCGAACTGGCACGCTGCCTGTTGCGCGACATCTCCTCCCATGTGTGTTTGCGGTAGTAGTGTATTATTTCGTGACCTATGACGAATGCCAGTTGCGCCTCGTTCTCCACTTGTGCCACCAACCCCAGATTCACAAATATCATCCCCTGCCCGGTGGCGAAGGCATTGACCGACGCGCTTTTCACCGTGTAGAACCGCAGTTGTCCGCGCAGTTCGGGATAGTCTTTCAGCAGTGTGTCGGCTATGCGCTCTATGGTTTTGGTGATGGGGTCGCCATACAGTATGCGGCCGTTGGAGGTGAGCCGGTTGATGTTGTATGAAACTGCCAGCACCATATCGCGGTTTTTCAGCCGGCCGTCGTTGTAGTCGCGCATCCGCTGCTTGTCCTCGTTATAGAGTTCGCGTAGCGACTTTTTCAGGTCGGCGGGTATTTCGCCCTCCGACTCCAGACCGTGAAAACTATTGGGCATATATGGCTGCTGGGCGGCCGCCGAGGCAGCCACCCATAGCACTAAAAGTATAACCAAACGTTTACAATTCAACATAACACATCAAACTTTTGGTCATAGTGCAACGTATGGCATAATATTTCCCGTTGTCTCTTTTGTGCAGCCGTCCCATCATTGAGCCTTTCTCCTTGCTCAGCCCCAGCAGTTTCTCCACATTGCCGTCCTTGTCAACCTTGTACAGCGCGTCGGCGTGTTTGCGGTATATGGGCACCAGCCATGTGGCTTTTGAAATATCGTATGTTTCGGGGGCACGCTTGTGTTCGGGCTGAATGAGGTAGAAGTTGTCGCCGATGGAAGCGGTTTGAATGTTGATAAAGTTGTCCTGTCCGCTTTGCGTATTGGTGCGGAAGGGTTTGTGCCACACAATTGCCCCTGTGGTGTCAACTCCGAAGGCCAGCGTTCCCATCACATATACTGTGGTCGTGCATCCCGTTTTGTTGTTGCATCGCGTTACGCTCCACGAGCGTTGCAACACAAGCACTCCGCCGAATTGGGTCTTCTGTTTGGCCGACACTATCAGTGCGTCCGCTACACCTTCGCTGTTGGTTCGGTTGTTGTTCTTGTTGCCCAGCACGTTCAGCTCGTCGCTGGTGATAGGTTGGACCGAAGTACTCAGCTGCTGTGTGCGTGTGTTGAATGCAACGCCGAAATAGCTGTCGTAGAGGTCGTTCTTTTTCGATTTGGGCGATTTGATGTAACCCGCACCCACCACAATGCCGTTCTTCGCATTGAGTGGTACGGTGTAGTCCACCATTCCCATGTGTTTGCTCTCCACCAGTGTGCGCTCTTTGTCAACGTCCAGCTCCGACACTATAAAGCTGGTCTCCTGTGTCGTGGGGTTGTAGTGCGACCCCATAGTGTACACCACTCCCTCGTCGGTTACTACGACTCCGGTCAGCAGCGAGGCATCGTATTTCTTCTCCCACAGTATGTTGAATTTGTCGTCCAGCAAGTATTGCTTTTGGTTGTATTCGTTGGCCGTGTTGGAGACGGTCACCCCCACCAACGCACAGAAGTCGCGGTTGTCCGACTGCGACACAAAATCGTAGAAGTTGTCGTTTTCTCCCCCCTCGAACAGCGCCACTTTCTCCTCTTTCACTTTTGTCATGCTTATGGGGTCTATCTCCTGCCTCATGTACAGCGGCCCCATGTGGCATAGCACATACACCTTGCCGTCCACATAGTTCACCGCTTGGGCTTCCCATATCATCTTGTCGGCTATCTGCAGCGTCCTCAGCACATTCAGGTTCGTGTCGGTCACCACCAGCTGCAGCCCCGTCGGAATCGGGTTGCCCAAAATCTTTTTGGTGCTCTGCGTCACCATGTATAGCTCGCCGTTCCGCTCCGCCGCAATGCGGCACGAGTGGGCCATCTGGTAGTCGAATTTCTTCACTTTCGAGCCGTAGCGTATGCTCATGGTTCCGTTGCCTTGGGCTGCAAGAGCGAGCGTTGCAATTGTTGCAATCAGGTATAATGCTATTTTCTTCATGTGTTGTTAATTGTAGTAATTATTATAGTATCGGTTGCTTTTGTTCGGTAGTTTCAGGCTGTGGGCAAGCGGACGATGGGTGCAACCGTCCGCGAAAGTCAGTCCCACATATATCCCAATCCCAGCACGAGTGCGAAGGGTACTCCTTTCCGTTTTTCGCCGTAGTAGGTGAGCTCTCCGGTGGGAGTGTCGGCAGTGTATGTGTTGTTGTCGGTGTGCCACGAGCGGTTGCTGTTGAACAAACCCCACGATGACTCTAATGTCACAAACAGTTCTTCGGTTACGTTGTATTGCACCACCATCCGCGGCCCAATATAGTTCTCGCTCCCAAACAGCCTTATCCACCTGGGGTTCTGATGGGTGGTGAATTCCGGCCCCACATATATGCCCAGATTGGGCAACAGCTGGCACCCGGCCATCAAGCTCAGCCCCGCCATCAGGTAGCTCTCGTGCCCCTCTATGTCGAACGCCTGCCCCGTGTTGCCGTTGTGGAAACTGAGATTGAAATACTGTTCCCCATATAGAATCTGGGCGCCATAGCGTATGCGCCAGAAGTCGTCCAGCTCGAGGGTCCGCCAAAGTTGCATCCCGTAAGAGATATTCATAACCCGTTGCCGGTAGTTGGTGGCGTATTCTCTTTGGGAACCATTGTAGTAATAGAAATCCCGCTGCGCGGTAGCCCATCCCGTGACGCCTCCCGTTATTTCCACGCCCGTCCACCGGTTCATCCGCGAGGACATAAGGGTCTGTCCTGCACACATCAATGTCAGTGCAATCATGAATGTTAAAGAGCAGATTCTTTTCATTTTGTTTTTAATGTTATTTTACTGTTATGTTACCGTTCAGGCCTGTGCCCGACAACCATATAACACACGATAGTGTAAAATGTGACACTGTTTTAACGGATATTAATAAAGTTTTAACAACTGGACTCTTCTATTTGCTTTTTATCTCCGTCACCGTAGCCTGACACAGTTGCGGTGTTGGATAATACTAATTTAAAAATGCAAAGATACGATTATTTTTTCACACATTGCCCTTTTCAATCAAAATAATAGAACACCAACCTGACAACCTGCATGTTGACTCCCGCCCGCCCTGTCCTACTAGTCGGACTAGTCGGACTAGTCGGACCAGTCTGACAAGTATTATCCCAAATCGGTCATAGTGTAACTTAGCCTCCGATTCGCCATGAGTTCGATACTTTAACGCTTGACCTACACTAAATTAACGGTATTTCTACGCTTCAAAAGCGTCGAAATACCGTTGAAGTAGCGTTGAAATAGCGAACCTTGGGCGGACCCACTGTTTACCTGAAAGGGAGGGTGGGAGTTTGTCGGACTGGTCAGACTAGTCGGACTAGTCGGACTGGTCGGACTTGTCGGACTGGTCTGACGGGGTTTGGTTGGGGGGGAAAAGGGCTTTGGGGGTTAAAAAGGAAACGCACTCTCGGTGGGGAGAGTGCGTTTTGGGGATGGGATTGCTGTACTGATTAGAGCTTGTCGTTGCTGCCCAGTACGTTGACAATCTTGTGGATGTACATCTTCTTCATGCTCTCGCGGGCGGGTTTGAGATACTGGCGGGGGTCGAAGTGGTCGGGATGCTCTGCCATGTGTTTGCGGATGGCGGCGGTCATGGCCAGACGGCTGTCGCTGTCGATGTTAATCTTGCAGACGGCGCTCTTGGCGGCCTTGCGCAGCTGTTCTTCGGGGATGCCTACGGCAGCCTTGAGTGCGCCACCGTTGGCGTTGATGATGTCAACCTCTTCCTGGGGCACGGAGCTGGAGCCGTGGAGCACGATGGGGAAGCCGGGGAGCTTCTTCTCGACTGCTTCGAGCACGTCGAAAGCCAGGGGAGGAGGCACGAGACGGCCAGTCTGCGGGTCGACGGTGCACTGCTCGGGTTTGAACTTGTAGGCGCCGTGGCTGGTGCCGATGCTGATGGCCAGGGAGTCGCATCCGGTGCGGGTGGCGAAGTCGATGACCTCTTCGGGTTTGGTGTAGTGGCTCACTTCGGAGGCTACTTCGTCCTCTACACCGGCCAGCACGCCGAGTTCGCACTCGACGGTGACGTCGTACTTGTGGGCATACTCTACAACTTGGCGTGAGATTTTGATATTCTCCTCATAGGGCAGAGCACTGCCGTCGTACATGACGCTGGAGAAGCCCATGTCGATGCAGCTCTTGCAGGTCTCGAAGCTGTCGCCGTGGTCGAGGTGAAGCACAATCTGGGGGTTGGGGCAGCCAAGCTCTTTGGCATACTCCACAGCGCCTTCGGCCATATAGCGCAGAAGGGTGGGGTTGGCATAGTCGCGTGCACCCTTGGACACCTGCAGGATGACGGGGCTTTTGGTCTCGACTGCGGCCTGGATGATGGCCTGCATCTGCTCCATGTTATTGAAGTTGAAGGCGGGGATGGCGTAGCCACCGTTGACTGCTTTCTTGAACATCTCACGGGTGTTCACGAGTCCGATTTTCTTGTAATCTACCATGATATTGTTGTTTTATTTGTTGAGTTCTATTGATTTAATGGAAGAAATTGGATTAATTGAATTAATTGATTCCGTTCATTCCATTGTTTCCATTACTTCCTTTGTTGTAATATCCGGATTGTTGCCGGTATTGCTGCCTGACGCGATACATCTGTTCTTTCAATCCGCCATTCTCTACAAACTGTTTCACCTTGGATTGGATTAGTCGGTCGAGAAAGTAGATAGCCTGTTCTGTCATTCCGCGGGCGATATTGGCGGTGGTTTGCGGTGGACGAGTCCGAGCCAACTGCATGAAGTACTCCGAATCGCTATGCGCTTTTCCCACAGCCCATAGTGCTTTCATTTCGACACTGTCTTTTGCCCAGATGGGTTGTTGGTGAGAGCGAAGCCAATCCTCATAGTCCTCGTGCAACTCATGGAGGCTTCCTGCGGCTACTTTTAGCAGTTTCAGTTCAGACTCTTTGCTGGCCGCCCCGTCAGTGATACCTTCCACGATGTTTTGCTTTCCGCTACGTGCCGCCTGCACCATCTGATCGACGGTGCGGTCTTTGCTTCGCTCCATATATCGCTCGCAAAACCAATAGGTCAAGTCATACACAATCACAGTCTTTTGATAACATATCAGCTGGTGGTAATCACCGCTGGATGCCAAAAGTGTAGTGTCGTTATTGTCCATGATTTGCCAATGTTTTGAATTTGCAAAGATACTAACTTTTTTTCGTATGGACAAATATATTTTTGTGGATAAAGGCAAAGCCCCTGCCGGAGGTGGCTCGGGCAGGGGCTTTTTGGGGTGGATGAGGTCTATTGTACGACGACTTTCCGGGCTGGGCGGTCGGCTATCTGCACCATGTAGATGCCTGCGGCGGGCAGGCGGAGGGTGCAGGTGCCGTGGCAGGTGGTTTCGGCTATGAGCCTTCCGCCGGTGTCGAAGATGCGGATGCGGTCGCCGGTGCAGCCTTCGAGAGTGATGCCTCCTTCAATTGTGCGGATTGCCATTTGCGGTGCTTCGGCTGTTGGAACGCCGGTGCAGTCCTCTTCGATGTTGCTGAAATAGCTCCAGTATGGGTCGGCAGCATAGGCATCCCCACTGTGACACGGGACGATAAGCAAGAGCTCAAAATTAATATAATCGAAAGTGCTCCAGAAGGCCTGTGGCGGCGTGGTGGCAAGGCTGCGTATTGTTCGGATGCGCCAGCACCAGTAAAAGGCAGCTTTCCCGATATAGGTAAGGCTGGCTGGCAGAGTGAGCTCGGTAAGATTGATGCATTCGCTGAAGGCACCGTCCCCGATGTAGGTTAGGTTATCTGACAGGGTGATCTCGGTAAGACTACTATCATGCCAAAAAGCCATGCTGTCTATATATACCACGGAGGAGGGGATGATGACTTCCTCCAGTCCGAAACACCAGGCCAGGAGTCCGGCATGTATGGTGTCGAGGCCTTCGGGCAGGTGGATTTTCTTCAGGTTTGAGTTGTCGGCGAAAGCCCAGCTGCCAATATAGGTGCAGCTGTTGGGGACGATGATAGTGTCGATGTTGTAACAGTACTCGAAGGCACCATCTCCAATTGAGGTTATGCGGTTGCCGAGGTCGATGGCTCCCATACCGCTACCGCCAAAAGCAGAGGAACCAATGCTGCATTCGGCATCGGCAATGGTCACTGTGGCGCTACCGTCCGGATTAAAAGCAACACAGAAAGATTCATCGCCCACCACCCTTACGGTTGAGGGGATGACTACTGAGCCCAGCGAGCTGCAGCGATAAAAGGCACGCCAGCCTATGGAGTCGAGACCCTCGGGCAGGGTGACGGTTTCGAGTGTGCCGATGCTGCTAAAGGCGGTGGGTTCGATGGTGCGCACCGAGGAGGGCAGCAGGGCTTGTGTCACACCCGGACGACAGCCGACGACGCGGGTGCGTGTGCTGTCGGGGTAGAAGATGCCGTTTTCCTCGTAGGCAGACATTGCCAAAGCACCCCATGGGGCACCAGTGGCCGAGCCGTGATATATGACATTCTTGATAAAGCAGAAGGCCTTTGGGCCGATGGTATCCACACCGTCGTGTACCATGAGTTCTACTATGCCGCTGAAAGCGAGAGCAGAGTCTCCAATAGAGGTGACTGTTGCAGGTATGACAATTGATTTTATTTCGCCGTGATATGCGAATGCGGCTTGGCACAATGCTGTGACGGTGTATGTGATGCCGTCGTGCTCCACGGTTGAAGGGATGACCAGTGTGTCGCTGCATCTGCTGATGCCGTCCCAGTGCTCATTCCAATGATGCCAGGAATCACGGACGCTGACGTGGTGCAGCGTTGTGTCGGTGATGACGTACCAAAGGGTGTCACCCTGTGGGGTGACAGACTCGAAATCGTGTGTCCACCAGTCTGCCTGCTGGGCAAATGAGGCGGTAGCCCAGACCATAAATGCTGCTGCCAGAGCAACCCGTTTCATTATTGTATTCATAACAGATTTTTTTTATTGCATGCAGTTTCGATTTTATTTATAGAGACACAAAAAAAACTGTTTTGTTGCGTTTTTAATTTTTTTTAAGAATAAAGTTTGTTTTTTCCTCCTTTCCTGCCCTTTTTGACAAAACACGAAACCTGCTTCTGACAGTCTGTAGAGAGGCTTTTCGGACGTCAGTTATTCCTTCTTGTTTTTTTTTCGTATGGACAAATATATTTTTGGAGGTAAAGGTAAAGCCCCTGCCGGAGGTGGCTCTGACAGGGGCTTTTGGGGGTGGATGAGGTCTATTGTACGACGACTTTCCGGGCCGGGCGGTCGGCTATCTGCACCATGTAGATGCCTGCGGCGGGCAGGCGGAGGGTGCAGGTACCGTGGCAGGTGGTTTCGGCTATGAGCCTTCCACCTGTGTCGAAGATGCGGATGCGGTCGCCTGTGCAGCCCTCGAGGGTGATGCCTCCTTCAATTGTGAGGATTGCCACTTGTGGGGCTTCGGCTGTTGGAACGCCAGTGCAGTCCTCTTCGATGTTGCTGAAATAGCTCCAGTAGGGGTCGGAGCTATATGCCTCCCCGCTGTGGCACGGCACGATAAGCGAGAGCTCAGGATTCATCCTTTCGAAAGTGCCGGAGAATGCCTGTGGCGGCGTGGCGGCAAGGCTGCGTATTTTTCGGACGCGAGAGCATTCCCCAAAGGCGTACTGCCCGATGTAGGTGAGTCCTTCGGGCAGGGTGAGTTCGGTCAGCTTGCTGCATTCGAGAAAAGCCATGCTGTCGATATAGACCACAGAGGAGGGTATGTTTACTTCTTTCAGTCCGGGACAGCCGTGGAGGAGTTCGGCGCGGATGGTGTCGAGACCTTCGGGCAGGTGGACTTTCTTCAGGCTGCCGTTGTAGTTGTAGCAAAAGACGCGCTCGGCAAGGTAGGTGCAGCTGTTGGGCACGATGACGGAGTCAAGACGGTCGCAGGTGGAGAAGGCATCGCTACCGATGGAGGTGATACGGTTGCCGAGGCTGACGGTCCCTACATGGCTGTAGGCGAAGGCACCTTTGCCAATACTGCACCCGGAATCGGGGCTGACATGTTCAGCATCTGCGATGGTTGCTGTAGCACTGCCATCTTGCCGAAAAGCGTTGTAGAATGCGTAGTTGCCTATTACCCGTACGGTAGAAGGAATGGACAGAGAGCCCAGCTGGCTGCAACTCTGAAAGGCGTAATTGCCTATGGTGTCGAGTCCTTCGGGCAAGGTGACTGTGGTGAGTGTATTGGAGCCGGCAAAGGCAAGACGTCCGATGGTTCGCACTGATGGGGGCACAATGGCTTGGGCCAACTGCGGATGGCAAGCGGTGAGGCGTGTGCGTGTGCTGTCGGTGTAATAAAGGCTGTCTTCCACATAGGCGTTTACGGTCAGCGCACCCCACGGGCTGCCGGTGGCTGTTCCGTGATATACAACATTCTTGATTGAACCGAATGCCTTTGCCCCTATGGTTTCCACGCCGTCGTGCACAAAGAGGTCATTTATCAATGTGTAGGAAAGAGCCAACCGCCCGATAGTGGTTATGGTGGCGGGAATGCTGACGCTTCTCACCTCGCCATGGCTGTAGAATGCGCTGTCGGCCAATGCAGTGACGGTGTAGGCGGTGCCGTCGTGCTCCACAGTGGCTGGGATGACCAGCGTGTCGCTATAGTGGATGTAATGTGCGTTCCATACCGATTCGTCGCCACGCACACTGATGTGGCGTTGTGTAGAGTCGGTGATGGTACAGAAGAGGGTGTCGCCCTGAGGGGTGACGGTTTGGAAATCGTGTGCCACCTGGGCATGTGTGGCTGTGGCCAAAGCCACTAATGCTGCGGCAAGGGCAGCCTGTTTCATTGTGGTATTCATACTGTCAGATGTTAAGGTGTCGTGAGATAGGAGGTCAGGGTCAACATGCATCACCGCAGTCACGGTGCGCCCATTGAGGGTACGGTAGTAGGTGATGGTGCTGTCGAGGTGGTTGAAGGCGAATCCTGAGCCCCCGGTGCTTGTGTGGGTGTACCAGGGGTCGTTGCCGTGATAGTCCCAGTTGACCACGATTTCCGGAGTGGGGGCACTGTCGGAGGTGGGCTGGAGGTGGGGTTGGTTGCCCTTCGAAGCGGGGCTTGGTGGAGGAGTGCTGCGGTGGAACACAGCTTTTCGCCATTGTGGCACCACGGCAACGGCAATGGCTGAGGCCGCCAGTATGAACAACAGAGCAATGAGTATCTTGCGCAAACGAGCCATGATGCGGTGTATTCGTTGATACACTGCATCGCGTTTCAGGCCGGTGGCTTGGGCTATCTCGTCGGCGGAGTAGCCTTCAAGCCGCATCTGCATCAACTGTCGGTCTTCGTCCTGCAGCTGTGCCATCAAGTCGGCGACAAGAGTGCGCCGTTCTGCCTCGGCGGCTGCGTCGTCGTCGGGATGCTCCGGCAAGTAGTGTTCCATTTCACGAGGTTTGCGGCTGTGGCTCAACACATGTCTCACTTGCCATTCGACCCACGCTTTTTGCTGATAGGGTTTGGCATTCATGTCCAGTTCGGAGATATGCAGCCACAGCCGTATGGATACTTCTTGAAACAAGTCGCGGCACAACTCGCTGTCACCACAGGCAGCGTCGCGGCACATGCTCCATATGAGGGTGGAGTAGGTGCTCAGAGTGGTATTGAATATCTCGTTGTTGTCCATTCTGATAATACAATACCCCTTTGGATGGCAAAATCTGACAGTAGGTAGAGAAAAAAACTATGCAGGGAAGAGACCGAAGACGGCGGCACCGCTTCCGGTCATGGAGGCATAGAGGGCACCGCGGCGGTACATTTGGGCTTTGAGACGGGCGACAGCGGGGTGGGCAGGGAATACAGAGGCCTCGAAGTCGTTGACGATAGTATCACGCCACTGGGCAATGGGCTGGCGTACCGCCTGGCGCAGGTCGGGGCGGCTGCCGCCTTGCAGCCGGAGGCCTGCATAAGCCTCGCGGGTGCTGATGTGCTCGTCGGGCGGTATCTCTATGGCTATGCGGTAGGGTGAGAGGTCGAGGGTGATGGGTTCCAGTTGGTCACCGATGCCGGTGGCGTAGGCGGGTCGGTTGTCGATAAAGAAAGCGCAGTCGGCTCCGAGCCGGACGGCATAGTCTTTGAGCTTCTGGGTGGAGAGATTGAGGCAGAACTGCTCGTTGAGCATTTTGAGAGTGAAGGCTGCATCGCTGCTGCCACCACCCAACCCGGCACCGAAGGGAATGTGTTTGGTGAGCTGGATGTGGACTGGGGGCAGATTGAAATCGTGCTGCAGGATGCGGTAGGCTTTCATGCAGAGATTGTCGTCGGGGGAGTTGTCGAGGACGATGCCGTCCTGCTGCATAGAGGTGGTGGGGCTGGAAGTCGACTCTATGGTCAGTGTGTCGCAGAGGTCGAGGACGGGCACAAAGAGGGTTTCGAGGTTGTGGTAGCCGTCAGGGCGTTTGCCCACAATGTGCAACCCCAGGTTAATCTTGCAGTTGGGGTGGCTCGTTATGCGGAATGTCGCTGTTTCGTTCATAGGCACGGATAATTTTGGTGACCAGTTTGTGGCGTATCACGTCGTTGTTGTCCAGTTGGATGATGCTGATGCCCTTGATGCCGTTCAGTATATGCATAGCTTGGACGAGACCGCTTTGCTGATGGCGTGGAAGGTCGATTTGCGTGATGTCGCCGGTGATGATGAATTTGGCGTTGCGGCCCATACGGGTGAGGAACATTTTGAGCTGGGCGGAAGTGGCGTTTTGTGCCTCGTCGAGGATGACGAAGGCGTTGTCGAGGGTGCGGCCGCGCATGAAGGCGAGGGGGGCGATCTCGATGGTGTTGTCCTCCCAATAGCTGAGCAGCTTTTGTTGCGGTATCATGTCGCGCAGGGCGTCGTAGAGGGGTTGCAGGTAGGGGTCGAGCTTGTCGCGGAGGTCGCCGGGCAGGAAGCCGAGATTCTCGCCTGCCTCGACAGCCGGACGGGTGAGAATGATGCGTCGAATCTCCTTGTTTTTTAAAGCTCTCACGGCAAGGGCTACAGCAGTATAGGTTTTGCCCGTGCCGGCAGGTCCTATGGCGAAAACCATATCGTTTTCCTTCACCGCCTGCACCATGGCTTGTTGGTTGGGGGTGCGGGCGCGCACCAAGAGGCCGTTGCGGCCGTGCACCAGTATTTCCTCGTTGGTTTCGGCTTCGGGGGTAGAGCCGCCGCTCTCATATATCTGCATGATAACGGTTTCGTTGAGCCTGCCCACTTTGTCGTAGTAGGTCTTCATGGCTTGCAGCTTACCCTCGAAATGGGCAATATCCTCGGCGCTGCCCACTACCTTGAGCATGTCGCCTCGGGCAATCAGTTTGAGCTTTGGGAAAAGAATTCTGACAAAATCCAGAATCTTGTCGTTGTCGCCCCAAAAGCGTGTATAGTCAATCTCTTCAAGCGAGATTATCTTCTCTGTTAAGGGTTCTTCCATGATGCAAATATACAAAAGTTTTTGGACATGGGTTGCTAATTGAAAAAAAATGTGTACTTTTGTAACGGTTTTTACCCCTCCCTGCATACGGGTAACCATGCGGGGAGATGAGTTGTTTAATTAATGTAATACAAAAAGTTATGCAAAATTCATACGCTATCGGAATAGATGTTGGAGGTACCAACACTGACATAGGATTGGTTCGTGACGATTCGAAGATTGTGGCTCGCCGCAGTCTGCCCACAGGCAACTATGCGCTGCTTGAACCCTATGTGCAGGATATTATGGATCAGATAAAGGAGATGGCCGCCGAAGGAGACCCCGAAAAGGGTGTTGCTTCGCTGGGCGTGGCCGAACTGACCGGTATCGGTATGGGAGCTCCCAACGGCAACTTCTATACCGGATGTGTGGAGTGGGCCCCCAATCTGCCTATAAGGGGATTGCTCAATTTCAAAGAAGAATTTGCCAAACACACCAACATCCCCTTTGTGCTCAGCAACGACGCCAATGCTGCCGCTTATGGCGAATATGTGTATGGCGGAGCCAAGGGAATGGACCATTTTATCATGATTACGCTTGGCACCGGTGTGGGTAGCGGAATTGTGGTGGACGGACGTTTGGTGCACGGTTCCACTGGTACTGCTGGTGAGTTGGGACATAACATCCTTATACCCAACGGCCGCCGATGCACCTGTGGCCGTAAGGGTTGCCTCGAGACTTACACCTCCGCCCGCGGAATAGTGCAGACATACGTGGAGTTGCGCAAAGAAAAAGGCACCCCAGCCGAAGCCGAGCGTATGGAAGGTTGGATAAAGGAAGGAATACAGGATAAGGACATCACCTGCAAGATGATAGGCGATGCCGCCAATGCAGGCGACCCCTTGGCTCTGGAAACCTACCGCATGGTTGGCGACTGGCTGGGACTGGCCTGCGCCAATGCTTGCACCTTCTCGGCTCCCCAGGCCATATTCCTAATGGGCGGTCCCACCAAAGTGGGCGACCCGCTGCTCATTCCTCTCCGCGAGTCGTTTGAAGCCAATCTGCTGAATATCTATAAGAACAAATGCGACATCTATATGTCACATCTCGACTCCAACGAGGTGGCTATTCTCGGTGCCGCCGCTCTGATAAAACTGAAAATCTAACTGCCACTATCATTCTACTATTACAGGGCTAGGGGATAGGCTCCCTGTGTCTGGATACAATGTAAAGCTAAATGTTCCATTCCACGCTGCTGAGGCTGGAAGGGAACAGGATAGGCGATATAACATCGGTAGTTTAAAACATTATTAATATGATTCATTACAGACAAAAGTGGACCAACCGATTGACCCTTCCCCTTCTTGGGGTACTCGTTCTGTTGGTTGTTTCGGGATGCGAAAGCGGCTACAGCCGATATGTCAATCCCTTGGTAGGAACCGATTTTCACGGACACACCTATCCGGGTGCCATTGTTCCGTTCGGGCAGATACAACCCAGCCCTGACACCCGCCTCTCTGGTTGGGATGGATGCAGCGCATACCACTATTCGGACGATACCCTCTACGGTTTCAGCCACACCCACCTGAACGGTACCGGCTGCGAGGATTATGGCGACATACTCCTTATGCCCGTGGTGGCCGAAGGCGACGAATGGGGATATTCCAGCGACCTGCCCCAAACCGAATACTGCTCCAAATTCACCCATCGCAGCGAGAAAGCTGTTCCGGGCTACTACCGCGTAGTGCTCGACCGCAACCGCGTTATGGTGGAACTGACCACCAACCAGCGAGTCGCCGCCCATCGCTACACGTTCCCCAAACGTGGCAAGAAAGGTTTTATTGTCGACCTCATGCATCGCGACAAAGTCATCTCGGCCGGATTTGACCGCCGCTCAGACTCCATCATCTCCGGCTGGAGGGAAAGCAATGCCTGGAATCCCGACCAGAAATGCTTCTTTGCCCTCACATGCAGCGAAAAAATTAAAGATATCAAATATTTCGACAATGGCCGCAAGGCGTTGGTTCAGTTGGACGACGATTGCAAGGAGGTAGAGGTTTATGTCTCCATTTCTGGTGTTGACAGCAAGGGAGCCGAGAAGAATCTCGCCACCCGCAGCCTCAAAAACTTCGACTCGATCCGACAGGAATCGCACAACCTCTGGGAAGAGGCCTTGGGAAAAATAGAAGTGGAAGGCGGCAGCCTTACCGAACGGCGTAACTTCTATACAGCTCTCTACCATTGCTATACCTCGCCCTATCTCTGGAGCGATGTTGATGGTCGCTACCGCGCCATGAACGACAGCATCTGCACAACCGACAAACCCATCTACACCGTTTTCTCATTGTGGGATACCTATCGTGCCCTCCACCCACTTATGGCAATAATAGAACCCGGCATCACTGAGGACTGGATCAACACCATGCTACGCCAGTATGAAGCAGGGGGAGAGCTGACTATGTGGGAACTTGCCGCACACGAAACCCACTGCATGATTGGCTATCATGCTTGCCCCGTCATATTGGTGGCACAGCAGCGGGGATTGCTGGACAAATGGAGCACAGCCGACCGTCTCAAACTCCTTGAGGCTATGATTGCCACCGCTAACCGCACTGAGGCCCATCAGGCATACAGCGCACAAGGCTATCTGGACAGCCAGTTGGATAATGAAACTGTCTCCAAAACACTTGAATACTCGTTCGATGACTGGTGCATTGCACGCTACGCCCTCAATGAGATGTCTCGCAGTAAGGTATCCGATACCACTTCCGCTAATAACTATCTCAAACAGGTATACGATACTTATATGCATCGCGCCCAATCGTGGCAGAACATTATGGACCGCGAGGGCTTTATGCACGCACGACGCAACGGTGGATTTGTCACTCCCTTCAACCCAACCGAGGTCAACAACCACTTCACCGAGGCCAACAGCTGGCAATACAGCTCCTATGTGCCTCACGATGTAAAAGGTTGGATAGACCAGTTGGGTGGCAAAGACAAAGCCGAGGCTTTCCTCGACTCGCTCTTCAATACCAGCAGTGAGACCACTGGGCGCGACCAAAGCGACATTACCGGTATGATTGGACAATATGCCCACGGCAACGAACCCTCGCACCATGCCGCCTATCTCTATGCCTATGTGGGTGCAGCCAACAAGCTGGACCAAGTGGTTCACCGCATCCTTTCCGAACTCTACACCCCCAAGCCCGACGGCCTGTGCGGCAACGAGGACTGCGGACAGATGAGCGCATGGTATGTGATGAGTGCCATGGGCTTCTATCCCGTATGTCCCGGCAGTGGCGAATATGTTACCGTAACTCCGCTGTTCGACCACATCACAATCCATGCCGACAAGGATATTGTAATCAACAAGTCCGAATGGAAGCCGGGTCAGTTCTGGGACGGTGAGAGTTTTTCAGACCAGAGCAAAGTGCTGTTCCCCGATGAGTTGCGGGTGCCTCCCGCTCCTTGGTTTGGTGACTGGCAGCAATGTTTCAAGGATTCTCTCTTTGTCACTCTTGACGCCCGCAATATGGGCGGCCAGAAGTCGAGTATCTACTACACCCTCGACGGCCGCACGCCCGACACCAACTCCCTCCGCTATCTCCAGCCTATTCCCGTCAAACACGATGCCACACTCAAAGCCGTGGCCTACAATTCTGCCACTGGCCATTATAGCCCCGTGGTGAGTCAAACCCTCAGCCGTTTCATTGCCGACAAGCAGTTGCGCTATATCACCACACCCGCACCGCAATACAGTGAGAACGGTCCCGACGGCCTCATCGACCGACTCTACGGCACTCCCAATTTCCGCATCGGTGGCTGGCAAGGTTGGCAAGGCGATATGGAAGTGGTCATCGACCTGCTTCAAAATAAAACACTCACCAGCCTCTCTGTCGATTGTCTGGACAACATGCGGGCCTGGATTTTCTTCCCGCGCAAAATCGAAGTGAGCGTATCCACCGACGGACAGAACTACCGCCCATGGGCTCAGGTGGAAAACACCGAGTTCGAGGTTTCCCGTCAGCGCGAAGAGGAAAGTGTGCAGCACAAGTTCACCTGCTCCGGCCCCTATACCTCGGCCCGCTATGTTAAAGTCAAAGCCATAAACTACGGCAAAATGCCCGAATGGCACATCAGCGCCGGTGAGCAGGCTTGGCTCTTTGTTGATGAAATCGAAGTAGGCTGCCACCTCGCCACTTTTGTCGCCTTCCCCTCTGAAAGCGCCACCGAAGAATAACACCCTAATCCCCTCCCGGTTGCTCCACAAGGCATCTGGGAGGGAAATTAACCACACTCTGCATGCTGTTGGCCTCCGAAAGGTGAACAAACAAAACACTTCATCGTTTACAGACATCCGAAGCCGTGCAGCCAAAACGAAACAACAGCACAAGCGTCCCTCCGGGAAGCTGAAGCAAATCACAGATAACACCAGCGTACATCCAATACGCTGAAGCATACAACAAAAAAAGAATACTAACAACCCTTAATAAAACAACACAAACTATATGAAAAAGATTGCAATAGTCTGTTTAGCCCTTATCGCTATGGGTTTGGTGTCGTGCACCTCCAAATCCTGCCGCTGCTATGATTTTGTCAACGGTCGTTGGACCGGCCCCCACACTGCCTATACATCCCCTAGCTATAGTTGTGCCAGTCTTAATACCCGCACCTATTTCTGCAACGAGATGGATGATCCTATCCTCAATCCCGATGAAATTGGGATAGATTCCAAGAAGAAGAAATAATATCCTGTCTTTCGACGGTGTCCCGTCGTCCTCAGTCTATTTCACCAACACTATCGCGTTGGCCACCCTGCGGCATCCCTGGGTGTCAAACCGTCCATTGTCCGACGGATGGTTTACAACACCCTCGTCGCCCTTGTTTCTCACATACATAGTCGTCGAGCCGCCCCCGTCCAGATTCACTGCGTCGCAGCAACCCAGCCACCGCATCACCCGTGTCAGTTCCGGCAGGCTCAAACCTTCCGCCTCGCGTGGCGAGCGTCCGTCAGCCGTCACCATCACCACAGTCCCGTCGGGTTTCAACCCTATGGCTGTCCTGTTGTGACGCCCGTACACAAATCGTCTGTCCATCCGCTGCGGCACATCCATCCCGCGGTGTATCAGCATCGGCCCTGCGGTCATGATATTGCTGTCAGGCAGTTTCTGCTCCGCTTTCCTGTTGCTGTCTGGCACCAAAAAGCGCGGCCGCCCGTTACGCAGCAGTCGTATAGTGGCATATTGGTAATATTTCCTGTTGACGCTGTCCCTCGTGCTGGGCGTGTTCTCGCCCAGCTCTTTCCCGCCAATCCGCAAGTAGCACACAGGCACCCCTGTCCGCATATCGAAATACGAACCGTTTATTGCCGCAAGGGCCTTGTGACGTGTGGCGAAATCCTTCACCAGTGTCAGCACACTGTCCGCCACAAAATCCAGATGCACACTCGACCCCGACGGTATCTCCAGCACACTGAAGTATTGATTGGAGTTGAATACCTGACGCTGCATGAAATGCTGACTCCGGTACAGAAACCCGTCAAGCGTGTCGGTGCTCCATGGTGCATTCACAAAAGCTGTCGAGTCGGCAGTATAGTCGCGTTGCGCCCTTATCGGCATCACGGCCATCAACAGCAAGAGTATAGTTATATGTTTTATTGTCATTAAATTGCGTTTGTTATTGTGGTGATTTCTTTTCTATCCGTTATTCAAAGTGGGTCCTCTTTATTGTCTTAGTACTTCTTTGGCAGCCAGCTCCTTGCGCTCTCAAGGACACAACCTCTCTTAAAGACTTAGTTGCCAAATAGCCTTAACAATTCCGAAGCATAGGTTTTCGACACCGGTATGTTCTCCACCCCCGGAAAGTCCATCTCAGCAAACACACCCTGTGGAGTGTGCCTTATTATGCGTATCTTTTTCAAATTCACCAAAAACGAACGGTGACAGCGCACTATTCCGTTGGCGGCACAATTGTCTTCTATGCCCTTCAGCGTGTTGCGTAAGCTGTATCGCACCAGCTTCCCGTCGTCGTTATAGAGTATGGTCACATAGTTCCCAGCCGACTCCAGTGAGATTATCCGCTCCGCTCCCACCACCAGTTTCACAACTCCTTTCTCATCGGCAAACCGAATCACTCCCTGCTCCGTACGCTCTATTCCTTTGCGTAGCTGCTCCGCCTCCAGTGTGGCATCGCTCAGCCGCTGGTCGCGGTCTATGCATTCCATCACCAGCCAGAAAAATAGATAGGGGAATATCAGCACTCCTAACCCCAGCAGCATGATGCGCGGCAGCAGGTCGAAGTAGTTGATGTGCAGATATAGCGACAGGAACAAATCAACAAAAAGACAAGCCACTCCAAACTCCGCCGCCTGCCACAACCCATATTCCCGCTTGGTCAGCGTGTGCCTCACCATCAGAAAACATATTATCGCTCTGCTTGCCATCAGCACCCCCATCACTATGGCACACACCACCGGCAGGCAAAAACCCACATGCTCTGTCCATTGCCTCATTCCTTCGCTCTCCTCTAGCCCGAATCCGGGACGGTACAATATCATAAACAGCATCAAGAACAGCGGCAACCCTATGCAGAACACCAGGTTGGGCTTCAAGGTATAATATATATTAGGTAATTTCATACATTATTTATAAATCTGTTATTTCTGTGTCGCAGATGTCTTGCGGCGTTGGGTGCTGGGCCGCAGCCAGGGCATCAGGTCGTACAGGGTGTTGAAATCCTTCGACACCTTTATCCCCACTCCCTGCTTATAGGGCAATTCTGTGCGGGTGAAGTAGCTGGTATTCGTCCGGTGGAAACCATAGAAATGCACATACGGGTTCAACTTGTATCCCAATTCCACGTCGCCCACCAGCACATTGGGCATATCCGTCTCATGCTGGTTGTTGGCGTTGCCGTAACCGAATGTCGACTCAAAGTAGAATTTGTTCCACTGCTTACTTATCCCCACATCCAGCTTGCCTCCTGTGGCGGCGGTGGCTGCCTGGTATTTGAAGTTCACATCCACCACCTTCACCAGGTTCGACACGATGCTGCTTGCCGACGATGTCAGCAGGTTGATACTGCTCACCCCGTCGGTCAGCATGTTGTCGCTCCCCGCCGAAGTCCCGCTGGGTGAGAAACGTCCGAACAGCAACAGCGAGATGGATTGGTTCAACATGTCGCGCTCGTTGTTTTTGTCGATATACGAGAACACCTGGTCCACCACGCTCTGTTCCGCATTGGGCAGCCGTATGTCAAACTTAATGCTCGGTTGCCGCAGCGTCCCCTCCATCGTAATCACGTCCTGCACTTGCACGTATGTGTCCCCGGTGTTGCCCGTCGAGGCGTTGTCCACCAATGTGGCCAGATTCACACGCTGGTTATACACTGCGTTGATGTTGAACCGTGCATCGTCTATGTTGCCCGGAAAGTTCAGCGTGCTTCCGTCCTCTATTGCAAAGTTTTGCGTTATCAGCTGCAGCAGCGACACCGACACATTGCCCGATGTGAATTTGTAGTCTCCAAGTATATTGGGTGTCTGGTTTCCGTGCATACTCACCTGTATGTCGCCCTGTCCCACTGCGGTCATGCTGGCCGTCACCTGGTCAAAATCCATTGGTAGGTTCACTTTCACCCCTGGGGTCACCGTCAGGTTCAGCATCAGGTTCATGTTGTTGTTGCTTCCTGTGGTAGGCCTGCGCCGCTGGTTGGTGCGTCCCGTCCGGTTCGGTGCTATGAACACCACAAACTCGTTCTCGCTCACCTGCCGTTTGTTGCTTATGGGCACAAATATGTCGCTTCCCTCCAGTGCCGACGCCGCTATCTGTATGTCCAGCCGGTCCACAGGCCCTTTTATTGTCCCGTTGGCCGAAGCTATCAGCCGCCCGTAGAAAGCGCTCTCGTCCATGGGCTTGTTCAGCACCATGATTCTGTCTGTGTTCAAATTCAAATCCAGCTCCAGCTGGCTTTCGTTCAGCGCCAGCTCACCGTTCACATACGCCGCATTGCCTATTGCGTCGTGAATGGCAAACCGGTTAAGGTGCAGCCTGTTCTGGTCTATCTTGAGACTGTCGTCAAACAGATAGGCCACCCCTGTGGCACTCAGTTGCAGCAGTCCCCGGTCTATCTTCATCGTTCCGTCTATCTGGGGCGACGCCACTGTGCCCTGCAGTTGCAGCCATCCGCTCAACAGTCCATCCAAGTCCGACGACACATTGGCCAGCAGTGGCTTGGCGGCTTTCAAGTCCAGCTCCGCAAAATTCACGTTGAAATCCAGTGTCGGGCTTGTGCCTCGTGTCAGCATATAACCGTGACACTCTATCGGGTGCACAGCTATTCCGCCTCGCGTCAACACCGACGAGAGGTCGACATTCAGCCTTTCGTCGGCGGTCAGGTATTGCGAATTGATGGTCATATTCCCCATCGGGTGGCCGTTCAGAGCCAGCCCATCCACAGTCAGGGCGGCATCGAAATGTGGACGGTCTTTAAAGTCGTGCAGATATATCATGCCGTCCAGTCGTCCTTCCACATCCAGCGACGTATTGGTCAGCAGCAGGTCGCACAAACTCCCCACCGCAAATCCGTCAAACTCCGCTTTCGCAAATTCCTCTTCTCCCTCCGAGATCAACGCACTCAAACTCACCGACTGTCCCATGCCGTACACTTTCAGCCCCTCCATCTTCAACCGCTCGCGGTTCACCAACACCCCCGACGGGCACACCAGGCTCCACTGCTGCCCCATCATGTGGAAATTCGGCTTTGTTATCACTATCTTGTTGTCCGCCTCGGTGCTGGTCAAAAACAGCTCCAAGTCGCCATACGATTTCTTTTCTTGATCATTCCCGGCCACTTCGTTGTCCATCAAGCCCCATTTCAGAGCAAGGGCCGATATACGTTCGCTCATCCTTATGTCTACGTCCACTGCCTCCATCAGCTTCTTCGCGCCCAGATTCAGTTCGCCGGCACGCAGGGTCAGCTGGTAGTTCTCGCCCCTTCCCGAGCTGCTCAACCCAATGTCGTGCAGCCCTATGCTGTTCATCGTAAGCGAGTCGCAGCGCATCACCAGTTTCATCGACTCGGCCATGTTGTAGTTGCCCCACAGGCGCGTTCCCTCAGCCACCCTCAGTCCCGGCACCAACTGTTCCATTCCCTTGCCGTTGTCTTTCCACTCTATGTTGAAGTCGAAATTGTCGTCGCTCAATGCCGTCAGGTCGGGAGCCTCCTTCGTGCGGTAGGGATTATAGTAGGTGGGCAGATACCTGTTACAGAAATCCTGCACCAGCAGCGGCACGTCCGACAGCTGGTAATATCCGTTCAGTGCCAAGTCCACCCAGTCGCTCCGCAGCGACAGTTGCCGCTGCCCGTCCACATCGTTGGCGTCCAGCAGTATGCTGTCCATCCTCACCATTCGTTCACCCATCTTCAGGCGTGTGTCTCTCAAAACCACCGTGCCCTTTATTTGGTCCGGGTTCAACCCTTGCACATCGGCGCGCATCCGTGTGCTCAACTGGATCGCGCTGTCGCTCGTGGCCAGTTTCAAATCGGTCAGCTGGGCGTTGTCCAGCCACAGCTCCGCCGTCAGCGAACTGTCCTTCAGGTCGGCGCTGGCGGTCAAATCCAGTTTTATCAAACTGTCGTTCAGCTGCAGGTCGGCCAGCATTACCCCTTCTTTCATCTCGGCGCTCAGCACCGTACGGTCTATCTGTTTTCCCTTGAACCATGTGTCATACAGCCGCCCGTCCATTGTCAGCTCCATATCTTCCAGCCGCAGCCCGCGGCCCTCCATCGTCATGTGGAATCCCGAGCGTGTCACCCAGTCGTTGGGCATCAACTTGCTCAGCACCAGTCCGCGCGATGTCACCTCGCCCCTGTAGGCATAGTTGTTCACCGTCGAGTCGAACCTCACATTCGCGTTCCCCTCCAAGTCGCCCACAGTCGAGTTCAGGCCGAACTCCACCATGCAGTTGCTTGCCCCGCCGTGCAGCGAGGCCTCCAGGTCAATGGGACTCAGGTCGCGCACCAGGTCGGGTGCCTGCATCTTGATGGGCTCCGGATGCTTCACCGCCGCCAGGTCGTCGTAGGTGGTGTGCAGGCGGTGTATGTCCACATCCATCCGTGTTTTTTCTATCATCGGCAGTCCTGTCACATGCGCGTCCACAAACAGGCGGCTCTCCTGTCCGAAATCCACCATCATCTGTTCAGCCTGCATGTCGGATATAGTTCCGTACACATGACCCCTCGGACGCAGCAGGCAATCCATACCCCACAGCATCGGCGCCCAGTACGAGGCCTCGCAGATATTCACCTCCGTCCCCTCCTTCAGCACCACATCATGCTCCACCGTGTTGCAGTAGTCGGACATCTCCTCCCAACCGTGATACACCAGGTGGGCATCCATAAAGATGCGGCTGTGTCCCGTCTGTAGGTCTAGGTTGGTGGCGTGGATTCCATGGCGCGACACCACTATGTCGGCCGAGAGGTCTTCCACGTGCATACCAGACTGCTCGGTGGTTGAGAAAGCCACTATCCTCACCGTCACACTGTCGTTTATCACTCTCACCCGCCGCAGCACCCCGTTGGTGCCCAGAAAACGCATGTGCGGTATCACCACCCCGTGGTCGTAATGCTTGTAGTGCGGACTCTCGGGCAAATCCTGTATATAGTCCACATTGCGTAGCCTCAGCTCCTTCACATCCACCTCAAACGGCTTCGGCGGCTCGGGGCTCGGCTCCCGGTCTGTGGCAAAATAATTGATGATGTAATTCAGATTGATACCCGGTTTCCCGTCCTCATCGCGGTAGGTGGCCAAATGGTACCGCGCATTGCGCAGCAGCACGCGGTCAAAATGCAGCCCCGAGTCGTGGAAAGGAAACCTGTTAAACCGGCACGCCAACCGCTCACCCACAAATATCGTGTCGTTATCGGGCGAAATAAGCTCTATATTGTCCAGTATCACATGACTTATAGGGCTGAAATGAATGGCACCTATACGTACCTTTCCGCCCCATTCCTTCGAAAAATAACTACCTGCCGCAGCACCTATATACGACTGTACCACAGCACTGTTAAGCAATGCTACCAGCACATACACGCCAATCAGCGCATACTTGGCAATCTTGAAGCCTATATGTAGAATTCGTTTCAGCATTAATAAGTCATAACGCACAAACGCCAAAAATATTTTATAAATAAAAATAAAATTCTTCTTATGAATTCAAAACCGAATCCCGACCATTGTTACACAGACTGTTTTTGTTCAATATGAATGTGCATAACAACATGTGGATGCGGCAGATATGGCTACACACAACCGTAAGAATGATTGCCCCGATAATTACTAATTCGTTATACCTACATTGCATTTCCTGTCCGTCCAAATGCTCCCGACAACTCTTGTAAAGATTCGGCATCATGTATCCAGTTCGCTACACCCACAAGACGCTTCTCTACACTCGTTTTTTCAGTACCCTACACACTTTTTTCAGTTGACTATACACTCTTTTTCACTATTCTACCAAAGCAATAAAGGGTCTTCTATTAATCATCCCGGAGAGGTGAGACTATTAGTTATACGGTACAAGCCGAAGGCGCAGTGCGTGATATTCAGATATCTGAGAGCTGCGTCCCGATAGGGACGCTACATATATACAGTTTTGTAGAATCCACCTAAAGAGTCCCACAAATAACCACTCCACGTAGTATTGTCGGTTTATCCCGCAAGCAAATATCCTGCCTCTGCACCCTAAATACATCACTTCAAGCACCATTGTGCCTCCGTTGCACCTTCGTTTTCATTAGAGCCTTTTCTCATTTCTTACCCATTACTTAGTTAGGGGCAGGGTTAATAAGGGGTTATGAGGGGCTTATTAAAGGCTTAATATACAGCGGAGTTGCAACGAAAATGGAAACTTGCTGGCGGGCGTGATTGTTGATGGGTGAGCTGTTGATATTCAATGTGTAAGTATGGTTGGTGGTTAAAACGTATGGAAAGGTAGGGAGGGAATTTGGTCTAAAAGGGTTGTTGGGAAGGTGCGGGAATGGGGGTTGAGTTGGGGCGGAGGGGCTGGGAATAAGTTTTTTTTGTGTGTTTCTTTGTATGTCGGAAAAAATTCGTATTTTTGCAAATTGGCAGGATTGTCTGCCGATTGATAATAGAAGATGGAAATGCAGAATCCAATTATACTTGCTATTGAGTCGTCGTGCGACGATACATCGGCTGCGGTGCTGCGAGGCGACCGATTGCTGAGCAATGTGATAGCGTCGCAGAAGGTGCATGAACAGTATGGGGGCGTGGTGCCGGAGTTGGCGTCGCGTGCCCATCAACAGAATATAGTGCCGGTGGTGGACGGGGCGTTGAAGAATGCGGGAGTGGAGCGGGGAGATGTGGATGCGGTGGCGTTTACGCGCGGGCCGGGATTGATGGGGTCGCTGATGGTGGGGGTGTCGTTTGCGAAGGGATATGCCCAGGGATTGGGAGTTCCGCTGCTGGAGGTGAATCACTTGCAGGCGCATGTGCTTTCGCATTTTATCAGGGAGAGCGACGATGCAGTGGTGCCGGAGTTCCCTTTGGTGTGTTTGCTAGTGTCGGGAGGGCATACGCAGATATTGTTGTTGCGTAGCCATTTCGACATGGAGGTGCTGGGACAGACGATAGACGATGCGGCAGGCGAGGCGATGGACAAGGCGGCGAAAATAATGGATTTGGGTTACCCGGGCGGACCGGTGATAGACCGGCTGGCGCAGGAGGGAGACCCGCAGGCTTTCCATTTCGCAACGCCGCATATTGCAGGGAATGATTATAGTTTTAGTGGAATAAAGACATCGTTTTTGTATTTTCTGAGAGACCGTCTTGTGGAGGAGCCTGATTTTGTGGAGCGGCACAAGGCGGACTTGTGTGCGTCGGTGCAGGAGTGCATAGTGGGTTTCTTGGTGAAGAAGCTGGAGAAGGCGGTGAAGGAGAGCGGAGTGAAGCAGGTGGCGATAGCGGGCGGGGTTTCGGCCAACAGTTTGTTGCGCCGTAGAGTGGAGGAGATGGGGAGGAGGAGACACTGGAAGGTGTTTGTGCCGCCGATGCGTTTTTGCACAGACAATGCGGCGATGGTGGGTATAGCAGGTTATTTCAAGTATTTGAGGGGTGAGTATGCGGATATTTCGCTGCCGCCCTATGCAAAGAAGGAGGGATGATGAGAGGGAGTTCGAAATGTTGGCTTCTGATAGGGATGATGGCGTGGGGTGCGTTGGCGGCCCAGGACATTCATTTCTCGCAGGTGGATGCGGACCCGGTGCTACTGAATCCGGCATACTCGGGTTTTTATCAGGGGGCAGGACGTTTCGGACTGATATACAGGAACCAGTGGGCGAGTGTGAGTGTGCCCTTTCAGACGTTTGCGGTGACGGGCGAGATGGCGTTGTGGCGAAGCAGTAACCAGAGGAACGGTTTGAGTGCGGGACTTTTGTTTTTTAACGACCATGCTGGCACGTTGGGCTACGGCACCACGTCGGGGCATGTGTCGGTGGCTTATTATACGGCGTTGAACCGAGCCGGGAGCAGTGTGCTGTCGGTGGGATTGGAGGGTGCTTATGCGCAGTCGGGTTTCGACCCGTCGCGTGCCGAGATGGAAGACCCGAGCGACCTGGTGGCGACCAACCGGGTGGGGTATCCGCTGTTGGCGGTAGGCGCGGCGTGGTATTATCAGCCGACGGGCGATTTCCACACGAAGGTGGGTTTCTCGCTGCGGAATGCGAACAGGCCGAATATCTCGTACGGGGGATTGGACAATGTGTTTTTGGAACGGCGGTACAGCCTGTTTGCGCGTGCGGAATACCGCCGCTGGCAGTCGGTGTCGCTGATGCCGGTGGTGTTGGGCCAGATTCAGGGAAGGCACCGCGAGTTGGTGTACGGGATTGATGTGAAATGGTATATAGAGGAGGGCGGAGCGCGCGAGGTGAGTTTGAGGTGCGGGCTGGCGTTTCGCCACGGGGACGCGGTGATAGCGAATGTGATGATGGAGTATGGGCCGATGGTGTTTACGTTTTGCTACGATGCCAATGTGTCGGGGCTGGCGGCGGCGAGCCACACGGTGGGTGCATTCGAGGGGGGAGTGGTGTACCGGATGTCGAAGGGCGCGAAGAAGCGGAAGGCTATAAAGTGCCCGGTTTATTGAGAAAGAAAAGAACAGATAAAGATATGAAAAAAGAGAACAGAAAAATGGCGAGATGCCTGACGGCGTGTTTGATGATGTTGGCGGCAGTGCTGCCGATGCGGGGTCAGGTGAGATATGATGTGACCCATGTGGGGCCGAATGTGAACACAATAGGGAGCGAGACCGGCGCGGTGCTGGTGCAGGACAGCCTGTTGCTGTACACATCGATGCAGAACCAAGAGACGAGCCGACTGTATTTGATAGATTTCAGTCCGTTGCTGACACAGGTGTTTCAGGCCCCGGTGTCGGGAGACGGGACTTTGGGAGAGGGGACTGTGAACATGTGGGGGCTGAACGGCGGAGGAATGAACACAGGCAACGTGGCGTATGACGCGAAGAACGAGATATTGTACTTTACGCGGTCGCAGACGGGCAGTGACGGAGTGAACCACATATACTATTCGAAGCGGAATGGGAAACGATGGAGCAAGGCGGTGAAGATGCAGGGCGACGTGAACCTGACGGAATACAACAGCACGCATCCGTCGGTGGGGTATCTGCCCGACGGGAAGACAATACTGTATTTCAGCAGCGACCGTCCGGGCGGAATGGGCGGAATGGATATATGGTACACCATATTGATAAAAGAGGGGATGCCGGGAAACTGCACCAATCTGGGCGGGCCGGTGAATACTGCGTCGAACGAGATTACGCCGTTTTATGCTAATGAGGAAGGATGCCTGTATTTCAGCAGCGACCGCACAGGAGGGCAAGGAGGCTTTGACGTGTACAGTGCAGAAGGGATGAGGAACAGCTGGCAGCTGCCTCACAATATGGGCAAAGAAATCAATACGAAATACGAGGATTTGTTTTTCACGCTGCAGCCTTGCCGCTGCCGGTGCCAAAGTTTGGAAGGAGAGGGAGCGGACAACGGGGAGTTTGTGGAAGCGTGCGGATTCCTTTCGTCGAACCGGCCGGGGTCGATGTACGAGACCGACAGCAACTGCTGTCACGACCTGTACCGTTGGCGCCGCATCAGGAAGCCCGAGGGAAAGGAAACACCGGTTCAGCAACCGCCCTACAGCCGACAGGCGCTGGACTATCTGCCACTGAGCCTGTATTTCCACAACGACGAGCCCAATCCGCACACGCTGGACACCACCACGACGCTGGACTATGGGTTGACGTGGCGGAAGTATATGCAGATGCGGGACGAATACAAGGGAGCGCAGTCGAACCCGATAGACAAACGGAAACGGGATTCGGTGCAGGGGGCTGTGGATTTCTTCTTCGACTACCAGGTGAAGAAAGGTTATAACGATTTGATAGCCTTTATGGAGTTGCTGTACCAGGATTTGAAGCAGGGGAAGAAAGTGGTGATCACGGTGAACGGGTATGCGAGTCCGCTGTTTGAAAGCGAGTATAACGTGAACCTGTCGAAGCGGCGAATCCATTCGTTGCGCAACCAGCTGTGCCGATGGAACGGATCGGTGTTGCTGCCCTATCTGAACACTGGGAGCTTGAAGATAGAGCCTGTGGCCTACGGAGCCCCTGGGACCGACGAGGTGGCACCGGGCGACCCACGCCGTGACCCGCGCAGCATGAAGTCGGTGTACGGCATTGAGGCGGCAATGGACCGCAGGATAGACATAATAGACTACCGCTATTTTTGAGCGGTGGGAACCAGAGAAACGATTGAAGAACAAAATAGCAGAGAAATGAAAATATTATGTGTAGTGCGTAACTATGCGCCTCATGCCAGCGAGATGAAGGCAGAGGTGCCTAAGGAGCCTGTGTTTTTCATAAAGCCGGACAGTGCGCTGAATCCCAAACAGCTGCCTTTTTTCTATCCGGATTTCTCGACCGATGTGCAGCACGAGATAGAGGTGGTGGTGCGGATAGAGAAGGTGGGGAAATGCATAGAGCCGCGGTTTGCGCACAAGTACTATAATTCGGTGGCGCTGGGGATAGACTTCACAGCACGCGACATGCAGCGGAAAGCGAAGGCGGAGGGGATGCCATGGTTCTTGTCGAAAGGATTTGACGGGAGCGCGGTGCTGAGTGGGTTTGTGCCGCTGGAGGAGCTGGGGAAAGGAGTGGACAACCTGGAATTTGCGTTGAAGAGAAACGGGGAGACGGTGCAGGCCGGGAACACGAGGGATATGATATTCAGTGTGGACAAGCTGATAGCTTATGTGTCGCGATATGTGACGTTGCGGACGGGCGACCTGATATATACAGGGACGCCTGCGGGAGTGGGACCAGTGGCGATAGGCGACCGGCTGGAGGGCATTTTGGAAGGACGGAGCGTGCTGAAACTGGATGTGAAGTGAGAACGGAGGAGACAGAAAGGCCGGCGGTATGCCCGTGAAGGAGAAGAGATGCGGGGAGGTAAAATCCAGGGAAATGGATTACATAAAGGATACAAGCGGATTGGCACATGCGGGGAACGATGGACATTGGGCGGTGACGGGCCGAGGGAATAAAATTTTTTTTGGTTGATACAATAAAAGCCACCTTTTTTTGTTAATAAGGGGCATTGATGATAGAAATACAATTTTTATCACGAAAACGATACTAAAAGAAAACACGTTAAAAACATAAAAATCATGAAGAAATTGTTTTTATTAGCCCTTGCCGTTGTGATGACGATGGGCGCTGTGAAAGCACAGGAGAAACAGGAATCTGAAGTAAAAGAGATGCACGGACCGAAGATTGTGTTTGCCGAGAGGGAGCACAACTATGGCACCATCCAGAAGGGTGGAGACGGCAACTGCGTTTTTTCCTTCACCAACACGGGTGACGAGCCCCTGATACTGAGCAACGTGAGAGCCAGCTGCGGCTGCACCACGCCGAAGTGGACCCAGAAACCCATTATGCCTGGTAAGGCCGGCGAAGTGGGTGTGCGCTACAACACCAACAATGTTGGCGGATTCACCAAGACTGTTACCATCACCTCGAACGCCGTGAACGAGCCGCGCGTTGTGGTGAAGATTAAAGGTAATGTGGTTCAGCAGAATAATTAACCCTTTATAGATTATTGTTATGCCTACCGTTTCGAAAAAAGCTTATGAGCTGCCCCAGTCGGCAATCCGCAAATTGGTGCCCTTTGCAGATGCAACCAAGGCTCACGGAATACATGTGTATCACCTGAATATTGGCCAGCCCGATATTGAGACTCCCCAGGGAGCCCTGAAGGCATTGGCTGAGACCAAGATAAAGGTGCTTTCTTACAGTCCCAGCGCCGGTATAGAGAGTTACAGACACAAGTTGTGCGAATACTATAAACGCCACAATATCGACATCACGCCGGAGCGCATACTGGTGACCACCGGCGGTAGCGAGGCGTTGCAGATGGCCTTCACGGTGTGTCTGAATCCGGGCGACGAGATTATCATCCCCGAACCGTATTACACCAACTATAACACCTTTGCCAAACTGTGCGATGCGAAGATAGTGACGATACCGAGCGACATCAAGTCGGGATTTGCATTGCCCCATGTGGAGGAGTTTGAGAAGGTGATTACCCCGAGAACA
The DNA here is from genome assembly GCA_900319865.1 of uncultured Bacteroidales bacterium. Taxonomy (GTDB): domain Bacteria; phylum Bacteroidota; class Bacteroidia; order Bacteroidales; family P3; genus Colimorpha. The sequence goes on along the minus strand of ONQD01000002.1, from coordinate 51,266 downwards.
CGCGCCATCATGATATGCAACCCCAACAACCCCACCGGATATTTCTATTCGAAAGAGGATTTGATGGCAGTGGGCGCATTGGTGAAGAAATATGACTTGTTCCTGTTTGCCGACGAGGTGTACCGTGAGTTCTGCTATGACGGTGCCGAGCATTTCAGCGTGCTGAACCTGCCGGGATGCGAAAACAATGTGGTGCTGTTCGACTCGGTGTCGAAGCGCTACAGTGCCTGCGGCGCACGTGTGGGATGCCTGATTACGCGAAACAGCGAGGTGTTTTCCTACCTGATGCGACTGGCTCAGGCTCGTTTGTCGCCACCCAGTTTCGGACAGATATTTGCCGAAGCTGCCATTGACACGCCTCAGGAATATTTTGACGCCGTAGAGGCTGAATATGTGGCCCGCCGCAATGTGGTGGTGGAAGGCATAAACAAGATACCCGGATGCTTCTGCCCGATGCCTAAGGGTGCATTTTACACGGTGATAGACCTGCCGGTGAAGGACAGCGACCACTTCTGCCAGTGGCTGTTGACCGACTTCTCGTATGAGGGTGCCACCGTAATGCTTGCTCCCGCAACAGGATTCTATGTGGATCCCGAGCGTGGCCGCCATCAGGCACGCATCACCTACTGCCTCTGCATTGAGGATTTGAAGAAAGCTATCAAATGTCTCGAAGAGGCTTTGAAAGTTTATCCTGGACGTTATTAATGATTCTCCCATAAAAAGGGGAAGGGCGGTTCGATATGGGCCGCCCTTTTCGATAAAGGTAATAAAGAAGGAAAAGGCCATGGGAACACCACAACAGGACGAGGAACGGAGACGACGGCGGACCGCCGTAGTGCAGGCATGCATGGCGATGCAGCAGGAGATAGCCGCCACCGCAAAGCAGGAGATGGACTCGGCCCAGCAACAGAGCAACGAGTATGGAGCCAATGTGGACCGATACGACTCGTACCGCACTAAAATGATGCGGATGCGCGATATGTATGCTAAGCAGCTCTCGAACGCCAACGCGTCGATAAGGGTGCTGCAGGAGTTGCTGCGCCAGACACCGCACGAGAGTGCCGAGCAGGGGGCTGTGGTGGTGACGGACCGTCAGAATTTCTTTCTGGGTGTGGGAGTGGGTAAATTCCTTGTGCCCTACAAAGCTGCCGAGTCGGCCCGACAGGAGGTGTTTTTCGCCATCAGTGCCCAAACGCCCATATACATGGCGTTGAAGGGAAAAAAGGTGGGCGACACACTTACATTCAACGGAGTTACTCAAACCATCAAAGAGATTTATTGACCGACGGGGGCTTCGGTTTGATGAGAATATGCGAATAATAGTATAACCTTAAAATAAAGACAGACAATGTTTATGTTGGATTTTAAAGAAATAATCAGTGCTTTTCTTGTCTTGTTTGCCATCATCGACATCACGGGCTCTATACCCATATTCCTGTCTCTGAAACAGAGTGGCAACAGGTTCAATCCTATTTATGCGGCGTTGATATCGCTGCTCATCTTTGTGGTGTTTTTCTTTCTGGGGGACGCGGCGTTGCGTCTCTTTGGAGTGGATATCCAGTCGTTTGCAGTTGCCGGTTCCATCGTGTTGTTTATCATGGCATTCGAGATGATACTTGGGGTGGAGATATTCAAGAACGACGCATCGAGTGGTGGGTCAACAGTGGTGCCCATAGCTTTCCCGTTGATAGCAGGTCCTGGAGCCCTCACCACTATTATCTCGCTGCGGGCCGAGTATGCTGATATCAATATTCTTATAGCATTGTGCATCAACATAGTGATAGACTATTTGGTGTTGCGCTATATCAACCGTCTGGAACGCCTGCTGGGTGGCACGCTGATATCAATATTGCGTAAGTTCTTTGGTGTTATCCTGCTTGCCATAGGTGTGAAACTGTTCACCACCAATTTGGGCAGTATGGTACACGGCTATTTCGTGTTGGGACAATAGCGGGAACACCTTGCTGCTAAAATGCAATATTGCTGCATTCCTTACCGCAAAAAGGAGTGTAGCAACGTAATGTGTTGTAATACCAACGGAGTTTGGAATAATGAATAGAGTGGGGCAGGTGGGCATTTTTTTGAGAGTTGGTGATTATATCGGGAAATTTATGTATTTTTGCAACAGATGAATGTTGTCTCGGCTTTGGTCAATGTGTTGAGGCATAATTCTTTGTCGTGCAAATAAAAAACTATATTATACAATGAAAAAGAGTTTATTCGTTTTATCGTTGATGCTTGTGGCTCTTGTGGGGCGTTCGTATGCGTACGATTTTCATTCGGTTGCGCCAACGGGGCAGACTCTGTATTACAATATTGTAGACGGCTATGCTGTGGTGACTTACCCTGGCGATTCCACCAATTGCTGGGACCCCGACCTCTATACCGAACCCGCCGATACGCTGATTGTGCCGAGCATCGTTACGTTTAACGATACGGACTATGTGGTCAGGGCAGTGGGGCGAAAGGCGTTCTCCAACTGTGCACGCCTGCTTTGGGTTAAGTTGGGCGATTCAATAGTACGTATAGAAGCAAGCGCATTCCAGTATTGCACTCGATTGGAGCGAGTGGATGTGAGTGGAGGTCTGGAGTCTATAGGTGCACAGGCGTTTGAGTATTGCTCGTCGATGCGGAAAATTGTTATCCCGCAGAATGTGCACGAACTGGGAGTTGGTGCATTCTCATTTTGCAGCATGCTCGACTCTATCATGCTGCCGTCGGCCATCAGCACCATCAACGAAAGCCTCTTCTATTCGTGCGGTTCGCTGGCCACTATATTTGTGCCCAACACAATTACCAGCATCGGATTTTCGGCATTTCGCTCGTGCAGTTCGCTTCGCACCATCACCCTTCCCAATTCTATCACCTCGATAGGTGGAGCCGCATTCGCCTATTGCTCCAATTTGCGTTCGTTTGTCTTTCCTGACAGCGTGACCACTGTGAACAATTATACTTTCTTTGACTGCGGGCAACTCACTTCCGTCACACTCCCTGAAGGGTTGCAATCCATTCAGGGGTCGCCGTTCAACCGCAATGTGAGGATGACCGAGCTGATTTCGCTCAATCCTGTGCCGCCCGCTGTGAGTTCCAACCTGGCCGCCACTTTGCCCAGCGACGTGTTGGTGCGTGTGCCTTGTGGCTCGTACGATGTCTATGCCAGCGATTCTGTGTGGGGCGCTTTTTCCAATTTGATGGAGTATCCTGGATACCATATCGACTATTCGGCCGACGATACTGCGGCGGGCGATGTGGTGCTGCTGGTTGAACCCACATGCACCAGCTCGTTGGCCGAAGTGCAGGCAGTTCCTCACGAGGGATATGAATTCGACCATTGGCACGACGGCAACCGCGACAATCCCCGCTCGGTGGACGTGACGGTTGATCCGGTTCTTATAGCCTATTTCGTGTATGTTGGACCTATAGGTATCAATACCATTGACGAGGTGGAGGCTCGCGTCACCACTGCCTCCAATTCTATAGTGGTTTCGGGAGCAGAAGGGTTGCCGATACGTGTTTACGAAATCAACGGACGGCTTTGCCATTCGTGCGGTGAAGCTTCGGTCAACCATCGTTTCGCGGTGGAGCATCCTGGAGTGTATCTGGTGCAGATAGGCCAATATCGCGCAATCAAGGTGGTAGTGTTGCCCCAATAGTTGAAGCCGTCCGCCGGAATTGTTGGCTTGGTTCAAACTTGCCAACTTCTTTCTGGACCATTTCAACGCCTCGTTTTCGGGCTGGCACCGATAGCATAATATAAGTTCCTGATTCCAATAGGTATCAGGAACTTCTTGTTTTAATGTCTATCTCATCGACCCCTGTCGCGGAGTCAACGCCCCCTTGTCGATTGGGCAACTGTATGGGAAACACCTTGTTCCCCAGCAATAAAAGTGTCAGTATTCTGTGATTTCGGAGAACTGCCGCCAGCCCACCGCCTGATGGTAAAGCTCGTAGCTTCCCGCCGGAACCCTCATCGGTATATCGAGATTTACCTTGTCGAACGACGACTCGTCGAGCTTTGGGGGATTCGGTGCCTGCGAAACGATATAGTCTATCTTTTTGCACCCCGCAAAAGCCCCCTCGCCAATCTCTTTGAGGGTGGAGGGCAGTGTGAGGCGGGTGATACGGTCGCATCCTGCGAAGGCGTTGTAGCGTATGGAAGTGACGGTATAGATTGTGGTGTCGTCATCCTCGGGGTCTGCATTGCGTCCACGCGAGCGGTCGGGAGTTACCGTTTCAGGTATAGCCAGCTGTCCGCTGGGTTCCCTGTATCCTTTCCAGGGTTTCTCCTCGTCGTTGCCGGGATAGGTCACCTCCACCGTGGCGCCTTTTTTTCCACCGGTGCTGGTGATATAGAAGTAGAGAGTGTTGCCACCAATTTTTTTAGCAAAGTCGTAATCCTGAGCCGCCATGCACAGCGGCAATAAAGCTAATAGGGATAAAATCACTTTTTTCATGCCCCTATAACGCAGTATTGTGAAAAATATTGTATCTTTGCATTTTTGAAATAAGGCCGCTATGCTGTTTAATTCATTGTCGTTCATGATATTCTTCCCGGTGGTGACACTGGTGTATTATCTCCTGCCATTCCGTTGGAGATGGTGTTGGCTTTTGGCGGCAAGCTGTTTCTTCTACATGTGGTTCAAACCGGTGTATATCCTTATTCTGCTGGTTACTATACTTATAGACTATACGGCCGGACTCATGATTCACCGCTACCGACTTCAACCCCGCAAACGGAAGGGGTGGCTTGTCGCGAGCATCGTTTCCACACTGTCGGTACTCTTCATTTTCAAATATCAGGGTCTTTTCTACGAAACCAATATCCTGTTGCCCATTGGTCTCTCGTTCCATACTTTCCAAAGCCTCAGTTATGTTATCGAGGTGTATAGGGGCAATCAGCGGCCCGAGCGTCATTTCGGTTTCTACTCCCTCTATGTGATGTTCTACCCCCAGTTGGTCACTGGCCCTATCGAGCGTCCGCAAAACCTTCTGCGCCAGCTACACATACCCCAGCCTTTCCAGATGCAGAACCTAGCGCGGGGCGTGATGCTGATTCTTTTCGGTCTTTTTGCCAAGATGGTGGTGGCCGACAATCTGGCCGTCTATGTAGACCAGATTTATGCCCAGCCCGACCAGTATGGCAGTGCTGCTATTGCGTTGGGTCTCTTTTTCTATTCGTTCCAAATCTATTGCGATTTCTTCGGCTATAGCACCATTGCCCTCGGCTGCGCCAAAGCGATGGGATACGACCTTATGGACAATTTCCGTGCCCCATATCTCAGCGCGTCGGTGGGCGAGTTCTGGCACAGGTGGCACATCTCGCTTTCCACCTGGTTTCGCGATTATGTCTATATCCCCATGGGCGGCAGTCGTGTCAAGGTGTCGCGCTGGATGTTTAACATTATGGTGGTGTTTCTGCTCAGCGGCCTGTGGCATGGTGCCGACTGGACTTACGTGGTTTGGGGCGGCATGCACGGTTTGCTGCTTCTTGTCGAGGGGTTGCCCTCCAAGTTGCGCCATCGGCGCCCCAGAGCCACTAGTTCCCTGCACCTCCGGTTGTTACGGACTGTCGCTGTCTTTGTGGTTGTCACCCTCCTATGGACAATCTTCCGGGCCGAAGGCTTTTGGCAGGTTAAGCAATTGGCCAAGGCTTTTGTCCACAACACCGGGCTTCACTCTATGCCCGACATCCAGTGGGTGCCGATACTGTTCCTAGTTGTTTTCATAATAGTCGACATCTTGCTGTGCAACACCCGTTTCGACCGTTGGTGCATTCGCCAGCATCCTGTTGTGCGTTGGGCGGTATGCTTCATCTTGGCCTTCTGCACTGTGGCCTTTGCCAGTGTCGAGACATTTCCATTCATCTATTTCCAGTTCTGACCCATGAAAACCGCCATCAAAACACTCATCATTGTCGCGCTTCTTTGCGTTGTGGCCGATGGCCTCTACCGCTTTCTGTTCTGGCCTCACGACCGTGTGGCTTATAGCGGTCCGCTGGTGGCACTGGTCGACAAGATAGACTCTACCGGTGCGGATATTCTCTATCTGGGCGAATCGTCAAACCATACTTTCGGTTGGTACGACTCCGACACCGCGTGGATCAGCCAGATGGTGGCTCGCCATTTCCCCTCGCTGCGGGTGGCCGATATGACCCACGATGCTTCGCATGGCGAGGTGTACTATCAACTGCTACGCAATCTCGATACAGATTGTAACATCTCGACCGTTGTGGTGACTATGAATCTCCGCTCGTTTGGTGTAGGCTGGATATATTCCCCGCTCGAAACTGCGCTCCAGAAACGTCTGGTTATGTTGCAGCAACGTCCGCCCTTGGTCAACAGGGCCGTACTCTCGTTCAAGGCCTACGACATCAAGTCCGAAGGTGAACGCTATGCCCAGATGGACCGTTATTGGGCCGATCATCCCCTGCCGGGACACCCCAGTGTGCCCCGCTGGGCCGATAGTCTCGCTGGCGACAACAATATGGCAGGTATCTTTATACGCAACTTCGCATTCCTTATCGACACGCTCAACAACCCTCGCGTTCACGATTTTGACCGTATTGTCCTCCTTTCCCGCCAACGCGGATGGAACCTGGTGTTCAACCTCCTGCCCGAAGATATCCAGTTGGCCGACAGTCTCGTGGGTACCGACCTTACGGCTCTCATGAAAACCAATGCCACCCTTCTCGAGCAGCGCTATACCCGACTCGGGGTCGTGGTTGTGAACAATCTGGAAACAGTGCCCGACAGCCTTTTCCGCGACCGTGACTGGACTACCGAACATTTTCTCCTCCAGGGACGCCAAACGATAGCCGACAACGTGTCGAAAGCGCTCAGCTCGTTCTTCCCCGACCAGTATTGTCCCTGACCCATGAAACTTCATTTGTATTTATAACACCTCTTCTCATTATGGATAACAAAGAAATAGAATTACGCGAGGCGAAAGCCCGTCAGCTTCATCAGCAAGGTTGCAATTGCTGTCAATCGGTGGTGCTGGCCTTTGCCGACCTCTTGCCTGTCGACAGCCAGACTGCCGCCATGATGGCTTCGCCCTTTGGACGTGGTATGATGGTGCGCGAAACCTGTGGATGCGTGTCCGGCATGGCATTGGTTTGTGGTCTCTGCAACCAGACCGCCCAGTTTAAGGGATTGGCCAACCGCTTCCGCGAGGAGAACGGCGACCTCAACTGTGCACGTCTGCTCCAGCTGCAAGGACGCGACCATTCTTGCAACGACTTGGTGGCTTCCGCTGCCCGTTTGCTTGCCGATATTCTTTAGAAAACAATATGTGATTATGGATATTTATACGCTGACCAACGGCAACGGCCTCACTGCCCGCATCACCGACTTCGGTGCCCGTATTGTTTCTCTTTTGGTGCCAGACCGCAATGGCAATCTATGTGATATAGTGCTTGGGTTCGACAACCTCGACGACTATCTTCCGCAGAATAATCTCTCCGACTTTGGCGCCCTCATTGGACGTTATGCCAACCGTATAGGCAATGGGCGTTTCACCCTGGACGGCCAAACCTATCAACTGCCACAGAACAATGGCCCCCATTGTTTGCATGGTGGCCCTACCGGTTGGCAGTATGCCCGTTTCCAGTTGGTGGAATGTTCCCCGCGTTCGCTAACCCTTCAGCTCCTTAGTCCCGACGGCGACAATGGGTTCCCGGGCAATGTGCGAGTACAGGTGGTCTATACTTTGGGCAACGACAATTCGTTGGACATCAGCTACCGTGCCGTTACCGATGCACCTACCGTTATCAATATCACCAATCACAGCTATTTCAACCTCAGTGGCGACCCGAACAGAGATATCCTCGACCACATTCTTGCCATCAATGCCGACCGCTACACACCTATAGACAACACGTCTATACCCCTCGGTCCTCTCGAATGCGTGGAGGGCACCCCGTTGGATTTCCGCTCGCCTAAACCCATAGGACGCGACATCATGAAACCGCACCCCCAGCTGGTCAACGGCTCCGGCTTTGACCATAACTATGTCCTCAACGCCTGTGGCGACATTTCCATCCCCGCAGCCCGGCTTGAAAGCCCCACATCGGGTATCGTTATGGACCTCTTCACCACCGAGCCGGGTGTCCAACTGTATACCGGTAATTTCCTTGACGGCACTGTGGTGGGCAAACGGGGCATAGTATATGGGAGGCGTAGCGCTGTCTGTCTCGAAACACAGAAATTCCCCGACAGTCCAAACCACCAATGGCCCAATTCCGACGCCACGCTGCTCCCGGGACAGGAATTCCGCAGCCGCACCCGTTTCTGCTTCTCCACCTGCTGAGGCCAATAGCCATAGCAGTTGAACCTTGGCGGATAGAATGATTAGTGCGGACCGGTATGCTTCGTGGCTGCGGGTCTGAGGTGAGTTGTATTTATAAATATTCAATGTCGCGTCCCTCCGGGACGCAGGTGTTCTGTTTGTCAATAGTCACCCCACTGCACAATGTACCCCGATTTTGCCCCCATTAGCTCACAATCCTTTACAATTCCGCCATTGAAATGATGTCATCTGGTTTCCCCACGATACGTCAGCCCTTTTGTGTTTGTTCAGTTGACACTTTCGGATAGTCCAATCATCGTCGTGACTCCCTTTACCTTTCAGGATAAAACAACTCCATTGAGAGTATGTCTAAACTACCATGGTGATGAACGGCTTATTAAGTGGTGGGGAAGAGCTTGATAGTAAGCGAAGCTGGAGGGGCTTTGTGGCTATATCATGGAAATGTAAGTAAGCTGTTGGAATTATAGTGTTTCGGTAATAGATTATAATAAAATCCACTATGGTTGTAGTGGATACTGAAAATTCGGAAGGGATGATTGGGGCAGGGAATTGGAGTTGGAGCAAGGCGGGGTGTGGGTTGAGGGAAAGATGTGGTGAGTAAAGGGCAAAAAAAAACCGCCCTGCAAGAGGGCGGAAAAAATCAAAATTATGAAAAACTATTTGTTTTCAGCGTAGGAGATGTATTTGTCCACCTCGTTCCATTCGGGACTCTCGGGGTAGTTGTCCTTGATTTGCTGGAAGGCTTTGATAGCTGCATCTTTGTTGTTGAGTTGGAGGTACATCATGCCGGCTTTCCACAGGGCGGTAGGGGAGACAATGAGGTTGTTGCCGGATTTGGCAGCTTTCTCATAGTATTGCACGGCCTCGTTGGGGTTTTCAAGTTCGGCATAGGCATCGCCGATAAGCATCTGGGCTTCGGCACCGGTGTAGAGGTCACGGCCTTTGTATGATTTGAGTTGATCGATGGCTTCATTGTACTGACCCAGGTTGAGGTGGCAAATACCAGCATAGTAGTGTGCGAGGTTGGCGGCTTTGGTGCAGCCATACTCGTCGATGACGCCGAGGAATCCCATGAATTGATCGTCGCCGTTGAGTGCTTTTTCGAACGAGCCTTCGCCAAACCACTGCTCGGCAGCGAACATGTCTTCCTGAGCGCGTACCTGGCGCGGCTGAGCCACAAGTGCTATATAGGCCCAAATGGCCAAAGCCACAACAACTATGGCGCATCCAATGATGGTGAGTTTCTTTTTGTTCTTCTCGATGTACTGTGTAGTCTTAGCGATAACACCGCTAACTTCAAGATTTTTCTCTTCGTTTTGCTCTTTCATTATTATGTATTTTTTGTTCAATTCGGAGTTGCAAAATTAGTCATTTTTTTTCATTGCGACGAAATATTTTTTTTTCTTGGGTCTTTTTTTTTTCACAATATGTTTTTTAACATTTTGTAAATAGCTTTGGTATAGTGCGTTGTGTGTTGATAATGATTTTTTTTCTTGAAAAAAAACTTTTAATTGTATTTTTTCGGTATCTTTGCAAACTGGATTTTTAAGTGTAAAATACTATAAAAGTTGTCCGTTATGAACACAAAAGTGAAATATCTGGGGCTGGAGTTGAACAGCCCGATTCTGGCCGGCAGCTGCGGATTGACAGCCAATGTGGATAATCTCTGTAAACTGGAGGAGTGCGGAGCCGGTGCCGTGGTGCTGAAATCCATCTTTGAGGAGCAGATTATATATGATATAAAGCGCAATACACATGTATTTGCCCCTGTGGGAAATTATGGTGACAGCTATGAATATATAGCCCAGCATGTGGCAGCCGATTCGGTGTCGAAGCATTTCGAGCTTATCCACGAGGCTAAGAAACGTTTGTCTATTCCGGTGATTGGAAGCATCAACTGCTACTCGCACGAGAATTGGCTGACGTATGCACGCCAGTTCCAGGATGCAGGATGTGATGCACTGGAGTTGAACATGGCCATTATGCCGTTCGAGACATCGCTTTCGGCCGATGATGTGGAGCGCACGTTCAGCAACATCATTCAGTCGCTGCGTAAGTCGATAGATATTCCCATAAGCATTAAGGTGGGTACTTATTTCACCGACTTGGCTAAATTCATGCAACAGTTGTCGTGGACCGGAATTAAGGGCATCACGATGTTCAACAAGTCGCTGCAGATTGATATTAATATCGACGAGGAGAAGTTGACCAACGCCGACTCGCTTACCTTCCCTGGCGAGTTGTACAATACGCTGCGCTGGACTGCCATAATGAGTAACAAGCTGCGCTGCGACCTGTGTGCAACAACCGGTGTGAGCAATGCCCACGACATTGTGAAGCTTCTGCTTGCGGGAGCTACGGCTGTGCAGGTGGCTTCATGCCTGTATCGCAACGGGGTTGAGTATATGAAAGAGCTGAACCTGGGACTTCAGAGCTGGATGGAGCAGAAGGGATATGATACGGTGAGCCAGTTCTGCGGTAAGTTGGCCATGAAGCAGACCGACAAGGCCTCGATGCTGATGAGAACACAATTTATGAACTATTTTGCCGAGATAAGATAGGCTGCGGAAACAGCTCGACGAACGACTGTTTGCCAGATGTGAGAACAGATGGTAAAGGGGTCGGGATTATCAAAACGAAAACAATATAGAAAAAATTATAATAGAATACCAAAATAATAAAACACAAACACTATCACAATTATGGACAATTCTGTACAAGAGAGGAATGTGAGCTTTTTCCGTTTCGAAGACCTGCGCATTTATGGTAAAGCTACCGACTACAGCGCATGGGTTGTCAAGAACCTCTCCACTCCTAACAACGAGATGGAGCGCAATCTGGTGAACTCGTTCTGCCATTCGTCGTATGACATTGCATTGAACATTGCAGAGGGTTCGTCGAGAAACAAGAGTCAGTTTGAACACTATCTCAAGATTTCAAAAACCGCCATCCGCGAATGTATCGTTTTTACGGCTGTAGCTTATTCGGTGGGTCTGTTTGATGAGGAACGCTGCAACCAGTCGCGCGAATTCCTGATGGAGCTTACCCGTATGATCGGAGCTTTGATTATCTCGCTGCAGCGCGGCGGCCGCCGTCGTGAAGAGAGTGACATGGATGCCGACACCACCGTTGACGATCCCGATGATGCTCTCGATGCTATCGATACAAACTTCTAAGTGCTGTATTACCAACTGCATTTACTTCCGAGACTTCCCATGTATCCAAAAATAGAGAATTTACAATTTACAGAGACCGGCAATTTCTTTTTGATTGCCGGTCCTTGTGTTATAGAGAACGATACGATGCCGTTTGAGGTTGCCGAAAAGTTGGTGGCCTTGACGCGGCAATTGCAGATTCCTTTTGCATTCAAGGCGTCGTACCGCAAGGCCAATAGGTCGAGAGTGGACTCGTTTACAGGCATAGGCGACCTTGATGGGTTGGAGATACTGAAAGCCATAGGCCAGCAGTATGGCATACCCGTGGTGACCGACATCCACACCGAAGAGGAGGCCGCAATGGCCGCCGAATATGTGGATGTGCTCCAAATACCGGCATTCCTGTGCCGACAGACGTCGCTACTGCAGGCGGCTGCGCAGACAGGAAAATGCGTCAATGTGAAGAAAGGGCAGTTCCTGTCGCCCGAGGCCATGGTGCATGCGGTGGACAAGCTGCACTATTTTGGCAACGACAACATGATGCTGACAGAAAGAGGCACCACATTCGGCTACCAGGATTTGGTAGTGGATTTCAGGGGAGTGCCTATTATGCAGCGGAACAAGGTGCCTGTGGTGGTGGATATCACACACTCGTTGCAACGCCCCAATCAGACTTGCGGTGTGACGGGCGGTGACCCCGAGATGATTGAAACCATAGGTAGGGCGGCAGTGGCCGTGGGATGCGATGGGATATTTATGGAAACGCACCCCAATCCCGCTGTGGCCAAATCGGACGGGGCAAATATGTTGCGACTGGAGTTGGCGGAAGACCTGCTTATACGGCTGAAACGCATCCATCAAGCCGCAAGGGTTATGTGATATTCCGTCTATCGGGATGGCAATAAGTTGTACCAAGTGACATTATTGGCTTCAATTTGTTTCACCCTGAGGGGCGACTTTCGGCTATGTTGTATAGAATGCCCATACGTGGTGAAAGAGAAATAATTTCCGTCCAAGCAAGTGTTTAAAAAATATTGATTACTAACAGAGTGTATCTAAATCAACCTTATTATGCTTCTTAATCTGAATAAACCTTTGGTGTTTTTTGACTTGGAAACCACTGGTGTGAATGTGGGTATGGACCATATAGTCGAAATATGCCTTTACAAAGTGAATCCCGACCAGAGCACGGAAACGCTGGTGCAGCGGTTGCGGCCTGTGGACAAAAACGGGGAAACAATGCATATACCGGAAGTTACGACGGCTATTCACGGGATAAGTGATGCCGATGTGGCCGATAAACCCACTTTCGGCGAGATGGCCTCAACAATAGCCGAATTTATTGGCGATGCCGATTTGGCGGGGTATAATTCGAACAAGTTCGATGTGCCGCTGCTGGTGGAAGAGTTTTTGAGGCAGGGATATCCGTTCAGTCTGAATGGGCGCCGGCTGATTGATGTACAGAATATATTCCATAAGATGGAGCAACGCACGCTTAAGGCCGCCTATCGCTTCTATTGCGGTAAAAACCTGGACAACGCCCATTCGGCGGATGCCGACACAATGGCTACCTACGAAGTGCTGATGGCTCAGCTGGATCGTTATGAGGGTGTGGAATATACCGCCCCAGACGGCAAGGTGAGCAAGCCGATAGTGAATGACATGGAGAAATTGAGCAGGTTTACAACAAGCAGTCAGTGGGCCGACTTGGTGGGACATATTGGATATGACAATAAAGGACACGAGGTGTTCAATTTTGGGAAGTACAAAGGTAAGACCCTCGAGGATGTGTTTGCAAAGGAACCATCCTATTATGACTGGATGATGAAAGCCGAGTTCCCGCTCTCGACCAAGGCATGCATAACCAAGGTGTGGGAGAGACGCAAAGCCGACAAGCTGAACGCACTGAAGGAACATTTCAACAGCCGTTAGGCCTCGATGAAATGGTAGTGGGCTTGGAATCCATTCCTGCCTTTATTGCTCCTATATGGAATAAAAAAGAGACGGATGCCGATTGTGGACATCCGTCTCTTTTATAATGTTTGTAGTAAGAGCTGATTAGAAATGGAAACCAACTCTAAGACCCAGCTCTCCAAGACTGCGGCGGTAGACAGTGCTGTAGTCGATGGCTTCGGGCTGGTAGGAACGGCTGGAATAGTCGATGCGATGATTGCCCAGACCCATGTAGAAGAGGCTGACGCTGACGTATTCACCCAGATAGGTGCCGGCTCCTATCATCCAGCTGAACTCACCCGAGGGTTTGTAGCGGAAGGTTTGTGTGGGATAGCCGTTCTTGCTGATGAAAAGTAGGTCGTAGCCTAAACCTAACTCCACGAAAGGACGGACATCGGGGGTGATGTCGTAGCGGTATTTCAGACCCAGCATGAGAGGCAGATTGAAATATTGCGGAGCTTTGGGACGCTGCTGCAACACGTTGTTGCGCTCGTTGTTGTCATACTTATTGCGGATGTATGAACGTGAGTTGTTCCAAAGAAATCCGGCCTCGAAGAATGGCTGGAGCTGACCTACGCCTACATCAAACCACATGCCGATGCGGGCGGAACCGCCTAAACCACCAGCGGCACCCTTGGCGATGTTCTCGCTGGTCATAGGCTCGAAAGTGCCAAGAGGTTCGAGATTTACTTCATTGTTGAATTGGGCAACGGGCAGGATGCCGTTGAGGAAAACGGAAGTTTCCAGTTGCTGTGCACGAACACCGAAACCTGCAAACAGCAGTGCTGTTGCAATTACTAATCCTTTGAAATGATTACTTTTACGCATAATGATAAAGTTTTATTCTAATTACAAAGATAGTACTTTTATTTTATTCTGCAAAAAAAGTTTTTTCTTCTTACAAGGAAAGTTAAAGCAACAAGCCGGTTTCGCATTTGAATTTTGCAATCTCGGTGTAGCCGCGGTTGATGGTGCGACGGCAGGAGTCGAGGAAACGGTTGTCGCGTTCGGTGTCGAGGAGTAGGAGATAACCCATGATGATGTGAGCGATGCTCTCGGTGAGACCACGGAGACCGTGCTCAAAGGCTTCGCCTGCACCGTTGGCGGTGAGGGAATCGTGCATGGTCTGATAGTCGGCTGTCATCTGGCGGAGACGTTCGCGGAGGGGTTCCAGCTCGGCCTTGATGGGCATGGCGTCGTAGTCGGCAATGCGTTTCAGATAGCTGCCGTTGCTGATGCCCTTGGTGGCGGCAACCACCTGGAGCTGAGAGGTGCCTTCGTAGATGCTGAGAATACGAGCATCGCGATAGAGACGTTCGCAGGTGTATTCTTTCATGAAACCGCTACCGCCGTGCACCTGGATGCAATCATAGGCATTCTGGTTGGAATATTCGCTTGCCATGAGTTTGGTGAGCGGGGTGAGGCAGTCGGCATTGCGCTGGGCAGCTTTCATGGCCTGGCGCTCTTCGCCTGTGAGGGGACGAATGCGGGACAGGCGTTCGTAGCAGTTGTAGAGGTCCACCTGACGGGCTGTCTCGTACAGCAGTGAGCGCACTGCATCGGTCTTGGCGCGCATGGTGTGAAGGATGTCCTGCACCGGAATCATCTGGTCGATGGTCTTGCCGAATTGCTCGCGTGTGGCGGCATATTCCACAGCCTCGCGGCAGGCGGCTTCACAAAGACCAACAGCCTGTGCACCGACACCGAGACGGGCACCATTCATGAGCGACATGGTGTATTTGATGAGGCCAAGACGGCGTTCGCCGACCAGCTGGCAGGGTGCATTGGTGAAGACCAATTCGGCGGTGGGGGAGCCGATGATGCCCATTTTGTGCTCAATGCGACGCACGGTCAATCCGCCGTCGTTGCGGTCGTATACAAAGTAGGAGAGGCCACGTCCGTCGGTGGTACCTTCTTCGGAGCGGGCCAATACCAGATGGATGTCGGCATCGCCATTGGTGATGAAACGTTTCACTCCGTTGAGGCGCCAGCAGTTGGATGCTTCGTCGAAAGTGGCTTTCAAACGTACCGACTGGAGGTCGGAACCGGCATCGGGCTCGGTGAGGTCCATCGAACAGGTGGCTCCTTGATAGATACGGGGAAGATATTTATCCTTAATCTCTTCGGAAGCAAAGTCTTCGATAGTGTCGGCGCAGTCCTGGAGCATCCAGATGGTGGCGAAACCCACATCGGCGCGGGCCACTACTTCACCAGCCATGGTGGTAATCGTTCCAGGCATGTTGAGGCCGTTGTATTTGCGGCGCTGTTTCAAGCCATACAGACCGGACCGTGTGAGAGTTTCGTGGTTCTGGCGGGTTCCGTCGGCATAGACCACACGTCCATTGACCACAGAGGGACCCTGTGCGTCGACATCGGCAGCATTGGGTGCAATGACTTCACCGGCAATCTCGCCCAGAAGGTCCATGACGTTTTGATAGCCTTCAACGGCTTCCTGCACATTGGCGGGAGCGTCGGGGTACTTACCGGCCTCTTCGAAGTTGTTCTCGCGGAGGGTGGCTATCTTTTCTATATCGGGGTGCTGAAGGTAGAACTTCAGGCTTTCGTTGTCACTATAGTAATTCATGGTGTGAATGTTTTTAATGATGGGATGTGATGAGGGCTTATCAATCGAGGGTTTATTTCTTGCAGGACTGATAGGCGTTCATGAGACGGGGAAGCACCTCGCTGACATCGCCGATGATGGTGTAGTCGGCAATGGCATTGATGGGCGCGTCGGGGTCGGTGTTGATGGAGATAATCTGACTGGACTGCTCCATGCCCACACGGTGCTGCACAGCGCCAGAGATACCGCATGCAATATACAGTTTCGGACGTACGGTGACACCGGTCTGTCCTATCTGACGGGCATTCTCGCAGAAGCCGGCGTCGACAGCGGCGCGGCTGGCTCCTACCTCGGCTCCGATCATGTCGGCAAATTTATAAAGCATCTGGAAATTCTCATTGCTGCCCATGCCGTATCCGCCGGCCACAATGATGGAGGCTCCCTTGATGTCGACACCTTGAGGGTCAATCTGGCGGCTGATTACTTTGAGGCACTCGTCCTCGGCACGCAGGTATTTGGAGGCGTCTATCGGGATAAGGGTTCCTTTGCGGGCGGGGTCTATTATTTCCTTGCGCATGACACCTTCGCGCACGGTGGCCATCTGGGGGCGTGTTTCGGGGCTGACAATGGTGGCTACGATGTTTCCTCCAAATGCTGGGCGTATCTGATAGAGGATGTCGTGGTAGTCCTTACCGGTTTTGGCATCGCTGTGGTCGCCTATTTCAAGGGCTGTGCAGTCTGCGGTGAGGCCGCAGCGCAGGTGAGAGGCAATGCGGGGTGCCAGGTCGCGGCCCACACTGGTGGCTCCGTACAGTACCACCTCGGGCTGGCGTTCACGAATGATGCTGTCGACAACACTGAAATGGGGCAGTGTGCGGTAGGGCGACAGACGGGGGTCGTTGGCATAGAGGATGGTGTCAACACCATAGGGATAGAGCTGTCCTTCTATGTCGTTCAGGTCACTGCCGCAGACTATGGCTTCGAGTTGACCACCCAGGCGGTCGGCCAGTCGGCGTCCTTTGGAACAGAGTTCGAGGCTGACATCTGCAGCACGGCCGGACTCATTGATTTCTATGTATACTAATATGCTGTTCATGATATTATCCGATGATGTGGTTGGTGACAAGGTTGGCGATAAGGCTGTTGAGCGACTCCTGGCTGTTTTCTACACGGAGATTGTCTTTCTGCGTGAGCACCACGCTGTCCACTTTCTTCACTTTGGTGGGTGAGCCTGAAAGTCCCAGACGCTCGTATTCGGGATTGACATCGTCGGCAGTCCAAACCGGTATTTCTAGATGTCTGTTCTGCAATAGCAGGTGCGCATGGCGGAAACGGGGCTGTGGTGCGCTACCGCAAACGGTAACGAGGACAGGAAGGGGACACTCGACTATCTCGGTGCCGTTCGAAAGGCGCCGCTTGATGCTGATGCTCTTTTCGCTCACTGCGATGAGCTCTTCGGCGTATGTGATTTGCGGGATATCCATCTTCTCGGCCACCTGGGGTCCCACTTGGGCGGTGTCGCCGTCAATGGCCTGACGGCCGCCGAAAACGAGGTCTACATGGCCTATGCGGCGCACAGCGCAGGAGATGGCGTAAGAGGTTGCAAGGGTGTCGGCTCCGGCAAAACGGCGGTCGGACAGTACAAACCCGTCATCGGCACCGCGATAGATGGCCTCACGGATTATTTCCTCGGCGCGTGGAGGTCCCATAGTGACTACGGTGACGGTGGAGCCGGGGAGCAGTTCTTTTACACGAAGAGCCATCTCGAGTGCACTGAGGTCCTCGGGATTATATACTGCTGGAAGAGCAGAGCGGTTGATGGTGCCTTCCGGGGTCATGGCCTCGGGTCCGACATTGCGGGTGTCGGGCACCTGTTTGGCCAATACTACGATTTTGATACTCATAATGTGTTTCTTTTTCAAAAGTGAATAATTCTATTAGCAGGCGGAGTGTGCGTCGGCCTCGGGCCAGATGCGTTTCACCATGCCTTGGAGTGCTGTGCCGGGTCCCACTTCGATGAATTCTGTGGCTCCGTCGGCAATCATGTTCTGTACAGTGGCGGTCCAACGCACCGGTGAGGTGAGCTGAGCCACAAGGTTCTTTTTGATTTCCTGCGGGTCGGTGACGGGTTTAGCGTTCACGTTCTGGTAGCAGGGGCAAAGAGGTTTGTGGAATATGGTGTTCTCGATGGCTTCGGCCAATTCAAGGCGTGCAGGCTCCATCAGGGGGCTGTGGAACGCTCCGCCCACTGCCAGGGGAACAGCACGACCTTTAAGCTCTTTCAGCTTCTCAGAGGCTTTGGCAACGCCCTCAATCGTGCCGCTGATAACCAGCTGGCCGGGGGTATTGTAGTTTGCGGGCACCACTATCTCGCCAGAGGCCGACACCTCGGCGCAGACGTCCTCTACGGTCTTGTCGTCCAGTTTGACGATAGCGGCCATAGTGGAGGGACGCATCTCGCAGCAACGCTGCATGGCGTTTGCACGGGCTATTACCAGACGCAGGCCGTCGTCAAAGTCCATGGCTCCCGATGCCACCAGTGCGCTGAATTCGCCCAAAGAGTGGCCGCCCACCATGTCGGGCATGAACTCGCTGCCCATATAGGTGGCCAGAATTACGGAGTGGAGGAAGATTGCGGGCTGGGTGACTTTGGTCTGCTTGAGGTCTTCAGGAGTGCCGGCAAACATGAGGTCGGTGATGCGGAAGCCAATGATGTCGTTTGCACGTTCAAAAAGGTCGTGGCAACGGTTGTTGTTGTCGTAGAGGTCTTTGCCCATTCCTACAAATTGGGCACCCTGACCGGGAAAGATATATGCTTTCATGTTTTGTTTCGTTGTTTGAGGTTTAGAGACTGATACCGCCATCCACACAGATGACCTGTCCGGTTACGTATTCTGCAAGGTCGGAAGCCAGGAACAGGCTTACACGGGCCACATCGAGTTCGGTGCCTACGCGGCGCATGGGAATGTCGTCAATCCATTTCTGACGGGCCTCGTCGGGAATGGCGTCGGTCATGGCTGTGCGGATAAATCCGGGAGCTATGGCGTTGCAGCGGATGTTGCGCGAGCCAAACTCCTGGGCAAACGACTTGGTGAAGCCAATAATGCCGGCTTTGGCAGCTGCGTAGTTGCATTGTCCGCCGTTGCCGTTCACTCCCACCACCGAGCTGGTGTTGATTATGCTGCCGTTGCGTTTCTTCATCATGTAGGGGATGAAGGCCTTGCAGTAGTTGAACACGGAGCGGAGGTTGATTTGGATAACCAGATCCCAGTCTTCGGGGGTCATGCGGAGCAGCAGGTTGTCGCGTGTGATGCCGGCGTTGTTCACTATGGCGTCCACTCGGCCGTAACGCTCAATGATGGTCTTGGCCAGTTGCTCGGTCTCTTCCCAGCTGGCTGCGTTGGCTGTGTAGAAGGAGCTGTCCGGATTGTGGCTCTGAAGTATTTGGAGCAGTTCTTTGCTGCTGTCGGTCTCCTTGAGGTCGGTAAAAATCACCGTGGCTCCTTCTTCGGCAAAGAGCTCGGCGGTGCGACGGCCAATGCCGCGGGCGGCACCGGTGATAAGGGCTATTTTGTTTTCTAAAAGTTTCATGTTGATAAAGCTTTTTATTTATTAATATATTTTGTTCTGTTTTTACGTGTTGTTTGTGGTTCAAAACTTGAATGCTTACATTGCCCGGCCAAGGGGCTTTTTATAAGCATTCAAGTGTTCTAAGAGGTTCACCAGTCCTCCCAGTTCCTTTTGGAGAGGTGAGGAATGTCTATTTCTCTCTGTCGACAAGAACAAACGAGAGTTTGCCTTTGCACACCACCTTGTCTTCCACATAAGCGGTTGCGTCGATGAAGAATATTAGTCCTTTGCGTGCTGTGATTTTCGATTTGATGGTGAGCGTGTCGCCTGGCAGCACTGGCTGGCGGAAACGCACATCGTTGAGCCCGCTATAGAGCGTGAGACGGTTTTTCAGTTCGTCTAGAAGCAGAATCGACGAGGACTGTCCCATGATTTCGCACAGGATGACGCCCGGCACCACGGGTTTCCCCGGAAAATGTCCTTGCAGGAAAAATTCATCTCCACGCACATGGTAGTGTCCAATTCCCATGTCGCCGTCCAGTTCCATGTCGTCCACCAGGAGCATAGGCTCGCGATGGGGCAAATACTGCTTGATTTCTTCTCTTGTCAGCATAGATGTATTTTTTTTATTTGTTTTTTTTATCAATGATGAGTTGGCCTCGTGGGCCGTTCTCTGGCAACTATTTTACCCTACGCAGGGCAACGCAGGCGTTCTGACCGCCGAATCCAAACGAGTTGGAGAGGGTGATGTCCACCTGGCTCTTGCGGGCCACGTTGGGAATATAGTCAAGGTCGCAGGCCGGGTCAGGCTCCTTGTATCCGATGGTGGGAGGCAGTATGCCGTGCTCTATGGCCAGTGCGCACACTATCAGTTCCACTGCACCAGCGGCACCAAGCATATGGCCCAGCATCGATTTGGTCGAGCTGATTTCGGCCTTGCGGGCGGCTTCCTCGCCCAATGCGGTCTTGATGGCGTGTGTTTCGCTGGCATCGTTGAGCGGGGTGCTGGTTCCATGGGCGTTGATATACAGTTTCTCGCCCAGTTTGAATCCGGCCTCTTCGGCAGCCAGGCGTATTGCCTCGGCGGCGTTGCGTCCTTCGGGGTGGGGTGCGGTGCAGTGGTGAGCATCGCAGGTGTTGCCGTAGCCGCTGACTTCTGCATAGATATGGGCACCGCGTTTGCGCGCACACTCTTCGCTTTCGAGCACCAATATGCCGGCTCCTTCACCCATCACAAAACCCTTGCGGCGTGCATCGAACGGAACCGATGCGGCCAGCGGGTCGTCGCTCTGTGTGAGGGCTTTCATGTTGTTGAATCCGGCCATGGCTATATCGCAGATGGCGCTCTCGGCACCACCGCAAATCATGGCGTCGGCGCGTCCCTCACGTATCAGGCGATAGGCTTCGCCCACCGAGTGGGTACCTGTGGCGCAGGCGGTGACTATGGGCAGGTTGGGACCCTGGCAGTTGTATTTTATAGCCACATTGGCCGAGCCGATGTTGGCAATCATCATCGGAATGAAGTAGGGCGAGATGAAACGTGTTCCGTCCTCTATCAGTTTGGTGTGCTCGTTATTGAATGTTTTGATGCCACCGATTCCTGAACCCACGGCGCAGCCCATGCGCATGGGGTCAACATCTACTCCCACCTGCAGTCCGCTGTCGGCCATGGCCTGCTGTGCGGCGGCAAGGGCAAAGAGGGTGTACATATCGTTGCGGCGTATGGTGGCCTTGTCAATGCCGTATTCGGCGGGGTCGAAGTTCTTCACTTCTGCTGCCACGTGCACGGGGAGTGTCTCAGCGTGCGGGGCGGCGATGGGGGCAATGCCACAGCGGCCTTCAATCAGTCCGTTCCATAAGGTTTCGATGTTGTTGCCCAGAGGGGTTACACAACCCAGTCCGGTAATATATACTTTATTCATGTGCTTTCTTTATTAGTTTGATTTGTAAAATAATGTATTCATTAATATTTCATCAGCAAGGACCCTGTAGTGAATCCGGCACCGAAACCGCTCATCACTATCATGTCTCCCCGCTGTATTTTATTGCCTTTTACCAGTTCGTCCAGCAGGATGGGCACACTGGCCGACGAGGTGTTGCCGTATTTCTCAACAGTAGTCGGGAATTGGGAGGCATCGGCTCCCAGATATTGCTGTATGCCGTTTATGATGCGCAAATTGGCTTGGTGCAGCACGAAATATTTCACATCCTCTTTCTTGTAACCGTAGATGTCCAGCAGCTTGCTTATCTCGTTCGAGCAGCAGGTGACGGCCATCTTGAACACTTCGCGGCCCTGCATCACCATGGTGTGGTTGATGTAGGCACCGGAACTCAAGTCTTCAAACGGGGTGGGCTCCAAACGTTGACGCTGGTACAGCACATCGGGCATGCTGATAGTGGTGAACTGGGCACCTTTGTAATCGCCACCCTCGGTCACTACTGCTGCTCCCGCGCCGTCGCCAAACAGGACACTCGTTTCGCGGTGTTCCCAGTGGCAGAATCGTGTGGGCTCCTCGGCAGCCAGCACCAGTATCTTTTTTGCACGGCCAGTCTGGATGAAGGCATCGGCCACATCCAGTGCATAGATGAATCCGGCACAGGCATTGCGCAAGTCAGTGCACGGACATTTAGCCCCAATCTTTCCCTGAACAATGCTGCTCATGGAGGGGTACACATAGTTGTTGTTTACATTCGAGCAGAGGATGAAGTCCAAGTCCTCTGCTTTGAGATTGGCGGACTCTAGAGCTTTCTGTGATGCTTCTATTGCTAAATCAATGAGACTTTCGTCGGTAAGTATGCGACGTGTGGAAATTCCTGTTCTTGTTCGTATCCATTCGTCGCTGGTGTCAAAAAACTCTGTCAGCATGTCGTTGGTGACAACCTTTTTGGGCAGAGCACTTCCAGTTCCGATAATTTTCATTTTGTTTTTGTACTTATTTTTTTAGTAGTATTTGTCGTTTTTTTACTTTTTTTCGACCTGCAAAGTAACAACAAAAAACCGGTATCGAAATGTTAATTTTTGTCTTTTGTATAATAATGTCGACAAAAGTGCGTTATTTTGGGCGAAATTCCCCTATTTTGGGCGAAAATTGTTAAATAATACGAGGATGTCTATATCTGAACAACTGAAAAAATACATTCCAAAATACCTTACAGAGAAAAAGAGTATCGTTCTTTTTTTCGTTACTGTTATTGTTTTCTGCGCCTTTTTTGTTGCCGTCTACAAACCCATAGGCATTATTTCTAACGATGGGGTACTGAGTTTTTTGAACTATCGTCTCTATTCGATTGTCCTTGTCCTTGTGGGATTGGTATTTTTCTCGCTCAGCCGTTGGTTGTTGCAGCGGTTCCAAAAACATTTCAGCTTGGGTGTGGGTCATTATCTCCTTTGGCTCGGTGTCGAGTTGGTTATGCTTGTCATTCTCATTACCTCTGTCGCCTGGCTGATTAACGAGAAGGAGGGTATGAGCCTCGATGTGCTTGTGAGTAGGGTTTTTATCGATACCATTGCGTTGCTCACTATGCCATATATCGTTTCCATCCTGCTGTTCCTGCTTCGTGAGAAACGTTCCGAGATAGATGAGCTTACGCAG
The DNA here is from genome assembly GCA_900319865.1 of uncultured Bacteroidales bacterium. Taxonomy (GTDB): domain Bacteria; phylum Bacteroidota; class Bacteroidia; order Bacteroidales; family P3; genus Colimorpha. The sequence goes on along the minus strand of ONQD01000002.1, from coordinate 28,125 downwards.
CTTCTCGAAACCGACAGCCAGATGTCGAACGATAAGACGGTCGATGGCTCGATGCAGTTCTTCGATAAAGGCGGGAGGCTTGCTTTTGTTACCAAGAGCAGCAATGTACTCTATATTGAAGCTGCCGACAACTATACTAATATTCATTACCTTAGTGGTGAGAAAGAGGAGACTTTCTTGCTTCATAATTCGCTCAAAAACCTCGCTGACGACTTCTCTTTACAAGGCATGGTCAGGTGTCATCGTGGTTTTCTTGTCAATATCGACAATGTCAAGTGCCTCCGCAAAGATGGTGCCGGACTGGTTCTTGAGATGGCTTTTAGCGACCGCCTTATTCCTGTTACCAAAACCTATTCCGACGACCTGGTGATGAAATTCACCAAACAATAGTATTCCGTCCTTACTCGCTTTCTTTCTTTTCGTCTCTCTTTCATGGGCTCGAATCCTCTTCTTCGTACAGCCCGTTTCTGTCTTATGTTCTTCATCTACTCCGTTCATTCATCCTTTTTCCACTTTCTAATTTGCTTTTGTTGGCAATAATACTGCCATGATTTCCATTTCGCATTTTTCCACACCTATCCTTTCTTCCGTCTTCCATTATCTGTGTCCTCTCTCCATTCCAGTTTCGATCCCCTATTACCTTTGTCTAATTATTTAATAATTTTCTCTTCACCTTTAAGGTTATGATGAGCTAAAGAAGAGCTTGGTATAAGCTTAACAGGTAACGAAGCCCGAACGGACAGGGACAATTGCTTGGATTGTGACGAAATTATAACGAACTGAAAATGTGATTGGGATGAGTTTGTGCGATGGATTAAACGTTCAGTTCGTTGTTCTTAAGACTCTTTGACTCAAGAAGAATAGTTAATTTTTATTTGAATAATACAGTCATCATAAAGACTTGTTTCATAATGCATTTTTCAAAAAATGATGATGACTGAGTGGGTGTCGGAATTTGCATAAAGTGATAAAAAGTGTTAAAATGATGTCACATTTTCCGCATGTGTGTGTTTATATTATCAGAGTGTCTGCCGAGACTGTGGCGGGCTGGGATTTTTTATGAAGCAACATTTTATATTGAAATGAAAACAGGCAAGATTTGTATAATTCTGTTTCTGATTGCACTGGTGACGTGCATGAGTGGATGCTGCATCAATAGCATTTGTAAAACGTATAAAACACATATAATCAATTTAAACAATTAACAACATGTACAATCAAATCAAAACACGGACCGTGCTGCTCTTTGTGGCAGCCTCAATGTTTTTCTTCGCGTCGTGCAACAAGGACGACAATCCCTCGGGGGGCGGCTCGTCTGCAATCACCGAGGCTAACCTCGTGGGCGAATGGGGCTGGCCGAGCAGCCATGAGATGAAGAACAAGACCATCGTCATCAAGGCCGACCACACAGGCGGAGGTAACTTGCTGGCTGGCGGTTTCAATTGGAAACTCAACGGTAAGAAATTTGTGGCCACAAACGGTTTTTATCAACTTGAAATGACCATCAAGTCGATAAATAGCGACAAGATGGATGTTGAAGGAGAATGGCAGAAACTTGACAGCGACGGCAATGTGGTCAACGTATTGAACAACGCCACTGGCACGCTGATAAAGACCGTCACCACCCAGTCGCCGACGCTGACCGAGAGCATGGTGCTCGGCACTTGGGCTTTCCGTGCGTCTTATGGTGTCGAGTGGTCTTTCACCCTCAATGCTGACCACACTGGCGCTTACGACATGGAGCCTGCCATCTGGAGCATCAGCGGCAACACGCTTTCGATAGAGCATAACTGCAGCACCCACGGCTTTATGCAAGCCTCCGTCAAATCCATCACCACTTCGGCAGCAAAAGTGGTTATGACAGTCGAGGGCACCAGAGGTTGGCACCTTGCCAATGGTGGAGACAGTGCAAACCCCTTCGTTGGAACTCTCACCAAAAATCTGTAGTCTAAGCTATTCTTTTGTTTTTACCATAATACTTGTCATATAAAATATTATTTGTATTTTTGCACCCAATTAAAACAATAAAAAAAGAAATGAAAACACGTAATTTTTTGATTCCAGTGCTGGTCACTTGCCTGGCTGTCTTTGTTGGATGTGGAGACAAAGACAAAGATTTCCGCGACACATGGTTGGGCACTTATGAGGGGTATTGCGATTTCCATTCCTCCACGGGGGCTGACCATCAATTCGACACGGTATACACCAACGAGTCTGTGACTGTTTCCAAACAGGGAAACGAGGGACTGGTTATGGACTATCTAGGTCAGTCGTTCCAAGTGCTCTGCTCTGCGGATGGCACTTTTACCTCCACTTCAAACAATCCTCACAGCGAGTGGAATGGTTGTATTAAAGGAGACAGCCTGTTCTTTAACTACTACGATGTCTCACAAGGCCATTCCTCCACACGCCATTTTAAAGGAAAAAAGAAATAAGGGGACTTCGATAAATCACCTCGGAGGGGTGTGACCATTAATAACACCGTACAAGCAATGTACGTGTCGCGACCAAGGGGAGCAACATCGTACATTGTGCAGTGCGGTGATTCTATGGAACAACAGGGAGTGTCCCGACAGATGAAGAAGTGCCAGTGACACTTCGATAACGGAGTAAAACGTAGTGGAGAATCATACGACACAAAAATTGAGGATTTGTAATAAAATAGTATCTTTGCCCATATTGGGAACAGATAGTTGTTTTACCCCAAAGACCAAAGAAAAGAGCAGGATTTACTTTATGTTCCTGTTTTATGATAATGTTCTTGTAAAAGAAATCGGTTTTTACCAGCCCTCCGCTACTCCCTCCTGCCTTACAATGAGCAAGGGCAGATGACCTACATCCCGCTGTGCGTGGTGAGATAAATAAAACCCTGTTTTTACCAATATACATGCTATATGAAATATTATTCGTATTTTTACATCGTAAAAAATAGTTCACCCATGACAGGCCAAACCATGATGCAACGGATTAAACAAAATGTGCTTGAGGTTGACCCTCAAGCAGAAGTATGGCTTTATGGATCCCGCGCACGTGGCACAGCAAATGAAGAGTCCGACTGGGACGTGCTTGTGCTCACCCCGCAGGAAACCGTCACCACTGCCGAAGAAATCCGCTTTGTCGACCACATGTGCGACCTGATTGTCGAAACAGGCGAGGTCATACAACTTTTCGCCTACGGAAAAGAAGACTGGCACCGCCACCACTATTTCACTCCCTTTTATAAAAGTGTACAACAAGATGCCATACGACTATGAAATGTTTGACTTTACAAAGATGGTACTACAACCCACTCGTTCGTTTTTAGACAAAGTCATTCCAATGGTGAAGTTATAAACACCCTCTATATTAACAAAAAGCCCTCCACTACTCCCTCCTACCCTACAAAGAGCAAGGCCAGACGACCAAATTCCCGCTATATGCGGTGAGCTGATATCGATACTTCAATCTAAATCACAGCAGATTGCCCCTGCATTGTAATTTATTACCTGATAATTCAAATAATATTCGTATCTTTGCACCGTGATTTAAAAATAAACAGATTATGTAACAAATAGAAAATAAAAAGACATATTAAGGCGTATTCGCTTTTCGTTGCTTACGGAAATCTGGACAATTTCCACCAACTTGCAAAAGAAAAGAGAATCGTTCGCGATACCGTGAACATTCTTGTTTGCAAGTTGGGCAGTCCAGAGCCTCCGTAAGAACAATGAATTTAAGTTCACGGCTTTTTTATTGTCCTTTTCACAAAAGTAGGAAGTTTAACAAAAAAAACAAACAATATGGGACTCATTAACAATATTAAAGATGCCTTCAATAAGGCTGAATTCACGGTAGCACCGAACAAGAAATTGAAAACCCTTTCCGCTGACTTTCTCAAGTCTTTCGACCTGCAGTTGGCTTTTTACAAAGGAGTTACGCTGGCCGACCCAGAAATGACCCTTGCGGCTCTCAACAACAAAACAACCAAAGAGATAAACACCAAAGCCGACGGTTTGAAAATCAAAGGTTCAATGAAAGTTGGAGATGCCGAAAAACTCTTTGACCAAAATTTTGGGGTAACAGTCCAAATAAAGGATAAGGCCGGCAAGGTCTGCGTTCCTAATAACATCACCATTGGCCAGGCCGCCAGAGGGGAATACAAGAAAAATTGAAGATTATGGCTACGACCACAACCAAGAAGGCTATTCCAGACAAAAGGGCCACCACAGCAAAGCATGCCGCGAAGAAGACCACGGCAGCCAAACCCGCTGCGAAGAAGACCACCTCGACTAAGCTTGCTACAAAGAAAAATACGGTTGCCAAACCTGCCGTGAAAAAAGCGACTTCGATGAAGACTGCTGTCGAGTTGTCGGTGACTGGCAACAAGAAGATTGGCACCTTGATGAAGGAGTTCAACAAGCAGTTTCCCTACCTACGACTGAAAATATGTTACAGCTATGCTCGTCAGGCTGTAGCCAAAGGTGAGAGCATCAGCGGCATTGACGTTGATAAAACCCTTGCTTCAGTACGTCGTGGAGATTCCAGTGGAGACATTTCTATCAGTGGCAACAAAAAGATTAAAACACTGGAGAAAGAATTTGACACCGCATTTGGTCTCTATGCTCAAGTATGCTATACAGCAAAGGATGGACATCGTTACTACACCAGTGGCTCTGCAGACGAAATGACACTTGCAGCATTCAATAAGAAGTGCGAATCTGACGGATGTCAAAAAGGTGTGTGGAAATAATTCCTCTCGTAAAAAATGGCAATATGACAAAGAAATCTTTGAAAGAACTGGATGTTTCTGGACTTGAAAGTATCTTGTATTTATGGGGACAGGAAAAAAAAGTATTCCAAAGTGAGGCACAATTTCAATTTAACCTTGCTTGGAGGCTTCAGGAGTTATATGATTGTGAAGCCAAACTTGAGGACCTGACAGTTGTTGTTACTCGCAAGAACAAATCCGATAAGGAATTTATGCAGAAAGTATACACAGATATTGTTCTTGTGAAGGACGATTATTATGTCGCCATTGAATTGAAATACAAAACGGCCACTTTGAAGCACAAAGACATTCTTTTATTCAATCATGGAGCCTCCGATTTGGGAAGATACGATTTTCTGTGGGATGTCAACAGGCTGGAGCTGCTGGTTGACCCAGCGAAAAGAAACCGAGAAACTCCTCTTGCCAGGGCTGAAGAAATCAAAGTTTTCCGACATTGTGCCAAAGGATTCGCCATTCTGTTGACCAACGAAAAAGGATACTGGAAAAAATCTTACAATGACGAGAAAGAGACCATTGACAAGCAATTCTGTATAGGTGAGGCTGACGGGTGTTTGTATGGCAAGACTCTGGATTGGAAGAAAAAAAACGGAGAGTATACTAATACTATAAAAAATACCTCCCGAGCCCGTAGCATCGTTCTAAATAAGGCCTATCATTACCAATGGAAGCCGTATTGCGAACTGTCTGCAGCGGAAAACAACAATTTCAAATATCTTATAATAGAAACACTATGAACAACTAAACTGCTATCTGAGAAATGTAAACAAAAATATAATGATAAATGAGATTCGAAGCCACATCATCCGAGGCCGCCTTGGCCGCCAACGGCAAGATAATTAATGCCGTCACCCCGTGGCATCTCATCGTTGACACCGACGAGGAAACCATTACAGTACGCAAGCGCAACTTAAGCATGATTGGGGTGGATGAGGATGTGTTGGTTTTCCGCTTCATCCGTCGCATCCGTATTGACCAGCACCTTATTGGTGCTGACATAGAAATCAAGACCATTGTTGGCACAGTAACAGCCTGCTGCCTCAGCAAGAGCGGCTGTAAACGCATCAAACAGATTTTGATGGAATACAACACAACCAAACACGGCAAAGGAATAATCTTCGCATAGCATAAATAACCCTTTTTATTCACCTATCAAAATGTTTTAATTATGGCAGAATTCAAATTAGATGGCCGCATGAAGGTCAAAAGTCTGAAGGAAAACTTCAACAAATGCTTCGGCGCAACTTTGCGCGTGTACACCACTCCGGCCTGCAAGCAGTTTGCTGACGACAACGCCACACTGGCTAGTATCCGTGCAGAGGGTGCCAAAGGCGGTGAACTCACTGTAGGAGGAAACCTCCGCGTGGGCAACTTTGAGGACAAGATTAAGGAGCTGTACGGTATCGGGGTGCAAGTTGCCAACAAGGACAACAGTAAGTTGGCCGACAACAGCATTACCCTTGTTGCAGCAGGCAAGTAAAATAGTTGCTGACCAATCCAGTAGGAGGGAGACCTCTTGCTGGGTTCTAATTGTTAAAGACCTAAAAAATGAGTGTAGAATACTATCGCAAACGCCTTATTGACCTTCGTGCACAAGTGGCAAAAGAGCGCGAAGCAAAGAAAAAAGACAATGAACGTTATGCTGGATACGTGAAGAATGCCACTTCGCCCTGCAGCAAGGCCAGCTACCGCAAACAGAAAATAGACCACGCAGCTAGTCACGACCGCCGCATTGAGAGCCTAAAAAGAGAAATAGAAAGTGCTAAAGCAAGTCTTGCTCGTGAGCGAGAACGTGCTAAAAGAAAGTAAACTATGAAGAAGTTTATTTTGAGCGAGCGCACCACATTGTCTATAGTCCTTCTCAATGTGGCAGTTATCTTTTTGCAGGAGTGTGGGGTGGAAAGTGTCGTACTAAACACAATAGACGTTGTATGTACGATATTTTTTGTTATTGAGATGTTGATAAAACACATTGTTTGGGGATTTAAAGGTTACTGGCGCGATGGATGGAATGTTCTTGATGGCTTAGTGACAATCATTTCATTACCAGCATTATTACCATACTTTATTTCGTCTTTGTCCGATTATAGTTTTGTTATTGCATTCCGTGCATTACGAGTTTTCAAATTATTCCGTACTGCACGACGATTTCCAAATTTGAAAGAAATATGGGGTGGTTTTCGGCTTGCACTGCGTCAATCAGCGGCTTTTCTACTTGGCTACTTTATAATTATTGTTGTGATAGCCATGTTCAACAGTGCTCTTTTTGGGAAAGCATCTCCAGAATATTTTGCCACACCACTAGACGGTATATATTCCATGTTCCAAATGTTTACCGTTGAAGGTTGGTATGAAATTCCTAACGCTGTAGTAGGCAATTTGGCTCCTATCTGGTTACATATTGTACGTACCTATTTCTGCCTACTGCTTATTGGTGGAGGAATCATTGGTATGTCTCTTATTAATTCTATCTTTGTTGATGCCCTTGCTGCTGACAATAATGATGATGTGAAAGATAAACTTAACCTGTTAGAGAAGAAGCTCGACACATTACAAGAATTAATAGAAAAAAAGAATTGAAACATGGCCATATTTCTTTGGATATTCCAGTTTATTAGTCCGATAACGTTTATCCTCGGAGGTCTGTATCTTTTGGAGAATCCATCACCGTTGACACTTGTATTGGGTGGAGTTGCGGCAGTTCTTGGTCTCGTTATCGGTATTGTCGGATGGGGCGACACCGTGCCACCCCGTTGGTTATGGATAAAGAGCAGTATGGATTTGGCAGGCAGTCGGTTTATGACAGCCCTCGGATATGCCATCCAGTTCTTTTTCATTCCTCCCTGCATTATCGGTCTGATAGAATACATTGGGTAGCATAAATAATTATAGAGGGCAGGAACCAACTTGCCCTCATCTGTGCGAATACTGTTATGCCAACGTCTCAAAGGAACTAGCTACAGAGAACTGGAAGCGTCATCAACTCAACCCGCATTCTGAACTTATAGTCCCCGTTCTAAAATGTGGAAATTAAATTATAACACACATAGAATAAGAATATTAAAAGATTCTAATTGTTTTACACAGTGTATTGAGTAAAAATACTTTCCTCTACTAATGACCGATTTGGGTTAAAAGGATTTTCGCAAAATGGGCTTGTGAAAATGACCCGAACGCCGCAAAAAAGGAGTTGCGACCGAATGGGAGCAACTCCTTTTTAACTGTGGGGATACATATCAGCGTGTCAATAATTCGCTCTCAAAAGGGCGATAAAAGTAGGATAGGGTAACCTGTTCATATTGACTGTGTTTGTTTGGACGAGATGCTTGCTGTTCGGCATAAGTTTTTTTGCGAAAGAGTAGGGTTACTGTGACGGATGAATCTTCTGGATGACATGTCGGACGAGTGTTCCCAAAGGTATTTTGTTGCCAAATCATTTGGCTTCGGGAAGGGAGAGTGTTCTATTATTGATTGGAGTATTCTTGGATTTCGTCGTGGAAGAATTCTATTTGCTCTGTTGGCTTTTTAATATTTGTATTATTTGATTTTTTGTTTATTTCATCTGATATTTTATTATGACTTTGTTCTTCCTTTTGTTGTGTTGGTGGTAATTTTTTTTTGTTAATTTGAACCTTTTTTTGTATGTTTCTTAAAAAGTTTTGTACATTTGCAGTGAATAAAAAAACAATAAACAATATGAAAAAAGTATCTATAACATTATTAATGTGCATTTTGAATTTAGCCACAATAGGGCAGGTGACAGATGCAATCAACCAATGTGGGGTTGACGGAGATGCTCAGTTCATAAGACAATATACAACTCTGCCAGGTTATCACCTGTTATATTTTACCGACAATTCTTCTTTTTGGAATGGCTATGTTGCCGGATCCGGTCACCTATGATCCGATAAGTGCTACAATTATTAATATATGTCGTTAGGAATTTAATTATATAGAAAGGGACATGAAATGAAAAAGTTTTTTTTGATGATAGTTTTGACGATGATGATGTTCAGTGTGGGAGTGAAAGCACAGCGGCCGGTGGGTGACACTGTTGTTTTTGGAGAGGGGGATTTTTTATACGATTCAGTTTATAATCGTGCTGTAATATATTCTGATTATTCGTCTCATTTGGAAGATGATCCGGCATTTACGTGGTATATATTGTACCGAATGTTTCTTATTTTAAATAGTAGAGAATATCATGGGATTAATATTTATGATTTCTATTTAAACTTCCCTGATTTATTTAGTGCACCCCATATAAGTGGACAACAGTTTTATACACCTGGAGGGAAAGACGACAGCATCAAAGTGATAGGATTGGCAGTATGTCCCCTTATAAAGCCAGCAAGCGGTTATCCAAATCCGGTCAGCATCGAACATGAATATCCAATCCCAGTTATCGACACCACCATGGATGGTCGGCTGACGGAGTATGTGCAGCTATACAGCCCGGTTGGTGACACAACGCTGGTGCTCCGTGCCGAGGGGCCATGGCGTATTGAAGACCCACACAGGTATCTTCAGTTTCCTGCATTTTTACAGAATACTCCTGTTGGGTCAGCGTCAGCAGTTCGGGTGGACAGCGTTGTGAATGTGCCTCTTTACGAAGTGATGTTCGACACCGGGGTGGTGATAAACGACGGGACGTACGTTGTGGCAGGCACCTACAACAATAACGGTGTCCGATGGAGCAATGAATGGATGGACGGTCATGATTTCATTCCTCCAATGTTATGTTTTGAACATCCATCTACCAGTTATTCGAGTTGCCGTATATATGCAGAACCTTCTGATGATCCTACACCGCTCCGGCCGTATTGGTTTAAGACGGAGAATACGTCATGGATAGTTATGCCGAATAATGACACCAGTTACTGGATAACAGGGTTACCAGGGGTTTCTCATTATAATACATTATCATATTTTTGGGCGCCGGACTCGATAGCCACACGGTCATATCTCAACATATTCCCGATACTGGACACGATATGGGGCAGTCCCTGCATGCCAGTGACCGGGATGCAGTGTATGGGGCTTGACAGCACCAGTGCCACAGTGATATGGAGTGCGGACGAGCGTCACCAACGATGGGAGGTGAGGTGCTGGGCTGCGGACAGCACGTTGGGAGAGGATATGGTGCAGACAGTGACACTGAACCGCGCGACACTTTCGCCGCTGCGACCCGGGACGGAATACAGGGTGAGTGTGCGTGGGTTGTGCGACGGGAACAATTACAGTCCTTGGTGCGACACACTGCTGATAGTCACGCCGGAAGATACGACGGCGGTTGATCCGTTTCGGCCGGACACCATCATCATATTGGGCACGAGAGAGGGCAATTTGGACCACTTCACCCGGATGATGCCGAATCCGGCAGACGGGAGGGTGAGTGTGTTTTCGAGCTACCGCCTGAAGTCGGTGTCGGTATACGACCTCGGGGGGCGGTGCCTGATAGAGCAGGATGCGGAAGGACTCTTCGCCACGGTTGATGTGTCAGGTTTGCCGTGCGGAGTGTATATGGTGGCCATACACACACAGCAGGGAGTGGCCGGCAAACGGTTGGTGGTGGACCACCGATAGGTAGGGCAAAGTAAGGATTACCGCTAAGGAGAAATGATGGAAAAAGAATATAGATGAGTTGTTCTTTTGTTGGTTGCCTGGTGACATCGGTTATAGGTGCTTGTCTGCTGCTATGGGTGATTTCGCTCATCAAAAAGAAATAGTGAATGTACACCAGCTTTTCCACAAAAAAAGAGGACCTGCATTGCCAAGTCCTCTTTTGGTTTGTAGTATAAACCCAAATCGGTCATTAGACCGACTTTGGCCTATGTGTCATTTTGCAGGGTTGTGATGTGCGTTGAAGGTGGGCAGGCAAAGCGATTTGAAGAATTCAAACCCCAATCGGTCATTAGATATGATTCAAATAGACTATTACACAATAATACAATACTTCACAGTGTGTTTTTTCTAATGACCGTCATTAGAAAAATGATTATCCGCAAGTATCCGATAGACGGCCTGAAAGGCCAAAAGCAGATAGCCTACGGCAACGCCTTAGGTCTTGGGAACATAAGATATCGCCCTGAAAGGGCAAAAGCACAATTCCTGTTTCTGACGTAAGTCCACTGGACTTCCTTAATGCTTTCAGGGCGATTGGTTTGCATCTCATTTACCCTATTATCTCGTTGCCCCGTTGGGGCGTTTCGGTGAATTGTGGATAATCATTTAGAAGTCATGCAATACAGTTTATTGATTACCTGTTTCTTACAATGTGGGTATTGCGTTTTTCCTCTACTAATGACCGATTTGGGTTAAAAGGATTTTTGCAAAATGGGCTTGTGAAAAAGACCCGAACGTCGCAAAAAAGGAGTTGCGACAAAATGGGTGCAACTCCTTTTTAACTGTGGGGATACATATCAGTGTGTCAATAACCCGTTCTCAAAAGTGAATTTAAAAAGTAGGATTGTGTAGCCTGTTAAGATTGACTGAGCTTGTTTGGATGAGATGCTTTCTGTTCGGCATAAGTTTTTTTGCGAAAGAGTAGGGTTACTGTGACGGATGAATCTTCTGAATGGCAAGTCGGACGAGTGTTCCCGAAGGCATTATGTTGCGAATCCATTTTGCTTCGGGATGGGAGGGTGTTCTACTATTGATTGGAGTATTCTTGGATTTCGTCGTGGAAGAATTCTATTTTGACACCGGCTTGGCGGAATAGTTCTTCACTCTCGGCACCGGCGTGGTACTTGCGTTCGCATACCACACGTTTGATGCCGCAGTTGATGATGAGCATGGCACAAGTGCGGCAGGGGGTCATGCGGCAGTACAGGGTGGCGCCGTCGAGGGCTATGCCACGTCGTGCGGCCTGGCAAATGGCGTTCTGTTCGGCATGGACAGTGCGGACACAATGGGTGGTGATACGTCCGTCGGCTTCGATGGTGCGACGGAAGAGGTGCCCCACTTCGTCGCAGTGGGGGAGGCCGGAGGGAGAGCCCACATAGCCGGTGACGAGTAATTGGCGGTCCTTGACTATGACGCATCCGGAGCGACCGCGGTCGCATGTGGCACGCTTGGAGGCGGTGTTGGCCAGTTCCATGAAGTACTCATCCCATGAGGGGCGACGGTACATGATTGAACCGAGCACTTCTTCCACCTGCTTGTTGAGGTCGTCGATAGAGCCATTGTTGTCGAAACGGTAGTCTGCTTGGTCAATACAATAACGAAGGTTCTGTTTGTTGGGGTCGTCGTTGTCCATCTCGCGCTGTTCGTTGGCGAGAAAAGTGCTGTAGTCTATGTGGTCGGTTTCGCTGCCACGGAGCACGGCGCGTTCGTATCGGACACGGGGGTCGGCATCGACGGCAAAGAGATAGAAATTAGGCTTGCCCCGCAAGGCTTCTACCTCGCCTGGGGTACGCACGCTCTCGATGATACAGTTGCAGCCTGAGGCATAGGCCTGTTCATAGAGTTGTTCAACTATCCAAGATGGGGTGTGCTGTGCCCTGAGGTCGTTGCCTACAAGGGTCATGGTGTCGCGGTTCACATCCAGACCGCGACGTTTGATTTCTTCGGTGAGGAAGGCACGGACAGAGTAGTGGGAGAAGCCTTTTTCGCGTTGCAGATACTCCACGATGGTGCCTTTGCCAGCTCCAAGGGTGCCTGTGATGCCTATGGTTATCATTTGTCGGAATGTTTGTTGTCTATTAATGTTGCTTCTGAGTCTTCGATGAGGTGGTCGGAAGCACGTTGCGGGGATATGATGCTATGCCCGATTTGTTTCTCGATGTCGCGGCGAGCCAGATTGGCTGCGTTGCCACCGCTTTGTGCCACTTGTTTGTTCTCATCCATGGACTGGGGGTTGCGATGTTTTGATATTTCTGTGGTTGCGGCTTCGGCAAGGGTATTCAAGGCCAACTCTAATGTGGTCATGTTGTCGCGCAGATTTTCCTTGGTTAGACCTTTGTATTGTTTGTACTCGCCAGTTGTCATTCCGCTCCATGCTTTGGTGAGAATGTTGGTGAGAATGGCAAAATCTTTTTGTTCTTTCACTCCGGAACGTTTCCATTCATTAGTGAGTTCGTTGCGGGTACGGATGGATTTTAGTCGGTTCTCAATCCAACGGTCGCTGTAGCCTTGTCGACGATAGTCGTCCACTGCCATTTGGAAAGTTAGTTCGGGGTCTATCATTTGGTCGATGCGCTGGCTTCCAACTTCGGCAAGCCAACGCTTTACAGGTTCGGCCTTTTTTGAGGGAATGGATTGAATGAGACGTAGAAGCTGTTCTATGTCAGCGACATCGGTCATTCTCTTTTTCCCATCGGCGGCAGGGATTTTCAAAGCGTTACAATTTGTAACGCTTTCGTTCCCTTCATCACGTAGGCGTTTTTTTAAGACCCTCCAGTATGTTTGTGGATTCTCGCTCTCGGTGAGTACCTGTATGATGTCGACAATAGAGAAGAAGTATTTCTCTTGTTCGGCATTCCAGACCACACGGACTTTCCTGTCCTCGAATAGTTGTATGGCAAAATTCTGTTCCATGGAACTTCAGCACTTGTATTTGTACTGCAGTTGGGAGAGTTCTTCGTTTGCTTTGACTATTTTCTTTTTTAGGCCTTGTTTGTACTGAAACACTTTCTCCTGCAATGCCGGGTCGCCCACTGCCATGATTTGCAAAGCGAGGACTGCGGCATTCTGTGCGCCATTGATGGCCACGGTGGCCACGGGGATTCCCGGGGGCATCTGGAGAATGGCGAGGGTGGCGTCGAGACCTTCGAGGGTGCTGCCTTTGATGGGTACGCCGATAACGGGAAGGGGAGTTTCGGCAGCGATGACTCCCGGAAGGGCGGCGGCCATGCCGGCACCGGCAATGATGACCTGTATGCCACGCTGATGGGCGTTGCGGGCAAAATCGGAAACCTCGGCAGGGGTGCGGTGGGCAGAAAGTGCATTGACCTCAAAGGGGATTTCCATCTCTTCGAGAAATTGGCAGGCTTTCTCCATGACCGGAAGGTCGGAGGTGCTGCCCATAATGATGCTGACTTTGGGGTTCATAGTAAGGTTTATTTATTGATACTTTGGGATGGATTAGTTGTTGTTTGATGTACGTATTTGCCAAGCACGCAGTATGACGTCGGGACGTGCATTTTCGTATAGTATCATATAGACGGCCTGTGCAATGGGCAATTCGATATGGTGCTCCTGTCGTACTTTCTCCAGACTTTTGACGGCATAGTAGCCTTCGGCAATCATGTGCATTTCGAGTTGTGCGCTCTTGACGGTGTAACCGCGTCCTATCATGGCACCGAAGGTGCGGTTGCGGCTCAGTTGGGAGTAGCAGGTGACGAGGAGGTCGCCGACGTAGGGCGGAAGATTTTCGGGGGAGATGATGATGTTGAGGTCCGGCTGCATGGTGAGGAGGAAGGAGCGCATTTCGGCAATGGCATAGCTGACGAGGACGGCCATGAGGTTGTCGCCGCTGCCCATGCCCTTGCAGATGCCGGCGGCAACGGCGTAGATGTTTTTCAGAGCCGTGGCGAATTGAATGCCGCGCATGTCGGTGGAATGGGAGATGTTGATATAGCGGCAGCGCAGTTGCTGCATTATCTTCTCGGTCAGCTCCATGTTGGATGAGGCAGCAGTGATGAAGGTGAGCCTTTCGCGCGCCACCTCTTCGGCATGGGTGGGACCACTGATGATGGCCAGTTGCTCAGGGGGCACTTGGTAGAAGTGCTGTAGATAGTCGGTGACAATCATGTCGGCCTCGGGGACGAAGCCTTTGATGGCAGAGACTAGGTAACGTTGCCTGAGGGTGGCAGGGTCGATTTGCTGGAGGGCGGAGTGGAGGAAAGCTGTGGGGATGACGAGATAGATGATTTCGCACCGGTCGGCAACCTCTTGCGGTGTGCGGCATATATCAATGCGTGCTGGGTCGATAGTCACTTCGCCGAGGTAGCGGTTGTTGTGCCCGTGTTTGGCAAGGCTTTTGCGTATTTCGGGTTCACGAACATACCAGCATACCTTTGCGGAAGGTTGCTCTAACAGCAGTTTGACAACAGCGGTGGCCCAAGAACCGCTTCCGAGTACTCCAATCATTTCAGGTTACGCAAGATTTCACATGTAAGGTTCCAGAACATCTCGACGGACTTGATTTCAATCTTCTCGCCGGGTGCATGTACGCCGCGCAGGGTGGGGCCATAGCTTATCATGTCCATGTGCGGGTATTTCTCGCCGATGAGTCCGCACTCTAAGCCGGCATGAATGGCTCGCACGATGGGCTCGTGACCGAACATGCGTTTGTAGGTCTCCACGCCAACCTTGAGCACTTTGCTGTCGGGGTTGGGAGTCCAGCCGGGGTAGCCATCGCCATGAGATACATGCGCCCCGATCATGCGGAAGGTGGCTTCTATCTTCTGGGCAGCGGCATGCTTGGCACTTTCTACCGAGCTGCGTTGGCTGGTGGCGATGTGGATTTGTTTCCCGTCCATTTTCACCGAAGCCAAGTTGGTAGAGGTCTCTACAAAATTCTCAATCTCACGGCTCATGGCCAACACTCCGTGGGCGCAGGCATAGAGGGCGTTGAGCAGGTTGTATTGAGTGGTCCGGTCTATAAGGCATTCGGGTTCGGCGATGCTTTCGAGCGTTATCTGCAGGTCGGGCTCGGTGCTGCGGAACTCGAAGGTAATATGCTTGGCGAACTCGTCCACCATCTTCTTGAATTCCTCTTCGTATTCGTGTGCCACCACGATGTCGGCCCAAGCCTCGCGGGCGATAGCGTTGCGCAGGTTGCCACCGTCGATGCGGGCAAGACCTATCTTGCATTTCTCTGTTGCGTTCCACAGTATTCTGTTCAGAATCTTGTTGGCGCAGCCGCGACCCTTGTTGATATCGTCGCCGCTGTGACCGCCTTGCAGACCAAACACTTTGACGCGGTATGAACTTTCGCCTGCCGGCACTGGGCGGGTGGTATAGTCAATGGCAACTGTGGTGTCGATGCCACCGGCACAGCCAATGCAGAACTCGCCTTCGTCCTCGTCGTCGAAGTTCAGCAATATGCTGCTCTGCAGCCAGTCGGTATGTAGGTTGGCGGCTCCGGTGAGACCGGTTTCTTCGTCCACGGTAAAGAGGCATTCCAGTGGACCATGCTCAATGCTTTTGTCGTCCAGTATGGCCAGCGCGGCAGCTACTCCTATGCCGTCGTCGGCTCCAAGAGTGGTGCCGTCGCCCACCAGCCAACCATCTTTCACAAAGGCCTCGATGGGTTGTGTATGGAAATCAAATTCTTTGTCGCCGTTTTTCTCACACACCATATCCATGTGGGCTTGGAGACAGACACCGGGAGCATTCTCATATCCTTTGTATGCGGGTTTGCGAATGAGCACATTGCCTACCTCGTCGGCCAGGGTTTCATAGCCATGTTTATGGCCGAACTCCTGCAAAAATGCCGACACGCGTTCTTCGTGCTTGGAGGGACGGGGAATATTCATCAATTCCCCAAAGTACTGCCATACGGCAGCAGGTTGCAAATCCTTGAATATATTGTTCATGTCGATAGTATTTTTGAGTTAATTATTATTTCTATTTATTCCTAAGTAACTGTATTGTGCAAGAATATTCGAAAAGGATTGTCCGCTTAGCGGTCCAATACTATCACTTTCTGTGCGGGCGATTGGCCAATTCTTACTACATAGATGCCGGGATGCACTTTGGCGGTCCATTCAGAGTCTGCCGTATGGCTGCTGCCAGCTACTCTTCTGCCCATCACATCATACACATTGATGGCTTGACCGGCGGCTTGGCGCACCACAATGTGGCCGTTTTGTACAAAAACTTTGCCCAGCGACTCTTGGACGGGGGCAATGCCTGCGGGATCGTAGCCGTGATAGGTGGTGTCTGGTTCCAGCCCAATAATGGCTCCGTGCCATTTGGTATAATCGTTGTTTTGGGGACGCATGGCATCAAGTTTGAAATAGGAGTTTGCAACTCCGTCCCATCCCCAGTTGATATGGAACAGGTTCGAGTCAACAATGTCCGAGAAATAACCGTCGATGATATAGCCGTGACCGTTGGTGTTGCTGAAGCCTACCTCGTTGTCGGCCGAAGCCCAGCCAGCGTAGTAGATGGGTTTGCCTTCGGCAAGGCTTTGGTAAAGCATCTGCATCCAGGCGGTGTCATCGCCAATCGAGTCTCTCAAACCGGCATAGCTGTATTTGTAGCCGAAGTGTTTGGGAATGCGGTATTGTGCTCCCATTGTGGGTGAGAGGTGGAGACTGGTGTCAAACATGGCATATTCCGGCAGCGACCAGCAGCCACTCCCGTAGGGTGAGTATCGCATGTCGAGCGACACACCTATCTGGTACAACAAGGTCGAAATAGCCTCTATCACTTCACTCGGGCTATTGATAAAGGCATAGTCTTCCATATGTTCCCAGTCGTAGTATGTGTTTTCGAAGTCGGCCGACAACTCGCCATAAGTCCAGTTGGGATAAGCTGCAGGGTTGTCCTCTCCGTTGTATGAGTGCGAACCGAATCCGTGTTGGGGATAGTCCCAATAGTTCATTATCATGCCGAATGCAGTGGCCACACAACCGGTCACCGAGTTTCTGGGGCACTTGTTGTTATAAGGTCTCCCTTGTCCCCATACCATTTGGCCAAGCAGGGGGTTAATGCGGTCGTTGAAGAAATCACCTTTGACTGCTTCGTATTCTTCCTCCAGCATCTTCCATTTTCTGGCCACGTGTGCAGGAGCCTTTGCTTTGGTCTGCTGTCCATAGCTTATCTCATTGCTGTAATGGACCAATTGGTTGATGAAGGCAGGATTTTTGTAGGGATGCAGCCTGTCGAATGTGCCGCTCAGGTCCAACTCACCTTCGTCCGAGAAAGCCAGAACGGGGTCAGCTATGTCGTCGCCGCTTATTACAATAAATCCGTTCACTTCACCATAGCGATATTGATAGATGTGGAGGAGGTCGAAGCCTAACGATGACGACACATCGGTTAGTTCTACCGATTGTTTTGCGTCAAGTCCGTGCATTTCGAAACAGAAACGTGTCACAGCGTTTTTGGCCACTTTCGTGGCACGTTCTTTGCCTACGGGATTGGCAACAGAAACCACAGCTGCCAATAGTAGGGTGCAAAGGATGATTGATCTTCTCATATTGCGTTCGTGTTATTTGTTTTTCTTAATCAGCAAAGTATGCTACACCGCTCTCGAATATCCGTTGGTCTTGCTCTCCGATGATATTCAGGTAGGTGCCTTCTCTGCGGCGTTCGCTGTGTGCCATCTTGCCCAGCACTCGTCCGTCGGGACTGGTTATGCCCTCTATGGCCATATACGAGCCGTTCATGTTGAAGGGTTCGTTCATTGTAGCCTTTCCGTCCAGGTCAACGTATTGTGTTGCCACCTGTCCGTTGGCAAACAGACGGTCTAACCATTCCTTTGTTGCCACAAAGCGGCCTTCGCCGTGCGAGATGGGCACCACATAGCTCTTGCCCAGTTCGGCCTGTTGCAGCCAAGGCGACAGGTTGCTTACCACCTTGGTGTGGGCAATAAGGCTTTGGTGACGGCCTATGGTGTTGAATGTCAGTGTAGGTGAGTCTTCGTTTTGAGGTCTGATTTCGCCATAGGGGACCAGTCCCAGTTTAACTAAAGCTTGGAACCCGTTGCAGATGCCCAGTATCAGTCCGTCGCGCTCTTTCAGCAGCTTCATCACTTGGTCGCTTATCTGGCTGTTGCGGAACACGCTTGTGATGAATTTGGCACTACCTTCGGGTTCGTCGCCGGCCGAGAAGCCACCGGGTATCATTATAATCTGGCTCTTTTCTATTGCGTGGGCAAAAGCATCCACACTTTCATGTATCTGGTTGGCGTTCTGGTTGCGGAATACGAGGGTCTCCACTTCGGCGCCGGCTCTCAGAAATGCTCTGGCCGAGTCCAACTCGCAGTTGGTACCCGGGAATGTGGGTATAAACACTTTGGGCTTTGCGGTCTTGTGTTTGCACACATACACCTCTTTCACTTTCGTCTCCTTAGCTGCGGGCACTTCTCCTTCGCTGGCGTTGCTCCGGGTGGGGAATATGTTTTCCAGACGGCTGGTCCAAGACTGCATCATCTCGTCCATCTCGATTTTCTCACCCTGCACCTCGAAGATGCCTCCCTCTGTCACACGTCCTATTTTGCGCGCTACGGCAGGCAGCATTCCACAATTGGGCACCTCTACCACTATGGCTCCATATTTCTTTTCAAACAGCTCGTCGATGCTGAATTGTCCATCGAAACACACCCCGAGACGGTTGCCGAAAGCCATCTTGCTCACAGCTTCGGCTATTCCGCCAAAACCTACGGCATAGGCCGATTTCACGTTGCCGCTCTTCACGGCGGCATGCAGAGCTCCGTACATGGATTTCAGCATCTTGTAGTTCGGCATGTCCATCTTGTCGGGCTTTATCTCGAGCAGATACAGGTAGTTGCCGGCCTCTTTCAGCTCGGGGGTTACCACATTGTGTATGTCTCCCACGCCTACGGCAAAACTGCACAGGGTGGGGGGGACGTCTATGTCGTTGAAAGTGCCGCTCATCGAGTCTTTGCCTCCGATGGCGGGCAGCTGCAGGCCCATCTGTGCGTTGTAGGCACCCAGTAGGGCAGAGAATGGTTCACCCCAGCGGTAGGGGTCTTGCCCCAGTTTCTTGAAATATTCTTGGAATGTGAGACGTATCCGGTTCACGTCGCCGCCTGCTGCGGCCACTTTGGCCACAGAGTCCACCACTGCATAGGCGGCTCCGTGAAACGGGCTCCACGAACTGAGGTAAGGGTCGAAACCATAACTCATGATGGTCACCGTGTCGCATTTGGCCGTGAGGGTGGGCAGCATGCCTATCATGCTTTGTGTTGGGGTGGTTTGGGTCTTTCCCCCATAGGGCATCACTACACTGCCGGCACCGACGGTGCTGTCGAACATCTCTACCAATCCCTTCTGCGAACAGACGTTCAGGTCGGCCAGATTGTTCAGCCAGCGAACCTTCACCGAACCTTCAGTGGAGGTACTCTCAGCTTTGGGGCTGGGCATCGCTACCGATACTTTTGTTTCCTGATGGGCACCGTTGGTGTCTATAAAGCGGCGGCTCAGGTTCACAATCTCTTTGCCCCGCCAACTTATCACCATTCTCGGCTCCTCGGTAACGGTGGCTACTACTACCGCTTCAAGGTTTTCCTCGTCGGCATATTGCAGCATCTTGTCCACATCCTTGGGGTCCACCACAACGGCCATACGTTCCTGGCTTTCGCTGATGGCCAGCTCGGTGCCGTCGAGACCTGCATATTTCTTGGGCACCTTGTCCAGGTTTATCTGCAGTCCGTCGGCCAGCTCGCCAATGGCCACACTCACGCCGCCGGCTCCAAAGTCGTTGCATTTCTTTATCAGTCCCGACACTTCTTCGCGGCGGAACAGGCGTTGTATTTTTCTCTCAGTGGGTGCATTGCCTTTCTGCACTTCGGCCCCGCAGGTTGTCAGCGAGGCGGTGTTGTGAGCTTTAGAGGCTCCTGTGGCTCCGCCGCATCCGTCACGTCCTGTGCGACCGCCCAACAGTATTATCACATCTCCCGGGTCGCTGTTCAGTCGTTTCACCTGGCGGCGGGGTGCGGCCGCCACTACGGCACCTATCTCCATGCGTTTGGCCACATAGTTGGGATGGTATATCTCGTTCACCAATCCGGTGGCAAGGCCTATCTGGTTACCGTAGCTGCTGTATCCGTGGGCTGCGGTGGTGACTATCTTCCGTTGCGGCAGTTTGCCGGGAAGAGTCTCGTTCAACGGGCGTGTGGGGTCGGCAGCGCCGGTCACTCGCATAGCCTGATATACGTATGTTCTTCCGCTCAGCGGGTCGCGTATGCAACCTCCCAGGCAGGTGGCAGCACCGCCGAAGGGTTCTATCTCGGTGGGGTGGTTGTGGGTTTCGTTCTTGAAGTTGATAAGCCACTCCTCGGTTTTCCCGTCCATCTTCACCGGTACCACTATGCTGCATGCGTTTATCTCGTCGCTCACTTCCTGGTCGTCCAGCAATCCCATTTTGCGGATGCGTTTTGCAGCCAGAGTCCCGATATCCATCAGGCACACAAATTTATCGTCGCGGCCTTCGTATTGCGCCTTGTGGTCCGAAAGGTATTGGGCAAATGCATTCTCAATCAACGGGCGGTAATGTCCTTCGTCAAAATGAATGTCTGTCAGTTCGGTGGCGAATGTGGTGTGGCGGCAGTGGTCGCTCCAATAGGTGTCCAGCACTCTTATTTCTGTCATGCTGGGGTCGCGGTGCTCTTCTTCATGGAAATAACGTTGTATGTGTTTGAAGTCAGCAAAGGTCATGGCCAACCCCAGCGAGTCGTATAGTTCTTTCAGTGCCCCTTCGTCCATCTTGGCAAATCCGTCGAATATTTTCACATCTTCCGGCTCGTCAAAGTGCTCGGCCAGTGTCTCCGGCTTGCTGTTGTCGGTCACTCGGCTGTCTACGGGATTCACGCAGTGTTTCACCACGGCGGCTTTCTGTTCGTCGCTCAGTGTTCCGCTTATCACGTATGTGGTTGCCGACCGGATGATGGGTTCCTCCGAGGGATTGAGCAGGCATACACACTGGGTGGCGCTGTCGGCTCTTTGGTCAAACTGTCCCGGCAGATATTCCACAGTGAAAACGAAGTCGTTATCATCGTGTGGGAACGACTCCTCGTATATGTTGTCAACGGGTGGCTCCGAAAAGACTGTCACTTTGGCCTTTTCGTAAGTCTCATCCGAGAGGTTTTCAATGTCGTAGCGCATCAGTGCTCTCACATTCTCTGCAGCTATTCCCAGATATTCTGCCATTTCGTTCTTCAGTTCCTTGGCAACGATGGCAAAGTCGGGTTTCTTTTCAACGTAGATTCTTCTTATCATAGTGTTTTTCTTTATATCGGTGAAGTGAGTTATTGATTGTCGATTTGTTGTTCGCTCCAATACCATCCTTCAGGATGTTTGGGGTGCACCGGGCGGAAAAAGTCCATCATCTTGGCCAGGTCGGCCTCATAGTCGCCGCTGGGTATTATGGTTGGGCCGTATCCGGCGCGTTTCTCTTTAAAGTCCATAAACCCCAGCATGATTGGCACGCCCGCCTGTGTGGCTATCTCGTAGAACCCTCTTTTGAACCGTTTCACGGGTTTGCGGGTGGCTTCTGGAGTAATCACCACACACACGTCGTTCTCTTCCTTCAGCAGCTCTACCGCACGAGGCACGAGGTTGTTGTGCCGGTTTCCGCGGTCCACGGGCACCAGTCCCATCCCCTTCAGCAACGGTCGGGTGAGGAAATTGAAATATTCTTTTTTTACGAATATGCGGGGTTTGGAGCCGGCTGCCCATAGCACGGCCGCTCCTATCAAAAAGTCGTCGAAGGAGGTATGGGGAGCCACCACCACTACACAATGCATCACTTCCGGACGCTCCTTTTTGTCGGGAATATCAAAGTGCCATCCGCACTTCTTTACCAACCATATCCAAATCTTCTTCATTTATAGAATAATATATTTTATTGATATTCTTTTCTCTCAAATATTCAATCTGCAAATATACGAAAAATAATTTAATAATTGCAAACTCTTCAAAATACTTCTTTCGCAAACAAAGCATTTTGTGACACTTTTTTATCCCATTTTTTTTATTTCGATTGTCTCTTCCGAAACTTTTTTTTGCTATATCAAACAATCTTTGTATCTTTGCACCATCATTGAATGAGGTGATAGTATGCATAATATTCTATCCTTCAATTGGAAAGATGGCAGAGCGGTCGAATGCGGCGGTCTTGAAAACCGTTGACCTGCGAGGGTCCGGGGGTTCGAATCCCTCTCTTTCCGCCCCCAAAGTCTCACAAGTTTATGTATAATATGCTTGTGAGATTTTTTTATGTCAAGAAAAATGCACCAGAAATGCAACGAATAACTTGTTGACAAGTTTTTTATACAGAAAAAGGAGACAGCACCGCTATCTCCTTTCAAGCCATTTTTTCCTAATTAAAAGTTTGTTTCCATCATCTTCTTTCTAGTCTTGTCATTTAGGACTTTGTAGGGTCTTATTGTGTCGTAATCCTCATGTTTAGTGTATACCATTACCATTTTTGGCGAACATTCCATTTCCAATGCATAAACCACAATTGTTCTGCACGCCAAGTTCGTATTCTTACTTGCAAATGAACAAGAGGTTGGATTGCCGAAATCGTCAAAGTCGGCTATTCTTAAAATATTCATGCGGGCACTGTAGCATCGTCTTCGCTATAGTTCATGTGTTGATGGACATCATCTCCAGTAAATGGACGAGGCGACACTTCATTTATTTTCATTTGGTATCCTTCCCTGCATCCACAAAACTCCTCTTAAAAGAGTCCCTTTATGGATATTTTCCATCTTGTCTTTTCTCAGATACAGAGGTATGTAAATCTCCTCTGGATCATGACAAATGGATAATGTCGCTCTAAAGAAGTCATCACCCAAGAAAGTCATTTTCTTTACGGATTTTACTGTCGAAGCAAATGAGACATTATCGGAATAGTCCTCACTTTCTGGAATAAAACCCACAAGCATATCGTTGTAAAAAATAATGGGTTTGACGTTTCCATTCTCATCGTATTCTTCCTCAAGCCCCATATCCTTACGTAGTCTAGCCGATGTTTCCAGGTCCAGAACAGTTTCTGACTCGCCCTCTTCAAGAGTATACGCACTCGCTGAAAGCTCAATATTCAACTCTGTCCCACATATATATTTATCACGATTCAAGAAATAATCTGTTGCAAAAAACGCAAATGACAGTTCCCCGGTTTCAGCACTAATAACGGCTTCAAGGCGACTCTTAAATTCTCGTACCTCGGTAATCTTCACATGATGCACTGTTCCTTGGTGCATAGGATATAATGACATCATTTCGTTACCGTTTTCACTCGCATCTGGCCGGATAAGAGCTAATAACCCCATCTCGGAGCCATATCTTAATGCCAAAAAATCCGACTCTCCTTCTTGTATTCCATAATAATTGAAAATGCAAGAGGAGGTGCCATAAAGTTTGGCGTGTTTGATAATATGTTCCAAGTGATTGTTAAACAAAATATCAACGGGCATTATGGTGTCAATATGGTCTCCTTGCGAATCCAAATACTGCTTAAATCTGCATAACCTAATTTGGGTGTCTATTACCATGTTTTTGTCATCAGACTTATCAATTACCTCCGTTATATAGTTCTTGAATAGACTCTCTAACTTTTTGGACTGTTTTTTTGTTAGCAGGGTTCCACTATGTCCTTTCGCCCAATTGAAATCTGGAATTGCATCCTGCAACTGTACGGTAGTGATAATCGGCATTGTTTCAGGATTTACAATATAGTTGGGTTTCATATCCATATAGTGGATTTGTCTACTGCCATTTTTTTTATTCCAGTCTTCGGCCAAATAAGGTTCAGAGGTAAAAATGCCACTCATAACAATACCAGTTTTCCCTTCGCCCACACGAACAAGATAAAACCGGTCGCCTTCATGGGCTTTCTCCCATTCATAGACACTCCAGTTGAAGGACTCGTTGTCGAAATTCTCAATGCAGTATTGGTGATATTCCATTGTGGCACTTGAAATGGCGGGGTTCCACATCAAGATGAAAGTCTGTTGGTCTGGATTGTACCCACTCCCAGGAAAGTTGGGAATCATATATAGTTTTTGCTTTCTCATGGTTCTTGTTGTTTAATAATCAACACTCTTTTTATTTCTTTTGACGGCGACGTATGCTGATGGTAAGGTATATCTGGTTTTCGGGATGAGTGTCAGGATTGATGCTGGAGATACGGCAGTCGAACAACTCCACCCATCCCATCTCTAGGATGGCCGCGATGTCTCGATTTTCGTTGCGTGGGATGAATCCCAGGAGATAATCCTCTCCATCTTTGGTGTAGATAACCTGCACGGCATAGGGGTCATGAGGGTTCTGAGGGTCTCGTTCCAAACGCAGTTGCTGACCAACACGTAGGTAATCCCAAACAAGGTCGGCGTCGTGAAATTTGCGGCCAGCCAGATGGCAGTCCATGTAGAACATCTGATGTGCTTTCATTGCATGGCGTTTTTAAAAGATTGACTTAATTACACGATGCAAAGATACATACATGTGTGTACCACAACGCGGTACACCATAGATTATTTTATTGCTTCTCGATGCAGTTCGCTGATTTTGTGAGAAATATCAGCCGGGGAAATAACCTCCACCCAGCGGCCACGAGAGAGCAAGTGGGCCAAGAAATCGGTAGTGGGCCGCAGATTGAGTTCAAAGTCGACATACCCGTCTCCTTCTTCCACCAACTTCTGCGAAGGGTGAAGCGGGAGGTCACGCAGTGCATAACGCTCGTTGCCATAAGCACGCAATATGATTCGAGTGAGCGGGATGCGGTCATCTGTCATTACTCCAAAATAATCTGCAAAGTAGTCCTCAGCCGAAAAGCAGGGGTCGACAACGAACAACTCATCGGTAAACGTGAGGTCTGTAATACGGTCGAAACTCAACACAATAAAACCACCATCATCAAAATGGCAAAGGAGATACCAGCGGCGACGGAAGAGTTTGATGCAATAGGGCTCCACCAACCATTCAGTGTACTTCTGCTGGCCGTATCGATGGTAGCGAATCACGATGCGGACACTGCGTTGCATGGCGTCAACCACTTGCCGCAACAATTCTCCCTCGGTGGGTATGCTCTCCAACAAAATACGCTCGTGCAAACCTCGGGCTTCCCCCACGATGTTGCTCACCGTCAACGTACTGATCATCCACTCTTGCACAGTGTCGCTATGTATAAGGTCACTGTCCACTATGTAGTATCTATTGTCCGCATCGCATCCAATGGTGATGCCGAAAATCTCCTCCACTGCGGCACGATGCCGGTTGAAAGTGGTACGGCTAAGGGCTGCACCCTCGCTTAATTCAGTTCGTGACCATCGGTTACTGAGGTCAGCTAACGAGATGCGTCGCTCACGTCTTATTGTATCCACCAACCATACATATTGCTTAAAAAGTACTGCTGCTTTCATGGGTGCAAAAGTACAAAAAATAAATCAAACGGCAAGATTAATAAACCAATCAGTATTTTAAATGGTGATTTGCCCTTCTTGTATCTTAAATATTGGCTGCTGATCTTAGGGTATATAACTCATAATACTCTTGAGGTAAAAACAAGATTGAAGTTGACGAAGTGGAATTGGTATTTCCAATACCGAATAACAGGAATACAGATGCACGTGATACGATAAATGATAAAGTATTTGACAATGTAAGGGCTACATACACAATTATTCGCTAGAATCTAAGTGTCCAACACACGCTCCTTGCTCATCTCCCAGTCCCAAATGCGTCGGGCACCATTTCTATCACTCTTGCGCCTGGGATGGCGGATTCCACACGCCGCCTACGTTTGCCCTCTTGTCGAACTCTCTGGTCTTAGATGGGAGCTTTAGAGTCACACTCGTGCTTTGATACTTTCTGCGGGTCTTCTCTTTTTTATAGTCGAGAACCATTTTGATGGCATCGGCCATATTTTCCTTGAGCTCGTCGATAGTGGCTCCTTGGGAAATGGCTTCTGGTACCTGTTCGCATTGACCTGTGTACAATCCGTTTTCATTTTTCTCAATAATGATTGTATATTCCATAACACTTCATGTTTTCATGTTGTAAAAATACAAATAATATCCAATATGACTGTATTCCCGGCAAAAAATATCCGACATCCGCGTGGGTGTCTAACAGATATCGGCTCATATTCTAAGTCCCCAGGGATCGTCAGTTAGTTCTCTATAACCCTTCAGATACTTGTATACCTTCTTGGGCTCGGTTTTGGGAGCAGATTTAGCGGGTGCTTTCTTTGCCTTTTTGGTTTTCGACGCTACATGTTCCATGATGCTGTTGTTTTGTTGTTCAGTGCGTTGCGTTGACGCTTGCACATTTGTTTAGTACTGCAAATATACAAATACTTTCCAATAAGGGGATATTTTTACAGATAAAGAGGCAAAGTCACGCCTCTTCCCCTTCGCCCGTGTCCAGATCCAGGCTGGTCTGCACGCCGAAGGCCTGCTCGATGAGCCTCAGCTGCCCCGGCAGGAAGAAGTAGCTGCCCGACCCCCGGCGGCGGACCATATAGTCCAGCCCCGCGCTGTGCAGCATCTTCTGCATGGTGCGGTAGCTCACGCCATAGTGGTGGCACACCTCCTTCAGCGTGCGTGGCCGGTCGAAGAAACCCTCGTGGGTCATAGCGGGGTCCAGCTTGATGAAACGGCACTGGTACCGCTTACCCGCCCGGCTGTCGGCGTTGAGCTGGCGCTGGGCGGTGAGTATGCGGCTGTAGATATCGTCGTCCAGCTCCTTCTTGCGGCGCACCGTTGTGGGTGTCTGTTCTGTCATATCAATGTTTTTTTTTGCATGTTTTGTCCATAATTCAAAAAAAAGTCGTATTTTTGCAGTGTCGTTCTGTACTGATATCGATTGACTGCATCGTACAGACTGGGAATGGCTCCAAAACGGAGCGGAAGCCTGCGAACCTTCCTACGGAATAGACATTCACCCATCCTGTCTCAGGGTGGGTTCTTTTGTCTATATTATCTTTTCAGGATGGTTCCTTATTTCCGCTGCCCTGATGGGGAAGGCCGTACGCATCAACCAATAGCAGCCGTCCGGATGGTATTCCATTGTTATGGCCGCTGCTTTCGACATTGGCACATCGTACACATCCAGCACATAACTCTGCTTTCCGTTTTCCACATTACCAAGGTAGAGCGTATTGAAATTACCCACCACAATCTGCACAAACATTGTAGGGGATATTCCCAATGCCTTCAACTCCTTTCTATGGTCGTTGCCTATATGGACGGCATGAGAGCCGTCCATTACAACATCCGTATGGCCGAATCCCTTGAGCTTTGCCATGGACAAAGGAATTTTACCTATGAGAATCTTCCTCTTTTTCTGTTTCTCCTTCATTCCTTCTCTCCTTTCCGTTGGGCAAAGGCCAGCTGCTGTTCCAGCCGGGCGTTTTCCTCCTGCTGTTCCTCCGGGGTTCCGCCTCCGGGGCCGGTGGGGCCTCGAAGTCCTGTATCTGTTGTTCCTGGCTGGCAAACTCGCTCGTCGCGTTGTCTTGTACTATGTCTTTTTTCGTTTAAAAAGTTTGTAATTCAAAAAATGTTCGTATTTTTGCAATCGGCTTTGAGCGATGGATCGTGGCGGACGGAACAAGCCCTGCACCACGATTATCTAATAAGGACGGTATCCGTTGCCGCCGGCAGGGTGCGCTCCTGCCCACACCAAGGGCTTGCGCAAAACAGCCTCACTATTCCT
>ONQD01000052.1 GCA_900319865.1 uncultured Bacteroidales bacterium | reverse complement strand
GTATCTTTGCTCTTTGGTAAGGTGATTATATCTTTTCATTTGACAACACAAAAGTAGTCATTTTACCTGAGAGTACCAAATTTTGGTACTCTTTTTTTTTACTTAGTGTTGCACTTGTAACTGGAATTTAGGTTTTTTTACTGTCTTATACTAGTAAAAAATAACAAACTAATAACGACAAAAAAGCAATTCTTCTTTCACACAAGATTTTATTTTGTATGATATTTACCCTTGTTCTGTTGTTATATTTTTGGCTTCTGTCAGATTGATATAGCCTTTTCGCCCATTCTTATTTAGCAATGCCAAAAGGTGTCCACCATTCAGCAGTTTCAAAGGTTTGTCTTTTGCAAACTCATAGGAATCTCTTCCATAATTGGAAGTAGTAATAATAATTCCAGAGTTGGCTCCCTCATTTATCACGGTTCCATATAAGTCTCGAATGGCAGAAACGGGTACTGTATTTGTGTATCGTTTGGCTTGAATGACTATTTTGCCACCTCTTAATGGGTCGGGATCAAATACAATCGCGTCTACACCCCCATCACGGCTAGCCTGGGTAACTCGAACTTCACTACCATTCTGAGCAAACTCTAATTCAAATATCTCACGAACCAATTGTTCGAAGTCTTCCCATGGTAAAGCTGCAAGATTGGTTTCTTCGTTTACAGACACATCCTTGTTTTCGATAAAACGATGGTCCTCTTTATTTATTTGAAGAACCGGTTGCACAGGAACAATATCAATTAGTTTGGCTGCAGATACACCTTTTAATGATTTAAAACACTTTTTTGGGTCAACATGAGAAATGTCGATTCCACTAAATGTGTCTCTATCTATCATCAATGACAAAATAAGGTTTCTTTCTAATTGTCCTGTTCTAGGACTATAATCTTCAACAAACCCATTATACACAATACTTTTAGCCAATCGGGTAGTATCTAATGCAAAAGCGTCATGGATGGTGTTTAAGCATAGAGTGTAAAGATGTTTTTCATATAGTTTTGGCAAGTCTCTGTCAAGTTGGACTTTTATTGTTCCATCATTTTTTAAGTAATTATACTTGTTGATTTGCCGGACTATGTCTTTCGACGGAAGGTTTGCCTCAATTCCCAATATATCATCTGCATAGATGGTATCTATTTGATATTGGGCTAGGACTAAACGGAAAAATGTTGCAGGATCATGTTCTCTTGCTTTTTTGACTCTTTCTTCGAATTGGCGCTGTTCCGCTTTTCGTTTTTCTTCCAGCCTACGATCTTCAGCAAATCGTAATTCCTCCTGAATGCGTTCTTCTTCAAGCCTCTGTTTTTCTTGTTCTTCTCTTTGCTTACGCAGTTCTGCCTGTCTTTTTTCTTCAATTATACGCCTCTCTGCTGCTTTCTTTTCCAACTCTTTCATTTCCCGTTTCTGCTTGGCATCGGAAATGGACGCAAATAAGAAAATCATACCGATTACGAAGACAGCTCCTATTATTACATCCATATCGTCTTTGTCTATTTCTACGTTTTATGTCATCATCATTTTAACAATTTTCACGCTACAGAGATACACATTATCTTTTTATCATTTTTGCCGCTTTAATTCTATCAATCACCACTGTGTCATTCTCAAT
Organism: uncultured Bacteroidales bacterium; assembly: GCA_900319865.1. Classification (GTDB taxonomy): domain Bacteria; phylum Bacteroidota; class Bacteroidia; order Bacteroidales; family P3; genus Colimorpha. Next base: position 11,734 of record ONQD01000052.1, on the reverse strand, counting down.
ATGGAAGATATATACCCATCGTTTGTTGTGTGACACCATGTGCCGTGCCTGAGGATGTATGCGACGGACATCGGCATAACGGCTGACACGATAGAGGTCGGCGAAGATGGTAAGCGAGAGTATCTCCTGCCGCATTGCCTCTTTGTAGCGCCATGCACCTTCTTCTGACATGTTCTCCACCAAGAAATCGGACAACTCGCCAAGGTCGGCTCTGGCCGATACGTCAATCTCAATTCTGTAGGTTCTCACGTTTCGTCAAATACATGGACCACAATTCATCGAAATACTCATCTACCGACAGGCGTCCGCGCTTGCCTCCTATCGGAACATTCTCTTGCGCAACAGCTGCACATCCATATACGGTCTCAGGCTCAGATGATGTCGGCATTGGCTGTTCCTCAGTTTTATAAGTTTTTATCGGCATAGTACTATATCATCTATTTCACGCTGCAAAGGTACACAAAATTATTCATCTGGCAAAATATAATTGTTGCCATGCGGAGAATAGTACGTGCGTTAGCCGCAAAAATCCTCATTTTTGGGGATTGCGGGGTCGTGTGGATGTCGGTATTTTTGCAGCATGAATCAAAAAGGCTATAGTATGGATAAAAAACTGACATTCTTGGGTGCTACGGGTTTCGTGGTACTGTATTTTGTGGCGGTGTTCGCCGCCGAGTTTATCGGTTTTGCCCATCCGGTATGCTGGATGCTGGCTCCTGACTTGGGTGCGCTTCTTGGCGCATTGCCCTACCGCTGGCTATCGCTCCGATGGCATAAGTTCGGCTTGGGAACGGTGTTGTCGGCCGTATTCGGCTTGCTGATGATGGCTATGGGCGAGGTGGACCTCACCTGTCTGGCCGTTATTGTCGGCTTCGGTGTGCTGAGCGACTTGGTGCGGATGGGTGTAAAGAGGGATGGCATCACATACCCGATTCTCGCCCTTGGAAACATTGCAGAAATCATCAACCTCTGGATACGCAAGGCGTGGTACCTGCAGGGTGCTGCCGAGGAGATGGGGCAGGCCTATGCCGACGCTATGGCTCCGCTGCAGAGCTCGCTGTGGTTTGTTGTCGCCTTGGTGGCTATCGTTGTCGCTGCCGAGTGCGGACTGTGGATAGCAAAGAAATAAATCAAATAACAATATCACTATGGGTATACTAAGCAAGATTTTCAGCAACACACGCAAGCCCGAAGGTTTCTTCGGAAGAATGATGGTCAACGGCATGAATGGTGGCGGACACGCCCGTCTGGCGGAGTGGGGCCTCTCTCATCTGACGCTCAACGACGATGCCAACGTCCTCGATGTGGGGTGCGGAGGCGGTGCCAATGTGGCACGTCTGCTAAAGCGCTGCCCCCAAGGTACGGTGACGGGAATAGACTATTCCCCCGTCTCGGTGAAGAAAAGTACCGAGGTGAACGCAGCCGCCATCGCCGCGGGACGCTGCCGGGTGCTGGAAGGCAATGCTTCTGCGCTGCCTTTTGATGATAATTCTTTTGACATTGTGACTGCCTTTGAGACTGTTTACTTCTGGCCTGACATTGAAGAGTGCTTCCGTGGTGTGCGCCGCATTTTGAAAGAGGGCGGACGTTTTGCCATCGTCAACGAAGACGACGGCCTCACGGGCAACAACGAGAAGTGGGAGAAGATGATTGACGGCATGCACACATACACGCCCGAGGAGCTTCGCATGCACCTCACCACCGCAGGCTTCCGAGACATCGCAGTAAAGATTGACGACCAGCACCACTGGCTAACAGTAATGGCAACAAAATAAAAAGATACAATGAGACCCAACTACAAAAACTGGATGCCCAAGGGCATGATTTGTGGAACAGCGGCAGGATGCGCGGTATGCCTTGTCCTGTTCCTTGTCTTCGGTGTGAGCGGATTGCTCACAGCCGGAATATGGAGAACTGTGCTTACAATACTTTTCCTTGTCCTCACAATCGTCTTGCTGGCTGTGACTGTCTGGATGGTCCTATTGAACAGAGCTTTCTCGTACGACGGTAAGCGCCAGCTGTCACGTAAGATAATCGATGGCGTGGCCGTGAGAGTCGTACTGCCCGAAGGCGGCTGCGGCCTCGACGTGGGGTGCGGAAGTGGTGCACTGACCATTGCCGTTGCCAAGCACAATCCGAAGGCGCAGATGACCGGCATCGACCGCTGGGGTGTGGAGTATTCCTCTTTCAGCAAGACACTCTGCGAGGAGAACGCCAAAGCCGAGGGCGTATCAAACACATCCTTTGCAAAGGGCGATGCGGTACGTCTTAATTTCGCCGACGAAACCTTCGATGCGGTATGCAGTAACTATGTATACCATAATATTCCAAGCCGTAACCGTCAGGAGATTCTGATGGAGACACTCCGTGTGCTCAAGAAAGGCGGCACTTTCGCCATACACGACATCTTCTCGAGCCTGAAGTATGGCGACATGCAGATGTTCGTGCAGCGTTTGAAAGACATGGGCTATGCTGATGTGATACTTTTCCCCACCGACAACGGTCTTTTCATGAGCAGAAGGGAGGCCACATGGTTGGGGCTTAGAGGTTCTGCCATACTTATGGGGAAGAAATAGCGACCTCATTAATACAGAGGTCATTTAGACCTACTTGGCTCATGCCCTCGGACACACAACAACGGGGCTTAAACCCAAATCGGTCATTAGATATGATGCAAATGGATTATTGCACAAGAATACAATGTTCTATGATGCCATTTTTCTAATGACCGTTATTAGAAAAGCTACAATATAGTTTATTGATTGCCTGCTTCATACAACGTGTGTATTGTGTTTTTCCTATACAAATAATCGAATTTGGATAAAGAGACCTGAATAAGCGGGAAAGAATATACACGTTGGCCATATGCCCGATTTGGGTTCAAACTCCACTTACGGTTCACTATTCTTCCAGCACATCTTTAATTCATCTTCAGTATGGAGGTTAATAAAAGCTTGCAAAGGAGTTATGAAGTGGTGAAGAGGGATAAGAGCGAGAAGGAGGAGGGATGAAACAAAATGGGGGAATGGAAGTGGGATAAAAAGTGCTGGCATCTATTAGTGTTGGCATTAAACCCTAATGACCGATTTGGGTTCAATCATTCTTGCCACAAACCCTAACGACCGGTTTGGGTTAAAGAAAAAGGGAACCTTGAAACGCGGTTCCCTTTAATAATGCAGGTATAAGAGATTAAAATACCGTCTTTAAGCTGCAGAACTTGTCTCTGCCTGTGAAGGTGACGAGGTAAACGCCGTGGGGAAGAGAGGAAAGGTTGATAGTGGTGTTGCTGTTGACGGACTGGGTACTCATCAGGCGGCCGTCGACGGAGTAGAGGTTGAGGGTGCCATGAATGGGGTGGTCGGTGAAGTTGAGCGTTACGGTATTATCTACTTGGCGGAGGAGTACATCGTTGTTGGATGTGTTGGGGGCAATGGCAGTGTAGCCGCGCAGTGTGGCGTATTCGGCCCGGGCGCTGTCGAGAAGGGTTTGGAAACGGGGGTCGCGTTGCAGCCGGATGAGGGTGTAGGCGGCCACAAGACGGGCGGCTTGCACATCGGAAGCCCAATGGTAGCCCGCAATGACACGACTGCGACCATATTCAAAGCCACGCTGCAGCACAGCATTCATGCTGTCGGGAGTCAGTTCCACCATAGCCAACGCAAGACCCCATCCAAAGGTGGCATGAGAAGAAGGATAGGATGAAGTTGTTGCATGGCTTTCTTCTTCCTCAGGTATTAGTGTTGATTCTGCCAGCTGGACGTAAGGACGCTTGCGGAAATAAGAATCCTTAAGACGGCCAGATTCGTTTTTAAGGATGTTTCTGACGAAATTGAGATAGGCCGCGATATGGGGAGTTGTCAGAGTATCAAGCTGCAAGTTCAAACAAGAAGAAAACTGGCGCAAGAAATCATAGTACTTGCTGGCGGCATCGGCCGAAGCTTGTGAGCCACGGGCGGTGGCTCTTTCGGCCTTGGCCATCCAGTGGGCTGCCACATCACCTTGATAACGGTAATTGGCAGTATCGATAGGCGGAGGCAAAATGCGGCGGCCATTCGGGTAGCCCACATTTGCCGGCACGGATCCATGCCAAAGCAAATACTCAGTACGAGCAGCTGCCATGTCGGCACGATACTCAGGACTTGCCTGAAGACGTGCAACAGCTGCCGATGCTGCCAGCCGGGCTGCATCGACATCGCTCTGCCAATGTGCCCCGACAATGACGCGACTTTCGCCATACTCCCATCCACGTCGCAGAATGGTGTCTTGCAATTCGGGAGCCATCTGTGCCATAATGAGGGCGGTAGTCCAACCCAGCGACGTATGTCCCGATGGATAGGAACCGTTGCCGCGCAGTTCCTCCTCGTCGTCAAAGGCGCCTGCCACATGCTCATTCATTCTTGCAAACGGACGTTTACGCATATATTTCGCCTTGGCAGGATCCACAGCCTGAGCTGCCGCCTTTTGCCCGCGGGAAATGAGTCGGTATATGGCAGGCGTAGCCTCACGGCTCACCACAAAGCCCAATGCTTCGCTATAGATGCCGCACATGCGGTCGACGCTGTACAGGGATTCCCAGCTGGCTTGCTGTCCACGCGGGGTGTGACGCATGGATTTGCCCCATAGCCACTGCTGGAAATCGTCGATAAACAGCTGACTACAAGTGTCAGGCGGAGCTGGCAGATAGATACCTGCGTTGGGCATAGAGTCTGTTCTAAAATAGGGAATCGTGTCCAAATTCTGCCCCATGGCACTAACGCCAAAGAAACAGATAAACAAGGTCAATAATGTTTTTTTCATAGATTGAGTTATATCGTTATTCGTTAGTTGCTGACATTTCGTAGACCCGCAATATTATTCACTCTTTCCAGCCAGTATCATGCGTGTGGCAACGGGGCTGCTTACGGGTGCTGTGATGTTGGTGGTGTTGACTGCCTGCTGCTGTCCGACGATGTCGAACTGGAGGGTGGCACCGTCACCACGCACATCAATTGTTACAGGTGCACCCATCACCAAAGGCAGATTCACATCGCCATGACCTGCAGGGAAGCCACAAAGCAGCGGGATGTTATATTTCTCTATATACTGGCGGAGCATAGCCTCGATACTTTCGTATGAGAACTCACTGCCACAACCATCAAACTCGCCAAGTACCACTCCCTTGCATCGGTCGAGCACACCGTTCATCGCCAAGATGTTGAACTGTCGGTCGATATTGTGCATTGACTCGCCCACCTCCTCGATGAAGAGGATGAGATTGCGACCAAGAGTTGCATCGGCCTGTGTGCCGAGATTAGGTGCGAAGGTGCATAAGTTGCCACCAACCAGAATGCCACTGGCACGACCTTCTATATTCTGTGGATGTGCGGGTACCTCATAGCGGGGCACACGTCCCATCAGCAGGTCGCGCATCAGTGTGCTGGTGGTATCGGTTCCATCAGCCGCAAGGAACGAACTCATGGTGCCGTGGATGCTCATCACTCCGGCACGAGTAAGCAAGCCGTGCAGTGTGGTGATGTCGCTGAAACCTACCAACCATTTGGGATGGGCTCCCCATTCTCCCAGCGAAAGTTGGTCTATCAACTGAATGGTGCCATATCCGCCGCGGTTGCAGATGATGGCCTTGATGGATGTGTCGTTTAATGCCCAGCGGATGTCGCTCACACGTTCCTCCACCGTGCCGGCATATTTCCCTGCATACAATTTGCCCACATTGGGACCAATCACGGGTACCAAGCCCCAACTGCGCAGCACATCGGCAGTCTTCTCCACGTTCTCCATCGGTGTGAAGTACGAGGGGGAGATGAGGGCAACCCTGTCGCCCTCCTTTAGGTAGTTTGGCTTTACGCAATGAGGTAACGCATGATGGTCTTTAATCGGAGTGATAAATTCTTCTCTCTCACATGAGGCCACTGCGAAAACAGTGGCGATGAACAAAATCACTAAAGCAAGTCTTCTCATGGTGTGTTGTGTTATTTGATTGAAAATACTGATTGTCATACGGGTGTGAAGTTTAGTGCCTCAATCCAGGGTGGAGGTCAAGTGGTGCTTGCCGCTGCCGAGGGTCTGTTTCTTGTATCCTTTGGTGGTGGGGAGATAGACTTCGGCGGTAGTGTTGGCGGGGATGAGAATATCCCACACAAAGCGGTTGCCTTTGCGTTTCCAGCAACTCTTAATAAGGCCTGAGACTGACTGGTAGGAGCAGTTCACGTGGTCGAGGCCTTTGATGGGGTAGGGTTTCAGCATTATCTTGCTATAGCCTGGAGCCAAGGGCCTTATTCCTCCGAGGTATTCGTAGTACCAGATGATGAGGTCGCCGAGGAGCATCACATGGTTGCCAGAGTTCATGGCGGGGTCTCCTGTGTCGCCGTTCCACAGCTCCCAGATGGTGGTGGCTCCATTCTTTACCATATAGCCCCAGCTGGGGTATGTGGTATCTGTGGCTATCTTATATGCGAGGTCGCCGCGGCCGTAGTCGGTGAGGGTTCGCATGAGGTGCTGGATGCCTACAACACCTGTAGAAACGTGCCCGCCGAAATCTATCTCAGTCTTTTCAACGATGTTGTCCATTACGTTGTGTTCGTAACCAGGTGAGGGAACCATCCAAAAGGCAAGCGGGAGTATGTTGGCAGTGACGGTGTTGTTGGCATAACATCCGGCAGCAGAATTGAAATAGCGGGCGTTATATGCCTTTGTGACGGTATTGATTTCATTTTCGAAATACTGAACATCGTCATCCTGATGAAGATTTGTGGCAAACCCTTCCATTATTCTGCAATACTCGACATAGTATGGTGTCGAAAGGCAGGCGGGCCATGTGATTCGGTTGGTGTCGCGTGAGTGGATGAGTTCGGGACTTTCGGGTGGCACGCACCAGTCGCCGTAGGTGTCGCGGATGAGGATGCCGTCCTTGAGGTAGTATTTCTTCATGTGTAGCAGCCAGCGTTTCATGGCATCGTAGTGCTGTTCGACGGGTCGGAAGTCGCCAAAACGCCTCCATATCATGTCGGCCACGGTGATGAATGCACCCGGCCAGGTCATGTTGTCGGTGTAGTTGCGCCAATAGGCGGGGGCGACGTCGGGAAGTGCTCCGTTCTCAAACTGGCTGTCTTCGAGGTCTTGCAGCCACTTGGCATAGAGGCGGTGGTTGTCAAAGACAAAACTTTCGCCATAGTTGCCTGTCGTGCGGTCGCCGGTCCAGCCCATGCGTTCGTCGCGCTGTGGGCAGTCGGTGGGCATACTGCGGTAGTTGCCGCGGATGCCCCACGTGGCGTTGCGATAGACCGTATTGATTATCTCGTTGGAGGTCTCGAAGGAGCCAGTCATCTGCATTTCGTCGTAGAGGACGAGACCGGTGAAGTCTTTGGGTTTCGGGGTATAACGCAGGCCAGTAATCTCGACATAGCGGAAACCGTGATAGACAAACATCGGACTCCAAGCCTGGACGGCTCCGTCCGCAATGTAGCGGTCGGTACACTCGGCGCTGCGGAGGTTGTCTATATAGAGGGTGCTGTCGGGATTAAGGGTCTCGGCATAGCGGAACGTGATGGTGTCACCGGGCTTCATACCGAACAGGTCTGATGTCAGCACTCCTACCATGTTCTGCCCCATGTCGAGTATCCATTTGTCACCCTTTCTGAAGATGTTGATCGGCAACAGGGTCTGCTGCACCTTGATGTTGGGATTGGGCTGCGGGGTGAGAAGTTGCATCGGGTCGGGACGCTTGTAGTTGTTAGACAGAGGGCTGCCAGTGACGACGGGGTACTCGCGGACAACGCGGTGGCGCGGATTGTAGATGTCCTCTTTGTTCATGTTCTGCCGGTCGTAATCGACGATGGCTGCATCCCACTGGCTGTCGTCGTAGTTGGGCATTGTCCAGTCTCCGAGGTCGAGACGGGCGTCGTAGGTCTCGCCGTCGAACTCGTTGCTCTTGCGTATGGGACCGCGGTTGGTTATCTTCCACCCCTTGCCGCTGACTATCGTGTCGGTAGTGCCGTTCTTGTAGGTCACCTCTAGTTGCATCAGCAGTTGCGGCAGGCCATAGTGGGCGGCGTGATTGATACCGCACCATTCCAGGTAGTTGTTGTCGTGGCGTACGGTGGTGAAACGCCCCCCTGCAAGGATGACGCCTACGGCGTTCAGTCCGTCTTCGAGGACAAGGTCTGTTACGTCGTAAGTGTTGAAATAGATGCGCCTCGTGTAGTCCGAGAGGGTGGGTTTCAGCCATTCGATAGATGCCACCTCCATGTTGTTGATATAGGCGCTATACACTCCCAATCCACTGATGTAAAGGCGCGCTTTGGTGATGTCCTTCTTGAGCCTGAATTCTTTGCGCAGGTAGCGGGCGGCGATGGCGGTGTGACCGTTCAGGCTGTCGTCGTCATAGTCGCGCCCTATCCAATGCGCGTGCCAGTCATCCGGGTTAAGCAGGCTTATTTCGAATGACTTTACATCACTCTCAACCGCTGTCTTCTTGCCATTATCACCGTAGGCCACTATGGTGTATACCTTCCAATAGGCTATGTCACGACTGTGCAACTCTTTGCCCTCGTATGGGATATAAAGCATCCTACTCGACTCCTGCACCCCCGAGTCCCACAAGTCACCAATTCCTTTGGATGCATTCTGGGCTGTTGTTGAAACCACAATGCGGTATTCTATTTGTTCCACTTTTTCCTTCTTGGTTTCATATTGCCAGCTAAACCGCGGTTGGTTGGTGGCCAAGGCTTGTGAGCCGTCCTGATGCTCAACGGTAAGGTTCTTGATATGTATTCCGTTGCCACAAGCACTCAACAGCATGGCGATTGCGATGACAAAGGGTAGACGCTTCATGTTCTACAGTGTTAGAGTTTTAAGATGAATCTATACTATGCTTTCGTGTCCGGGCTTTTGTTTATTTCAGCTCGAAATGATAGGTGGTGTCATATTCGTTCCACGGACGCAGCCACAGCGTTAATGCCGATTGGTTATAAACGTTAGTGTACTGTGTCACCTCTGTTTTGCCATTGGGCAATACTAGGTTGTCCCAGTGTACAAGTCCCAGACACTCTTGCACCTGTTCCGGACTCAACACACCGTTCCGTTCGTTCAGGTAGGCTTCGGCCACTTCATAACGCCACCAGCTCTTGCTGCCGGGGTTGCCCACGGTCGAGTCGGGTTCGTCGGTACGGAATTTGGGTGAGAGCAGATGGTTGGTCACAAGCATGTGGTTCTTGTCCGAGGGCTTGCGCAGTATCATGGTTTTCCATCCATCATCTTTGTCGAATTCAACAATGGCACAGTCGCCTTTGGCATCGGCAACCATATAGTGGTATCCCGAACCCACAATCGAGTCGTGCCTTATGTCTACAGTCGAGAGCAGGTTCAGTGCTTCTTCCACAGTGGCACAGCGGTCCAGCCACAGGCGCATTATAATACTTGTACCCACGCTGTGCTTTCCGGTTTGCTGGTTGGCAGGCTGGTGGTGCAGAGCCATAATCGATGTGCATAGTCCAGCCTCGTTTATGCCGTCTACAGGTGCATATATTGATGCCAGGCAAAGCAGCTTTTTCGTAAAAGAGGTGGGGAGGTCTTCCAAACTGTAACCAAAGTGCGACATGTCGCTAACTGCCAGCGAGGCATACCTAGTCTTGGGATGTGACAGGGTTACCAGTGTCGGGTTTTGGAAATAGTCGTAGTTGCGACCGTACAGATAACCCTCACCGTTGGCATTCCGTGCTTGTAGGCTAGTGCAGTTGAATGTTCTGAGTTTTCCGTTCTCGTCTGCCACCTGTGCGCTCTTTCCTTTAATGGGCAGTCCTTTGCCTATTTTTGCGGTGACGTAATCCAGCAATTTGGGATTCTGGTCCAAATCCTTCTCTATCACCTCTTCGAGGTCGTAATCCGCCTTATATTCCATGTAGTAGAGGTAGGGGTTTTCGCCCACTTGCTTCAGAGTGGCTATAGTCTTGATTTCGCCCCTCCAGAGGCACCAAACCACAACAACTAAAATCAATAATATCCCCAAGATTATGAGGAGGATGTTCCTTGTTTTTGAATGTTTGGCCATAAGTTTGTCTCCTTTTTGTTAAAAAATAGTAATAATTGTGTATGTTATTTTATCTCAATCTGTTTTAAGTGAAATATGAATTGTTTGAATTGCCGTTTCATTAGTGCAAAGGTACACAAAATAATTGACATTTCTGTATTATTTTGCCCTTGATTGCTTTTTTTGTGTTTTGTATTGGTTCGGAACTGCGTGGATACTGATTCTTCAAATCATTGTTCCATAATGACATGCGTGATACTTTTTTGCCTATGGTGCTGTTATGTCAGGAAAAATGTGTACATTTGCAATGGTTTTTCTTAATCAATAATGCAATGATGAAACGTTTTATTTTAATCATTTTCAGTGCCGCCCTGCTGGGGTGTTCCGGCGGTGGCGAAAAGCCCCAAACAGCGACCGACACCACTTCAAAACAAGATTTCACTGCCTTCGATGTGCAGAAGGATTTTGTCGACAATGGGTTTACTTATTTCACCAAAAACCTCATCCTCTGTGTTGGCGACAGCTCCGAGAGCAACGCTATGGCTATCGGTTGGGGTGCCATAGGCAATTATCTGGGTCATGACCGTCCGGCGGTTACCGTATATGTGGCTCCCGCCCGTTATACTTATGAATTCATGGAACGGCACAAACGTTTCACTGTGATGGAGTTCGACGACCCGCGGGTGTGGCAGTATATGGGCAAGTATAGTGGACGCGACGGCGATAAGGCTGCGGCTCTAGGTCTTCATGTGGCCTATACTGAGCATGGGACGCCCTATTATACAGAGGCCAAAACCGTGATTGAATGCGAAACAATGACCGCTTGGCACCAGTCGGCCAAAGACTTCCGCAACGATACCCCCAAGCAGTGGTACGACGGCTTTGAAGCCGGAATCCATACTGTCTATATCGGCGAAGTGATTGGTGCATGGAAAAAATGATTATGAACCATTATTTCTTAATGATATGATAGATCAGATATTGGCATACAACAAGCGTTTCGTGGCAGAGAAAGGATATGAGAAGTTCCTCACCGATAAATATCCCGACAAGAAACTGGCCGTGCTCTCGTGTATGGACACCCGTCTTACCGAGTTGCTACCTGCTGCTTTAGGATTGAAGAACGGCGACGCCAAGATTATAAAGAATGCAGGCGGACTGGTAATCTCTGCTTTCGATTCGGCAATGCGCAGCTTGATTGTGGCAATCTACGAATTGGGTGTAAACAACATCATGGTGGTTGCCCATTCCCATTGTGGCGCCTGCCACATGAGTTACGACCATTTCCACGAGCAGATGCTTGCCCGTGGTATCTCCGACCGCACGCTCGACACCGTCCGCAAATGTGGCATCGATTTGAACCACTGGCTTGAAGGTTTCAAGGATACCCCCGAGTCGGTACGTCGCACAGTCGAAACCATCCGCACTCACCCGTTGGTGCCACAGGATGTCACGGTGCGAGGCTTCATTATCGATTCAGAAAGCGGTCTTCTCGAGGAGGTGCTCTGACGAGTCTCTAAGGCAGCTGGTTCTCCCATGCTTCGTTGGTGTGACACAAAACACACACTAACCCATGCCTTCTTTGGACACCGGTAGGTCATGTCGGCAATAGTGAGATTGTCGATAATAGAGTCGTTGCCCCGCTGTGTCTTTGCTGGGGGTACGTTATGATATTGGTTCGTTTTGCTCTTCTTTCATATACTCCCGGGC